>NZ_JBAGKD010000006.1:0-396650 GCF_037034205.1 Nocardia sp. SSK8
GCGCACCGCGCGCGGCTGAGCGGGCTGGAGCGGCGGGGCCGCTGTGGCTGGCTGGTTCCGGCAGTGCGCAGGCGGGGGCGCTGCCAGCACCGTTGTCGGAGACCGGGGCGGTCGGCAGGAGGTTGTGGTGGCGGGTGTGCGGGAGGACGGTGGCGAGGGGGTCGGGGCGGGTGTTGCCGCCGAGGTCTTGCCAGATGCGGCGGAATGGGGCGGAGGCGAGGAGAGGGATTGGGCGGCGGGGGTCGATGCCCGCGGTGCGCAGCGCGAGGCGGCGGAGGTGGGGGTGGGCCGAGAGGGCGTTGAGGAGGCGGGGGGCGTGTTGGGCGGCGGTGAGCCAGCGGGGGAGTTGGCCGAGGAGGTAGTGGTCGAGGGGGCGGGGGCGGTGGTGGTAGCGGCGGTGGAGGGTTTCGGATTTGTAGGTGGCCATGTCGACGCTGGCGGGGCAGTCGGTGGCGCAGGCCTTGCAGGACAGGCACAGGTCGAGGGATTGGGCGACGGCGGGGGAGCGCCAGTCGAGATCGCCGCGGACGACCTCCTGGAGGACGCGGGCGCGGGCGCGGGTGGTGTCCTTCTCGTCGGCGGTGGCCAGGTAGGACGGGCACGTGAAGCCGCCCGCGGCGCGGGTGTCGGCGCGGCACTTGCCGATTCCTACACATCTGTGCACAGCTGTGGACAGATCGCCGGAGTCGGCGAGCAGGGCGAAGCCGGTGGCGGGGACCGGTGACAGGCCCGCAACGCGCAGGTCGGCGTCGACGGGGGCGGGGCGGACGAGGACGCCGGGGTTGAGGAGGTCGTCGGGGTCGAACAGGGACTTGAACCCAGCGAAGGCGGCGCGGGCGGCGGGGGAGTACATCACTTCGAGCAGCTCGGAGCGAGCTCGGCCGTCACCGTGCTCGCCGGAGAGCGAGCCACCGTGCCGCACCACCAATCCGGCGGCATCGAAAAGGAATTCACGAAAGCGGCGGGGTGCGTCGGCGATCGGGAAGTCCAGCCGCACGTGGATGCAACCGTCGCCGATATGGCCGTAGAGCAGCCCGCCGACGTGGTAATCACTGGTGAGCGAGGCGAATTCGCGGAGGTAGGTGCCCAGATTCTCGGGTGGGACGGCGGCATCTTCCCAGCCCGGCCAGGCGGGATTTCCGTCGGGCGTGCGTCCGGCCAGGCCAGCGCCGTCGGCGCGGATCCGCCACAGTGCCGCAGTGGCACGGGGATCGGTGACGATCCGGTGGTCATCGGAATGGGCTGTGCGGCAAAGATGTTCGGCGGTGGCGAGGGCTTCGGCGGTGGTCGCACCGGCCGTCTCCACGAACAACCAGCCACGTCCGCGCGGCAGCTCGGGCACCCGCCCGCGATGCGCGCGCACCACATCGACCAGCCCGGCATCGATACCCTCGACCGCGATCGGCGCACAGCTCAGCACCGCCGCGACATCGTCGGCGGCCGTGGCGATATCGGGATAGCCGAGCACGGTGAGCACCGTCGCGACGGGCAGCGGGGTGAGCGCGACCTCGGCTTCCAGCAGGAGCCCGCAGGTTCCTTCGGACCCGACGAACGCCTTGGCTGACGACGAACCTCGCTCCGGCAGTAGATGTTCCAGCCCATAGCCGGAGGCCTGACGGTCGAATCGCCCCAGCTCGGTCCGCAGCACCGCGAGCCGCGCGGCGGTGAACTGCGCGAGACCGGGCACCGCCGACAGGTCGTCGCCGAGCACGCGTTCGGTGCCGGTGCCGTCGACCACGCGCAGTTCCCGCACCGTGTCGGCGGTGCGGCCCCAGGCCAGCGCGTGCGGTCCGCAGGCATTGTTGCCGATCATCCCGCCCAGCGTGCAGCGGTCCTGGGTCGACGGGTCGGGGCCGAAGCGCAGACCGGCCGGGCGCAGGCGGCGTTGCAGGTCGGCGAGCACCACGCCGGGCTGGACCCGGGCCGTGCGGGCCTCGGCGTCCACGGCGAGCACCGCGCGCAGATGCCTGCTGAAATCCAGCACGATGCCGGGGCCCACGACATTGCCCGCCACCGAGGTGCCGCCGCCGCGCGCGGTGACCGGCAGGCCGTGCTCGCGAGCGAAGAGCACGGTGGCCACCACGTCGGCGTCCGTACGCGGGAAGACGACCAGCCGGGGGCGCACCCGGTAGTTGGAGGCGTCGGCGGAGTACTCGACGCGCCTGCGCACGGCGGCGTCGACCTCCCCGCCGAGCCGGGCCCGCAGGGCTCGCGCCAGCAGCCGCACACTCCGCTCGTCGTCCACCCGACCAGCCTATTGCCCCGATTTCGCTGTGCGCGGAACCGTGCGCCCGCGGAAAGTATTTGAAGTCAACCTTTGTTGAGGTTTTAGTGTCGGTGGGCAGGTGTTCGATGGGCGGACAGCGGCGAGGAGAGTGACAGTGAGTATCGAATCCGTGGCCTACAGCCAGATGTACCGGCGGATGAACGCGCCAGAGGAAGAGCGGCCCTTCCGCCTGGCCACCGCGCGCCGGATCGTGCGCTTCGCCCAGCCGCACCGCCGCCGGATCTCGGCGTTCCTGCTGCTCAGCATCGTGGCCGCGGTGCTCGGCGTGGCGACGCCGGTGCTGGCCGGACGGGTCGTCAACGACATCGTCGGCGGCTCGGCGCCGCGCGTCGTGGTGCTGCTCGCCCTCGCCATCGCGGGCCTGGCCGTGCTCGACGCCGGGCTCGGGCTGGCCATCCGGTGGCTCTCGGCGCGCATCGGCGAGGGGCTGATCCTGGACCTGCGCACCGCCGTGTTCGATCACGTGCAGAAGATGCCGGTCGCGTTCTTCACCCGCACCCGCACCGGCGCGCTGGTGAGCAGGCTCAACAGCGACGTGATCGGCGCCCAGCGCGCCTTCAGCGACACCCTCTCCGGCGTGATCACCAACCTGGTCACCCTGGTGCTGACGCTGGCCGTGATGCTCAGCATCTCCTGGCAGATCACCCTGCTGGCGCTGGTGCTGCTGCCGGTGTTCGTCATCCCTGCCCGTCGCGCGGGTAACCGGCTGGCCACGATGCAGCGCGAGGCCGCCCAGCTCAATGCCGCCATGAGCACCCAGATGACCGAGCGTTTCTCCGCCCCCGGCGCCACCCTGGTGAAGCTGTTCGGCAGGCCGCGTCAGGAATCGGCCGAGTTCGCCCAGCGGGCCACCCGGGTGCGCGATATCGGCGTGCGCACCGCCATGCTGCAGACCACCTTCGTCACCTCGCTGACCCTGGTCTCCGCGCTGGCACTGGCCCTGGTCTACGGCCTCGGCGGCTGGTACGCGCTGCGCGGCAGCCTGGACGCGGGCTCGGTGGTGGCGCTGTCGCTGCTGCTGACCAGGCTCTACACCCCGCTCACCGCGCTGGCCAGCGCCCGGCTCGAGATCATGTCGGCCCTGGTGAGCTTCGAGCGCGTGTTCGAGGTGCTGGATCTGCGGCCGCTGATCGAGGACGCGCCCGGCGCTGTCCCGGTGCCCGATGGCCCGGTCGCGGTGGAGCTGGAGGGGGTGAACTTCGGCTACCCGTCGGCGGACAAGGTGTCGCTGGCCTCGCTCGAGGATGTCGCCACACTGGACACCAGGGGCGGGGTCGAGGTGCTGCACGAGGTGTCGCTGCGGGCCGAGCCCGGGCAGCTGGTGGCACTGGTCGGATCCTCCGGTGCGGGCAAATCGACCATCGCGCAGCTGGTTTCGCGGCTCTACGACGTGGATTCGGGCGCGGTGAAGCTCAATGGCGCCGATGTGCGGGAGCTGACCACCGAGTCGATCCAGCGCACCGTCGGCCTGGTCACCCAGGACGGGCACCTGTTCCACGACACCATCCGCGCGAATCTGCTGCTGGCCCGGCCGGAAGCGTCCGAGGACCAGCTGTGGGACGCGCTGGAACGGGCCCGACTCGGTGACCTGGTCCGCTCGCTGTCCGACGGGCTCGACACCGTGGTCGGCGAGCGCGGCTACCGGCTCTCCGGCGGCGAACGCCAGCGCCTGACCATCGCGCGTCTGCTGCTCAAGCAGCCCCGCGTGGTGATCCTCGACGAGGCCACCGCCTCACTGGACTCCACCTCCGAGGCGGCCGTCCAAGAAGCCCTCACCGAGGCGCTGACCGGCCGAACCGCACTGGTGATCGCGCACCGGCTGTCCACCATCCGCGCGGCCGATCAGATCGTGGTGCTCGAACAGGGCCGCATCGTCGAACGGGGCACGCACGCCGATCTGCTCAATGCCGACGGCCGCTACGCCGAGCTGTACCGCACCCAGTTCGCCGACGAACCGGTCCCGACGCCAGCCACGCTCTGAGCCCGCATCGCCACCCCGATCCGAGACCGGCATCCGCGGCCGGACATGGCACCGCGAGATCCGGCACCCACCGGGGCACGGGAGTTCCGCCCCGCGCCGGTCCAGCCGCCGGGGCCAGGGGCGGCACCGGCGGCGTGGTCTCAGAACTCGCCCGCGACCCCGATGACGGTGCGGCCGGAGTGGCCACCGGCCTTGATCGACTGGAGTACCTCACCTACCTCGGTGATCGGCGCGTAGGACTCGATCGTCGAAAGGTGCTGGGGGCGCAGCTGCTTGCCGAGGGCCGTCCACAGTTCGCGGCGCTTGGCGATCGGCAGGAAGACCGAGTCGATGCCGAGCAGGCTTACTCCGCGCAGGATGAACGGGAGGACGGTGGTGGGCAGGTCGGCGCCGCCGGTGAGGCCGCTGGCGGCGACCGCGCCGCCGTAGCCGATGGCGCTGAGGACGTGGGCCAGTGAGGCGCCGCCTACGCTGTCGACCGCGGCGGCCCAGTTGGCCTTGTTGAGCGGGCGGGGCTTGGCGTCGGGGTCCAGCGGCAGGCGGCCGATGACCTCGTTGGCGCCGATCTCGGCGAGCAGGTCGCCCGCGTCGGTCTTGCCGGTGGAGGCGATGACCTCGAAGCCGAGACCGGAGAGGATGTCGATGGCGACCGAGCCGACGCCGCCGGTCGCGCCGGTGACGAGTACCGCGCCGTCGTCGGGGGTCAGGCCGTGGTCGAGCAGGGCCTGCACGCTCAGCGCGGCGGTGAAACCGGCCGTGCCGATGGTGGCGGCCTCGCGGGTGCTCAGGCCGTCCAGGCGCACCACCCATTCGGCGGGCACCCGCGCGTATTCGGCGAAGCCGCCGTTGCGGGCGACGCCGAGCTCGTAGCCGTGCGCGATCACCTGGTCGCCGACGGCGAATTCCTCGGTCTCCGAGGCGATCACCTCACCGGCGAGATCGATGCCCGGCACGATCGGATAGTCGCGCACCACGCCACCGCGCGGCGTGATCGCCAGATAGTCCTTGTAGTTGGCGCTCGAGAAATGAACCTTGATCGTCACCTCACCCGCGCCGAGGAAATCCTCCCCGACCTGCTCACGAGCGAGAACGATCCCACCCTCGGACTCACGGGCCACCATCGCGGAGAAATTCATGGACCCGAGCATACGAGCCCGGCCACATCCACGGGCAGACCCAGCGCGCTGGACAAGCGATCACCACGCGGTGCCGCGAGGTCCGCTGGCCGAATCCGCCACCAGAACGTGGTGATCAACTGTCCTGGTCGGGCGGGAGGAGTTCCAGCCGCACGCCGAGCAGGCGGACCGGGCGGTCGAGGTCGAAGCGGGCGATGATGGCGAGGGCGGTGTCGACGATGGTGGGGATGTCGTCGGTGGGGGCGGGGAGTTTCTGCTGTTTGCTGCGGGTGTAGAAGGTCTTGGTGCGCACGGTGACCGCGACGCGGGTGCTGACGCGGTGGTGCTCGCGCATCTCCTCGGCGACCTCCCCGGCGATGCGGGCCACCTCGCGGTGGATCTCGGCCGGGTCGGTGAGATCGTGCGGGAAGGTCTCGGACTTGCTGCGGCCCACGGGGATTCGCGGGGTGGTGACGAGTTCGGTATCGCCCTTGCCGTGGCCGAGGACCCAGAAGTACGGGCCGGTGTTCGGGCCGAACTCGGCGGCCAGGCGGGCGCGGTCGGCGGCCATGAGGTCGGCGACGGTGTGGATGTCGAGGGCGGCCAGGCGCTTGGCGATCTTGGCGCCGACGCCCCACAGCGCGTCGGTGGGGCGGTGGCCCATGAGTTCGGCCCAGTTGGCGGCGGTGAGCTGGAAGATCCCGGCGGCGGCGCCCGGGTCGTGCTCGGGTTCGGCGGAGGTCTTGCCGGTGGACTTGGCGAAGCCGGTGGCGAGCTTGGCGGTGAGTTTGTTGTCGCCGATGCCGACCGAGCAGGTGAGGCCCAGGTCGATGATGGCGGTGCGGAGGCGCGCGGCCAGCGCCCAGGGGTCGCCGTCGGTGGCGACGAACGCCTCGTCCATGCCCCACACCTCGACCGCCCCGGCGACCCGGCCGAGGGTGGCCATGATCTCCTCGGACGCGATCTCGTAGGCGTCCATGTCGACCGGCAGGAACACGCCGTCGGGACATTTGCGCTGGGCCGTGCGCAGCGGCATCCCGGCCCGCACGCCGAAGGCCCTGGCCGGATAGGACGCGCAGGTGACGACCTTGCGCGGTTGTGCCGGATCGCCCTCGCCGCCCACGATCACCGGCTGCCCGCGCAGCTCGGGACGGCGCCGGAATTCCACCGCCGCCTGGAACTGGTCGAGATCGACATGCAGCAGCCACTGGGGCACGAACGCAGTTCTACCGCACCGCACCGACGATCCGGTGCCGCCGCGCCCCGCGCTCGCGACCACCCGGTATCCGGGCCGCCGGGAGCTGTCACCCGGGGTCGCGGCCGAGGATGGCAATATCCCTAGCGCGCCAACCGATGTCGTCACCGTTCGCGATGACACTGCGAGTCGAGGGCGCCGAATACGTTTCATGCGCCACGCACATCGAAGAACGGAACACCCGATGCCGACCGAAGCCACCACCCTCGACCTCGACCTGGCTCGCCAGGTATTGGCCGCGCAGCCGTTCGCCCGGCTCGTCGGCACCGAACTCACCGAATTCGGCGACGGCGCGGCCACGCTGATCATCGAGATCCAGCCCGAGCACGGCCAGCAGTTCGGTTTCGTCCACGGCGGAGTGCTCGCCTACGCCGCCGACAACGCGCTCACCTTCGCGGCGGGCACCGTACTCGGCCCCAATGTGCTGACCGGCGGTTTCACCATCACCTACCTGCGTCCGGCACACGGCGAGCGGCTGCGGGTGCACGCCACCGTGCTGGGCGCCACCCGGCGCCAGGCCGTCACGCACTGCGATGTGTACGCCGAGATCGAGGGGGAGGAGCCGGTGCTGTGCGCGGTCGCGCAGGGGACCACGCGGCGGGTGGAGAAGGATCTGGCGCCCTCGGCCGAGGTGCAGGCCGACGAGGAATTCGACGACGAGTACGACGACGAATTCGGCGAGGAGCAGGACACGTACGAGACCGATCAGCTGCCGGTGGTGCAGCCCGAGGAACCCGCGCCCCTGCCGCCGACCGTCAGCCGCTGAAAAGGCGGGAACGCGCGAAGCCCACACGACCACCACCGACCCAAAGCCGCCGACCCACAGGAACGCGTGGAGCCCACGTGACCGCCACCGGCGCAAAGCCTCGGACACGTGGCAATGCGCGGAAACCGCACCACTTCCGCCGATCATGAGCCGCTGACACGGGAGGGCGGCGTCATCGCGATGATGACGCCGCCCTCCTTCGTGCGGATCAGGCCGTGAAGGCCAGCCCACCGGCCGCCGGTTCGACCACCGGCTCGATGGCGTAGGCCAGGATGTCGGCCACGTCGGCGACGGGGCGCACATCCAGGGCGGCCAGCACCTCGGCGGGCACCTCGTCCAGATCGGGCTCGTTGCGGGCCGGGATGAAGACGGTCTTCAACCCGGCGCGCTGGGCGGCGAGCAGCTTCTGCTTCACGCCACCGATCGGCAGCACCCGGCCATTGAGTGTGACCTCGCCGGTCATGCCGACGTCACCGCGCACCGGCCTGCCAAGGGCCAGCGAGACCAGCGCCGTCACCATGGTGACGCCCGCCGACGGGCCGTCCTTGGGCACCGCGCCCGCCGGGAAGTGGACGTGGATATCGCGGTCGAGGACCTTCGGCTCGATCCCGATCTCCTCCAGGTGCGAGCGCACGTAGGTGAGGGCGATCTGCGCCGACTCCTTCATGACGTCACCGAGCTGGCCGGTGAGGGTCAGCGAGCGCTCGCCCTCGGCGGCATTGGCCTCGAGGTAGAGCACATCGCCACCGGCGCCGGTCACCGCCAGGCCGGTCGCCACACCGGGGACGGCAGTGCGTTCCACCGAGTCCGGGGTGAAGCGGGGGCGGCCCAGGTAGTCGGTGAGGTTGTCGACGTCGACGATCAGGGTCGACACCGTATCGGCCGGGCTGGGCGATGTCGGCGCCACGCGATGCTCTAGATCGACCACGTTGTCGTAGCCGAGCGCCGGGTCGTAGCCGAGCCCCAGGCCACCGGCCACCACGTCGCTACCGGCCGCATCGCCAGCCACCGCATCGCCACCGGCCGCATCGCCAGTGGCCGTAGCGCCAGCCACCTCATCGCCAGCGGCCGCATCGCCGGTGCTGGGCAGCACACCGCCCGGGGCCGTGCCCGGACCGCCCGCCGTCACCAACTGGGTGGCGGCCTTGCGCAGGGCCTTCGCCACCAGCCGTTCCATCTGCCGCACGCCCGCCTCACGGGTGTAGTTCGCCGCGATCTCGCGCAGTGCCGCGTCGGTGATCGAGACCTCCTCGGCGGTCAGCGCGTTGCGTTCCAGCTGCCGGGGCACCAGGAAGTCGCGGGCGATGGCTACCTTGTCGGCCTCGGTGTAGCCGTCGACGGTGATGAGCTCCATCCGGTCCAGCAGCGGGCCGGGGATGGTGTCCATGACATTGGCGGTCGCGATGAACAGCACGTTGGACAGGTCGAGGTCCAGGTCCAGGTAGTGATCGCGGAAGGTGTGGTTCTGCGCGGGGTCGAGGACCTCGAGCAGCGCCGCCGCCGGGTCACCCCGGAAATCGGAACCGACCTTGTCGATCTCGTCGAGCAGCACGACGGGATTCATCGATCCCGCCTCCTTGACCGCGCGCACGATCCGGCCGGGCAGCGCGCCGACGTAGGTGCGGCGGTGGCCACGGATCTCGGCCTCGTCGCGGACGCCGCCCAGGGCGACGCGCACGAACTTACGGCCCAGCGCCTTCGCGACCGACTCACCCAGCGAGGTCTTGCCGACACCGGGCGGGCCGACCAGCACCAGCACCGCGCCGGAGCCACGTCCGCCGACTACCTCGAGCCCGCGCGCGGCCCGGCGTGAGCGCACCGCCAGGTACTCGACCATGCGGTCCTTGACCTCGTCGAGGCCGTGGTGATCGGCGTCGAGTACCGCGCGGGCGGCCGAGACATCGGTGCTGTCTTCGGTTCTCGCCGTCCACGGCAGGTCGAGCACGGTGTCGAGCCAGGTGCGGATCCAGCCCGATTCCGGGCTCTGGTCGCTGGCGCGTTCGAGCCTGCCGACCTCGCGCAGCGCCTCGGCGCGGACGTGGTCGGGCAGGTCGGCGTTCTCCACGCGGGTGCGGTAGTCGTCGGCGCCGTCGGGTTCGTCCTCGCCGAGTTCCTTGCGGATGGCGTTGAGCTGCTGGCGCAGCAGGAACTCGCGCTGGCTCTTCTCCATGCCGTCGCGGACGTCCTCGGAGATCTTGTCGGTGACCTCGACCTCGGCGATGTGCGCCTTGATCCACTCGAGCTGGCGGGTCAGGCGGGCGTCGATATCGGGGGTCTCGAGCAGTTCGCGCTTCTGTTCGTCGGACAGGTAGGGCGCGTAGCCGGCGGTGTCGGCGATGGCGTCGGGGCTGTCGAGCTGGTTGACGATGTCGATGACCTGCCAGGCCTCACGCCGCTGCAGGACCGCCACCACGAGCTTCTTGTACTCGGCGGCGAGTTCGCGGGTGCGCTCGCTGGGCGCCACGCTCTCGACCGGCTCGGCCTCCACCCACAGCGCAGCCCCCGGCCCGGTCACCCCGTGCCCGATCCTCGCGCGCCGCTCGGCCTTGAGCACGGCGGCGGGCGCGCCCCCGCGCATCCGCCCGACCTGCTCGATCGTGGCGACGACACCGTAGGAGGCGTACCCCTCGTCGAGCCGGGGCGCGACCAGCACGGCACCGGTTTTCCCGGCCTGTGCGGCATCGATCGCGGCCTGCGCGGACTCGTCCAGTTCGATGGGCACGACCATGCCCGGCAGCACGATCGGATCGGTGAGGAACAGCACCGGCAGGTTCTGAGCTGTAGTCATATCGACCCTTTCAAAGTTGAGCTTTCCCGACTCAACATGGCCGACCCGGTCTTTGTTCCACACCCCCGCCCGGTTCACTCACGGCGAACGAGTCAGAGGTCGACGACCTCCAGCATGCTGTCCAACCCGCGGAAGTCGGCGCTGTTGCGGGTGTAGAGCGGCAAGTCGTTGGCCGAGGCGATGGCGGCGATGAGCAGGTCCATGCGGCGGGGGCGGGGGTCGCGCTTCGCGGCGATCGTGAGCGCTACCAGCGTGCCGTACCGCGTCGCCGCGGCCTCGTCGAACGGGAGCGGATCGAATTCGACGATCGCCGCGCCGAGCTGTTCGGACCGCGCCGCGCGCGTCACCGCGTCCTTCGCCATCGCCACACCCTGATTGAGCTCGGCCAGCGTGATCGCGGTGATCTCGGGAACCTCCGGCAGCAGCGCCGGATCGAGCACGGCGAGGTCGAGGTAGGCGCAGGTGTCGAGGACGCCCGCGGGATGCCGGGCCGTCACCGCTGCCTGGTCCACGGGTCGTCGTCGCCGATGCGATCCTCGGTACCGAAGAACTCGTCGGCCTCCCGCCGCATCGCCGCATAGTCGACCATCGGCAGCTTGCGATGCCGCTCGACCAGCTCGGCGGCCGTGCGGCGCCGTCGCCTGCTGACCGGCCGGACCTCCGCGACCTCGACGCCGTTGCGGGTGACCCGGAAGGTCTCGCCGGCTTCCACCGCGTCCATCACCGCCGCCGAGTTGTTGCGCAGTTCGCGCTGCGAGATCACCTTCATCCTTCGAATGTAGCGCGTGGTGCTACACCGCGCTACAGGGGCTCGACCTCGGAAAACAGCGAACGCCCCGGCTGCCGGCTGGGGTGGGGCCGGGAGACGGGGCGTTCGCCTTGCAGGGGGTTAGAGGCTTCGGTCGAACCTTTCGGTCGGGGGATCGATCAGGCGGCCGCGGGTGCGGGCGCTCAGGATGCCGAGGACGATGCCGCCGATCAGGGCGATGGCGCCGACGATGCCGAGGATGATCGGGAGGGTGGTGCCGAACAGGGAGAGCTTGTCGAGGCTCTTCTGGGTGACTTCCATCTGGGCGTCGATGGTCGGCTGGTCGAAGACCAGGTGCGACTTCAGGGCGGTGACGTCGACCTGGTCGGCACTGCGGCCGTAGAACAGGTGCAGCTGCTCGCCGCCCTTGAGGACCGCGCCGGTCTTCGGCTCGACCCACACGTCGCGCGTGTTGGTGTAGAAGCGGGTCATGGTGACCGGCTCCTCACCCTCGAGGCCCCACTTGAACGCGGGCAGGGTCAGCCGGTGGGTGGCCGCCGGGGTGACGTCCCACATGTTGGTGACCGGGATGGTCTGCTGGAAGTGGTAGACCGGCACGCCGTCGATCTCCGCTTCACCCATGAAGTTGATGTCGAAGGTGGCGCGGGCGTTGAGGTCGAAGTACGGGTACGACTTCTTCTCGGTGCCGATCGGGAAGCGGTACTGCAGACCCACGCGCTGCGACGGGTCGGCCACCGGGGCGCCCGACTTGTCGACGCCGGTGGCGATCGAGCCGTTGGGCGAGGCGTCGATCGGCTCGCCGGTGACGCGGTCGATGGTGACGCGGTCCAGCGAGGCGGTCAGCAGGCCGGTGTCGCCGTCGCGGTCGGTGCGGCTGAGGGTCTGGCCCGCCTGCACGGTCATCTCGTCGGCGCCGGAGGGCTCCTCGACCGTCAGGAACCGCTGCGAGAGCAGGGGCACGTTGGTGTCGATCTTGGCCGCGCCCTCGGGCGAGGCGAGCGACTTGGAGTCCAGCACCACGCTCTCCTCACCGGGCACGCTCTTGGCCACGGTGGTGATGCGCAGATCCAGCGGGGTCTTGGCGACCTTGCTGACGGTGTAGGTGGGGATCAGGGCGGCGGCGGCCAGTAGCAGCGCGCCGAGGCCGACGAGGATGCAGGCGATGGTCCTGCGCGCGCCGCTCATCGGCTGCCGTACTGCACGTTGCCCAGCAGCGAGGAGCCCGGGTCAGCGGTGGTCTCGGGTGCGGGGATCGAATTCTGCTGTGCGGCCGCGGTGATGCCGATGACGGCAATCACCCCGAGAACCGCGCCTGCCAGCCCACTGATCAGGCCGGGAACGGCGAACTTCATAACGATCGAAACTCCAATACGTGGGGTCGGCTCAGGCGACCGAGAAGAACCCCAGGGTCGGGGCGAACGAGCAGGTGCGGACTTCGGCGTCGGCGGTCGTCGTGGTCAGTGACCCGGAGATCACCGCGGCGATCCGGCCGGCGCCGGTGTCGGCGATGGCCGACAGCGTGGCCGGGCCGTCGGGGTTGATGCCGGCCTCGGTGGTGAGCGGGGCGTTGCCGGTGCGGCGGGTGTCGAGGTTGATCCACTGCACGGTCATCGGGGGGTTCTGCACCTCGGTGGGTGTCTTGGTGCCCAGCGCGGTGAAGACGAAGCCGGTCTGGCCCGCCTGCGGTCCCGGCGGCGGCAGTTCGGCCGGGCCCGCCACGGCCAGCGCGGTGCCGACCGAGTCCGAGCTCGGGCCGATGCAGCCCTTGCCGATGGTCGGGTAGAGGAACTGCGAGATCACCGGGCCGTCGGCGGGCGGCAGGTCGGGACCACCGCCACCGCTGCCGTCGAGGAAGGTGATGACCTTCTCCAGCGTCGCCTTGACCTGCGCGGGAATGCCGGGGGTGGCCAGCAGCGCCCGCGCCTGGGCCAGGATCGCGCTCTGCGCGCCGTCGGCGATGGGGGCCGGGGCGGAGATGGCGCTTACCATCGTCGGTGCCAGGGCGGCCAGCACCTCGGAGGACACGTTCTCCGGGATCGCCGGAACGCTCGGCTGTGCCGCGGCTGGCTGCGGGGCAGCCATCGTCGGCGTCGGAGCAGCGAGTGAAGCACTCACCGCTAGTACGAATGCAGACAAAGCGGTCCGCGATCCTCGGGTGCGCAGCACTGGTCAGCCGTCCTTCTTGTTGGGAGAGGGATAAAGCACACCGGAAATGTCAGTGTTATCCCGGGTTTCAGATACTTTGGAGAGGTGACTACAGCGGACAGACGGTATGGGGGTCGTACGGTCGTCGCGCGTAAAGCCGAGCGGCGGCAGCGGTTCCTGGAAGCAGCAACGCGCATCTTCGCCGAACGCGGCTACGCCACGTGCTCGCTCGCGGAGGTGTGTGCCGCGGCGGGGTTGTCCAAGCGGCAGTTCTACGAGGAGTTCGAGACCCGCGAGGACGTCCTGCTCGCGGCCTATGACCGGATCCAGGACGACGCGGCGACGGCGGTCGCGACCAGCCTGGTCGCCCTGGCCAAGCCGACCGATCCGGCGACGGCGCTGCGGGCGGGCTTCGCGGCCTACCTCGAGTCGCTCGGCTCGGACCCGTATCGGGCCCAGGTGGCGCTCATCGAGGTGGTCGGCGTGAGTGACCGCATGGAGGACCGCAGGCGCGCCCGCAGGCACTCCTGGGCGGCGCTGATCGACGCCGCGATCGAGGGCATCGGCGCGCGCCTGCGCGGCGGGGACGCGCAGCTGACGACGGCACTGATCACCGGCGCGGTCAACGGCATGGCGCACGAGTGGCTGCTGCGCGACTCGCGACCGCCGGTCGAGGAGCTCGTCGAGCTGCTCACCGGAGCGGCCCTGTCGCTCATCGTGACGGACTGAATCGCGCCCAGCCGACGGGAGGGTGGCAACTTCGCGCACGTGCCGCAAGCTCAACCCTCTCCCTTTCTGGACATTGTGAGACCGGTCGGCTCCACAGTGTGGTCCGAGAGTTTGACACAATAGTGACCCAGATCGCAACGCCTGATTTTCCGAGACCCCCGTCACCTGCGGTGATGCCATCGATCAATGAATCAGCAGCGTGCGGATCCAGGGGCCTTGCCGACAAATATATTCTGGTCACTCGACTACTGATCAGTAGCCCCCATCACACCCCGGCAATCGAGCGGCAACCTGTTCCAGTTCCGCGGTCGGGGGCATCGACGCGGGCAAGGCCGCGGTGGCCCAGGGCGATGAAGGGGTGGGCGCGCAGGGCGGTGTCCATGGTGAGGCCCTGGCGGTAGAGGGTGCGGGCGGCGGCGAGGTGACCGGCGACGCGGGCATTGTCGGCGCGGATGCGGGCCAGGGAGCCGAGGTGGGGGAGTAGGGGGTCGGCGCAGTAGTGGGATTCGTGGCCCGCGAGGGCTTGATAGACGTTGTCGGCAGTGTGGGCGTCGGCCAGGAGTTCGGCGATGGCGCCCAGGAGGTAGAGGGTGGCGGTGCGGTGGGGGCCGGGTTCGAGGGTGGCGGGGAGGTCGCGTACGGGGGCCAGTTCGGTGGCGGCGGTGGCCAGGTTGCCGGTGAGGGCGTGGAACAAGGGTGGGAACAGGTGGGTGATGGGGGTTTTCGGGAGGTCGGTGAACAGGTCTGTGTCGGTGTGGAATTCGGGCCGGGTGCTGCCTGGTTCGTCGCCCGGGGTGATCACCGCGCAGATGAGCAGGAACAAGGGGTGTCGGACGGTGAGGGCGATGTCGCCGAGGGCGCGGGCCAATTCATAGGCGGCGGTGTCGAATTCGCGGGCGCGGGGGAGGTCGCCGAGGAGGAGGGCTCGGTCGGCGCGGAGGCGGAGCAGGTGCCAGCGGGCGAGGGGGTGGTGGGGCGCGAGGGCGGCCAGGTCGTCCAGCGCGCGGTCGCAGGTGACGAGATCGCCGCGCTGTAGGGAGGTTTCGGCTGTCCACACGTATCCCCAGGGCTGGGCCGCGGGGTATTCGGCTGAGATCGCGTGGGTTCGGGTGGTGAGTTCGGTGCGTTCGGCGAGGAAGCAGATGTCGGACAGCGCCTTATATCTCGCGCGGATCGTGTCGAACTGGACTTCCGGGTCGGTGCAGCGCCGGGCGGCCTGTACGGCCTGCTCGGAGAGCATGCGGGCCTCGGTGCCCGCACCCCGGTCGGCGGCGAAGTGGGCGTGCTGTGCCAGCAGGCGGGCGACCAGATCGGGGTGCTGGCGGGGGTCGATCCGTCGGAGAGCCTTGCTGCACAGCAGATTCAGCTGGGTGAGCACGGTCGGGATGGTGGCGTCGTGCACGACCAGCGCGGCCTCGGCGATCAGGTCCGGGCGGTCGGCCTCGTCGGCGAGCTCGGCGGCGGCGACGCAGTGGTCGAGGCTGGTGGCGATCCAGCCCGCGTCGAACTCGTCGCGGGCGAGGTCGACGAGCAGTTCGGCGCGCAGGGCGTCATCGGCGGTGCCCGCCGCTTCGATGGCCCACTCGCCGAAGCGGATCGCCATCGGGAAGGCGGTCACCGCCCGCGCGGCATGGGCGGCCCGACGGAACCAGCGCCGTGCGGCCGGGGTCGTCGCGCCCGACTCGCGCCAGTGCGTCGCGATCACGCCCGCGATCTCGGCATCAGGTCCCCCGCGATCGGCGAGTGCCTCGGCTACGGAGCGGTGCAGCTCGGTGCGCTCGGTGGGGGACAGCTCGGCATACAGCACGTCCCGGACCGGGCCGGGGAAAGTCGCTGTGCCGTCCCCGGATTCACGGACAAGACCGGCCCCGGCGGCGGCTTCGAGCATTCGCCACACCTGTTCGGGTGCCCGTGCGAGGGGTGCGCCGGTGAGCTGGGCGAGGATCTCGACATCGATCCGCTCGCCGAGCACACTCGCCGCGCCGAGCAGGGCGCTATCGGCCGGATCCAGACATCGTCGGCGAAGGAGCACCCACGCACGGAGATCAGCCGACTCCACGGCCCAGCCACGCTCACGATCTCCGGCACCAGCACGGGCTCCAACCGCGACTACGGCACGGTCTCCAGCCCCGGCCGTCCCGGCTCCGGCTTCGGCCCCGGCACGGGCTTCGGCTTCGGTCCCGGCACGGGCTTCGGCTTCGGCTTCGGCCCCAGCACGGGCTTCGGCTTCGGCTTCGGCTTCGGCTTCGGCTTCGGCTTCGGCTTCGGCTTCGGCTTCGGCTTCGGCTTCGGCTTCGGCTTCGGACACGAGTGTGCCGCCGGGATCACCGGCGGCATCGGGTGTCATGGTGGCGAGCCGGGCGCCCGCGCAGGGTGTCTCCACTGTGCCGAAGTCCGGGCACATCTGAAGAAGGAGTGGATTGCCGCCGGTCCGCTGATGGACTTCAGCGGCGAGATCGGCTCGGTGACCGGATTGTTCGAGCCAGCTGCTGACTTCCTTCTCGGACAGTGCGGGAAGCGTGAGGCACTCGACGTGGGGGTGGTGTTCCCAGTCGGGGATTTCGGCGAGGAGGAGGTGGCCCGCGGGTTCGCGGGCGGTGAGCAGGAGCAGGAGGCGGCCGGGTGGGGTCGCTGTGACGAGGTGGGTGAGTAGTTCGAGAGAGCGGGCGTCGGCGCGGTGCAGGTCATCGAGGATCAGGGCGAGGCCGGTGTCGTCGGCGTGCAGGGCGGTGGCGGCCTCGGTGAACATCCGGAATCGGCGGACCGGCACCGGAGTTCCGGCTTCGCCGATCGTGCGCAGGGCGGCGGCCAGGCCGGGTACCTCGCGGGCAGCCTGACGCCACAGCCGCAGTGGCGAGATCCCGGCGTCGTCGACGGCGGCGCGGGCGATCCGTAAGCCCGCGGCGCGCGCCAGCTCGGCGCCGCGATCGGCTAACCAGGTCTTGCCGATTCCGGCCGGGCCGCGCACCAGCACGACCCGCCCCGCCCCTGCCGCCGTGGCGAGCACCGCTGCCCGCAACCGCGCGATCTCCGCCTGCCGTCCGACCGCCGGATTCTGCATCGAACAAGTATCACCGCAGTTCAGCGCCGCGCAGGGTGGAATTCGCCCACATCGGCGCCCCGCGGCAGTGCCCACACTCACCAGGGCGGGGGCTGCCGGGCGCGGCTTCGTTCGACCAGTCCGCAGTACACCGGCCCGCGATGTGATTGGCTTATCCTCACGTTCTTGTCAGTTCTTCGCGTTTGCGCACGTCAGCACTAGGGGGCTCCTCGATGACCACACTCGCCTCCGGACTCTTCATCAACTGGGAGGAGCTGACGGGGCAGTCGAAGTTCGTGGTCGATCTGGTGAGCTTCCCGATCTTCAGCGCGCTGGCGGGCTGGCTCACCAACTGGACCGGCGTGCTCATGCTGTTCTGGCCGGTGCAGTTCAAGGGCTTCCGGGTGCCGATGCTGCACGTGCTCTACCCGTATCTGCCCCGGCGGGTGCAGGTGCTGCCGACCTTCTCCGGCGACGGACGCAAGCTCGGCTTCCAGGGGTTCATCCCGGCGCGCGCGGAGAAGATGGCCAGCATCTGCGTGGACAAGGCGCTGATGCGGATCGGCAGCCCGCGCGATTTCATCCATGAACTCGACCTCGACGGCATCGGTGACTATCTCGCCGAGCGGGCTCGTCCGCAGGTGCAGCCGATCGTCGACGAGATCATGTACCGGGAGAATCCCGACCTGTGGCGCTCGCTGCCCCGGCAGGTCAAGCAGGCCGTCTACCAGCGGGTGGACCGGCAACTGCCCGCGCTGAGCCGCCGCGCGTTCGCCAATCTCGGCGACAATATCGACCAGCTGCTGGATGTGAAGAACTTCGTCATCCGGTATCTGGAGAAGAACCCCTACATTCTCAAGGACCTGACCACCACCATCGCGGCGCCGGAACTGAAGTTCATGTCCCGCGTCGGTCTGCTCGGCGCGCCCTTCGGCCTGATCCTGGCGCTGTATCTGCACGTGCACCCGCAGATTCCGTATATCTCGGCCATTCCGGCCTGGGTGATCGTGCTGTTCGCCTCGGCCATGATCGGCGTGACGGTGAACGTGATCGCCATCAAGATGGTCTTCGAGCCGGGCGATCCACAGCCGCGCTACAAGTACCTGTGGCGCCAGGCGCTGCTGGCCAAGCGCCAGCCGCAGGCGGCCACCGACCTCGCGCACATCCTGGCCTACCAGGTGCTGACCGTGGAGAACCTGTCCAACGAGCTGCTGGACGGCCCCAACGGCGACAAGACCCGTCAGCTGATCGAGCGGGTGGTCGCCGAGGAGATCCACGAGCAGCTGGGCCCGACGGCGTTCATGGTGCGCGCGGCGATCGGCCGCAAGGGCTACGACAATCTGGCGACCGCGGGCGCTGGCGCGGGGCTGAGCCTGGCGCCGAGCATGGTCGAGGACGAGAAGTTCGTGCGCGAGCAGGCCAAGAAGATCGACGCCTTCGCCGACCGCAAGCTGCAGAAACTCACCCCCGGTGAGTTCATGGAGATGTTCTACGCGGCCGTGGAGCAGGACGCGTGGCTGTTGTATCTGCACGGCGGCGTGCTCGGTATCGCCGTGGGCGCGATCCACCTGCTGACCTTCGGCTGGTAGGACCGCCGCCAAGAACAAGCACGCATGCTTGCATTTTTTCTGGCCCGCTGCGATTCTGGGAGGGACGGCGCACGGACCGGTCGCGCCATGATCCGGCAAGGGAACAGATGGCTGACCTCGCAGCGCTCCTCGACGACTTCGCCGCCGAGTGCGCCGACCTGGAGAACCTGGTGGCGCCGCTGAGCGCCGCGCAGTGGAAGACCCCGACCCCCGCCCCGCGCTGGGACATCGCCACCCAGATCGCCCACCTGACCTGGACCGACGAGGTCTCGATCATCGCCGCCACCGATGGCGAGCGGTTCACCGCGCTGCTCACCGAGGCCGCGCCCAAGATGTTCACCTTCGTCGACGAGGCCGCCGAGGAACTCGCCCAGATCCCGCCCGCCGAGCTGCTCGCCCGCTGGCAGCACGGCCGCGCCGAGCTGGCCGCCGCGCTCGCGGCCGTGCCCGCGGGCACCAAGCTGCCGTGGTTCGGCCCGCCGATGAGCCCCGCCTCGATGATCTCCGCCCGCATCATGGAGACCTGGGCGCACGGCCAAGACGTGGCCGACGCGCTCGGCGTGACCCGCACCCCCACCGCCCGGCTGCGCACCGTGGCCCACATCAGCGTCCGGACCAGGAACTTCGCCTACACCGTGCACGGCGAATCCGGCCCCGCCGAGGAATTCCGGGTGGAACTCACCGCCCCCGACGGCTCGCTGTGGACCTGGGGCCCCGAGGACGCGACACAGCGCGTCACCGGCCCCGCCCTCGACTTCTGCCTGGTCACCACCCAGCGCCGCCACCGCGCCGACACCGCCCTGACCACCGAGGGCCCCGACGCCGAACACTGGCTCACCATCGCCCAAGCCTTCGCAGGCCCGCCCGGAGAAGGCCGCATCGAAGGCCAGTTCGCCTGACCACCCCCCTCCAAAACTCCCAGCCAGCGGCACATCCGAACTACGCCCCCGCCCTCCGCCCCCGCCCCCCGCACATCGGAAGTGCGCACCTCCCGCACTCCCAGCCACACCCCACACCCGAGGTCCGCCACCTCCCGCACTCCCAGCCACACCCCACACCCGAGGTCCGCCACCTCCCGCACCCCCAGCCACACCCCACACCCCAAGTGCGCCACCTACCGCACTCCCAGCCCCGCACATCCCGACCTCGAGGAGGGATCCGCCGCGCAGCGGCGGGTCGCGGCCGGGTCGCCGGTCAGCGCTCGAAGCGCATGCGCCGCAGGCGCGAGTCTCGAGCGCTGACCGGCGGCCCATTAAGGGGCCGCGACTCGAGCGCGCCAGCGCTCCAAAAACACAGCACATTCTGGGACCGCAAACTAAGTTCCCCACCAGCCAGAACAGGCGAGCGCCATATGTGAGCGCCATCCAGCCGACTGCCCCGGACGTCGTTGGCCGGGGGGTTGACCTCCGTGGCAGTCGCGAATGACGCTCGCCTGCCTATGGGGAGTACCCCGTGCGCGGTGTGAGAAACCCGGCACGCCCCCGAATCACCCGATGACCTGTATTGATGTGTCGCCGTTTCAGATGTGGCTCTGATCTCAGGACACGGAGCGGGTAACAACGACGGTGAACCCGTAACGTGGAAAACAACGCGTGGCTTTCAACGATGCGGGCCCGTCACCTCGGTAGCCCCACAGGCACAGGAAGGAACGCATCGTGGCCGCACATCGCCCTGCTCAGCTCGTCCGGCTGGGCGCCACCGTCGCCGCGGGAACGGCCAGCCTCTGCCTCACCGTCGCCGCGGGCGCCTACATCGTCAACCACATGCCCGCGCTCACGCCGCCCGCCGCCGATCAGGCGAGCCCGGTCGCGAGCCCGCATCCCGGACATCCCCGCCCGGTCCTCGCCGAGGACCGCGCCCCGCGCCGCTCCGCTGAGCCCGTCGAGCTGACCACCTACACCGGCCTCGCCCGGACCTTTCCCGCCGTGCACCAGTCCGGACTCGCGGCCAAGCCCGACAGCGCCTCGCTGGCCGGGCGGGTGCGGGTCGGCGGCACCTATGTCGGCGCCCAGGTCGCACCGGTGCAGTCGAATACCGTCGCGCTCACCGTCGACACCAATCTCGGCGCGACGGCCTCGAAATACCTGGGGATCGCGACCGATCCGACCGGCACCACCGCCCTGCGCACCGAATTCGACACCCGGCGTGGCGAAGTGGTGTTCGTGTTCACCGATCCCGCGCTCGGCACCCACACGCTGCGCGTACAGCGCGTCCAGCAGCCGGGCACCGACCCGCACGCGCCGCAGGTGATTCCGGCGCAGGGCCCGGCGCCCGACGACGAGGCCCCCGCGGACGACGCGACTACCGTCGGCGTGTGACCTACGACTTCTGTGTGCTCGGCGGCGGCATCGTCGGCGTGGCGACCGCGCACCGGCTGCTGCGCACCCGCCCCGGCGCGAGCCTGGTGCTGGTGGACAAGGAACCGCGCCTCGGCGCCCATCAGACCGGGCACAACAGCGGTGTCATCCACTCCGGGATCTACTATCCGCCGGGCAGTTTGAAGGCACGGCTGTGCCGGGCGGGCGCGCGCTGGACCAAGGAGTTCGCCGCCGCCAACGACATTCCCTTCCGCGAATGCGGAAAACTACTGGTGGCCACCGATCCGGTGGAGGACGAGCGGCTGCGCGCGCTCTACCGCCGCTCGATCGACAACGACGTGCGGGTGGACGCGGTGGACGCCGCGGAGCTGAAACGCCGGGAACCGCACGTGCGCGGGGTGAGCGCGCTGTTCGTGCCCGATACCGGGATCATCGACTACACCCGCGTCACCGCGGCGCTGGCGGCGCAGGTCGAGGCGATGGGCGGCGAGATCCGGCTCGGTACGCCGGTGGAGGCGATCAGCGAAACTGACGCGGCCGTCACCGTTTCCGGCCCGGCGGGCTCGATCACCGCGCGCACGCTGGTGGTGTGCGGTGGCTTGCAGGCGGATCGGCTGGCGCGGGCGGCGGGCATCCGCACCGATTTCCGGATCGTGCCGTTTCGCGGCGAGTACTACCGCCTGCCCGCCGACCGCGCCGAACTGGTCTCCACGCTCATCTACCCGGTCCCCGACCCCGCCCTGCCGTTCCTGGGCGTGCATCTGAGCCCGACCATCGACGGCGAACTCACCGTCGGCCCGAACGCGGTGCTGGGGCTGGCCAGGGAGGGCTATCCGAAGGGCAGCGTGAACCGGCGTGACGCGCTCGAGGTGTTCGGTTTCCCCGGTTTCCACCGGGTGGCGCGCGAGCACGTGCGCACCGGTGCCCGCGAGCTGCGCAATTCCCTGTTCAAGCGCGGCTATCTGGCCGAATGCCGCAAGTACTGCCCGGAACTCACCCGCGCCGATCTGCTGCCGCACCGCGCGGGCATCCGGGCGCAGGCGGTACTGCGCGACGGCACCCTGGTGCACGACTTCCTGATCGAGCGCACCCCGCGTTCGATCCATGTGCTCAACGCGCCATCGCCCGCCGCGACCTCGGCGATGCCGATCGCGAAGTACCTGGTCGAGCAGCTGTTCGCGGCATAACAGTAAATAAAGAGGATTTTTGTAGTACTTTTGGCGCCATCCGTCATCAGGGAGGGCCGATGGGCCACATCAGGTATGCGAGCGACGTCGGCGCCCCCGTCGACGCCGCGTTCGCCTATGCCGAGGATTTCTCGCACGCCCCGCGGTGGATGTACGGCGTCAGCACCATCACCGCCGACGGCGCGCCCGCGAGCGGCCTCGGCGCCGCGTTCACCATGAGAGTCCGCCTGCTCGGGGTGATCCCGCTGCGCACGACCTGCGAGATCACCGAATACCGGCGTAACGCGGTGATCGGGTATACCCTGCGTGGGCGGGTATACGGAACCGTGACACTGCGGTTCGACCCACTCGGCTACGAACGGTCGGTGCTGACCTCCGAAGTCGACTATCCACCACCACGCGGTGTGTTCGGCCGCCTGTGCCACGGCCTGGTAGACGCGGCCGCGAAATCGGCACTGCGCCGCACGGAATCGCGGTTGCGAAGGGAGATAGAGGCATTCCACGGTACCGATCTTGTCGGCCGGATCGCCTAGGGTGGCGGTCATGATCATCGTGAGCACCGACGGGTCCTGCCTGCGAAATCCCGGCGGGGCCATCGGCTGGGCCTGGGTGAATCATCAGGGCCCCGCGGCCAGCGGGGGCGCGATCACCGGGACCAACCAGATCGCCGAGCTACGCGCGGTACTCGAAGCCATCCTCGCCCACCCCGGCGGCGAGCCCATGCTCATCGAGAGCGACTCGCTCTACGCCATCAAATGCGCCTCCGAGTGGATCACCAGCTGGCGGCGCAACGGCTGGCGCACCTCCACCGGCGGCGCGGTGAAGAACGTCGAGATCATCAAGCAGATCGACCGGGCCATCACGTCCCGCGAAGGCCCGGTGCGTTTCCGCTGGGTCCGCGGGCACGTGGGCAACTACTTCAACGAGCAGGCCGACAAACTGGCGGGCATCGCGGCGCGCGAGGCGTCGGCGACCGGGCGCGAGCATCCGGCCCCCACCACCAAGACCACCGAACCGCGGGCCACCACAGGGAAGCCGGTCGCACCGGCGACACCAGGGACACTCACCCTGTTCTGACGAGTGCGACCGGAGTGCACCCGCACGAAGACGCCGCCGGCGGCAGACGATCGCAGTCTGCCGTCGGCGGCGTTTCGGTGGAAGCTCAGTTGCCGGGCGCGGGCGCCGGAGCGGGCGTCTCGGGCACCTGGGAACCCGGGGCACCGGGCGCGGTGGCGCCGCCACCGGCGGGCGCGGGGCTGTTCTTCAGCAGCGGCGAGTCCAGCTTGCTGACCAGCCACTTGCCGTCACCGGAACGCTCGAGGGTCATCTCGATGGCGAACATCATCCGGTCGGCTTCGGGCTGGGTGAAGTTGGTGCGGTACTGGGTCATGGTGACCATGGCCTTGACATCGTCGGTGCTGCCCGAGATGTAGGCGCACTGCACGTCCTCACCGCGCGACTTCACCTGGGCCTGCACCATCGCGCCCTTGAGCGCCTCGCTGGCGTCGCTGAATTCCTTCAGGTAGTCGCCGGTGGCGCCCGCCTTCATCGACTCGATGTAGGCGTCGAGGTTCTGCGAGTAGTCGTAGTTGGCCAGGATGTTGCCGTAGTCGCAGGCCGCCTTCGTCGAATCGGCGATGGCGTCCAGCTTGTCGGCCTTGTTGCTGTTCTGCAGGAAGAACACCACCCCGGCGGTGATCGCGCCGACCGCGACCACCCCCGCGATGCCCGCCGCGATCCAGCCGGTCGAGCTCGATGTCCCCGGGGCCGGGGCCGGGGCGGGGGCCGCAGCCTTCGCCTCGGATACGGTCTCTGCCTTGACAGTGGCCTGGTCGACCTCGGGCGTGGGCGCGGCTCCCTTGACGGTGGGGGCGGCCTTGGCCAGATCGGGCTTGTCCGCCGCGGCAGCGTCCTTCTTGCTCTCGGCGTCGTCGCTGGTCATCGAATCAATCCTGCTCTTTCCCGGCACATAGATCGCACCGATTTCCTTCGTATGGTCCGTGAGGCGAGCCACACGCTCTCCCGCGAGTATGCCCGGTCCGGACGCGAGGCGTCCGAACCGGGCAGCAACTCATCAGTTGACCGGGCGCGGAGTCCGCTCGTCGGGATCGACACCCGGCGGCATCTGCGCGCCGTTATTGGGCACGTTCGGGCGCGGCGCGTTGGCCGAACCACGGATCTGCTGGTCGGCGGGCGGGTTGGTGCAGTAGTTCCACTTGGGGATGGACCCGTCCTGGACCTCTTCGTTGCGACGGTACTCGGTGTCGTAGTTACACGTCGGCCGCGGCCAGATGTCGATGATCGTGTGGAACTCGCCATCGTGCGCGGGCACCGCGATGGACTCCAGACCCAGCGCCAGCGACGGGAACAGCAACCGCAGCGCGGGCTGACGCAGCTGCGCCGCCTTGGTGATGGCCACGAAGTTGGCGGCCAGCGCGCTGATCGGATCGGCGGTCTTGTCCAGCACCGCGCCCAGCGCCTCGAACTGGCCCGGCGCGTTGTCCAGGATGCCCTGGAGTTCGGCGTTGGCGTTGTTGAACTGGGTCAGCAGCGCACCGGAGTTCTGCGTCAGCGTCTGGAGATCGGGCTGAGCGTGCGAGGTGGTCTCGGCGATCACCCGCAGGTTGCCGATCAGGTTGACGGTCTGGGGCAGCAGGTTGTCCAGCCCGGCGACCGCCAGGCTGACGCCGTTGATCAGGCCGCGCAGCTGGTCGGGACCGGCACCGAGCGCGATGTCGAGCTCGTTGAGGATGGTCTTGAACTGCTCCGGGTTGACCTGCGAGATCAGCGCGCTGGTGTCGTCGAGCACCGCCCACACCGGCACCGGGGTCTTGATCTGGTCCGGGTTGAACAGGATCACCGCGCCGTCGGCCAGGAACGGGCCGACATCGCTCTTGGGCCGGAAGTCGATGTACTGCTCACCGGCCGCCGAGAGGGCCGCCACCTGGATGGTGGTGTCGACCGGGATCTTGTAGCTCTTGTCGATCTGGGCCCTGGCCGCGATCGACTGGCCCTCGTTGATCAGCTCGATCGAGGTGACCTTGCCGATGCGGTGTCCGCGCAGGGTCACGTCGTTGCCCGGCTGCAGACCGCCGGAGCGGTCCAGGTTGACGGTCACCTCGTACTCGGACCGCAGCGGGTTCACCCGCATCACGTTGACCAGCAGGTAGGTCACACCGACCAGCAGCACGACCACCAGCGCACCGTTGGCCAGCAGGATCTTGCTGAACTTGAGACTCTTCAGCCGGCTCAATTGTGGCCTCCCACTCGGCCCTGAACGATCTGCAGCACCTGGATGAAGCTGCCGACGAAGTCGTTCACGTCTTTCAGATCGGGGAACTTGCTGTTGGCCGGATCGGTCAGCAACCCGATGTCGAGGTTGGTCAGCGTCGCGTACGGCGCGAGCGACTTGCCCTGGAAGGTCGCGTTCGCGCCGGGGCGGATCGCGTGCAGCTGGTCGAGGACGTAGCCGAAGCTGTCGCCCGAGGCGGCCAGT
Source organism: Nocardia sp. SSK8 (assembly GCF_037034205.1). Classification (NCBI taxonomy): domain Bacteria; kingdom Bacillati; phylum Actinomycetota; class Actinomycetes; order Mycobacteriales; family Nocardiaceae; genus Nocardia; species Nocardia sp. SSK8. The sequence continues at coordinate 25,466 of NZ_JBAGKD010000006.1, forward strand.
GCGTTCATCAGGTTGTCGAGATTGGTCAGCAGGGCGGCCAGCTGGTCACCGGTGGTGTTGGAGTAGTCGCCCAGCGCCGCGCTGGCGGTGGACAGCTTGGTGAGCAGATCGCCGATGGCCCGGTTGTTCTCGGCGATGGCGCCGATGGCCTGGGGCAGGGTGTCGGCCACCTGGCCGAGCTGGCCCTTGTTGACCTCGATGGTGTTGGCCAGGGTGTTGAACTCGGTGAGCACCGTGTCGACCCGGGCGCTGTTGGCGTTGAGTTCGCCGACCACGCCGGTCATCTCGGTGATCAGGTGCGCGAGCTCGCCGCCGTGCCCGTTGAGGATCGAGCCCAGCTCGGTACCCAACCGGCTCAGGCTGGCCACGCCGCCGCCGTTGAACAGCATCGACACCGAGATCAGCAGCTCTTCGACGGTGGCACCGGCCGAGGTGAAGTCCTGGGTCAGGGTGTCGCCGTCGGCCAGCGTGCCGCCGTTGCTCGGCGTCTTCGGCTCGCTCAGCGCGATGAACACGTCACCGAGCGGAGTGGCCTGACGCAGTTCGGCGGTGCTGCCCTCGGGCAGCGTGATGTCCTTGCTGATCTCCATGTCGATCAGCGCGGTGAAGTTCTTGGTCCTGATCCCGGAGACCACACCGACATCGGAGCCGCCGATCTTCACCTTGGCCTGGTCGGGCAGGTTCAGCGCGTTGTCGAATTCCGCGTGCAGGGTGTAGGTCTCGCCCTCGGCACCCGGGGTGGGCAGCGGCAGATCCTCCACGGTGAAACCACAACCGGTGGTGATCGCCACCATGGCCAGCGCGGCCGCCGACAGCGTCGCGCGGCGGGCTTTCGTCGTCATACGTAGGGTCATTTCGTCAGTCCAAGCAGTGCGGCGGTGAGCCCGTAGTCGGGGCCGAAGTCCTGCACGTTCCCGGTGCGGCAGCCGTCGGCCTTCATCTGGACCCGTTCACAGAACACGCTCACGATCTCGCCGGACAGGGCCGTGCCGATCAGGGCGTGCAGCCGGACGAAGCGGCGTTCCTTGTCCATCGCGCCGTCGATGTTCTGCATCAGCAGCGGGACGACGTCGACGATCTCGATCATCGCGCCGGAGTTGGCGCGCAGCTGGTTGCTGACATTGGTCAGCCCGGTCAGCGACGCCGACAGCTCGTCGGCGTGGTCGGAGAAGGTCACCGAGGTGTTGGCCAGGAACTGGTTGAGCTGGTCCAGGGTGGCCTGCAGGCCGGGGGCCTGCTCGGCCAGCAGCCCCGACATCGCGGTCATCCGGTCGCTGAAATCGCGCACGGACTGGTCGTTGTCGGCCAGCATCGTCGTGAGCTCGTTGAGCTTGATGATGATGTTGGAGATGGCGTCCTTGTTGTCGATACCCACCTTGAGCGCGCCGGACAGCGCGTCGAGGGTCTCGCGGATCTTCTGGCCGTTGCCGTTGAGCACGGGGTAGAGCACCCGGCCCGAGAGTGGGCCGAGGCCCTCCTGACCCTCTTCGGGCTTGAGGGCCGCGGAGAACTGGTCGATGGTCTTGATCATCGTGTCCAGCTCGACCGGGGTCCTGGTGCGCGCCTTGGGCAGGTGGTCGCCGGACTTCAGGGTCTCGCCGCCGGTGTAGGGCGGGGTGATCTCGATGTGCCGGTCGGTCACGATCGAGGGCGAGATGATCGCCGCGATCGCGTCCTTGGGGATCTTCGTCCCGGCGTCGACGGTCATGTGGACCTCGACGTAGGTGCCCTTGGGCACGATCTTGTCGACCGTGCCCACCGCCAGGCCGAGGACCATGATCTCGTTGCCCTCGTACATGCCAGCGATGTTCTCGAAATCGGCCGTGATCTTGGTCGAGCGGCCGAGCGCGTCGTCGAACTGGCTGGGCAGCAGCGAGCAGCTGCCAAGAACCAGCGCGGTGGCGCCGATCATCATGGTCCGCGCGACAGTGCGCGCGCCACGGAGCTTGTTGGTCAGTTTCATCCTGCGCACCCCTGGATCACCTGAACGAAGCACAGCCAGTTGTCGGGGAACAGCCACGGCAGCGAGACCTCGCCGTAGTTGCCGTTACCCAGCGCGTTGTTGAAGTAGCGCGCGGTGGGCTGGCCGATCTGCAGCAGCCGGTCGAGGTTGTCCTTGTTCTTCTGCAAGCCCTCGGCCATGGTGTTGAGCTGGCCGATGGTGTCACCGATCTGGTTGCCGTTCTCGGCACCGATCTCCTCGAGCTGACGGGTCAGCGTGGCGATGTTGTCGAGCAGCTGACGCAGCAGGCTCTGCCGCTCCATCACCCGGTTGGCGATGGCCTCGCCCTGGGTGATCACCAGCAGGATCGAGTTGCGGTTGTCGGCCAGCAGCTGGGTGACCCGGTTGAGGTCCTTGAGCAGCCCGTCGACATCGGACTTGCGCTGGTCGATCACCTTGGCCACCGCGCCGACGCTGTCGAGCGCCTGCGCGACCAGCTCCGGCGAGTCGCCGAGCTGGGAGTTGATGGTGTTGAGCGACTGCGCCAGCAGCTTGGTGTCGAGCTCCTCGAACTTCGGCGTACCGACCTGCACCACATCGGCGATGTTGTACGGCACGTCGGTGTTGGTGCGCGGGATGACGTCGTCCTTCAGGCCCGAGCCGTCGCCGGGCTGCAGGTCGACGTAGCGCGCGCCGAGCAGGGTCGCCATCTTGATCGCGGCGTGCGCGTCGGGACCGAACTTCAGCGAGCTGTCCACATCGAGGGTGACCACCACGTGGTCGCCTTCGATCTTGGCGCCGGAGACGGTACCGACCTGGACACCGGACACGGCGACCTTGTCACCGACCTTGATGCCCGCGGCCTGCACGAACTGCGCGTCGATGGACTGCTTGCCGAGCCCGATGAACTGGTAGACCGTCGAGCCGACCAGCAGCAGCACGATCACCAGCGAGCCGATGACACCGAGCCAGAAGTTGCGGTTGCCAAGGAACGTGGCCTTGATCTTGCTCATCGGCACACCTCCGAATGGCTGGTGCCACCGATCTGGCTGAACAGACCGCGCGGGAAGAGCACGCCGTAGAGCGAGACGTCCAGACCGCACAGGTAGGCGTTGGCGTAGGCGCCCTCGGAGGTCATCCGGCCGAGGTCGGCCAGCATCGACGGCATGTCGATGGCGGCCTGGTCGAGCTTGGCGCCGTTGGCCAGCAGCAGGTTCAGCGCGGCGGTGGTCGAGTTCTGCGCCATCGCCAGCTTGGGCTGGATCTTGCTCATCATGCCGACCAGGGAGGTGGTCGCATCGGCGAGCGTCACGGTGGACGCCTGCAGCGACTGGCCCTGGTCGTAGAGACCGCCGATCAATGCCCGGGTCTGGGTAACCAGGGTCTCCAATTCATCCCCTCGCTTGGCCAACCCGGCCATCACGCCGGACAGGTTGGTGATCACGTCGGACAGGATCGCGTCGCGACGCTGGAAATCGGTGGCCAGCTGCGCGGCCTGCACGATGAACGCCGACAGCGAGACCCCGTCGCCCTGCAGCGCCTGGATCAGCGTCTCCGACATCGCGTTGACCTCGGCGGGCTCCAGCGCCTGGAACAGCGGCTGGAAACCGTTGAGCAGCGCCGAGATATCGAAGGACGGCTCGGTGCGGTCCAGCGGGATGGTGGCCCCGCTGCTCAGCTCCTTGGGGCTGGGCGCCTCGCCCGGGGCCAGCGCCACATAGCGCTGGCCGATCAGGTTCTGGTACCGGACCAGGGCCTTGGTGTCGTCGAAGACCGGCTGGTCGCTCTGCACGATGAACGACACCTTGGCGTCGTTCTTGCCGTCGAGCTCGATCTTCTCGACCTTGCCCACGCGCACGCCCGCCATGCGGACATCGTCGCCGGGCCGCAGGCCGAGTACGTCGGTGAAGATCGCGGTGTACTTGCGGGTGTCACCGTCGACCGTGCGGGCCAGCGTGTTCCACACGACGACCGTCACCAGTAGCGAGACGAGCGCGAAGATACTGAACCCGATCAGTGGCTTGCGGATACTCATGCGCCACCCCCGTTTTCGGACACGTGCAGGGTTCCGCCCTTCATGATCGGACCGAGCAGCAGATACTCCGAGACGTTCGGTTCACGTCCCAGCAGCTTCGACATCGCCGCGTCGCCGGTGTAGGAGATCGGGGTGCCCGCGGGCACCGTCGCCGGTTCCGGCGCGGCGGCCGGTTCCGCGGGGGCCGGTTCCGGCGCGGCCGCTGGCGCGGGCGCGCCACCGAGCACACCGGGCAGGCCCGGAATCTGGATCGAGGGCACCAGACCCTCGAGCGGCGTACCGGCGAACGGCTTGATCTCGGTGCCCTGGGCCGCCTGCAACGGCGCGACCGGAGTGGTCAGGCCGGGAATCTCGGGCAGGCCCGGGATCATCTGCAGCGGCGGCAGACCGGCCGCGGAGTCCAGCGCGCGCGGGCGCAGGTTCTCCGGCATCGGCGGCAGCGAGACCTCGGCCGGTGCGGTGAAGCAGCTCGGGCCGAGCAGGTCGCCGTAGCGCGGGCAGTCCGCGACGGTGTTGGGCTTGTACGGGGTGAACGTCAGACCCGCGTTCCACACCATCTGGTTGGCCGGACCACCGTGCATGGTGGAGTTCAGCGCGGCCAGCGAGGGACCGAAGACCTGGAAGGTCTTGGTGATCGAGGCCGGGTCCGAAGCGAGGGCACCGAGGGTCGCGTTCATCCCCACGGTCACCTCCTTACCGACATCCGGGTTGCTGGCGAACAGGTCGTTGACCTGGTCGGTGGTGGCGCTCGCACCGGCCAGCAGGGCGATCAGCTGATCGCGCTTGGTCGCGATGGTGGTGGCGGTCTGCACCGAGCTGCCCAGCACGTCCATCAGCTCCGGCGCCGACTGGTTGAGCGCGTGCGCCGAGGCGGAGAAGTTGTCGAGCATGCCGCCCAGGTTCGGGCCCGCTTCGGCGACGGTGGTCAGCCAGTGGTCCAGACGCTGGATGGTGGAACCGGGGACGCGGCCGCTGCCGTCGAGGGCCTGGGTGAGCGTGCCGAGCACGCGGCCCAGCTGCACCGGGTCGACCTGGTCGAGGATGTCGCGCACCGTGGTGAGGGTGTCCTGCAGCGCGATGGTGCCCTCGCTGCGGTCCTCGGGGATCTGCGCGCCCTCCTTCAGGTACTGGCTGGATGGGCCGTTGAAGACCAGCTCCACCGAGGTGACCGCGAACAGGTTGCTCGGCACGACGCGGGCGGTGACGTTGTTCGGGATGTCACCGGCGAACTCGGGCTTGAGCTCGATGTTCACCTTCTGCTCGGCGCCCTTGTTGGCGATCTCGACGTCCTTCACGGCGCCGACGAGCACGCCGCGGAACTTCACGTCGGCCTTGGACGGCAGGCCGTCACCGGTGGTCGACAGGTTGGCGACGACGTTGACCTTCGGCACGAAATAGCCCTGGTAGCGGGCCATCAGGAAGCCGAGGATCACGGCGAACACCACCACACCGCAGGCACCCGCGATGTAGAGCTGTTTCATGGTGGGACCGCGCCCACTGGGATCGATGATCATCGCGCGCTACCCCGAGATTCTGATTCCGGGGTCGACGCCCCAGATCGCCAATGTCATGAACAGGTCGGCGAACACCACCAGGATGATGCACATCTTGATCGCGCGACCGGCCGCCACGCCGACGCCTTCGGGACCACCGGAGGCGAAGAAGCCGTAGTAGCACTGGATGAAGGTCGTGATCATGACGAAGATGATCGCCTTGAGCAGCGAGTACAGCACGTCGGTCGGTACCAGGAATTGGTAGAAGTAGTGCGAGTACGTGCCAGAGGCGGTGCCGCCGATCAAGCCGACGGTGACCGAGCAGGCCAGGTAGGCCGTGGCCAAGCCGATGCAGTACAGCGGCACGATGGCCATCACCGCGGCCATCATCCGGGTGCTGACCAGGTAGGGCAGCGGGCGGATGGCGATGGAGTCGAGCGCGTCGATCTCCTCGGAGATGCGCATCGCGCCGAGCTGGGCGGTGAATCGACACCCCGCCTGGGCCGCGAACGCCAGTGCCGCCAGCAGCGGGCCGAGTTCACGGGTGGTGGCGAAGGCCGAGATGGCGCCGGTGATCGGGCTCAACCCGAGCAGGTTCAGCGAGGTGTAGCCCTGGATGGCCACCGTCATGCCGCCGAAGGCGCTGATGATCAGGATGACGCCGATGGTGCCACCACCGACGACGATATTGCCGTTGCCCCAGGTGACATCGGAGAGCAGGCGCCAGATCTCCTTGGGGTACTGCTTGAACGCCAGCGGGATCGAGCCGACCGAACGCAGGAAGAAGAAGACCTGGTGACCGAGGCGCGCGAGCAGGTCGATCGGCGCCCTGCCGACCGCCTTGAGCTGGCGTATCGGCCGCAGCAGCGGAGGTACGTACGTTGATGACATGGCTCAGACCACCTGTGGGGGAAAGACAGCGGCGTAGATCTGGGTGATCGCGACGTTGACGCCGAGCAGCATGACCATCGAGCTCACGACCGCCGAGTTCACCGCGTTGGCGACACCGCCGGGGCCGCCGCGGGCGTTGAGACCCGAGTCGCAGGCGATGATCGCGGCGATGATGCCGAAGATCACCGACTTGAGCAGCGCCACCGCCAGGTCGCGGGTGACCGCGAAGGAGGCGAAGGTGCTCATGTACGAACCGGGCGTACCCGCCTGGGCGAAGATGTTGAACATGTAGCCGGTGATGAAGCCGACGAAGACCACGAAGCCACACAGCAGCAGGCTGACCAGCATCGCCGCGCCGAGCCGGGGGGCGACCAGCCTGCGCAGCGGGTCGACGCCCATCACCTTCATGGCGTCGATCTCCTCGCGGATGGTGCGCGAGCCGAGGTCGGCGCAGACCGCCGAACCGACCGCGCCCGCGATCATGATCGAGGTGACCAGCGGTGCGCCCTGCTGGATGATGCCGAGGCCGTTGGCCGCGCCGATGAACGAGGTGGCGCCGACCTGACCGGCGACGGCGCCGACCTGGATGGACACGATGACCGCGATCGGGATGGCGACGAGCAGCGTGGGCGCGGCGGCCACGTTGGCCATGAACGCGCACTGGCGGACGAACTCGTCGAAGGGGAAGCGCTTGCGGAAGATCGCGACGATCAACTCCGTGATCGCCTCGATACCCATCGTGATCTGTCGACCGAACGTCTCGAGGGACTTCTTCGGATGGTCGTCCCAAAGGCCCTTGGTCCAGTCGACAGCTTCACTGACTCGTGAACGTGTGGGCGGACTCTTGGTCGACTGCACTGCTAATACCCCTCTCGACGCCAGGTCATCAACACCCCGACGACTTGTTTGCTTGACGCACCTTACTACGGAGTAGCGCAGAACACACCACCGACATGTGAGCGCAGTCATAGATCGACGTCACTGTCCAGAACTGCTATGAGCCCTGCCATCCCGGACCATACAGCCCGAAATTGTCGATGCATGTTCGATTGCGCCGGATGTCGTTTCGGACATGGATTCCCAGTACCGGGGGTCGCGGGAAAAGAATATTGCGGAAAACTGTCATCCATAACGAACGGCTCGCCGGAATATCGGAACGAATCACGAGCGCGACTCGAAATGGACGGTTGATCACAATTTCGATAGACATTCGCTATCGCGGAGTGTCGGGACCCCACGCCTGGTAGGCAGCAACCACACTCTGTTCGCGGAGAGTGTGCCGAGCGGCGCAGCGACGGGGCACGCCCGGGACGTAATACAGGCACGATAGCCAGACCGAATTGATATCGTGCGGGCTTCCGACGTCTGGAGGGACATGTTCAGCAAACTCGCCAAGGTGGCCACCGCCGCCTTCGCCGTCGCCCTGGGTGCCGCGCTGATCGGTACCGGCGCGGGCGCTTCGCACGCTCAACCCGGCCCCCCGGTGCTAGGCGGCGGGTCCGGCATCGTCATCGACAACATGTTCCAGTGCACGCTCACCACCGTCGGGCACGACGGCGCGGGCAGGCTCGTCGGGCTCACCGCGGGGCACTGCGGTGACGCGGGCGCCGCGGTCGCCGCCGAGGTCGATCCCGGCTACGGCCAGATCGGCCGCTTCGTCTACAGCGACCCCGAGCTCGACTACGCGGTCATCGAGTTCACGCCGGGCCGGATCGTGCCGGTCAACCGGATCGGCAACGTGACCATCACCGGGGTCGGCGCACCCGCCCAGTTCCCCAACATCGTCTGTAAGGAAGGCCGGACCACCGGCAACACCTGCGGCGTCGCCTGGGGTGACGTCTTCCAGACGAACATGGAGACCTGGTCGCAGATGTGCGTGGTGGAGGGCGATTCCGGCGCGCCGGTGGTGATCGGCTCGACGCTGGTCGGGATGGTCAACGCCTATCTCGCGGTGGCCTGCTTCGGCCCCGAGGTGGGCACGCATATGAACGCCATCATGAACGACATGAACGCCCGCGGCGCCCAAGGCGCGGGTTATCACCCGATCTGACCTGGCATTTCCCCTTTTCGAACGGGCTGCGCGGAGATTCCGTGCGGCCCGTTCAGCGTTTCTCGACCGGGGCCAGAGCTGGTCCATCGGCACCGGCGCAGTGGGGGAGGCAGTCGACGCGGTCGGGATCGGGGGCCTGACGCGGAACCCGCAGCAGGATGCCCGCGATCACCGCCCCGGCCACCAGCAGCGCCGCGCACCAGCTCATGGCGGTGTCGAAACCGGCGGCGAAGGCGACCGGATCGTCGAAGGCGCCCGACATTCCGGCCAGGCCGGGCAGCGCGGCCACCGCCAGGAGCTGGGCGGTGCGCGCGACGGCGTTGTTCACCCCGGAGGCGATCCCCGCCTCGCCGACGCGCACCGCCGCCAGCACCGCGCCGGTCAGCGGCGCGACCAGCACCGAAAGGCCGAGCCCGAAGACGAATACGCCCGGCAGCACATCGGTCAGATAGTTCGCGTCCGGTCCGACGCGTCGCAGCGCGAACACCCCGGCGGCGGCCAGTAGCGGACCCAGCGTCATCGGCAGGCGCGGTCCGTGGCGTTGCGCCCAGCGGCCCGCGGGCGCCGACAGCACCAGCATCAGCAGCGTCACCGGCAGGCTCGCGGCGCCCGAGGCCATCGGCGAATAGCCCGAGACCAGCTGCAATTGCAGTACCAGCAGGAAGAACACCCCGCCCAACGCCGCGTAGACGACCAGCGTCACCAGATTCGCCGCCGTGAACACCCGCGACCGGAACAGCGCGGGCGGGACCAGCGGATTCGGGCTGCGCAGCTCCACCACCACGAACGCGGCCAGCGCCACCACCCCGGCCAGCGACAACAGCAGATGGGCATTGATCAGGCCCATCGTGAGCGCGCCGAGCCCGACGGCCACGATCACCGCCCCTGGCACATCCAGGCGCGCGGTGGCCTCCGGATCGCGGCTCTCCGGCACCCAGCGCGTGGCGACCAGGGCGACGACCACCGCCAGCGGCACATTCAGCAGGAAGATCGCCCGCCAGCCGACCAGGTCGATCAGCCCGCCGCCGAGCAGCGGCCCGAACGCCCCGGCCACCCCGCTGAACCCGGACCACAGGCCGATCGCGCTGCCCTGGTCCTGTTCGTCGATCGAGGCCGAGATCAGCGCGAGGCTGCCCGGAGTGAGCAGCGCGCCCGCCACCCCTTGCAGCAACCGCGCCCCGACCAGCATCTCGATATTCACCGCGGCCGCGCACAGCAGCGAGGTGAGCGCGAATCCGACGATGCCCCAGACGAAGACCCGCCTGCGCCCGAGCCGATCGCCCAGCGAACCGCCGAGCAGGATGAACGAGGCCAGCGTGAGGGTGTAGCCGTTGACGGTCCACTGCAGGCCAGCCACATCGGTGTGCAGGGATTCGCCGATGCGCGGCAGCGCCACCGAGACGACGGTGGCGTCCAGCGAGGCCATCGACGACCCCAGGATGGTGGCGAGCAGAATCCACCGGCCGGAGGCCGAGTTCAGGCGAACCGTGCGGGTCGCGGGCACCACACCACGCTAACCCCTGGTGGGCTACAAACTCTGGACGCAGACCACAATGCGGCGCTCGGCGTACTTGAAGCCGGAGTCGGCCGCGTCGGGGCAGTCGTCGACATCGTCGGAATCCTGCTGGATGGTGACCACCTTGACCGGCTCGACGCCGGACTCGCTGCATTCGATCCGCGAGGGCTCGTCGCCGCCGACATCCATGCAGCCGCCGACCACCCAGTCGATATCCAGGCACAGCGCGCCGGTCTCGATGCCATTGAGGGTCTCGGCGTAGAAGTTGTCGCGGTCGCTGACGCAGCCGGAGCTGGTCTTCGCCTTGCCGATGACCTTGTAGTTCGAGGCGCGGCTGCCGCAGGAGGCCTTGTCGATGGTGGCGTCGTCGACCGTGCCGCCCAGCGCCACGCAGTCACCGATCTCGGCGTCGAAATCGGTGGTGCCGCCGCGGCTCGAGGTCGGGGCCGGTTTGCTGGTGGTCGGTTTGCTCGACTTGGTCGTCGTCGGCGCGGCACTGGTCGCGGGGACGACATCGATCGCGGGCTGCGCGTGACCGTCGATGGTGCCACCGCACCCGGACGCGACGAACGCCGTCACCGTGATGGCGACCGCGCCGACGAGCCGGCCGATGGGCAGATCTGCAAACACCCATTGTGAATACACCACCGAAGCCACCGGCGTCGACTCCAACTCGAGCGCCGGGTCGCGGGCTACCCTTGGATTTCCGGCCTCCCGGGCCGACCCCGCATCAGGAGGTGATTCCGATGGTGGCAGTTCGTCCCGGCGCCCACGCCGTCGCCGCGCCACGGCAGATGCTCGTCGACCCCCGTTTCCTGCGCCTGGCCGATCACTTCTTCGGCATGTTTCCCCAGCCCAGCCGGGGTGGCGGCGCGCTGGCCATCTATCTGGACGGCGAACCCGTCGTCGATGTGTGGGCGGGCTGGGCGGCCAAGGACCACCGCTGGGACGGCGAGAACATCGCGCTCACCTTCTCCACCGGCAAGGGCGTGGCCGCGACCGTGCTGCACCGGCTCGCCGAACGCGGCCTGCTCGACTACGAGGCGCCGGTGGCGCGGTACTGGCCGGAGTTCGCCGCGCACGGCAAGGCCGAGATCACCGTGCGCGATGTGCTCTCCCATCGCGCCGGGCTGCACCGGGTGCGCGGGCTGGTGCCCGGACGCGAGGGCATCCTCGACTACGACGCGGTGGTGACGGCCCTGGCCGAGAGCCCCGCCGACCCGCGCCGCATCCGCACCTCGGGCTATCACGCCATCACCTTCGGCTGGCTGGTCGCCGAGATCGTCCAGCGCGTCACCGGGGAGCCGTTCACCGAGGTGCTGCGCCAGGAGGTCGCGAAACCGCTTGGCACTGAGGAGTTCTGGTTCCAGGTCCCCGGCGCGCAGCGGCACCGGATCGCCAAGATCTTCCCGCATCTGGCGCCGCCGGGAATCCGCTGGAACACCGCGTCCTCGGTGCTGTCGTGGGTGCGCCCGGCGCGCGGGCTGGCCGAGGCGGGCATGCCGGAGAGCTTCGACGAACTGGTGCGCGACCCGCGCGTGCACGACGCGGTGATGCCCGGCTGGAACGGGGTGTTCTCCGCCAGGGCGCTGGCCAGGATGTACGGCGCGCTGGCCAACGAGGGCGTGGTCTACGACGGCACCACCCCGGTGCGCTTCCTGCGCGCCGAGACCATCGAGACGATCAACCGCACCCAGCGCACCGACAGCCGCGACTACGTCCTCGGCCTGCCCCTGCGCTTCACCCTCGGCTACCACCGCCCGGTCCTGATGACCAAACAGCAACCCCGACATGCCTTCGGCCACTACGGCATCGGCGGCTCCGGCGCCTACGCCGACCCGGACCTGCGCATGTCGATCGCCTTCGTCACCAACCGGCTGGGCAATGCCGTCACCGCGCTGGGCGACGCCCGCCTGGCCAAACTGGCGGCCATCGCCCAGGGGACCGTCCACAAACTGCGGGCGCAGTGAGCGCCGACGGCAGCGCGGGCATCGCTACCGGCCCGCCCGCGCGTCACTGCTCTCGGCACCGCCGGGGCCGGACACGCGCTGGTGAACCGTCCGGCGCCGCACCTCGTACCTGGTGATATGCCCGCCCGCCGCGTCGCCCCGCCCCGCTGGGCGCTGCTGCACGCACTGGCGGCGGGGCGCGACTTCGAGAGCTATCTGCGGCGACGGGCCGCGACCGAGGATCCGTTCCCGGTCGGCTTTCCCGGTTTTCCGCCGGTGCTGTTCACCGGGACGGCCGACGGCGCGCGTGAACTGTTCCGGGCACCGATTCCCCTGGTCACGCCGCCGCGCCCGAATCCCATCGAGCCGATGGTCGGGGCCGCCTCGCTGATTCTCAGCTCCGGGGAGCGGCATCGCACCGACCGGGCGATCCTGGCGCCCGCCCTGCACGGGCGGCGCATCCGCGCGCTGGGCGAGACCATTCGCGACACCACCGTGCGTGAGCTCGAGAAATCCTGTGGACCAGGGCAATCCATGCTGGTGGACGCACTCACCTTGGCCCGCGACATCACTCGCCGCGTCATCCTCACCGCCGTCTTCGGCAGCGCCGAGCACCGCGACGACGAGTACGCGGGCGCGGTCACCGAATTCCTCGATGCGTTCACCACCCCCTTGCTCGTGGCACCCGTATTACGCCGTGGCCTGGGCGGTTTGGGCCCGTGGGACCGGTTCGCCACGGCCAGAACCAAGCTGGACGACCTGCTGCTGGCCGATATCGCCCATCGACGCGCGAGCGGCCCCGGCACCGGCGACCTCCTCGACCTGCTCCTGGCGACCCGCTACGCCGACGGCACCACCCTCACCGACCCGGACCTGTGCGACCAGCTGCGCACCCTCCTCGTCGCCGGTCACGAAACCACCGCCACCACCCTGACCTGGGCGCTCTACCACCTGCACCGCGAACCGGGCCTGCTCGCCAGAACCACCGCCGAGCTGGCGGGCACCGATCCCGTCGACCAGACCGGCCCCGGCCTGCTCGATGCCGTCTGCCTGGAAACCCTGCGCCTGCACCCACCGGTACCCATCGTCCTGCGCACCCTCACCGGTCCATGGCGCTGGTGCGGCGTGGACCTGGCGGCCGGGCAGACCATCGGCCTCGCCGTCGGCGTGCTGCACACCCGGGCGGCACAGTGGCCCGCCCCGCGGCTGTTCCATCCGGACCGCTTCCTCGACCGCGAGATCCCGCCGTTCGCGTTCGCACCCTTCGGCGGCGGGCACCGGCGCTGTATCGGCGCGGCCCTGGCCGACTACGAGCTGCGCATCGTCCTCGCGACCCTGCTGACCACGGTCCGCTTACGCCTGACCCCCGCGCTCGCCCTCGGCCCGCGCCCCCGCTCGGTGCCCCGGAATCTGGCCAGCGCGCCGGATCGCGCGATCCAGTTCACACCGCTGTGGTGATCTCGCTCACGCCAGGTTTGAGACTCACACCGATGTGCTTCCACGCAGCTGGACCGCACCGCGCGCGACTCACCGCCGTGAGCGCGGCGTTTACCGAAAGCCGATGGATAACAAGGCGTTATGTGACCCAGGGCACATAGTTGCCGGGCTGTTATCGCCGCTCCGCGCCGCTGGCACGCGGTGACCTCGGACAGGTAGGAATGGACGGTCAGGGTCGGGGCGTCGTTACCCCGTGGAGACCCACCGCTGCGGTCTCCGCGTCAATCACGAAGATCTCGTGCCGCGCCAGGCGCGGCGGCGAGAGATGGAATGGACGAGATACCTATGCACTTCCAGGCACATACGCGACAGTCGCGCTGGCTGCGCCGTGGTCTGCTGCTGTCGGCGGCGATCGCGGTGTCCGGCGCCCTGGTCGGCGTGTCCGCGCAGGCCCAACCGGTGCTGCCCGGCATCGGCACCGGCTCCACCCAGCCCACCGTCGATCAGCCCGCGCAGGCACCGTTCGCGCCGCCGAACATCAATATCGCCGACGGCGAGACCGTGGGCGTCGCGCAGCCGATCATCATCACCTTCAAGGAGCCGGTCGAGGACCGCGCCGCCGCCGAGAAGGCCATCAAGGTCACCTCGAGCACCAACGCGCCCGGTGGCTTCTACTGGACCAGCAGCAAGCAGGTGCGCTGGAAGCCCGCCGAGTTCTGGCCCGCCAACACCGACGTGAACGTCGTCGCCGGTGGCACCACCAGCTCCTTCCACATCGGTGACGCGGTGGTCTCCTACGTCGACGACGACACCAAGACGATCACCGTCACCGTCAACGGTGAGGTCGTCAAGGAGATGCCGACCTCGCTGGGCAAGCCCGGCTACGAGACCCCCAACGGCACCTACATCGTGGGCGAGCGCCTCGAGAAGATGACGATGGACTCCTCGACCTACGGCGTGCCGGTCACCGACCCCGAGGGCTACAAGCTCGAGGTCGAGTACGCCACCCGCCTGTCCAACAGCGGCATCTTCGTGCACGCCGCACCGTGGTCGGTCGGCCAGCAGGGCTACTCCAACGCCAGCCACGGCTGCCTCAACGTGAGCACCGAGAACGCCAAGTGGTTCCTGGAGAACTCCCGCCGCGGCGACGCGGTGATCGTCTCCAACACCGAGGGCGGAACCCTCAGCGCCGGTGACGGTCTGGGCGACTGGAACTGATTCACCCCCACTGAGCCGAACAATACGATCAAACCAGGTCGTGTTGTTCGGCTTTTTGCTGTACGAGTCCCGCGGGATGTGGGCTCCGAAGTCGTACATCCACTGCAACATCCCCCGCCCTATTGCGAAACCAATTGGTTTCGGAAATTATCAAGAGGAGCGGCAGTGGCAGTTCTGACACTCACAGCCGGCCAATTGTGTTGAAGATTGTTCGGGCGCAATACAATTCGCTCCACAACCTTTGGCGCTATTCGCAATATCCAGAGCCGCGACAGTCCACCGCTCAACCCCACACCGGGGCAACAGACGGACTCGGTCGGACGCTACTTCGCCTCGTTCGTCGTCGAAACGACCGACGAGCCGTTGCCGGTCATCGCCGCTGAGGTGGGTGTCGACCTGGGCTGACCACGTTCGCGGTCCTATTCAACGGCACGACCATCTTCTCACCGAGGTTCCTGCGGCGTGCTGGGCAGTCCACGACCGGGACTTGAATGCCGCGAAGAACATCCTCGCCCCGATCCTGGTCCGGACCTGGGCCGATGATCTCGCCGAGGGTCATCTCGTTGGGGTACGGTTCACCCCAACGAGTAGGAGGTGAGACCACTGTCGTACGAACCGAAGCTGACTGCCGCGCTTTCGGGTGCGACGCTGCGTCAGCTCGCGCACTGGCGGCGTTCGTTCCCCAATCGAGCACCGGTTCTCACCCCTGAAATCTCGGCTAGCCGACCGATTCTCTACTCCTTCAGAGACGTCGTCGCGCTGCGCGCGTGCGTCCGGTTGCGCCAGGAGGCGTCATTGCAGCGGATCCGGCGTGCCCTCGACACCCTCCGCGACGGTCTCGGCGAACGCGATCACCTGTCCAGTATCGACTTGTCGCTGACCGGGACACCATCTACCTGGCAGAGCCGGACGGAGCGACCGACCTCGTGCTCGCTCGCACGCAGACCGTCATCCACGAGATGGTCGAGGTCTTGGAGCCCTTCTACCGCGATGGACGGCACATCCCAGCGCTGCTCACGCCGCGCACCCACGTATCCGTCGACCCAGCCGTTCGCGGCGGTGAACCGATGATCGAGGGGACGCGCGTGCCATCCGCCGATGTCGCCGCGCTCGTCCGTGATGGCGTGCCACCCGAGCAGATCTCCGACTACTACCCAGCCGTCAGCGCCGAAACCGCACGCGATGCCGCCGACTTCGCCGATTACGTCGACAGCTACGGAGACCGACCGACCCCGGCGGTCGCTTCTTGAGACTGCTCCTGGACGAGAACGTCCCACGGCCGATGGCTGACATCATTCGAAATGCGATCGCCGCGCTCGAAGAGTCGAGCGGGCAACGTCTGATCTCGCTCAACGGCATCGACCCGACGCGCGGAGTCCGCATTCAGGTCCTCGATCCAGCATCGGTTCGGCCACCGCATTGGCCAGATACCACCGCGGATCTGTCAGCGAGCTGACCTGCGCGAACCACTCGACCCGGTTCGAACGATCGCTGAAATCCCCTGTTTGCCAATGTGTTACTCTCGCAACACAAGTCAGGCCCCACAGGAGCTAGCGACTCCCGTGAGGCCCTGGGCGAGGAACTGAACAGACCAGTCCGACGCCGTAGGCGAGGAGCCTACCGCATTCGGCTATTCAGCCACCTTCCCCCGCTTGTCCGCTGTGCGCCCGAGCGAGCACCACGGGCGATGCGCCTCACCCGCGCAGTCGTCGCCCGTCAGAGGGGCAAATGCACCTATTCCGATGAGGCAGAGCCGCGCGTAAAGGCGGACTCGGAGCGCTCCCGTGTGGTCGCGGGACAACCATCGGACGACATCCGGGTTCCCCGCGCACTGCGTCCGACGGCAGGACTCTGCCCAATAACCCAGTCCCGAGGACCGGCCGAGCAATATCCGGCGTCCTGTGCGAACCAACCGAGGCGAAACGACCGACCGACCGGCGGAAGACCCACCCAGCTCCAGGGGCGCACCCAGTACCCGCGGTACTGGGGTACCCCTGCCCTCCCCGCCACTCCCTCTCTCCCGGCGGGTCAGGCATCTCGTCCGCGGACATCGTCGTGCCTCGCTGGATGCGCATGTCCTCGAACAGTCGCTTGTCGCGCTCACGGCGGTACTCACGTTCCAGGAGTCCGCGCAGGTACTGCTTGGCGGATTGCCCGCACGTCGGCGGCACTACGCTTGCCGATCGCCGCGCTGAGGGCGTCGAGTTCGGCGATGACGTCGACAGCGGCCCAGACACGGTGCCGTTTGGACTCGGCGAGCACTTCGAGCACTCCGGCGGCGGTCAGGCGGTCGAGGGCGCGGTAGGTGCTGGCCTCGGTGGTGCCGGTGATGCGGTGGGCGCTGTCGATGTTCAGGATGGGCCGGTCGAGCAGATGGGCCAGCAGAGTCTCGTCGGAGGACCCCGCCCTCGGCCGCGCGATGTCGCGCCAGCGGTGCGGCAGCGTCGCCAGGTTGCGGGCCGACTCGGCGGCGGCTTCGCTGGAGTGGACGGCGGCCAGGGCCAGGTACTCCACGAATTCGTCGGCGTTTCCGACCCGATAGCTGGTCAGCTGGGCGAAGTAGCGCGAGGTGTCGGCGAGCATGACCGAGGCCATCGGCACGGTGACGCGATCGGTCAGCCCGCGGCGGCGCAGAATGGCGCTGATCAGGGCGCGGCCGATCCGGCCGTTGCCGTCGACGAAGGGATGGATCGACTCGAACTGCGCGTGCGCGATGGCGGCCTGGGCCAGGATCGGGAGATCGGTGCGCCGGGCGAAGGCCAGCAGATCGTCCATCAGCGCGGGGACGAGTTCCGGTGGTGGTGGAACATAGAGCGCATCGATAGGGGTGTAATCACTGCCGCCGATCCAGTTCTGGACATCCCGGAAGGTGCCCGAGTCCTTCGCGGCGTAGTAGTCCGGGGCCATGAGTAGGCGATGGGCGCCCAGCAGATCCTCGGCCGTGATCGGCGCGGTCCGCGCCGCATCGACCAGGGCGATCAGCGCCTGGACGGCCGCCAGCTGGGAGCGCGCCTCGTCGCTCGCCTTGCCACCGCCGATCGCCTTGCCGAAAGCCCGCCACCCGGCGTCGATGTGCTCGATCTTCGATGACGCGACGGACTCGCTGCGCAGCAGGAAATCGCTCAGCGGCGCGAGGTATTGGCCGTGACCGGCCTCCAGCCGAGCGACGGCGATGACGGCGGCCTCGTGCGCTCGGGCGACCGCGCCGACCGGTTCGTAGGCGAGTCCGGCGATGCGGGGAGGGATCGACACCTCGATGCTGTCGAGCGTGTGGTCAGCGCGGGAACCCTGCCGATGGCGTGGATTCCAGGGGCGGATCTCGGTCTGGTGCTCGGGCCAGGTCGTCATGGTCGAACACTCTCGAAAAGTACAGCAACCATGCCCTTACTATACTTTGATACACCTAAACGCGACTAACTGATGGCGTATTCGCGTGTACGTGCCAGCGCACTCACAGGCGTTGGTGGGGTGCGTTCTCTCTGGCTCGGGCTACGGCGGTGGAGATGCCGTTGGGCCAGGTCGGGCCGTGGCCGGGGAGGACGAGGTCGGCGGGGAGGGATTCGAGGGTGGTGTAGCCGGCGATGGTGGCGGGGGTGTCGTGGTTGAAGAAGTTCGGGAGAGGTTGGGGGCCGGTTATTTTCGAGGTGGGGTGGGCTGTCACCAGGGCGTCGCCGGTGGCGATGGCGCCTGCCTCGGGGAGGTGGTAGGCGGTGTGGCCGGAGGTGTGGCCAGGGGTGGGGATGGGGACGGGGTGGCCGGGGAGGTCGAGGGGGCCTTCGGTGGGGAAGGGGTGGATGTGGGGGACCGGGTTCTTGCGGAGGCCGCCGGCGGCGGTGATGCGGGCGGCCCAGGCGATGGTGTTGCGGTCGGTGAGGCGTTTGATGACGTCGAGGGGGGTGGCGGACTCGTGGTAGTCGCCGTGGGCGTGGGGGACCTCGGTGGGGCTGGTGTAGGCGGGGAGGGCGTAGTGGCGGTGGAGGTGGTTGAGGGCGCCTACGTGGTCGAGGTGGGCGTGGGTGAGGAGGACGGCTTGGATGTCTTCGGGGCGGTGGCCCAGGGCGCGGATCGATCGTTCGATCAGGGTGGCGTCGCCGTACCAGCCCGCGTCGATCAGGGTGAGGTCGCGGCCGTCGCGGAGCAGGAACATGTTGACGTCGGTGCCGCGGATGGTGAAGACGTCGTCGGCTACCTGGTGTACACGCATGCGGTGATCCCTCTCCGGTGCAAGGGTTTCCGACCCTACCGGCAGTGGGGGCCGCCGGTAGGGTCGTGGTGTCACCAGATGCTCACGCGCTCTTCCGGCTTCAGGAACAGCTTGTCGTCGGGCTTCACGTCGAAGGCCTCGTAGAAGCTGTCGATATTGCGGACCACCGCGTTGCAGCGGAACTCCGGCGGGGAGTGCGGGTCGACGGCGAGGCGGCGGATGGCCTCCTCCTGGCGGGCCTTGGTGCGCCAGACCTGGGCCCAGCCGTAGAAGACGCGTTGCAGGCCGGTGAGTCCGTCGATGACGGGGGCCTCGGCGCCGTCGAGCGAGATCTGGTAGGCGGCCAGGGCGATGGACAGGCCGCCCAGGTCGCCGATGTTCTCGCCGATGGTGAACTCGCCGTTGACGGTGTGTTCGTCGGCGAGCTCGGCGGGGGAGAGCACGTCGTACTGGTCGATCAGGGCCTTGGTGCGCTTGCCGAATTCGGCGCGATCATCGTCGGTCCACCAGTCCTGCATATTGCCGTCGCCGTCGTACTTGGCGCCCTGGTCGTCGAAGCCGTGGCCGATCTCGTGGCCGATCACCGCGCCGATGCCGCCGTAGTTGGCGGCGTCGTCGGCGTTCATGTCGAAGAACGGCGGCTGCAGGATGGCGGCCGGGAAGACGATCTCGTTCATGCCGGGGTTGTAGTAGGCGTTGACCGTCTGCGGGGTCATGAACCACTCGCCGCGGTCCACCTCGCCGCCGAGTTTGCCCAGGTCGCGGTCGTGGTCGGCGGCGTAGCCGCGGCGGTAGTTGCCGACCAGGTCGGCCGGGTCGATCTCGACGGCGGAGTAGTCGCGCCAGGTGTCGGGGTAGCCGATCTTGGGGGTGAACTTCTCCAGCTTGGTGAGCGCGGCCGCGCGGGTGTCGGGGCCCATCCAGTCCAGCTCGGCGATATTGCGGCGGTAGGCCTCCTGCAGGTTGGCCACCAGCTCGACCATGCGGGCCTTGGCCTGCGGCGGGAAGTGCCGGGCCACATACAGTTTGCCCACGGCCTCGCCGAGCAGCTCCTGCACCAGCGACACCCCGCGCTTCCAGCGCTCCCGGTTCTCCTTGGCGCCGGTGAGGGTGCGGCCGTAGAAGTCGAAGTTCTCCTCGACGATCGCGTCGGTGAGCAGCGCGGCGCGCCCGTGCAGCACCTGCCAGGCGGCCCAGGCCTGCCAATCCGCGCGCGGCAGCGCCGACCAGGCGGCGGCGAAGGCGGTGAGGTAGTCGGGCTGGCGCACGACGAGTTCGGCGAACAGCTCCGCGCCCGAGCGGTCCAGGCCGGTGGCGACGGCCTCGACCCAGGCCGCCCAGTCGAAGGCGGGGTGGGCGGCGGCGAGCTCGGCGAAGGTGGTGAGGTTGTAGCTCTTCTCGGCGTCGCGGCGGCGCACCACATCCCAGTGGCCCGCGGCGAGGGTGTGCTCGACCTCGAAGACGCGGCGGGCGGCGTCTTCCGGGTCGGCGGGCAGCAGGCCCGCCAGGGCCGGGTCGGCCGCGGCCAGGGTGAACATCTTGGTGATGTGCGCGCGGTAGGCGTCGCGGATCTCGGCGAATTCCTCGGAGCGGTAGTACGACTCGTCGGGCAGGCCGATGCCGGACTGGGTGGCGTGCACCAGGTAGCGGGTGGAGTTCTTGTCGTCGGTGTCGACGTAATAGGCCACCGCGCCGCGCACGCCGGTGCGCTGCAAACGGCCGAGCAGCGCGGCGAACGCGCTCGCGTCGGCGACCTCGGCGATGGCGCGCAGGTCCTCGGCGATCGGGGCGAGCCCGGCCGCCGCGACCGCGTCGGTGTCCATGAAGCTCGAGTACAGGTCGCCGATCCTGCGGGCGTCGGCGTTCTCGGCGCCCTCGGCGCTCTCGGTGATGATCGCCTGCACGTCGAGCTCGGCCTGGTCGTAGAGCGTGCGGAAGGCGCCGTCGACGGCGCGGTCGGCCGGGATCTCGTATTCGGCCAGCCACTGCCCGTTGACGTGCGCGAACAGATCGTCCTGAACGCGCACATCCTGGTCACGGAAGGACAGGTCGATACCGGAAGGGGTGTTCAGATCGGAGGTCACGGCCTCCAGTATGCAGTGATATCGGCGGCTGGCGCCGCGGGTCCTCGGCCTGTTCCCTTGATCTTCCCTCCCTACGGGCACTCCTTCGTCCCTACGGGCACTCCTTCGTCGCACCCTCCGGTCAGTCCAGATCAAGGCGGCCGAGAACCATGGAGTCGAGCTATGCGCAGACGAACTCGTCGTCGCGGACCCCCGCGACGAAGGCTTCCCATTCGGGGGCGGTGAAGTGGAGCAGGATGTCGTCGTGGCGGAGGGTGGCGGAGCCGTCGAGGCTGACGTGGGCGACCAGGTCGGGGTGGCGGCGGTTGGTGAGCAGGCAGTGGAGGAAGGCTGTCCACAGGGGGGCGTCGACGGTGATGATGGGCTCGTCCGAACCGAGGTTGCGCGGGTTGCGCCGGAATTTGCTGTCGCGTATCTGGACGATGTCGCCATCGAAGCGGACCTCGACACATTGGTTGCCGTTATTGGAGCGTGACGAGGTGAACCAGCCGTGTTCGGCCGGGCGGCGTCGAGCGGTGGTGGACATACCCCGAATCTTACACGCTGGCATACTCGCTGATCAGGGCCAGAGATTCGGCGCGGGAAAGGGATTGCTCGCGGGCGCGCACATAGGCGAAGCCCAGATCGCGGACCTGTTCGGCGTCGTCGACCGGACCGCCGAACACCGCGCTCTCGGCCCACGCGAAGGTGGGTAGCTGATCGCTTGCGAAGTCGAGCAGATGGAAGCTGGAACCGCCCAGCACCGCCCCCTCGGGCGCGCTGAACGGGATGACGCGCACCTCCACGGTGTCGAGCTCGCGCACCAGCGCGACCAGGTGCCGCAACTGCTCGCGCAGCACCCGCGCCCCACCGGTCTGCTGGCGCAGCGTGGCCTCGCCGAGCACCGCGGTCAGTTCGAGTGGGTCGGGCCCGCGCAGCCGCTGCTGGCGGCGCATCCGGAGGGCGACCAGCTGATCCACCTGGACCGGCCGGATCATCACATCGGCACTGATCAGCGCCCTGGCATAGGCCTCGGTCTGCAATAGGCCCGGCACCAGCAGGCTGTCGTAGCTGCGGATGCTGAGCGCGCCCGCCTCCAGCCCGTAGAGCCGCTGTAGCTCGGGGCCGATCAGCGCCGAGGAGGTGGACCACCAGCCGCGCTGTTTGCTGGCCTCGAGCAGGGCCAGCAGTTCGCGGCGTTCGTCGGGGGTGACGTCCAGGACGTCGAGCACCGGTTCGATGGTGGTGCGGGTGAGCACCCGCCTGCCCTTCTCCACATGCGACCAGTTGGCCGGGGTGAAGCCGACGCGGCGCGCGAAACCCGCCGAATCGAAGCCGCGCTGCTCGCGCAGCTCACGCAGGCGCAGGACCAGTTCCCAGCGCGCCGCGGTCGGCGAAACAGGAGCCATGCGGCCATATCGTACCCCGATGGACACACCAGCTACTGACTATTGTCAGGCGGGTTGTGCGGCACTAGGCTGTTATGAACGTCAAATTTCTCCCATGTCCTGGCGTTATAGAAAAGTTTCCCGCTGCACCCGGTAGTTCGATACCGGAACTTCCCGATCGAGCGAATCACCAGCTACATCGAGTCCACCGTCGACGGAGACGAGGTCGTGATGAGCACGTCGCGCACAGAAGACAAGGGCGGGTACACCGTGGCCGAGGAGTACACGGCCACCCAGGACGCGCTGGCGCGATGCCGTCACTACCGCAAGCACAACGGGCTCTACGGCGTGGTCGATTCGACGCTGGGGCGGATCATGCTCGAGATCGGCGCGGTGGGTGCCGTGGTGATGCCCTCGCCGCTGGGCGAGCGGGTGCGCGGGCTGCTCACCGGGCGCGGGCAGCGCTGCGGGCCGATCATCGCCCATCCACGCTCGGGCCGCTGGACCTTCCTGACCGGCCCCACCGACAATTCCTACCTCGACACCGTGCTGTTCGCCGAGCTGTTCCGGGTGTGCGCCTCGGTGGCCTTACCTGGCAGCGAGATCGTGCTGCCCTCACCCGCCGACGAACGCAGCGGCTACCGGCGCTGGGTACAGGTGCCCGACGGCGACTACCGGCCGGATTTCGCCCAGATAGTCGCCGCCACCAGGACCAATGCCCGCTCGGCCGCCCTGCTCAGCGAGCCGGGGTCGGCGTAGTCGGGTACTTGCTCTCCAGCGTGCTGGAGAAATCCTCGGCGCACTGCTGCACGGCGGTCTGGTCGTTGCCCGCCTTCTGCAGGCAGTCGATGTAATCGGTCCCGCCGGAATCCTCGAAGAACTTCCAGAAGAACAGCCCGATCAGCACGGCGATCAGGATGCCCGCCAGGCCCAGTGCCAGGCCGAACCCGGCCATCACGCCGCCGCCCGCGCTCCCCGACCGCGCCTTGACCAGCGCGATGATGCCGAAAAGCACCGCGAGCACGCCGAATCCGACGCCGCCGAACACCGTCCACGACAGCAGCAGGGCAATGATGCCGAGGACCAGCGCGGTGATCGCCAGACCCTTGCCCGGCGGCTGCTGGTACTGGCCGTACTGGCCTCCCGGCGGCGGATACTGACCCGGGGGCGGGTATTGCCCCGGCGGTGGATACGACATCTGTTCCCCTCTCCTCGTGCCCACGATGACATCGCGGGTCGGCCGCGCGGGCGTTAACCGCGCGAGGTCTCACCCAGCCGGGCGTGCATCTCCCACACCAGGATCTCGGCGGGCCCGTGCGGGCGCACTCGCTGACCGCCGGTGCGGGTCATCCGGACCGCGTCGCCCTGGGCCAGGGTGCCGAGGCCCTCCAGCTCGACTTCGCCGCGAGCGACGAAAAGGTGCAGGTAGGGGGCGTCGGGCAGGGTCACGCCGGGACTGTCGGCTGGCAGCCGGGCCACGTGCATGGCCGCGTGCGAGGAATTGATCGCGATGGCGGTGCGGTCACGGTAGCGGGGCAGGCCGGAGGCCACCGTGATCAGCTCGCCGCGCGCGAGTTCGGCATCGATCTCGAGCTGCTGATAGCCCGGGTCGACGCCGGGTTCGTCGGGCACCACCCACATCTGGACGAAATGCACCGGCTCGTCGTGCTCGGGCAGTTTCCCGTCCAGCCGCCAGGAATCGTTCTTCTCCGAGTGCAGGATGCCGGTGCCCGCGCTCATCCGCTGGGCCAGGCCCGGATAGATGACACCGTTGTGGCCCAGTGAGTCCTGGTGCACCAGGCTGCCGCCGAGCACCCAGGTGACGATCTCCATGTCCCGATGCGGATGGGTGTCGAAGCCCTCGCCGGGCAGCACCACGTCCTCGTTGTTCACCAGCAGCAGTCCGTGGTGGGTGTTGTCGGGGTCGTAGTGCTCGCCGAAGGAGAACGAGTGCTTGGAGTCGAGCCAGGAGATGCGCGTCTTCGCCCGGTCGCCACCGCGATGCAGCTCGATCCGGGGTGTCGTCGGTGTGGGCATCACCCCTCAATTCTGGCACCACTATCCTCACGACGTGTCGACTCATCGCCCTGACGGCTCCGAACCGGCGGGTGAGCGGCCGATCCCGATCCGCGACATGCTGCGCGATCCGCGCCCGCTGATCCGCCGCAATCCGCAGATGCCGCGCCTGGCGCTGCTGCGGCTGGCGGCCCAGTTCGGCGACGGCATGTTCCAGGCGGCGCTCTCGGGCGCGATCCTGTTCAACCCCGAACGCGAGACCGATCCGCTGGCCATCGCGGCGGGTTTCGCGGTATTGCTGCTGCCGTATTCGGTGCTCGGGCCCTACGCGGGCGCGCTGCTGGATCGCTGGGACCGGCGCACGGTGCTGCTGGTGGCGAGCGTGGCCAGGGCGCTGCTGATCGCGGCGACGGCGTTGTGCCTGTTCGCGGGGGTGGGGGAGACACCACTGTTGCTGCTGGCGCTGGCCACGGTGGGGATCAGCAGGTTCGTGCTGGCGGGCGTGTCGGCGGCGCTGCCGCGGGTGCTCGAACAGCGCTGGCTGGTGCCGATGAACTCGCTGCTGGCCACGGTGGCCTCGGCCTGCGCGGGCATCGGCGCGGCGGCCGCGGTGGCGGTGATCGCGGCGCTGGGCGCGGGCGACACGGCCTCGGCGGTGGCGGTGGCGCTCAGCGGTGCCGGTTCGGTGCTCGGCGTCGTGCTGGCGATCGGGTTCCCCGCCCAGATCCTCGGGCCCGAAAGCGGTTCGGCCGGTTCGGAGAGCACGGTGCACGCCATCGCGACCGGCCTGCGCACCGGCGCGCGGGCGGTCTGGGAATCGGCGCAGGTGACCACCGCGATGATCGGCATCGGCGCGCACCGGGTGGTGTTCGGGATGAACACGCTGATCATGGTGCTGGTGTTGCGCCAGCCCGCCGGTGACGCCCAGATGACCGGCGGGCTGGTGGGATTCGGGGTGGCGATCGGGTTCGCCGCGGCGGGCATGCTGCTGGCCGCGGTGCTGGCGCCGATCCTGATTCCGCGGCTGGGCAGGCCGCGGACCGTGCTCGTCGGCCTGGTGACCGCGATCGCGGTGCAGCTGACCCTGGTGACGCCGATCGCGGTGGCCGCCGCGGGCAACGACCACGCGCACCGGATGCTGCTGGCTGGCGCGTTCGGCCTCGGCCTGGCCGGGCAGACGATCAAGCTGACCGGCGACGCGAGCATGCAGATCGACATCGCCGACGACCAGCGCGGCCAGGTGTTCGCCCTGCAGGACACCGTTTTCAACATCACCTTCGTGCTCGCGATCGCGGCGACCGCGCTGGTGATCCCCGCCGACGGCCGCTCCCTGGCGGTGGTGCTGACCGGGGCGGGGGTCTACGCGGTGGGCATCCTGGCCGTGGGCCTCAACGCCCGGCGAGCCAGGGCGGCTCGCTGACCGGCGACACCGGTTCCTGGGCGAGCACGCTGCGATGGTCGACGCCGAGGGGGATGTCGGGGAACAGGTCAAGGGCGGCGCGGCCGACACCGGTCACCACGGCGTCGAGCGGCGGATCGCAGTCGGGTAGCGGGAACGGCTCGCAATCCCACAGGGCGGCATCGCCGTCGAAGTCGAGCCAGAGCGTGTCGGGGTGCGTGGTCTCGGCCAGGGCCTGTTCGGCCTCGTGCGCGAACCCGGTTCCGAGGTCGTACTCGATTTCGTTCACATCTGCTTGGACGCACGGCGACAGCGATCGGTTCCGGTAAGTTCTACGCGCAGCAGAGGTGTTGGCCGGACACCGATTCGAGGGAGTACCAGGTGCGCACATCACCGCAGAGATCCGCAGCGTTGGGTGTGTTTCTCGCCGCCGTCCTCGCGGCGCCGACGAACGCCGCGCCGCTGCCATGGGCGCCGCCGCCGGTGAACATCTGCGGGGAAACGGGATTCGACCCGGTCAACCGGCTGCCCGACCCGTCCGCGCCGCCCGCGCCACCGCTGCCGCCGAGCTTCGATATCCCCGTTCCGATCCCGCAGCTGACGCCGGTGCCGATTCCCGATCCGCCGCACGACAACACGCGCGTGGCCCAGGCGCCGCTGCCCACCGATCCGTGCCGCAATCCGTGCCCGGAGGTGACCGACGCGCCGAAGCCCGCGGCCGAATCCACCGAGACCTCCACCGGCTCGGCCGACTTCCTGCCGCGCATCCGGATCAACCCCGAGATCGAGCCGATCCCGATCCCGGTGCCCGGTGAGAACGGCGAACCTGCCCAGCCCGCACCGGATCCGGTGGTGCGCCCGATCGAACCCGGACCGGTGTCGGCGCCCGTCGCGCCCGCGGTGGTGGAGTCGGTGCGGCTGGTCGAGCAGGTCACCGGGCCCGGGTCGAGCAATCG
Organism: Nocardia sp. SSK8; assembly: GCF_037034205.1. Classification (NCBI taxonomy): domain Bacteria; kingdom Bacillati; phylum Actinomycetota; class Actinomycetes; order Mycobacteriales; family Nocardiaceae; genus Nocardia; species Nocardia sp. SSK8. The sequence continues at coordinate 52,023 of NZ_JBAGKD010000006.1, forward strand.
GACCGACAAGCGCTGGCAGGTCAACGGCACCGACCTCGGCCTGTTCTGGGAGACCGAGCCGGGCAAGGTCGCCATGGTCTTCGGGGACACCTTCGGCGACGGCTGGGCCTACGGCGGCGCGGGCGCCGACACCGCCGACTGGCGATCGAACGTCCTGGCCTACAGCTCCGATCGCGACCTGGCCGACGGCCTGCGCATCGATGCGATGGTGCAGGACAAGCCGTGTCACGCCGCCGAGCTGCTGGGCAGCCGCAAGATCAAGAACTGGGAGACCACCACCATCCCGACCTCGGGCTTCGCCCTGGGCGAGCGGCAGTTCATGAGCTACATGTCGGTGAACCACTGGTCGCGGATTCCGGGCATGTGGCTGACCAACTACGGCGGGCTGGCCTACTCCGACGACGGCGGCCAGACCTGGACCAAGGATCAGCACGCCCGCTGGGAGAACATGTTCGGGCTGGGCAAGTTCCAGGTGGCGGCGATGGTGCCGCACGGCGACTACGTCTATCTGTTCGGCACGCCCAACGGGCGGATCGGGATGATCGGGCTGGCCCGGGTGCACCAGGCCGACGTGCTCAACAAGACCGCCTACCAGTACTGGGTGGACGGCGATTGGGCGCCTGCGGCGGAGAATTCGGCGACGCCGCTGGCCCTGGGCACCGCCAGCGAGCTTTCGGTGCGCTACGACGCCGAGCGTAAGCAGTGGCAGATGGTCTATCTGGACTCGGCCGCGGGCAAGATCGTGCTGCGCACGGCCGCCGAACCGCAGGGCCGGTGGACCGATATCGTGCCGCTGGTGTCCACCGAGGACTATCCGAAGGCCTACGGCGGCTTCATCCATCCGTGGTCGACCGCGCAGGACCTGTATTTCACGATGTCGGCGTGGGACAGCTACAACGTCTATCTCATGCACGCGCGGCTGCGCTGACCTCAGCGCGCGGGCACGAAACGTAATCGGTCGCCGGGCCGGGCCTGGGCGACCCGGTCGACATCGGCGTCGAGCACCACCGCGATCACCGGATAACCGCCGGTGATGGGGTGATCGGCGAGGAAGACCACCGGCTGCCCGCTCGGCGGCACCTGCACCGACCCCAATGCGACGCCCTCGGCGGGTAGTTCGCCGGTGATCGCGCGGACCAGCGGCGGCCCCTCGGCCCGGTCCAGCCGCGCGCCGACCCGATCGGTGTCGGTCGAGACCGTCCAGGACCCGTCGAACAGGTGCGCGGGATCGGTGAACCAGTCGGCGCGCGGGCCCGGCAGCGCGCGCACCGTGAGCAGCTCCGGCGGCACCGGGACCGGCGCGAACTCGACGGTGGGCAGGGTGCGCGGCGGGGGACCGACCGGCAGCTGACGGCCCGCGCGCAGCGGGTCGGGGCCGATGCCGGAGAGGGTGTCGCGGCTGCGCGAACCGAGCACCTTGGGCACATCGATGCCGCCGCGCACCGCCACGTAGCTGCGTAATCCGCTGGTGGTCAGGCCCAATCGCAGCACCTTGCCCTCGTCGAGTTCGAGCACGCTGGCGTGGCCGACCGGGGTGCCGTCGACGGTGGCGGGGGCGGGCGCGCCGGTGATCGCGACGGTGAGGTGGCCGTCGGCGCGCAGAGCCAGCCCGCCGAGCAGCACCTCGATGGCGGCCAGGTCCTCCGGATTGCCGACCAGCCGGTTGGCCAGGCGTAAGGCGGCGCGGTCGGCGGCACCGGCCTGGCCGACGCCGGAATCGAACCAGCCCGGCCTGCCCAGGTCCTGGATCGTCGCGAGCGGCCCCACCCGCTCGATGAAGATCAGCATGCTCGTTCTCCCCGATTCGCTCCTCTGGTGGCGGCGCGTCGTTGAGCAGCCCTTGGGGGTTATTCCTCGGTGGCCTCGACGAAACGAATCGCCGAACCGGCCCGGACCAGCGCGGGCGGGTCGCGCTCGACCGCCCACATCCGCAGTTCGGTGCGCCCGATCAGCTGCCAGCCGCCCGGGGTGCCGCGCGGGTAGACCGCCGAATAGCCGCCTGCCAATGCCACCGCGCCGGGCGGGATGGCGGTGCGCGCGCGGTCGCGGCGGGGGACGGTGAGCCTGCCGTCGGGCGAGGTCAGGTAGCCGAAACCGGGCGCGAAGCCGACGAAGGCGCAGCGCCAGAGGGTGCCGGTGTGCGCGGCGATCACGTCGGCGACCGAGAGGTCCAGCAGCCGGGCTACCTCCGGCAGATCCGCCCCGTCGTAGCGCACCGGGATCTCCACGATGTCCTCGGCGCAGCCCTCGACCGGCGCTGTTCCACGGGAAACATCGGCTGAATCCGGTTGCGGCGGCTCCTGATCCAGCCGGTCGAGCAGGGCGAGCAGCTCGCGGCGCACCTGCACGCCGTAGCTCACCGCGTGCAGGGTGACCAGCACCGTTTCCGCGGCGGGCAGCACATCCTGCACCCCGGCGATGGCGTGCACGCGCAGCGCCGAGGCCAGCCGCTGGACCGGACGTGGGTCGTCGAGGGTGATGAGCATGGCGCGATCACCCGCGGGCCGGATCCGCGCGTCCCAGTCGTCCATCCTGCCTCCCACCCTCAGCTGAACGGCTCCACCGGTATCCCCGCCTCGTCGAGCGCCCCGCGGATCCGGCGGGCCATCTCCACCGCGGCAGGGGTATCGCCGTGAACGCACACACTGGCCACGGACACGGCGACCGTACCGGGACCGTCTACGGTACGCGCGGTCCCCGACAGCGCAAGGGAAACCGCCTGTGCCACGGCGTCGTCGGGTGCCAATACCGCCCCGGCGACCCCGCGCGGGGCCAGCGTGCCCGCCTCGGTATAGGCCCGATCGGCGAAACCCTCGCCGACGAAACGCACCCCGAGCCTGCTCGCCGCGCGTTCCAGTTCGGTCTCGGCCGGACCGAGCAGGGCCAGCCCGGACTCCGCCTCGGCCACCGCCGCCAACACCGCGTCGGCGAGCAGCCGGTCGCGCGCGGCCGCGTGGTACAGCGCGCCATGCGGTTTCACGTAGCGCACCCGGTCGCCCGCGGCCCGGGCGAAGCCCGACAGCGCGCCGATCTGGTACAGCACCTCGTCGCGCAGATCGGCCGGGGCGATGGCGATATCGCGGCGGCCGAAGCCGACCAGGTCGCGATAGCCCACGTGGGCGCCGATCCGCACGCCCTTGGCCACGGCCAGTTCGCAGGTGCGGCGCATGATCGCCGGATCACCCGCGTGGAAGCCGCAGGCGATATTGGCGCTGGTCACGATGTCGAGGACGGCGGCGTCGTCGCCCATCCGCCACGGGCCGAAGCCTTCACCGAGATCACTGTTCAGGTCCAGCGGCATGCGTCGACCATAGCCGCCGGGGGCGCGGCCAAGTACGCTCGGAGCCATCATGGCCACGTATTTCGATCCGAAGTCCTGGTCACTGTCGGGCGCCGTCGACCTGGGCAGACGCCTGCTCGACCCGTCGTGGATCGACCAGTGGCTCGGCTTCACCACGTCCTGGGCGGATCCGGTCGCCGACCTGGGTTCCGGCACCGTCACCGCGCTCATGCCCGATGTGCTGATCACCGTGCTCAGCGAGGGAATCCTCAGCCGTTTCGGCGGCCAGGAGGTCACCGCGACACTGCTCGGACACGAACTCACCGCCACCCTGGACGTGCTCAAGGTGCGCAGGCGCGGCGCGCACTTCCAGTCCAAGACCGTGCTCTCCGACCTGGTCTGGGACGCGCACCCGTTCGAGACGGTGACCGTGATCGCGCACGGCGTCCGGCTCATTCCCGGCGTACCCACCAAGGTCCGGGTGCAACAGCTCGACATCGAGGGCACCATCGAGATCGGCGCGCTGCTGGAATGGGTGGACGCCCAGGACCTGGAATGGCGGATCCGGCTCGACGAGCAGGGCCGCATCGCCGCCAGCCATCGCACCCGCAAGATGACCGCCGTGGTCGACGCGCAGGTCTACGACAACCTGCTCACCATCGATATCCGCAAGGCCAGCTGGCACGGCATCCGCCTGCCGCGCCGCGCGGTACAGGCGCCCGCGCTGCTGCTCGACGACCTGCCCAACCGGGCCAGTATCTCCTACGCGCACCGGCGCGGGGACGTGGTGAAGTTCCGCATCGAGCTGCCCGAGACCACCGGCTCGTTCGACCTGGCGCAAATGCGCTCGGCCATCATCGCCGGGACCGAACTGATCGTGTTCTGATCAGCTCGGGGTTCAGTTCTGCTGGGACCACCATTCCCGCAGGGCCGCTTCGGCTTCCTCGCGGGTCATCGGGCCGCGGTCCAGGCGCAGGTCCTTGAGGTACTTCCACGCCTTGCCGACCTGCGGACCGGGCTCGAGGCCGAGCAGTTCCATGATCGCGTTGCCGTCCAGGTCCGGGCGCACGCGGGCGAGGTCTTCCTGCTCGCGCAGCTTGGCGATGCGTTCCTCTAGCTCGTCGTAGGTGGAACGCAGGGCGGCCGCGCGGCGCTTGTTGCGGGTGGTGCAGTCGGCGCGGACCAGTTTGTGCAAGCGATCGAGCAGGTCGTCGGCGTCGGTGACATAGCGGCGCACCGCCGAATCGGTCCACTGGCCCTTGCCGTAGCCGTGGAAGCGCAGGTGCAGGAACACCAGGCGGGCAACCTCTTCGGTGAACGCCTTCGGGTATTTCAGCGCGCGCATGCGCTTGCGCACCATCTTGGCGCCGACCACCTCGTGATGGTGGAAGCTCACGCCGCCGCCCGGCTCGTTGCGCTTGGTGTCGGGCTTGCCGATGTCGTGCAGCAGGGCCGCCCAGCGCAGGACCAGGTCGGGGTCGCCCTCCTCCTGGTCGATGGCCTGGGCCAGCACGGTCAGCGAGTGCTGGTAGACGTCCTTGTGCTGGTGGTGCTCGTCGATCTCGAGCTTCATCGCGGGCACCTCGGGCAGCACGCGCTGGGCCAGACCCGTGTCGCACATCAGGTTGATGCCGTCGATCGGGTGGTCGGCGCCGATGAGTTTGTCCAGCTCGGTGCGGACGCGCTCGGCGGTGATGCGGTCGATCTGCTCGGCCATCTCCACGATGGCTGCGCGCACGCGCGGGGCCACCTCGAAACCCAGTTGGGCGACGAAGCGGGCGGCGCGCAGCATGCGCAGTGGGTCGTCGTCGAACGAATCCTGGGGCAGCGCCGGGGTATCGAGCACGCCGTCGAGCAGGGCGTCGAGGCCGTTCAGCGGGTCGACGAACTCGAGCGAGCCGTCGGCGGCGATCTTCACGGCCATCGCGTTGACGGTGAAATCGCGGCGCACCAAGTCGCCCTCGAGGGTGTCGCCGAAGGTGACCTCGGGATTGCGCGAGACGCGGTCGTAGGTGTCGGCGCGGAAGGTGGTGATCTCGAGCTGCTGGTCGTCCTTGGCCGCCGAGACGGTGCCGAAGGCCAGGCCACCGGTGTCCCACAGGTGATCGGCCCAGCCGCGCATCATCTCCTGGACGAGCTCGGGGCGGGCGTCGGTGGTGAAGTCCAGGTCGTTGCCCAGCCTGCCGAGCACCGCGTCACGGACGCTGCCGCCGACGAGGTACAGCGAGTGCCCCCGCTCGGCGAACATCGCCCCCAACGGATTCAGCACGTCCGAGAGCCTGCCCAACGTCACCGCCGCACCGGCCAGCAAACGGGCACGGCGATCCGCCACAGCATCAGGGACAACGTCGGGGGACACCACGAACAGAAAGCTTACTGTCCCGCCACAACCACATTCCCAGCCCCGCACCCGCGCCCCCGAGGAGCGCCCGCGCACAGCCCCGTCCGCCACCACGACACCACCGACAAACAACAAGCCCGAACCACACACCAACCACCCCGAAGAAAACCGCCATGACCGCACTCCCAACCCCGCACCCGCGACCCCGAGGAGCGGCGGCGCGCAGCGCCGGTCGCGGCCGGGTCGCCGGTCAGCGCTCGAAGCGCATGCGCCGCAGGCGCGAGTCTCGAGCGCTGACCGGCGGCCCTTAGGGGCCGCGACTCGAGCGCGCCAGCGCTCCAACAACACAGCTAAGCTTGCTTGGTGTCTCCTCCGGCCGATCGCGCGAACAGTCGACGCCGCCAGCCGCGGCGCCGCGGGTCGGCGGGCAATGGCGGTAAGCCGCGCATGCGTACGGTGCGCGAGACCTCGGCGGGCGGACTCGTCGTCGACGGGCTCGACGGGCCCCGTGAGCTGCGCTGCGCCGCGCTGATCGGGCGTACCGACCGGCGCGGACGGCTGCTGTGGTCGCTGCCCAAAGGCCATATCGAACAGGGCGAGACCTCCGAGCAGACCGCCATGCGCGAGGTCGCCGAGGAGACCGGGATCAACGGCGAGGTGGTCGCCGAACTGGGCAGTATCGATTACTGGTTCGTGACCGAGGGCAGACGGGTACACAAGACCGTGCACCATTTCCTGCTGCGCTCGCTCGGCGGTGAACTCTCCGATGCCGACGTGGAAGTCACCCAGGTTGCGTGGGTCCCGTTGAGCGAGTTGGATTCCCGATTGGCCTACGCCGACGAACGGCGGCTGGCCGAAGTGGCGAACCGATTGATCGACCGGATGGAGACCGGCAAGCGATGACGGGTGGACTGTTCCGGCTGATCACGGCGGTCCTGACCATCCTTGGTTCGGTATCGCTGCTCCCTGCGGCCGCGCACGGCCAGGTCAGCGGGTCGATGCCGCAGTTCCTCAAGCTGACCCTGGACGCGGTGGCGCCGGGCACGGTCACCACCACCAGCGACTCGATCCTCACCGTCTCGGGCACGGTCACCAATATCGGCGACCGCGATGTCGACGACGTGAGCGTGCGGATCCAGCGCGCCGCGCCGGTGAGCTCACCGAGCGGGCTGCGCAGCGCGCTGCGGCTGGATCAGGTGAACTACGAGGTCACCGGGCCGTTCCAGGATGTGGCCGAGCGGTTGAGCCCCGGCCAGCGCAAGCAGTTCTCGGTGCGGATCGCGCTGCGGGCGGGCGGCGACGGCGCCTCGCTCGGGCTGACCGATCCGGGCGTGTATCCGCTGCTGCTCAATGTCAACGGCGAGCCCGCCTACGGCACCCAGGCCCGCCTCGACGACGCCCGGTTCCTGCTGCCGGTGCTCGGCCTGCCGCCGGTCGGCACCGCGACCAGCGGACCGGAGTCCGAGCCGGTCGCCGCGCCGCCGGAGGCCTCGCCGGTGGCGACCACGCTGCTGTGGCCGCTGGCCGACCGTCCGCGCATGGTGGCGGGCAGGCCCGGCTCGGTGCACGGGCAGGTGGAACTGCTCGACGACGAGCTGGCGGTGTCGCTGGGCAAGGGCGGACGGCTCGAACAGCTGGTCGCGGCCCTGGAGACGGTGGCGCCCAAACCTGGAAAGGACAAAGGGGTCGGGAGCGCGGTGTGCATCGCCATCGACCCCGACCTGGTCTCCACCGTGCAGACCATGACGCGCGGCTACCGCGTGCTGGCCAGCCCCTCCGACCCCGGCGGCGCGACCAGGGAGGGCACCGGCGCGGCCAACGCGCAGGCCTGGCTGGACCGGTTGCGGGCGCTGGCGTCGTCGATGTGCACGGTGGCGTTGCCGTACGCGCAGGTCGACCTGTCGGCGCTGGCCGCGGTGAACGATCCGGGACTCTCGGCGCGCGCGCTGCTCGCCCCGGCCGATGTGGTCGACGCGATCCTGGGCACCCGCTCGGTGCGCGGAGTCGGCCTGCCCGACGCGGGCAGCATCGACGACCCCGCCGGGCAGCTGCTGCGCGGACACGGCTACACCACCGCGGTGCTGGCGGGTACGGCGGTGACCACCGACGGCCTGCCCGTCGACGCCGAGGACACGCTCACCTCGGCCCCGGCCGAACAGACGCCGGACATGGTGGTCGGCGGCGAGCATGCCGTGCCGGACCTGGTGCGGGTGCCGACGGTGAGCACCGAACCGCCCGCGACCACCGGCTCCGCGACCACCGACCCCGCGGCGGCCGCGCCACCGGTGGACCCGGCCCTGCATGTGGCGACCTATGACATCTGGACCGCGACCGCGCTGGCCGCCGTCGGCTCCAATCCGCCGACGCCGTCGTTCACCCCGGCCAAGGTGCGCTTCGACGTCACCTACGACTCGCGCACCGCCCGATTGCAGGACGCGCTCGGCGCGCTGGCCTGGACCTCGCTCAACCCCTCGCCCGAGCGCTCGCGCTCGCAGCTGTTGGTGCCGCCGCAGCAGTGGGGCGCCAACAAGGAAGAGGGCGTGGCGCTCCTCGAGCAGGTCGAGCTGATGACGCGCAACAATCTCACCAGCCTGCGCCCGTTCACCGAGCTACTGAACCAGGCGCCCGACCCGCGCCCGTTCACCCTCGACTATCTGCCGCGCGCGGCCCAGGACGCGGTGCCCGAGCACTTCCTCGCGCCGGTGCGCGATCAGGGCGCGCGGGTCACCGAGCTGATGCGCGCGCTGGTTGAGCTGCCCGAGGCCGAGCTCACCCCGCACGCGTTCATGACACCGGTCCGCGAGGACCTGCTGCGCGCGCTGAGCCTGTCCGACCGCAGGGCCGACAACACCACGCTGGCCGATCAATACGCCCAGCGGCGGGTGGAACAGGCCACCGAGGAACTGGACACCATGTTCGCCTCGGTCTCGGTGCTGCCGCCGGGCGGGGCGTACACGCTGGCCTCCGAGCAGAGCCCGTTGCTGCTGGTGGCGCGCAATGAACTGCCGGTCGCCATCCGGGTGATGTTCCGGATCGAGGCGCCCGCCGAGACGAACATCACCGATATCGGCGAACAGCTGCTTCCGCCGTCCGGGACGCGGTCGTTCCAGATCCCGACCGAGGTGAGCGACAGCCGTAAGCTGGTCATTCCGATCGCCCTTACCACTCCGGACGGGATCGCGCTAGGCGAGGCGACCTCGGTGTCGGTGCGCTCGAATGCCTACGGCCAGGCCTTGGCCATAATTACCGCATGTGCCGGAATATTGCTGCTGCTGTTGGCCGGGCGCCGACTGCTGCGGCGCTTCCGCGGACAACCCGACCCCGCCGACGAAGGGTTCACCCCCGAGACGGTGGAGCGGGCCGGGCGGCTGCGCCGGGCGCGGCAACGCCTGCAAGGGCAGTGAACGCCCGCGCCTGACGCGGCGGCGGGGCACCATGGCAGAGAAAGAACGGACAGTGGCACGGGTGAGCGAAACGCTCATCGGACCGGCGGGATCCGCGGGTCGCGCCGGGTACAGGAGGCATGATGGGCGACGATGAATCCGCTCATCGGCACGATCACGACGACCGACGCGACGACCCGCAGGCCCCCCGCCGCGCGGCCGCCGCGCCCTGGGAGCGTGGCATGACCGGCGGCGACCACGACAGCACCGTGCCCCCCGTCGACCACCCCGCCGACCGCCGCACACCCCCCACCAACGGCCCCCACCCCGCCCACCCCGGCGCGGGCCAGCGCCCCGGCACACCCCCGAGCGAGAACCACCGCGCCGAACAGCCCCCCGTCGGCCGCCGCCCAGCCGACCCGGGCACCCCCCACCGCCCCCCGGGCTCGCCCGCACCGGGCGCCAACCCGCCCCCCTCCGGGTACCGCGCTCCCGCCGACCTCCACGCCCCGCAACAGCGGGCCGACCACCGCCCCGGCTTCGCCGCGCCCGCACCCCCCGATGACTTCCGGCCCGCTTCCACCGACCCAGGCGCGGCCCGAACTCCCGGCGGATACCGCCCGAACTCCCTCGATCCCGACCGTCCACCCGCCGGACCAGGCAGCTTCGCCGACCCCAGCGCGTCGTCGCAGGCCGGTGCGGCCGGACGAGGAACGCCCCAGCCACCGGCTGGGTACAGGCCGGATTCCGCTGACCCTGCCGCACTGCGAGCGCCCCGCGGATACGGCTCGGGTCCCGCCGACCCCGCCGCACCTCAGGCACCCCGCGGATACCGCCCGGGAGCCGCCGACCCCGGCGCCCCGCAGCCGCCGTCGGCCTACCGCAATCTCCCCAACGGGGATGCGCGTCGTCAGCCGGGCCCCGCGAACCGCTCCGGCGAGATGCCCCGCGTCCCCGGCCCACCGTCGGGGGAGTTCCCCCAGCAGCGCCCAGCGCCCGGCCGCCCGGGCATGCCACCGCAGTACGGGCCCGGCGATCCCCACCGCCCCGGCGCCCCCGACCAAGGCGGCCGCCCCGGCGCAGCCCCCAACCGACCACCGCACCGCCCGGGCGAGCCGGACCCCGGCCGCCCCGGCTACCCCGACCGCTCGGGTGCCCCGCCACAGGGTCGCGGACCCGCACGCCCGCTCGGCCTGCCCTCGGGTGAGTTCCCGCAGCAGCAGCGGCCGGACTCGCGGGTGTTGCCCGGCGAGCCCAGGCAGCGGCATGAGGCGCGGGGTCTGCCCGCGGAGCCGCGGCCGCCTGTGGCGCGCGGTGCGCAGTCGGGTGAGATGCCGCGGCAGCGGCCGGGTGACGTGCCTCCTCGGGGTGCCCAGTCGGGGGCGATTCCCCGGCAGCAGCGGCCCGATGTGGACGCGGGCCGGGCGCGTGGCGAGCACGCGGGGCCCGATCGGCGTCCGCCCGCGAAGGTGGAACCGCCTCGGGGGCGGCGGACTGTGCCGCCTCCTTCCTATCCGGGGATGCCGGGTACGCCCGCCGGTGCCGAGGCCGAGCGGCCCCGGCAGGGGATGCGCAAGCCGGTCGAGGACAACGCCTCCGCCAAGACGCAGCGGATCGCGCGGCCCGCGAAGGTGCAAACGACGCCGGACAAGCCGGAGACCGCGCAGAGCGCCAATGCCAAGCTGCTCAAGGATTCCGGGTCGATCGCCGTCGCGACGCTGATCAGCCGGATCACCGGGTTCGCCAAGCAACTGTTGCTGCTGACCGTGCTCGGCCCGGCCATCGCCTCGGCCTTCACCTCGGCCAACCTGATCCCGAACATGATCGCCGAGCTGGTGCTGGGCGCCGTGCTCACCGCGATCGTGGTGCCCACGCTCATCCGCGCCGAGCAGGAGGACGCCGACAACGGCGCCGCCTTCGTGCGCAGGCTGGTGACGGCCGCGTTCACCGTGCTCTTCGCCGCCACCGTGCTGACCATGGCCGCGACCCCGATCCTGGCCACCCATGTGTTCGTCGCCGCCGACGGCAAGGTGAACACCGAGCTCACCACCGCGCTCACCTATCTGCTGGTGCCCGCGATCCTCTTCTACGGCATGTCCGCGCTGTTCACGGCCATCCTCAACACCAGACAGGCGTTCAAACCCGGCGCCTGGGCGCCGGTGCTGAACAACCTCGTGGTGCTGGTGGTGCTGGCCGTCTACGCGCTGACCCCGGGCGAGATCAGCCTCGACCCGGTCAAGATGGGCGACCCGAAACTGCTGGTCCTCGGCATCGGCATCACCGCCGGTGTCGCCACCCAGGCGCTGAGCCTGCTGCCCGCCATCCGCCGCCACGGCATCAATCTGCGACCGCTGTGGGGCGTCGACGCGCGCCTCAAGCAGTTCGGCAAGATGGGCGGCGCGATCATCCTGTACGTCCTGATCAGCCAGGTCGGCCTGGTGGTGGCCAACCACATCGCCTCCTCGGCCGACGAGGCGGGCCCGGCGATCTTCCAGAACGCCTGGCTGCTGCTGCAGCTGCCCTATGGCGTGCTCGGCGTGACCCTGCTGACCGCGATCATGCCGCGCCTGAGCCGCAACGCGGCCGCCGACGACACCCCGGCCGTGGTCGACGACCTCTCGGTCGCCACCCGCCTGACCATGATCGCCCTGATCCCGGTGGTCACCTTCCTGACCCTGGCGGGCCCGCAGGTCGGCGAGGCGCTCTACGGCTACGCCCGCTTCGCCGGCGACGCCGAACGCCTCGGCGCGGCCGTGAGCTGGTCGGCCTTCTCGCTCATCCCGTACTCGCTGGTGCTGATCCACCTGCGCGTGTTCTACGCCCGCGAACAGGCCTGGACGCCGACCTGGATCATCCTCGGCATCACCGCCGTGAAGATCGTGTTCTCGGCGCTGGCCCCGATCCTGGCCCGCGACAGCGACGACGTGGTGATCATCCTCGGCGTCGCCACCGGCCTCGGTTTCACCGCGGGCGCGGTGATCGGCGGCATGCTGCTGCACCGCAGCCTGGGCGATCTGCGAATGGCCAATGTCGGCCGCACGGTGACCCGGGTGCTGCTGGCCTCGGTGGCCGGTGGCGCGGTGATGCTCATCGTCGACACCGTGACGAGGATGGATCAGCTCGGCGGCGGCCTCGCCGCGCTGCTGCGGGTCTCGGTCGGCGCGCTGGTGATGTTCACGGTGGCCTTCGCGCTCATGCGCCTGGCCGGGATTCCCGAGGTCGTGGCCATCACCGTGGCCATCTCGCGCAGGCTCGGCATCACCCCGCCCGCGCCCGATCTCGGCCTGGACGACACCCCGTCCGACGACATCTACGCGACCACCGTCCTGCGCAGGCCCGACACCTACGGCTTCCCGTCCTACGAGCATTCGATGGACACCCAGACCATGGTGTTGCCCATCATCCGGCCGGGTGCTGTTGACATCACCGGTCAGGCGCAGTTCCCGTACGCTGTTCGGCAGACCGATACGGGTGGCGAATTCGCCATAACCTCGAAAGATCAGCTCGAAGGAGGACCGAGGGTGAGCGATGACGCGGTGGGCGGCGACCCGGCCGCTGATTCTGCGGCGCGCGCAGCGGGAGGAATGTCCACCGATGTCGATTCCGCCGCGTCCGATGCCACGGGATCCGACCACGCCGACACGCCCGACGAGGCCGAATCGCCGCATAACAACTCGGCGAGTCCCCAGGCCATCCCCCCGCACGACCCGACCCACGACACCGGCATGCTGCCGATCCCGGTTCCGCCCGCCGATGCCCGGCGCGCGCAGCGGGGACCCAAGCTCATGCCGGGCGCGTCCGTCGCGGGCGGTCGCTACCGGCTGCTGGCGGGCCACGGCGGTGCCCGCGGCCTGAAGTTCTGGCAGGCCCTCGACATCAAACTCGACCGCGAGGTCGCCCTCACCTTCGTCGACGCCGATCAGAAGTCCGGCGAGAACTCCGGCCAGGACGGCCCGCAGGCCATCCTGTCGCGCACGCTGCGCCTGGGCCGGATCAACTCGCCCGGCCTGGCCCGGGTGCTCGACGTGGTCCGCGGCAGCTCCGGCGGCATCGTCGTGGCGGAGTGGACCCCCGGTCGCTCGCTGCGGGAGATGGCCGAGACGGTGCCCTCGCCGATCGGCGCCGCCCGCGCCATCCGCGCGCTGGCCTCGGCGGCCGAGCTGGCCCATCGCGGCGGCGGCTCGCTCTCGATCGACCACCCCGACCGCATCCGCATCAGCGCCTCCGGTGACGCCGTGCTCGCCTTCCCCGGCACGCTCGGCGATTCCGACGCCCAGGCCGACGTGCGCGGACTCGGCGCCATGCTCTACGCCCTGATCACCGCGCGCTGGCCGATCCGGGTCGGCGGGGTCACCGGCACCGCGGCCACCATCGGCGGCCTGCGGCTGGCCGATTTCGGCCCCGACGGCACCCCGGTCGAGCCGCGGCAGATCCGGCCCGAGGTGCCCTTCGAGATCTCCGCGGTCGCGGTGCGCTCGCTGGAGTCCAACAAGGGCGTGCGGACCGCGGCCACCGTGCAGCACGTGCTCGAGCAGGCCTCGGTGGTCGACCAGAAGACAGATTTCATCCCGGTGCTGCGGCTGGGGCAGCGGGCGGTGGCCTCCGGCCCCGATTCGCTGGCCGATCCGGAACTGCTCGCCGCCGAGCGGGAACGCTCGAAACGGATGATGTGGATCATGGTCGGCCTCGGCGTGCTGGCCGCGCTGGTCGTCGGCATCCTGATCTGGTGGATGGTGAGTATCTTCGCGCCCGGCGCGTCGGACAAGCCGCTGGACCAGCAGATCAATATCGGGCTCACCTCGAGCGTGCCGCCGCCCGCCGCGGCGCCTGCCGCCGAGGAGAAGGACGAGCCCAAGCCCGCGGCGGGTGTGCCGGTGCCGATCGCGGGCGCGGCGGTGTTCTCCCCGGAGGGCACCCCCGACGGCGCGGCCTCGGCGGGCGCGGTGCTGGATCAGAACCCCACCACGCTGTGGCGCACCGACCAGTACTTCCAGCAGTTCCCGGCGCTCAAGAAGGGCGTCGGCCTGCTGGCCACCCTGCCCACCCCGGCCAAGCTCACCAATGTCTCGATCACCTCGCCCAGCGCGGGAAGCACCGTCGAGATCCGCACCTCGCCGACCGAGACGCCCACGCTCGACCAGACCCAGCTGATCGGCTCGGCCCAGCTCGGTGACGGGGTCACCGATATCGCCGTGGAAACCGACCAGGCTGCTCGTTTCGTGCTCGTATGGATCACCGGACTGGCGAATTCGGGGGGTCAGTTCCAGACCGCCATCGCCGACATCCGCTTCGACGCCGCGCCCTGATCGCGCGCCGCGTTTCCCGCCGTCACCGCCATCTGTGCAGGTAAGCGCATGTTTCCAAATCGAGAGCCCGCGGTAATCGAACAGCGGTCCGGTTGGTGCGCGATTGTTATCGGCGATATGATCACCACCGCGCTCCCGTAGGGAGCTACCCAGGATCTGTCGACGTCGATCCTGGACGTTGCGTGTAGTCAGGTGATGGTTCGGCCTCGTTCGCCGACGTGAAGTCGCCGTAATGAGCGCTGTCCAAGGGGTCAGGTGTTGTCGCCGGAAGTCAACGAGCAAGTCCGCGGGGGGAGAACGCGGTCGATCGCGCCCGGCGATCGCTCGTTCCTCGAGAACAGCAGTGACAAGCAGCTGCTGGCCGCGCATGTGGCCGGTGCGCCACCACACGCCTTCGCCGAGCTGCTGCGCAGGCACAAGGACCATCTCTGGCAGACCGCGCTGCGCACCTCCTACAGCCGCGAGGACGCCGCCGACTCACTCCAGGACGCCCTGCTCTCCGCGCACCGCACCGCGGGCTCGTTCCGCGCCGAGGCCGAGGTGCGCAGCTGGCTGCACGCCATCGTCGTCAACGCCTGCCTGGACCGGATCCGGCGCAACAAGACCCGCCGCGCCTTCTCCATCACCCCCGACACCATGCCCGAGGCCGTCGAGCCGCGCGACGAGTTCGCCGAGTACGAGCTGTCCACGGTGGTCGCCGAGGCACTGTTCACCCTGCCCGAGGACCAGCGGCTGGCGCTGGTGATGACCGAGATGGAAGGCCGCAGTGTGGCCGAGACCGCCGCGGCGCTCGGCGTGGCGGAGGGCACGATCAAGAGCAGATGCTCCCGAGCGCGCGTACGTTTGCAAGAACGTTTGGAATTTTTCCGGGATCCAGGGAACCGGATCTAGTCGGGATGCGTCATTAACAGTGACGAACAAGTCAGCGATGTAAATCCTGCGATCCGATATCGACAGAACAGGGGAGGTGCGAGGGTGGCCCGATCCGTGCCGCAGCCGCCGTTCCCGTCGGAACTGCTGGCCGATCTCCATGCCGACAATCTCGCTCCCGAACTCCGCGAGCAACTGTGGCCCCAGGTCAGCACCGACCCCGACGCGCTGCGCTACCTGAACGACCTGGACGAGGTGAACGCGCACCTGCGCGCCCTGGGCTCCGACGACCGGGTGTTACACCGCATGCCCGACGACGTGGCCGACCGCATGTTCCGCTTCGTCGCCGAGCTCGACGCGGGGGAGGGCCCCACCGAACGGCTCACCGCCGCACTCGCCGCCGAACCAGACGACGGTCCGACCGAGCGGCTCACCACCGCCGGGCCGAGTCCGGCGCCACAACCGGCACCGCCCGAGGCCCCCGTCTCGCTGGCGCAGTATCGATCCCGCTCCCGGCGCCGGATGGGTCTGCTGGCCGCCGCTGCCGCCGTGGTGGTCGCGGTGGGCGGAGCGGGCGCGGTGTTCAGCACCCTGGACACCACCGACGGCACCCCCACCGCCGCACCGGCCCCCGATCCGGCCGGTGACGAACTCACCACCGCCGCCGCGCTCAGCGCGCTCGGCAAACGCGATGTGCGCGGCCCGCTGGCCGACGAGGCGGCGCTGACCCGCTGTGTCCAGGCCAACGGGATCGATCGCGGGGTGCTCGGTGCGTCGAGCATCACCTTCCGTGGTGGCGAGGCGGTGCTGGTGCTGGTGCAGGGTCCGGCCGCGCCCACCATTACCGCGCTGGTCGTCGGCCCGGGCTGTGGTACCGGCGCGCCCGAGCGGCTGGCCGTGCGCGACATCGGCTGATCCGGCGGGTCGCGGGAGCCCCGTCGCGCCGGGAACAACACCGTTTAGGCTGTTGTTGACCGACACGTCCCCAGCTCGTCTTTCGGAAGGCCCCCATGAGCACGCCAGTTCGCGACCTGATCATCGTCGGATCGGGCCCCGCCGGCTACACGGCCGCCGTCTACGCCGCCCGCGCCGAACTGGCGCCCCTGGTGTTCGAGGGCACCCAGTTCGGTGGCGCCCTGATGACCACCACCGAGGTGGAGAACTTCCCCGGCTTCCGCGAGGGCATCATGGGCCCCGACCTGATGGAGCAGATGCGTGAACAGGCCAAGCGTTTCGGCGCCGACCTGCGCACCGAGGACGTCGACGCGATCGACCTGTCCGGCCCGATCAAGAAGGTCACCGTGGGGGAGGAGACCTTCGAGGCCTACGCCGTCATCCTCGCGATGGGTTCGGCCGCACGCTATCTGAACGTCCCGGGCGAGCAGGATCTGCTCGGCCGCGGCGTGAGCGCCTGCGCCACCTGCGACGGCTTCTTCTTCAAGGGCCAGGACATCGTGGTGGTCGGCGGCGGTGACTCCGCGATGGAGGAGGCGACCTTCCTCACCAAGTTCGCGTCGAGCGTCACCGTGGTGCACCGCCGCGAGGAGTTCCGCGCCTCGCGGATCATGCTCGAGCGTGCCAAGGCCAACGAGAAGATCAAGTTCGTACTCAACGCCGAGGTCGTGAAGGTCAACGGCGAGAACAGCGTCAGCAGCCTGACCCTGCGCGACACCCGCACCGGCGAGGAGTCCGAGCTCGCCGCCACCGGCCTGTTCGTCGCCATCGGCCACGACCCGCGCAGCGAACTGGTCAAGGGCCAGGTCACGCTGGACGCGGAAGGCTATGTGCAGGTGCGCGATCCGGGTACCGCCACCGATGTGGCCGGTGTCTTCGCCGCGGGCGACCTGGTCGACCACACCTACCGGCAGGCGATCACCGCCGCGGGCACCGGCTGCCGCGCCGCGATCGACGCCGAGCGCTGGCTCGCCGAGCAGGGTGACATCACCGCGAACACCCTCGCCAACGCCGACGGCTCGGCAAACTAGTTCCACCCCCAGCAAGGAGAACCCCATGGCCGACAGCGCCAACACCATCACCGTGACCGACCAGTCCTTCGCCGACGATGTGCTGCTCAGCGAAAAGCCGGTCCTGGTGGACTTCTGGGCCGACTGGTGCGGCCCGTGCAAGATGGTCGCCCCCGTGCTGGAGGAGATCGCGGGCACCCACGCCGAGAAGCTGACGATCGCCAAGATCGACACCGAGGCCAACCCCGGCACCGCGCGCGACTACCAGATCCTGTCGTTGCCGACGATGATCCTGTTCCAGGGCGGCAAGCCGGTGAAGCAGATCGTCGGCGCCAAGGGCAAGGCGGCGCTGCTGCGCGAGCTCGAGGGCCTCATCTGAGCGCCTGACGGCATCTGACAAAAGCACCTCCTACCGGCCGACGCGCCGTAGGATGCCTGGACCCGGGGATTCCCGTTATAGTCCCCGGGTCTGAGACAATCGAGGCGACGCTCCGGCCGAAGGAAAGGGCTATCACGCATGCACCGACTTCGTCACGGCGATTCAGGACCAGCCGTCGCAGAGGTTCGGAGCACCCTCGCCAGCCTCGGTTTCCTGCATTCGCCGCACGGTGACTCCTGGAAGGACACCGACGCGGTGTTCGACCGCCCGCTCGATTCGTCGGTGCGCGCGTTCCAGCAGCAGCGCGGCCTGCTCGTCGACGGCGTGGTCGGTCCGGCCACCTATCGCGCGCTGAAGGAAGCTTCCTACCGCCTGGGTGCCCGCACGCTGATCTACCAGCTGTCCGCCCCGCTCTACGGTGACGACGTGGCCACCCTGCAGCGCAAGCTGCAGGACCTCGGCTTCTACGTCTACCGGGTCGACGGCTATTTCGGCCCGCACACCCACGAGGGGCTCAGCGCCTTCCAGCGCGAGATCGGCCTGTCCGCCGACGGCATCTGCGGGCCCGACACGCTGCGCTCGCTGGATCTGCTCGGCGCGCGCGTCACCGGCGGCAACCCGCACCGCATCGCCGAGGAAGAGGTGGTGCACCGGGCGGGGCCGCAGCTCACCGGCAAGCGGATCGTCATCGATCCCGGATTCGGCGGCGCCGACAAGGGTTTCGCGGTGCCGACGGAGTTCGGTGATGTCTACGAGTCGGAGATCCTGTGGGATCTGGCCTCCCGGCTGGAGGGCCGGATGGCCGCCACCGGCATGGAGACCTTCCTGTCCCGGCCCTGGGGCGCCAACCCCACCGACGCCGAGCGCGCCGACACCTCCAACGCCTTCGACGCCGACCTGATGATCTCGCTGCGCTGCGCCACCAGCGACAACCCGTCCGCCAAGGGCGTGGCCGGGTTCTACTTCGGCAACTCGCACGGCTCGGTGTCGATGATCGGCCAGGTGCTGGCCGGGTTCATCCAGCGCGAGGTCGTCGCCCGCACCTCGGTGCAGGACTGCCGGACCCATCAGCGCACCTGGGATCTGCTGCGGCTCACCAAGATGCCGACCGTGCAGGTCGACCTGGGCTACCTCACCAACGAGTACGACGCCTCGGTGCTCACCAACCCGCGCATGCGCGATGTGATCGCCGAAGCCATCCTCATCTCGGTCAAGCGGCTCTACCTGCTCGGCCAAGACGACCAGCCCACCGGCACCTACACCTTCGCCGAGCTGCTCGCCGAGGAGTTGGCCGCCGCGGAAACCGGCAACGTCCCGGCCCCGCGCGTCTGACGTTCTCCGACTACGAAGAAGGGCCCCCGCGGAATTTCCCGCGGGGGCCCTTCTTTCTGATTCCTAGGATTGCCCGGTTGTCACCAGTCGCAGCTGTGCCTGGGCGAGGAGCTGGTCCAGCGCGTGCTCGACGTCTTCCTTCCAGCCGTGGTCGGAATCGAGTTCGAGCCGCAGCCGGGGGAAGCGGTGGTGCGGTGCCACCACCTCGAAGCCGACATCGGTGAGGAAATCGGCGTCGATCATGCAGGTTTCGGGCGTGCACTGGGTGGCGGCGGCCGGGTCGCGCAGCGGTGCCGCGATCCGTTCCATCAACCGCATCGACGAGCCGAGGCCGCGATCGGCCAGCGAGCTGGTCGGCGGGCCGCTGCGAATCCCGAACGCCTCCAGCGCCCGCACGCCACGACGCACCAGATCGGCCACCACGGCCTGAACCAGCCGGTGGGCTACATCGGCCTCGTCGTAGGGGAATTCGGCCTGCAGCGTGGTCAGCAGGACCGCGTCCGGGCTCACGGGGGAGGTGGGGAACAGCGACGACCGCGGCACCGCGCTCGGCGGCGAGTACAGCGCGCAACCGGCGATATTGTTGTCGACCTGCGCCACCTGGCCGCACGAGCCCCACTCGAGCATGACCGTCGAGAGCCAGGCTTCCTTTTCGAACACCGGATCACTGAAAGCGTGCGAGTCGGCCGCGACGGCCGGATCGAGCTCCCAGAACACACACCGCCGGGTGTGTGCCGGGAGCCGATCGAGTCCGTCGAGGGTCAATGCCGTGACGCTGGTCGACACTGCTCTGCTCAGCCTCCAGCTATCCGATTCGTCCACGCTCACGCCACATCACTATCCACAGTAATGCCGTCTCTCTCGTCACAGTGACGTTTCAGGGCCTGCTTGCTCCATCAGCGCCACAATGCGCTCGAGATCTTCGACGGAGCCGAACTCCACTACGATCTTGCCCTTACGCTTACCGAGGCTGACGGTGACGCGAGTGTCGTAGGAACCCGACAGCCGCTCGGCCACTTCCTGCAGACCCGGCATGTGAATCGGCTTGCGCTTCGGCGTCGGGGGAGCGACGTCCGAGGGGTTGCGGTTGGCGAGCGTCACCGCTTCTTCGGTGGCTCGCACCGATAGTCCCTCGGCGACGATCCGCGCCGCCAACACTTCCTGTGCGTCGGCTCCGGCATCCAGCCCCAGCAGCGCCCGGGCATGACCGGCCGAGAGAACTCCGGCCGCCACCCGACGCTGCACCGGAATCGGCAGCTTCAGCAGTCGAATCATATTCGTCACGACGGGTCGGGAGCGGCCGATTCGCGAAGCCAGTTCCTCATGCGTGACATCGAATTCGTCGAGCAGCTGCTGATAGGCGGCCGCCTCTTCGAGCGGGTTCAGCTGCACGCGGTGGATGTTCTCGAGCAGCGCGTCGCGCAGCATCGAGCCGTCGGCGGTGTCGCGGATGATCGCCGGGATGGTCTCCAGCCCGGCTTCCTGGCAGGCGCGCCAGCGCCGCTCGCCCATGACCAACTGGAACTTGTCGACACCCGGATCGACGCGCCGCACCACGATCGGCTGCATGAGCCCGAACTCGCGGATGGAGTGCACCAGCTCGGCCAGCGCCTCTTCCTCGAAGACCGTGCGCGGCTGCTTCGGGTTCGGCACGATCTGGTCGGCCGGGATCTCGCGGTAGACGGCGTCGCCGGGGGAGACCAGCTCGGCCTCCGGCTCGGTGGCGGCCTCCGGCTCCGGTTCGGCATCCGGGACGCGATGCAGGAATGCCTCCGCGGGCTGCGGACCGATCGGGTTGATGCCGATCACGCTCGCCGCGGCACTGCTGAGCCCCGGCGTCGAGGCCGGACCCGTCGGGATCAGTGCGGCCAACCCGCGACCGAGACCGCCCTTTTTCGCCTGACTCATCGGCTACCGATCCCTTCCTCGTTCCAACACAACTACGACGCGTCTTGCGCGAGCTGAGCGCGGCTCGCCAATTCGCGACCCGCGTCCATGTAGCTCATGGCGCCGCGAGAACCCGGATCGTAATCGAGCACGGTCATCCCGTAGCCCGGCGCCTCCGAAACCTTCACACTGCGCGGGATCATCGACTTCAGCACCACGTCGCCGAAGTGGTTGCGCACCTCTTCGGCGACCTGGTCGGCCAGCTTGGTGCGGCCGTCGTACATGGTGAGCAGCACGGTCGACACGTGGAGTTCGGGGTTGAGATGCGACTGCACCAGCCCGATATTGCGGAGCAACTGGCCGACACCCTCCAGCGCGTAGTACTCGCACTGGATCGGGATCAGCACCTCCTTGGCCGCCACGAGCGCGTTGACGGTGAGCAGGCCGAGGGAGGGCGGGCAGTCGATCAGGACGTAATCGATGTCGTAGCCAGCGATGGCCGCCTCGTGGATCGCCGTCTTCAACCGGCCCTCGCGGGCGACCATCGACACCAGTTCGATCTCGGCACCGGCGAGGTCGATGGTGGCGGGCACACACAGCAGCCGCTCACTGTGCGGGCTCTGCTGGATCGCGTCCTTGACCTTCACCTCACCGATCAGCAACTCGTAACTGGACGGCACACCGGAGTGGTGCGCGACGCCCAGCGCCGTACTCGCGTTGCCCTGCGGATCGAGATCGACGACGAGGACCGTCATGCCCTGATGCGCTAGCGCAGCGGCGAGATTGACCGTCGTCGTCGTCTTACCGACGCCGCCCTTCTGGTTGGCGATGGTGATGATCCGTTGCTCGCGGGGTTTCGGCACAGTGACCTTTCCTGGATGCAGAATCTGGCTGGCGCGTTGCGCTTCCGCCGCGATCGGGGTCTCGGCCGGGGAGATGTTCCCGAAAGGAGTGTTCCCGAACGTCTCCGCGTCGAAGCTGCTGGAATCCAGCATCCCCGGGACCCGCGACGCTGTTTCCCGTGAAACATTCGCCGGACCGCTCGACATAGACAGCTCCTAACCCGAGAAACTTCAGATCACGAACCCGACCGAGCGTCGGCGCCGTGTCATCACAAACGTTCGGCGCGGCATCGTCCACATCACCGTGGGGCAGACGCTCACGCCCGACTGTGAACAGCTTGCCAGCACTACGACAGTTAGGAAAGCTGAATCGCGGCACGGCGAGAAGGACACGCCCAACTGTGTCGAATTCCGCTTTCCGGAGCGTTGTTTCACGGGAAACAGGGGGACGGGGTCGGCACGAATTCGGTGCACACCGGACGCGCGTTCCACGTGAAACACGAGCGACCCGCATCCGGAAACCGTTCACGGAGCACCGGTCTCACGGACGCCTTACGACTCCCCGGCTCATCAACCAAATTTCGCGATGCAGCGGCCTAGGCAACCACCCTCGGGAGATTTTGTCACGTTACGAAAATGGCGAATCCGCGAGCACGAGGGAAATCAGTCGGTTCCCGACTCCCGACCCTTGCGCGCCTTCTTCTCGGCCCCGGCCGCCTTACGTCCCGCGCGACGCGTCGGACGCTCGGCGCGGGGGAGTAGCTCCGCGCTGATCACCAGGGTCGGGATCTCGACGATCCCCGCGCCGCACCCGACCACGCGCAGATCGGTCGCGCCGTCCCGGATCAGCTCGGCGCCATCGCGTTCGAGTTCTTCGGCGGCACTGGTTCCCTTGAGCGCGAGCATCCGGCCGTGGTCCCGGAGCAGGGGGAGCGACCAGTGCGCGAGCTTGGCCAGCGGAGCCACCGCGCGCGAGGTGACGACATCCGCGCCACCCGCTTCCTTGATCACCCCGGACTGCTCGGCGCGCCCACGGACCACTCGCACCTCGAGACCCGCGTCCTCGATGAACTCGCTGAGGAACACAGTGCGGCGCAGCAGCGGTTCGACCAGAGTGATCCGCAGATCCGGGCGGGCGATGGCGAGGGGGATACCGGGCAGCCCGGCACCGCTGCCGATGTCGACGACCGACGCACCCTCGTCGATCAGCTCCCCGACGACCGCACAGTTGAGAATGTGGCGCTCCCACAGGCGAGGCACCTCGCGGGGGCCGATCAGCCCGCGCTCCACCCCGGCGGTGGCCAGCGCCGCGCAGTAGCGGCGCGCGAGGTCCAGGCGGTCGCCGAACACCCGGGCGGCAACGGCGGGCGGTTCCAGTTCGGCGGACAGCGCACCCAGTTCTCGTTCCACGTGAAACATCCTTCCGAGTGGAGCATCGGGCATGAATAAGGCCCCCGGTCCGAGACCGGAGGCCCTACCCACAGCAATCGTGGTCGCGGCGGAAGTCAGCCTACTCGGGCACGACCACCACGTGACGATTCGGCTCCACGCCTTCGCTCTCGCTGGCGACGCCCTCGATATCGGCGACGGCGTCGTGCACGATCTTGCGCTCGAACGGGGTCATGGCCGACAGCGCCTCGGGCTTGCCCGACTCCAGCACCCGCTTGGCCGCGGCCACGCCGAGCGCGCTCAGGTCGGCGCGACGCTGCGCGCGCCACCCGGCCACATCGAGCATCAGGCGGCTGCGCACGCCGGTCGCCTGCTGCACGGCCAGCCGGGTCAGCTCCTGCAACGCGTCGAGCACCTCGCCGTTGCGGCCGACGAGCTTGGTCAGATCACGGCCGCCGTCGATGCTCACGATGGCGCGATCGCCCTCGACATCGAGGTCGATATCGCCGTCGAAGTCGAGCACGTCCAGCAGCTGCTCGAGGTAGTCGCCGGCGATCTCGCCCTCTTCGATCAACGCTTCTTCGGCGTCGTTCACGACGTCAACACTCGTCGCCACAGTGGCGTCCCCTCCGTCGGTCTCGGTCTCAACAGTCATTGGATTCCTCTATCTGGTCGCCACTCAGCGCTTACGCTTCTGGTTCGCGCGGCCGCGGTTGCCCGGCCGCTTCTGCCCGCCGGGCCTGCGCTG
The DNA here is from genome assembly GCF_037034205.1 of Nocardia sp. SSK8. Lineage (NCBI taxonomy): Bacteria > Bacillati > Actinomycetota > Actinomycetes > Mycobacteriales > Nocardiaceae > Nocardia > Nocardia sp. SSK8. Next base: position 75,744 of record NZ_JBAGKD010000006.1, read on the forward strand.
GCCGCCCTGCTTGGCCGACTGCTTGGGGGTGCCGTTGGTCGCGGCACTGCCGTTCGCCGAGGAGTCGTCGGCGACCGCGGCGTCCTGCTTCTTGCGGACGTCGACCGGCTTCACGCCGGGCTTGGGCGCGTTCTGCGCCCGCTGCTCCAGCTTCTTGGCCTTCTTCTCGGCCTCTTCCTTCTCCATCCGGCCGAACACCAAATGCTGCTGACCGTAGGTCCAGATGTTGTTGGCCACCCAGTAGATCAGGATGCCGATCATCAGGAACGGACCACCGACCATGACGCCGAGCGGGAAGACCCACAGCGACAGCTTGTTCATGATGGCGGCCTGCGGGTTGGCCGCGGCCTCCGGCGTCTGGCGCTGCACCGAGGCGCGCGCGTTGAAGTGGGTCGCCACACCGGCGATGATCATCAGCGGAATCGCGACGAGCGCGATGCTCAGCCGGGTGGGCGTGCCGCCCCACTCCGCGAAGGCCGCCAGCTCGTTGGTCGGCGCGGTGATGAACGCGGCGATCGGCGCGCCGAAGATGCGGGCGCTCAGGAAGGACTGGACGTCGGTCGCCGAGAAGATGTAGTTGCCGATATTGGCGTTTTCCTCCGCCGAGAGGCCGAGCTGACCGAATCCGTGACCGGTGCGGTTGAACGAACGCAGCACGTGGAACAGACCGAGGAAGACCGGCACCTGCACCAGCACCGGCAGACAGCCCATCAGCGGGTTGAAGCCGTGCTCCTTCTGGAGCTTCTGCATCTCCCGCGCCATGGTCTCGCGGTCGTTCTTGTACTTCTTCTGCAGCTCCTTGATCTGGGGCTGCAGCTCCTGCATCTGCTTGGTGGTCCGCACCTGCTTGACGAACGGCTTGTACAGCACGAGCCGCAGCGTGAAGACCAGGAAGACGATGGCAAGGGTCCAGGCCACTCCGCTATCGGCTCCGAACACGAAGCCGAAGGCCTTGTGCCAGAACCACAGAATCGCGGATACCGGCCAATAGATGATGTCGAGCACGGCTCTAGGTACTCCCGTCGTTCGTATCGCCGATCAGCGCGGGCGATGACTTGGTGAAGGCATTCGACCCGCGCTCCGGCACGGGATCCCACCCTCCAGGGTGCCAGGGTGCGCATTTGGCCAGGCGCACGACCGTCAGTACCGATCCGACCAGCAGGCCGCGCGTCCGCAGAGCGGTGACCGCGTACTCGCTGCAGGTGGGGGTGAAGCGGCAGATCGGCATCCGGGTGGGGGAGACATAGGTCCGGTACAGCTCGATCAGGAAGATCAGCGCGTTGGCGGGTAGCCGGGTGAGGGTGCGCATCACCGCGCACCGGCCGAGGTGCGTCCGAGCGCGGGCTCCGGCGCCTGCCGCAAGCCCAGCTTGCGCAGTCCGGTGCGCAGCTGGCGCAGCAACTCGGTGGAATCGGCGGTGGCCGCACCGGGCAGTGCCCGGATCACCACATCCGTGCCAGCCGGGATCTCGTCGACCACCTGGCCACACATATGACGCAGGCGGCGGGCCACCCGGTGGCGAACCACCGCGTTACCCACCGCCTTGCTGACAATCAGCCCGAACCGCGGACCGCCTACGCGGACCAGGGAATCGGCATCGGCGATCTCGTCGTACGTATGCGTGAACGCGTGTACGACGAGATCTCGCCTCCCGATTCGCTGACCGCGGCGCACCGTGCGGGAGAATTCGGCACGGTGGTGCAACCGATACGGCTCAGGCAACACCCGAGCGTCCGACTACGCGCGATCAGGCAGTCAGTTCGGCACGGCCCTTACGGCGGCGCGCCGAAACGATGGCGCGACCCGCACGGGTGCGCATCCGGAGGCGGAAGCCGTGCACGCGCGCCCGACGACGGTTGTTCGGCTGGAACGTCCGCTTGCCCTTGGCCACGGTCAACACTCCTCGAGTTGGTGGGCACCGGTCAGGCACCCGAAGTTTTCGGTGATTCGGATCTCTGCGCAGCGGACCGCGGTCTACGCGCAGATTGCCTTGGCGATCGACGTGCAGCACAGAGCCGCCACCGCGCCAAGGGGTGACTGTCTGAGGGTACTGATACCGCTACACCGGGTCAAACTCGGCCCCCAGTGCCCCGCGCCCGGCCCGACCTCGGCTGTTCGCCACGCTGCGGCGCTCGACACGCCCGGCGGAAACGGCGCATCCGCGACACTTTTCGTGAGTTCTTCCACACCTCTGGCCTTCTGCGCCTTGGCCAGCTAGCCTCTGTAGCCGGGCGATTGCTGCAGAACCGCAGGTCCAGCCCCATTCACTGCCACACGCTGGCAGATTCCCCCTATCCCCAGGTTTGTCCACATCTGTGGATAATTGTGTGGATAAACGGCCGGAGTGGCATATTCGGTGCTCCAACGAACCGGTCCGGGGAGGACTCCGCATGGATGACGAGCAGAACGTGCTGGCCACAGTATGGCCGGAAGTTGTTGCCGAACTCACCACCGGTTCGGCCGACGGCGCCATTCCCGCGGTCAGTCGCGCCCAGCAGGCGTGGCTGAAACTGGTCAAGCCGCTGACCGTCGCCCAGGGTTTCGCGTTGCTGTCGGTTCCCTCCTCACTGGCCCAGGAAGCGATCGAGCGCGATCTGCGCGAACCCATCCTGCGCTCGCTGGGCCGCAGGCTCGGCCCGCAGGTGGAAGGACTCGGCGTGCGCATCGCCGCACCGATCCCGACCGCGGGGGAGCGGTCGGGCAGTTCGCCCCGGCACGCCAGGATGACCAGCAGGCCCGAGCGCCCGCGCGAGCAGACCCGCCCGCCCGCTGGCTACCCCGGCCCGGATTTCAGCGTTCCCGATTACGCCGCGCGCGGGGAGTACGGCAGGCCGCGCTACGGGACGAGCGAGTTCGAGTATCAGTCCGCGCCCGAATATCCCCAGGGCGGCGACTACGCCACCGGCTACGGCGGCCGCGGCGAGTACCCCGGCCAGGCCGCCGAGTACGGCGAGCGCCAGGACTACCCGGGGCATCGCGAGTACCCGGCCGAATCGGAGTACCAGCAGCAGCCGGACTACCAGCAGAGCGAGTACCAGCAGGGCGAATACCAGCCGCAGCAGGACTATCAGCAGGCCGCGGACTACAAGGGCGGCGAATATCCGGCCGAGCGCGGGGAGTTCCCCGGCACCGACTACGAGCCGACCGCGCCCTATCCCGTTCCCGACTTCGCCGGTGGCGAGTTCGGTGGACGCGGGGAGTTCCGTGGCGGGCGCCCCGAACAGCGGGTCGCCGAACCCGCGGCGCCCGCGCGCCGCGAGCAGGGTGGTTCGCCGCGCCGCGAGCACATCCCGCCCGGCCAGGAGTCGCTGTTCACCCCGGATCCGCCGCCGCAGCGCGCGCCTGCCCGCGCCCGCCCGGCCGAGGAGCCGGTCAGCGCGCGGGTCGAGGACGCGCCCGTCGAGGCCGTGCCGGATACCCCGTTCCCCGGTCAGCCCGGCGCCGAGCCCACCGACGACGAGCCGGTGGTCGACGCCCGCAACAACTGGCCGACCTATTTCAGCAAGTCGCCCGAGGCGCCGCCGCAGCCCTCGTCCTCGGCCAGCCTGAACGCCAAGTACACCTTCGAGACCTTCGTCATCGGCGCGTCCAACCGCTTCGCGCATGCCGCCGCGGTGGCCATCGCCGAGGCACCCGCGCGCGCCTACAACCCACTGTTCGTCTGGGGCGCTTCGGGATTGGGCAAGACGCACCTGCTGCACGCGGCCGGGCACTACGCCCAGCGGCTGTTTCCCGGGATGCGGGTGAAGTACGTCTCCACCGAGGAGTTCACCAACGACTTCATCAACAGCCTGCGCGACGACCGCAAGGTCGCGTTCAAGCGCCGCTACCGCGAGACCGACATCCTGCTGGTCGACGACATCCAGTTCATCGAGGGCAAGGAAGGCATCCAGGAGGAGTTCTTCCACACCTTCAACACCCTGCACAACGCCAACAAGCAGATCGTGGTGTCCTCCGATCGCCCGCCCAAGCAGCTGGCCACGCTGGAGGAACGCCTGCGCACCCGCTTCGAGTGGGGCCTGATCACCGATGTGCAGCCGCCCGAGCTGGAGACCCGCATCGCGATTCTGCGCAAGAAGGCGCGGATGGACCGGCTCGACGTGCCGCACGACGTGCTCGAGCTCATCGCCAGCCGGGTCGAGCGCAATATCCGCGAGCTCGAGGGCGCGCTCATCCGGGTGACGGCCTTCGCCTCGCTCAACGGTCAGCCGCTGGATCTGTCGCTGGCCGAGGTGGTGCTGCGCGATCTCATGCCCGACACCGCGGCGCTCGAGATCAACGCGGCCACGATCATGGCCGTCACCGCCGAGTACTTCAACACCACGCTCGAGGAGCTCACCGGCCCCGGTAAAGCGCGGCCGCTGGCGCAGGCCCGGCAGATCGCCATGTACCTGTGCCGCGAGCTCACCGATCTGTCGCTGCCCAAGATCGGCCAGGCCTTCGGCCGCGACCACACCACGGTGATGTACGCGGAGAAGAAGGTGCGCAAGGAGATGACCGAGCGGCGCCGGGTCTACGACCAGGTCCAAGAACTCACAGCCCGGATCAAGCAGCGCTCGCGCTGATTTCATCCACACCCGTGAACACCGCCCTGACCTGGGGCGGTGTTCTTTTTTGCCCTGTGGATTCCTCGAGGAATCCCTGTGGAATCCTCGAGGAATCCACCGGTTGTGCACCGGTTCACACACAGGGCCTGGGGATGACGTGGGGAGAATCCACCCACAGGGAGTTGTCCACATCGTGCACAGGTCGCTCCGCTCACAGGCTCACCAGCGCGCTGACCTGCGCGGCAGCCGAATCAGCCCTGGGGATTCCTCGAGGAATCCCTGTGGAGTCCTCGAGGAATCCACGGGGTTGCCACCAGCCTGCCCCCGCATGTGAACAACAGGGTGAATCCGGTGGAACAACTCGAGGACAACTCGAGGATGGATCTGGGACAACTTTCGCCGTCCACAGGCGGCTCCGATTCATCCTCGAGTCACTCCACGGCCATCCCCATCCCGACGTGCCGTCTGACCTGGGGATTCGGCGGAAGTCCACAGATTCCACAGTGCCTATTACTACTTCAGTTCTCATTCTTAGAGAGATCTCTTGAAAACAGGGTGTGTGGAAACTCGGATCGGGAAGCTCGGCTCGGTCGGTGCTCCACTCACAGGCAGGCAAGGAGGAGAGGGGTGGCCGGACGGGCCGGGATCCGCCGGGAGGGTCGGTGCGGACTTCACGCGTTGTCCGGGTACCGTTTGGTTGTCGGCCGGTTGTGCGAGACTCAGTGCGCGGTCGACGCAGCACCTCAACTCCGCTGATACACCCGCACACGGATTCGACACTCGGAGAGGACACATCGGGCGATGGAGCTTGCGAGCATGAAGTTTCGGGTCGCCCGAGAGGATTTCGCCGAGTCGGTGGCCTGGGTGGCACGCAGCCTCCCGTCCCGGCCCCCGGTGCCCGTCCTCGGCGGTGTGCTGCTGGTGGCCGACGAGAACGGCCTGACGGTCTCCGGCTTCGACTACGAGGTCTCCGCGCAGATGCGGGTGGCCGCCGAGGTCGCCGGTCCCGGCCAGGTGCTGGTCTCGGGCCGCCTGCTCGCCGACATCACCAAGGCGCTGTCGAACAAGCCGGTGGACGTCTCCGTCGACGGCACCCGCGTGCTCATCGCCTGCGGTAGTGCCAAGTTCTCCCTGCCGACCATGCCGGTCGAGGATTATCCCCAGCTGCCCGAGGTTCCCCAGCAGACCGGGGAACTGGGTGTGGATGTCTTCGGCGAGGCGGTCGGCCAGGTCGCGGTCGCCGCCGGTCGCGACGACACCCTGCCCATGCTCACCGGTATCCGGGTGGAGATCGAGGGCAACGACGTGGTGCTGGCCGCCACCGACCGCTTCCGCCTGGCCGTGCGTCACCTGCAGTGGCAGCCCACCCGCCCCGATATCGAGACCGCGGTGCTCATCCCCGCGCGCACGCTGTCGGAGGCCGCCAAGACCCTCGGTGCCGCCGAGGCGCCCGTGCAGCTGTCGCTGGGCAGTGGCGGCGACGGACTGCTCGGCATCGTCAACGCGGGCAGGCGCACCACCACGCGCCTGCTGGACGCCGAATTCCCCAAGTTCCGCCAGTTGCTCCCCAAGGAGCACACCTCGATCGCCACGCTGCCCGTTGCGGCGCTGTCGGAGGCCATCAAGCGCGTGGCCCTGGTGGCCGAGCGCGGTGCCCAGGTGCGCCTGGAGTTCTCCACAGACGGCGTGCTGCTGTCGGCGGGTGGGGACGACGCGGGCCGCGCCGAGGAATGGCTGGAGGCCGATTTCCGCGGCGAGCCGCTGACCATCGCGTTCAACCCCGGCTACCTGACCGAGGGCCTGTCCGCGCTGCACGCCGAGCGGGTCACCTTCGGGTTCACCACCCCCAGCCGTCCCGCTGTGCTGCTGCCCGCCTCTGACGAGGAGCCCAAGGTGCTCGAGTCCGGGGCGTTCGCGGCGCTGGAGAGCCAGTACATCTACCTGTTGATGCCGGTCCGGCTGCCCGGCTGACCCGGCCCGCCCGCGTAACCCGGCATGTTCATCCGTGCGCTGTCGGTCCGTGATTTCCGGTCGTGGGAGCACGCCGAACTGGAGTTGTCCCCAGGGCGCACGGTGCTGCTGGGGTCCAACGGCAACGGCAAGACCAACCTGCTCGAGGCGGTCGGCTACCTGGCCACCCTCGGCTCGCACCGCGTCTCCGCCGATGCCCCGCTGATCCGGATGGGCGCCACCCAGGCGCGGATCGGGGCCACCGTGGTGAACCTGGGCCGCGAGCTGCGGGTGGATGTGGAGCTCAAGGCGGGCAGCGCCAATCGCGCGCAGATCAATCGCTCGCCGGTGCGCCGGTCCAGGGAGATCCTCGGGATTCTGCAGACCGTGCTGTTCGCGCCGGAGGATCTGGCGCTGGTGCGCGGCGACCCGGGGGAGCGGCGGCGCTTCCTCGATGAGTTGTGCACAGCCCGGCTGCCCAGGCTGGCCGGGGTGCGCGCCGACTACGACAAGGTGCTGCGCCAGCGCTCTGCCCTGTTGAAAACCGCTGGGCGCCAGCTGCGTTCGCGTGCCGATCTGAGCACCCTGGATGTGTGGGACGGGCATCTGGCCGAGCACGCCGCGGTGTTGCTGGCCCAGCGGCTGCGGCTGGTGCACGACCTGTATCCCTTTCTGGCGCAGTCGTATCGGTCGATCGCGCCCGAATCACGGCCCGCCGCAATCGTTTACCGCTCGGGGTATCTGCCGCCGGATCTGCTCGATCCCGCGCGCGTGCCAGAGGACGACGACGTGACCCGCCTGCACGCGATCGTGCTCAGCGAACTGGCCGCCGCCCGGAGCAAGGAACTCGATCGCGGGGTGTGCCTGGTCGGCCCGCACCGCGACGACCTGGACCTCCTGCTTGGCAGCGCGCCTGCCAAGGGCTTCGCCAGCCACGGCGAGTCCTGGTCGTTCGCGCTGGCGCTGCGGCTGGCTTCGTTCGAACTGCTGCGCAGCGCGGGCACCGAGCCGGTGCTACTGCTCGACGACGTGTTCGCCGAACTGGACCGGCGCAGGCGTACCGCGCTGGCCGAGGTGGCCGCCGGGGCCGAGCAGGTGCTGATCACGGCCGCGGTTGCCGAGGATGTGCCACCGGAGCTGGCCGCCGAGCCGCTGCGGGTGCAGACCACCGGCGAGGCCGATCAACGGGTGTCACGGATCGTCACCGAGCCGGTCACCGAGCCAGAAGATATGCACAGGTAACGATAGTTATCAACAAGGCCTGTGGAAAACCGGCAACATCCTGGACATATGCCGCGTCGGCGCACACCGGTCGCTGTCGGTGCCCCGGCGTAGACTCTGTGCACACTCGGCCCCCAGCGACCCGGAAGGCGGACAACCCGTGCACGACGAACCGGCCCCGGAGCTGCGCGGGATCGATCTGGCGCGCCGGGCACTGGAGGAGGCCAGGGCCGCGGCCAAGGCCAACGGCAAGTCGGTCGGGCAGGGGCGGGCCTCGCCGGTGCGCAAGCTGCGCGCGGGCGGACGGCGGCGCAGCGGCTGGTCCGGCGCCGGTCCCGATCCGCGTGATCCCCAGCTGCTGTCCGCGCTCACCGGCTCGATCGCGAAGAGTCGTGGCTGGTCGGGCAAGGTGGCCGAGGGCATGGTGTTCGGCCGCTGGGCCGGGGTGGTCGGGGAGGACATCGCCGCGCACGCCACGCCGGTGACGCTGGAGGGCGGGGTTCTCAAGATCGCCGCCGAGTCCACCGCATGGGCCACCCAGTTGCGGATGCTGCAGGGCCAGATCCTGGCCAAGATCGCTGCCGCGGTCGGTCAGGGCGTGGTCACCCAGCTGCGCATCACCGGTCCGGCCGCGCCGAGCTGGCGCAAAGGTGAACGCCACATCAAGGGCCGTGGCCCGCGCGACACCTACGGGTAGCCGATCGGTGACCGTCCCGAGATCCTTTGCGCGAGCACGACTCTCGGCTCACAACCCTGTGGACATGTGAACAAACCTGTGGATAGACCCGCCGGTCGGAGCGGCCTTCCGGCTGCGCGCGCACCGGCACGGACGCGGTGGGGTGGCCGGGTCGGCAACGGGCGCCTCCGCGGCGAGGTCCGGACGCGACCCTATTCGCTCCCACGACCGGCAAAATCCTCTGAGTGGCGGAAACATCCCGGCGTGGATCGATTTCTTGCATTCACGGCGTCGTCAGGGGTGTCGTAGGTGCACTGTAAGTTGGGCTTACCAGTAGGATGGTGACGTAACCAGCGGCGAACCCTCGGCGCGTGCTGTGCAGCCGCTCGTGTGCTGCCCGGCGCCAGGGATCAGCAAGTAAGGAGAGCTACCGACAAGTGGCTGCCAACGATTCCAACGCATCGGGCGACAAGCAGGGCTACGGTGCCTCCTCCATCACGGTCCTCGAAGGTCTCGAGGCGGTACGCAAACGCCCCGGTATGTACATCGGTTCCACCGGCGAGCGCGGTCTGCACCACCTCATCTGGGAGGTTGTGGACAACTCGGTCGACGAGGCGATGGCGGGCTACGCCAGCCGCGTCGATGTGACCCTGCTGGCCGACGGTGGCGTGGAGGTCGTCGACGACGGCCGCGGTATCCCCACCGGGATGCACGCCCAGGGCATCCCGACCGTCGAGGTCGTCATGACCCAGCTGCACGCGGGCGGCAAGTTCGACTCCGACTCCTACGCCGTCTCCGGTGGTCTGCACGGTGTCGGTATCTCGGTGGTCAACGCGCTGTCGAGCAAGCTGGAAGCCGAGATCGACAACGACGGCTACCACTGGACCCAGGTCTACAAGGACGCCAAGCCGGGCAAGCTCATCCAGGGCGAGCCGACCAAGCGCACCGGTACCACCATCCGGTTCTGGGCCGATCCGGACATCTTCGAGACCACCACCTACAACTTCGAGACGGTCGCGCGCCGCCTGCAGGAGATGGCCTTCCTCAACAAGGGCCTGACCATCACCCTCACCGACGAGCGGGTCAGCGAATCCGACGTCACCGACGAGGTCGTCAGCGAGACCGCCGAGGCGCCCAAGCACGCCGAGGACGGCGTCGAGGCCCCGGCCGAGCCGAAGGTCAAGACCCGCACCTACCACTACCCGGGTGGCCTGGTCGACTTCGTGCGCCACATCAACCGCACCAAGACCGCCATCCACAACTCGGTGGTCGGCTTCACCGGCAAGGGCACCGGCCACGAGCTCGAGGTCGCGATGCAGTGGAACTCGGGCTACTCCGAGTCGGTGCACACCTTCGCCAACACCATCAACACCCACGAGGGCGGCACCCACGAAGAGGGCTTCCGCGCGGCGCTGACCACGGTGGTCAACAAGTACGCCAAGGAGAAGAAGCTCCTCAAGGAGAAGGACGGCAACCTCACCGGTGACGACATTCGCGAGGGCCTGGCCGCCATCGTGAGCGTCAAGGTCGGCGAGCCGCAGTTCGAGGGCCAGACCAAGACCAAGCTGGGCAACACCGAGGTCAAGTCGTTCGTGCAGCGCGCCTGCAACGAGCACCTGACGCACTGGTTCGAGGCCAACCCGGCCGACGCCAAGACCATCGTGCAGAAGGCGGTGTCCTCCGCGCAGGCCCGCGTGGCCGCGCGCAAGGCGCGTGAGCTGGTGCGCCGCAAGTCGGCCACCGACCTGGGCGGGCTGCCGGGCAAGCTGGCCGACTGCCGGTCCAAGGACCCGAGCAAGTCCGAGATCTACATCGTCGAGGGTGACTCCGCCGGTGGCTCGGCCAAGTCCGGCCGCGACTCGATGTACCAGGCGATCCTGCCGCTGCGCGGCAAGATCATCAACGTCGAGAAGGCCCGCATCGATCGCGTCCTCAAGAACAACGAGGTCCAGTCGATCATCACCGCCTTCGGCACCGGCATCCACGACGAGTTCGACATCGCCAAGCTGCGGTATCACAAGATCGTGCTGATGGCCGACGCCGACGTCGACGGCCAGCACATCTCCACCCTGCTGCTCACGCTGCTGTTCCGGTTCATGCGCCCGCTCATCGAGCACGGCCACGTGTACCTGGCCCAGCCGCCGCTCTACAAGCTCAAGTGGCAGCGCAGCGAGCCGGAGTTCGCCTACTCCGACCGCGAGCGCGACGGCCTGCTCGAGGCCGGTCTGGCCGCGGGCAAGAAGATCAACAAGGACGACGGCGTCCAGCGCTACAAGGGTCTGGGCGAGATGAACGCCAAGGAGCTGTGGGAAACCACCATGGACCCGTCGGTGCGGGTGCTTCGTCAGGTGACGCTCGACGACGCCGCCGCGGCCGACGAGCTGTTCTCGGTGCTGATGGGCGAGGACGTCGAGGCGCGTCGCAGCTTCATCACCCGCAATGCCAAGGACGTCCGCTTCCTCGACGTTTAGCCGGCGAAGTGGGGGTTAGGGGAATCGAACCCCTAACCCCTGCCCGCCACCGCAGCTGCCCCCCGAGCCTTTTTACGGAGACCCCTTCATGACTGAGACCACACTGCCCCCGAACGGCGGCGCAGGCGACCGGATCGAACCGGTCGACATCCAGAACGAAATGCAGTCCAGCTACATCGATTACGCGATGAGCGTGATCGTCGGCCGCGCGCTGCCCGACGTGCGTGACGGCCTCAAGCCGGTGCACCGCCGCGTGCTCTACGCGATGTACGACAACGGCTACCGTCCCGACCGCGGTTACGTGAAGTCGGCGCGCCCGGTCGCCGAGACCATGGGTAACTACCACCCGCACGGTGACTCGTCGATCTACGACACCCTCGTGCGCATGGCCCAGCCCTGGTCGCTGCGCTATCCGCTGGTCGACGGCCAGGGCAACTTCGGTTCGCGCGGCAACGACGGCGCGGCCGCCATGCGCTACACCGAGTGCCGCCTGACCCCGCTGGCGATGGAGATGCTGCGCGAGATCGACCACGAGACGGTCGATTTCGTCCCCAACTACGACGGTCGCTCGCAGGAGCCGACCGTGCTGCCCGCGCGCGTGCCCGCGCTGCTGATGAACGGCAGCAACGGCATCGCGGTCGGCATGGCCACCAATATCCCGCCGCACAACCTCAATGAGCTGGCCGAGGCCATCTACTGGGCGCTGGAGAACTTCGACGCCGACGAGGAATCCACGCTGGCCGCCTGCATGGAGCGGGTCAAGGGCCCGGACTTCCCGACGCACGGCCTGATCGTGGGCAGCCAGGGCATCCACGACGCCTACACCACCGGCCGCGGTTCCATCCGCATGCGCGGTGTGGTGGAGATCGAGGAGGGCAGCCGGGGGCAGACCCAGATCGTCATCACCGAGCTGCCCTACCAGGTCAATACCGACAACTTCATCAACTCCATCGCGGAGCAGGTGAAGGACGGCAAGATCGCGGGCATCTCCGATATCCACGACGAGTCCTCGGACCGCGCGGGCATGCGCATCGTGGTGACGGTCAAGCGCGACGCGGTCGCCAAGGTCGTGCTGAACAACCTGTACAAGCACACCCAGCTGCAGACCAGCTTCGGCGCCAACATGCTCTCGATCGTCGACGGGGTGCCGCGCACGCTGCGCCTGGATCAGATGATCCGCTACTACGTCGAGCACCAGTTGGACGTCATCGTGCGGCGCACCCGCTACCTGCTGCGCAAGGCCGAGGAGCGGGCCCACATCCTGCGCGGCCTGGTCAAGGCGCTGGACATGCTCGACGAGGTCATCGCGCTGATCCGCCGCTCGGCCAACACCGACACCGCGCGCACCGGCCTGATGGACCTGCTCGACATCGACGAGATCCAGTCCACCGCCATCCTGGACATGCAGCTGCGCCGCCTCTCGGCGCTGGAGCGGCAGAAGATCGTCGACGATCTGGCCAAGATCGAGCTCGAGATCGCCGATTACAAGGACATCCTGGAGAAGCCGGAGCGGCAGCGCGCGATCGTGCGTGACGAGCTGGCCGAGATCGTCGAGAAGTACGGCGACGACCGGCGCACCCGGATCATCGCCGCCGACGGCGACGTGGCCGACGAGGACCTGATCGCCCGCGAGGACGTGGTCGTCACGATCACCGAGACCGGCTACGCCAAGCGCACCAAGACCGACCTGTACCGCTCGCAGAAGCGCGGCGGCAAGGGCGTGATGGGCGCGGGGCTCAAGCAGGACGACATCGTCAAGCACTTCTTCGTCTCCTCCACCCACGACTGGCTGCTGTTCTTCACCAACAAGGGCCGGGTCTACCGGGCCAAGGCCTACGAGCTGCCCGAGGCCAACCGCACCGCGCGCGGCCAGCACGTGGCCAACCTGCTGGCCTTCCAGCCGGATGAGAAGATCGCCCAGATCATCCAGCTCAAGACCTACGAGGACGCGCCGTACCTGGTGCTCGCGACACGCGCGGGCCTGGTGAAGAAATCCAAGCTCACCGATTTCGACTCGAACCGTTCCGGCGGCATCGTCGCGGTGAACCTGCGCGATGACGACGAGCTGGTCGGCGCGGTGCTGTGCTCGGCCGACGACGACCTGCTGCTGGTCTCGGCGCACGGCCAGTCCATCCGCTTCGCGGCCACCGACGAGGCGCTGCGGCCGATGGGCCGGGCCACCTCCGGTGTGCAGGGCATGCGGTTCAACGCCGACGACGAGCTGCTCTCGCTCAATGTCGTGCGCGAGGGCACCTATCTGCTGGTCGCGACCGCGGGCGGCTACGCCAAGCGCACCGCGATCGAGGAGTACACCGCTCAGGGCCGGGGTGGAAAAGGCGTATTGACAATCCAATACGATCCCAAGCGTGGCAGCCTGGTGGGAGCGCTCATCGTCGACGACGAGGACGAGTTGTACGCGATCACATCCAGTGGTGGCGTCATCCGCACCGCTGCCAAGCAAGTCCGGAAAGCTGGACGCCAGACCAAGGGCGTGCGATTGATGAACCTCGCGGATGGCGATACCTTGCTAGCGATCGCGCGCAACGCCGACGAGCCCGATCCCGACCAGCTCTCCGGCGACGCGGCTTCGGAGCAATAACCCAACCAGCGGCGGCAACGAACGGATCTGAGGATTCCATTGACCACACCGAATCAGTCGAACGACGATCGGAACCAGACCAACGGCGTCACCGAGCGGGTCGCCTCGTCTCCGATCCAGCCGCGGCCGATCCCACGCCAGGGCGGCCAGGGCGAAGGCGCCCCGGCGCCGGAGTCCGGTGCCGCCGGTGGCGAATCGTTCGACAACGGGAAGGGCAGCAAATCGCCCTACCAGGACGGGTGGGCCCAGCTGCCGCAGCGTGAGCCGCAGTCCAACCTGTACCGGCCCGGCGAGTCGCCGAGCCAGGGCAGGCCGTCCTCGCCCGCGCCCGCGTCCTCGGGCGGCGGTGGCCTCAAGGGCAGCGGCGCCTCCAACGCCCGCACCACCGCCGACCTGGCGGCCAAGGCGGCGCGCAAGGAAGCGGCGATGGTGAAGTCGGTCGGGATCGACGGGCCGACCCGCAGCATCGCGCGGCCCGAGCTGGTCAAGGACATGCCGGACCTGTCCGAGGTGCGCCATCCCACCCCGGACGCGCCGCCCGTGCCCGCGGGGCTGCCGATGGCCCAGGTGCCGTCCCAGCCGGGGCCCAGCGCCAGGGTCGCGGCCGCGGGTTCGGTCTCCCCGGCGGCGCCGGTGGCCATCGCGGCCGCCGCGTCGGGCGAGCCGCTACGCGCGACCGTGCAGATCCGCCGGATCGACCCGTGGTCGACGCTGAAGATCACCCTGGTGATCAGCGTGGCGCTGTTCTTCGTGTGGATGGTCGCGGTCGGCCTGCTCTACATCGTGCTGGCCGGTATGGGCGTGTGGGACAACCTCGACAACTCGCTGGGCGAGATGCTCAACTCCGAGGGCAGCAGCTCGTCGAGCCTGATCGACGCGGGCACCATCTTCGGCTACGCCGGGGTGATCGGCCTGATCAACGTGGTGCTGTTCACCGCGCTGGCCACGGTCGGGGTGTTCATCTACAACCAGTGCTGCGATCTGGTCGGCGGCATCCAGGTGACCCTGGCCGATCCGGACTAGTCACCGCTTCGCCGCACACGGCCGGTCAGGCCCGGGAAACCGGGTTTGACCGGCCGTTTTGGTACTCGGTGGGGCAGTGGGGTAGTCTCGTTTCTCGTTGCGGTTCACTGCTCCGGCAGGGGGTCGGAACGTGTTCGGGCCTATAGCTCAGGCGGTTAGAGCGCTTCGCTGATAACGAAGAGGTCGGAGGTTCAAGTCCTCCTAGGCCCACTCCCGAACATCACAGTAGGGTGGGAATCATGAAGATTGTCCTCACGGTCGGTGTTGTGATCGCGGTTCTCATCGGTATCACCAAATTCCGCAAGCGCGATGACGCTGACCTCTGGAAAGAGGTCACCACCCGCTGATTCGGGTGTGCCAACTGGTTGACGCCAGCAAGGGGCCTTAGCTCAATTGGCAGAGCACTGCCTTTGCAAGGCAGGGGTTAGGGGTTCGATTCCCCTAGGCTCCACTTCTGTGAATTCCTCGGTTTTCGATTTCCTGGTCTCCGCCGTTCCCGGCGAATCCACCGCGCTCGATGTGCCCGCCGCCCTGGCCCGGCACCGCGCCATGGCCGCCGATTTCCCGAATACCCTCGATCGCGCCGCGATCGCCGGATTCGACAGCGCGGGAACAGGATCGGCCTTCCTCGGTGGGTATCAAGAGGCGCTGCGCGCGCTGGTGCCCACGCTCGACCCCGCCGACCTGGTGTCGATGTGTGCCACCGAGACCGGCGGCGGGCGCCCCTCGGCCATCGCCACCACGGTGAGCGCGGACGGTCTTGTCACCGGCACCAAATCCTTCGCCACGCTCGGGACCTTCGCGACCCGGTTCCTGGTGATCGCGCGCGCGGGCGAACAGGCCGACGGCAGGCCGCTATTGCGGGCGGTGCTCGTCGACGCGGGTGCCGCGGCCGTGGTGACCCCGCTACCGGAGCTGCCCTTCGCGCCCGAGATCCCGCACGCGAGCGTCGAGTTCACCGCCGCGCCGGGCGAGCTGCTGCCCGGTGACGGTTACACCGAGTACCTCAAGCCGTTCCGGACCGTCGAGGACGTCCACGTGGTCGCCGCTGTGCTCGGTCAGCTGCTGCGGGTGGCCCGCACGTCCGGATGGCCCGCCGAGGCCGTAGAACAGCTGCTGGCGCTGTTTGCGGCCGTGCGTGGGCTCGGGGCTGAGAATCCCGGCTCGCCGGGCGTGCACATCGCGCTCGGCGGCGTGTTCGATCGGCTCACCCGGCTGCGCGCCGAACAGGAATCCCTGTGGGACACCGTCGACCCGGAGGTCCGGAGCCGGTGGGAGCGGGACGCGCCGCTGCTCGGGGTGGCGGGCAAGGTCAGGGCCGCGCGGTTGCGGGCGGCCTGGGAGTCGCTGGGGTGATCAGCCGCCCTCGGTGAAGGTGCCCAGGCCGTCGGCGTCGAAGAAGTCGATGGTGACGGTGTCGCCGGTGAAGACCACCGAGGAGCGGCTGCCGGTCGGGGCGTTCTCGCCGGTGGGGACGAAGGCGAAGGTGTCGCCGTCCCAGTGCGTCAGCGGGTAGGTCTGGCCCGCCGGGCCGATGCTCAACGTCAGGCCCTGCGGGGTCTCGGTGATGGTGGCCGGGCCCCAGTACTCGTTGGCGTAGGTGCCGGTGTAGCTCGGCAGCGGTTGGGCGGGTGCGGGATTCGCCGGGGCCGGTTGGCCCGCCAGGTCGCCTTCGGGATCGCCGAGCGGGGCGATGACGTCGTGGTACAGCGTGCGCCAGTCCTCACGGATCTCGCCGAACTGCACCAGATCGGCGAACTCGGCGGTGAGCGCCTCCGGTACGCCGATCGGGGCGGCGTTGGTGAGCGCGACGATGGCCACGTCGGCCGACGGGATCACCAGGAAGTTGGTGGCCGCGCCCAGCGCGAACGCGCCGGAGTGGCTGTAGGTGGTGCGGCCTGCCGGGGAGGTCGAGGCGTTGAAGCCGTAGCCGTAGTTGCCCGCGCGGGCGGTGGGAGCGGTCGCGGGGGCGGAGATCACCTGCGGGGTGATCGCGGGCAGCAGCGCGTCGGCGGGGGCGATGGGGGCGCCGTCGGCGAGCAGCATGGTCAGCCAGCGGGCCATGTCCTCGATCGAGGAACTCACGCCGCCCGCCGGGGATTGGGCGTCGGGATCGCGCACCGAGCGCGCGACCCACTCGCCGTCGATGTTCACGTGTCCCACGGCGCGATTGGGCCTGGCCTGGAAATCGGCGAAGCGGGAACTGGTCGAGGTCATGCCCAGCGGGCCGTAGACGGCGTCGGCCGAGAGCTGGGCCCAGTCGGTACCCGCCGCCGCGGCCACCGCCTCGGCGCCCGCGGTGAAGCCGAAATTGGTGTACTCGTAGGTGATCCGGAACGGGGCCAGCGGTTCCAGACGCAGCTTGTCCAGGATGGCGGCCTGGTCGTAGCCGATGTCCTCCAGCCGGTCGCCCGCGTGATCGGGCAGGCCGCTGCGGTGCGCGAGCAGATCGCCGACGGTGAGCTCGGCGGTGGTGGCCGGGTCGGCCAGCGCGAAACCGGGCAGGTGCTCGACGACAGGCGTGGTCCAGTCGACCCGGCCCGCGCCGACCTGGCTGGCGACCACGGTCGCGGCGACCGACTTCGACACCGAGGCCAGCTGGAAGACGGTATCGGTGTCGACCTTGTCCGGCGCGCCCTCCTGGCGGACGCCGAAACCCTTGGCGTACACCGTCTTCCCGCCGTGCACGACGGCCACCGCCATGCCGGGGATGTGGGTGTCGTCCATCAGCGAGGCGACCAGGTCGTCGAGCTCGTCGACGGCGTCGTCGACCGCGTCGTGCGGCAGGTCGACACCGGCCACCTGATTCGGCGGCAGCGCCGTGGTGGTCGTGGGGCTCGCGGTGTGCTCGTCGTCGGTGGAATCGGCGCAGCCCATCAGGATCGTCAGCGAGACGACCACCGCCGCGATCGCGCCACGGGCAGGCACCATGGGGCGACGATAGTCCCGGTTGCCGGGCGATCGCGGGATCGTGGCTGGACTGTGACGGGGCAGGGAGCCGGGACGCCGTCGTCGACGGCCCGAGCTGCAACCTTGCCGGAAAATGGGGAGCGGGCCTCGGCGAAGGGGGGGAGTTAGCCGAGGCCCGCGTAGGGTCGGCCCGGGGGGGAGGGGCCGACGTGAACGATCCTACGCGATATGTGCGGAATTCGTGTACGCGCAACGAACCAGTTTCCGATATTTTTCGGCGCGCGCCGGTGGTGGATGTTCATCCGGGGTGCCCGGTGCGCCCCCGCGGTGCCGGTGGGTCGCCCGACGGTTGCTTTACGACGATCCGAAAGAGCTGGTACGCAAGGTTTTACGACGGAATCACGGTGAACATGTTCCTGTCGGTCCGCGCCGGTGGCGACCAGGTCGGCGGATGCCGCGTTGTCGTGGGAGACGAAAAATCAGTCCGATTCGCCGCGTGTCGCGACCCCTCGGCATGTCGAACATCGGTGTACACCTGGCACCGGGACGCCACCGGAAAAGGGGGATGCGACTTGTCGGTGGGTCCCGCAATACTGAGGCGAGCATCACGCGACACCTACGACACCAGGGAGAATCATGCCCGACGCAATCGTCGCCGAGGGTTTGGTCAAACGGTACGGGCAGCTCACTGCCCTGGACGGACTCGACCTGTCCGTCCCGGAAGGTACCGTCACCGCGCTACTCGGCCCGAACGGCGCGGGGAAGACCACGACCGTTCGCGTACTCACCACCCTGCTCGTCCCCGACGAAGGCCGCGCCACCGTGGCGGGCATCGACGTCATCAACAATCCCCAGGCCCTGCGCTCGCACATCGGCGCCTCCGGCCAGTACGCCGCGGTCGACGAGTACCTCACCGGCTTCGAGAACCTCGAGATGGTCGGCAGGCTCTACCACCTGGGCACCCAGCGCAGTAAGGAACGCGCCCGCGAACTGCTCGACCGGTTCCGCCTCAGCGACGCCGCCGACCGCCCGGTGAAGGGCTACTCCGGCGGCATGCGCAGGCGCCTGGACCTGGCGGGCGCCCTGGTGGCCAACCCGCCGGTGCTGTTCCTCGACGAACCGACCACCGGCCTGGACCCGCGCGCCCGGCTCGATCTCTGGGACGTCATCGAGGAACTCGTCGCGGGCGGCACCACCCTGCTGCTCACCACCCAGTACATGGACGAGGCCGACCGCCTCGCCGATTCCATCGCGGTGATCGACCACGGCACGGTCATCGCCCGCGGCACCTCCGACGAACTCAAGGCCCTCGTCGGCGGCGACCGCATCGAACTCACCGTCGCCGACACCGACCAGCTGGCCGTCGCCCAGCAGGTGCTCGTCGGCCTCGCCGACGGCGAGATCCACCTCGAACCCGGCCTGCGCAAGCTCATCGTCCCGGTCGCCGACGGCTCCCAGGACCTGGTGACCGCCATCGGCAGGCTCACCGAACACAAGGTCACCATCAACGACGTCGCCCTGCGCCGACCCTCGCTCGACGACGTATTCCTCACCCTCACCGGGCACGAGGCCGAGGACCTGATCAACGGTGGCGCCGAGGTGCAGACCGCGGGTGCCACGGAAGGACGGAACCGATGAGCGTCTCGACCGACACCGCGCAGGTGACACCGCCCGGGCTGGGGGAGCGGCTGACCATGGTGGTCAGCGACAGCGTGACCATCGCCAAGCGCAATGTCATCAAGATCAAGCGCGTGCCCGACGTGCTGATCTTCACCACGCTCTCGCCGATCATGTTCGTGCTGCTGTTCGCCTACATCTTCGGCTCGGCGATCAAGGTGCCCGGCATGGAGGGCGGCTACCGCGAATTCCTCATCGCGGGCATCTTCGTGCAGACGGTGGTGTTCGGCGCCTCGTTCACCGGCGCGGGCCTGGCCGAGGACATGCAGAAGGGCATCATCGACCGCTTTCGCTCGCTGCCGATGGCGCCCTCGGCGGTGCTGGTCGGCCGCACGATCAGCGATGTGGTGATCAATATCGTGAGCCTGGTGGTGATGTCGCTGACCGGTCTGGTGGTCGGCTGGCGCATCCGCGGCTCGTTCCTCGACGCGGTGCTGGCGTATGTGCTGATGCTGCTGTTCGCCTACGCGCTGTCGTGGATGATGGCGGTGGTCGGGCTGTTGGTGCGGGCACCGGAGGTGTTCAACAACGCCAGCTTCATGGTGATCTTCCCGCTGACGTTCCTGTCCAACGCCTTCGTCCCGATCCAGGACCTGCCCGGTCCGCTGAAGGTGTTCGCCGAATGGAATCCCATGTCGGCGCTCACCCAGGCGGTCCGCGATCTGTTCGGCAACACCAGCCCGGTGGTGCCACCCTCGGACGCGTGGCCGATGCAGCATCCGGTGGTGACGTCGCTGGTGTGGATCGTGGTGATCCTGGTGGTGTTCGTACCGCTGGCGCAGCTGCAGTACAAGAAGTCGGTGAGCCGCTGACGGCTCAGTGCGCGCCGGTCTCCACCCCGGGGGCCGGCGCGGAGCCGTTGCGGGAGTAGCCGAGGCGCGGGGGTTCGGCGGCGGGCTCGGGGAGCTGGGGGCGCTTGCTGCGGGCGAACCAGGCCAGCGCGCCCGCGCCGGCGATCGCGAGCGAGGCGATGAGCGGGTTACGAAGCTTCATGCGACCACTGTACGAGACGCTCCCGCGCGGGTTCCCGGTCTCGCGCCGTCCCGGTGGCACCATAACTGCGTGACCTCACCCAACCAGACGGCCGTGGCGACGCTGCACACCGACCACGGTGACATCAAGATCGCGCTCTTCGGTAATCACGCGCCGAACACGGTGCGCAACTTCCTCGCCCTGGTCGATGGCACCGCCCCGTACACCACCAGCAACGCGGGGGGCACGGAATCGGGTCCGTTCTACGACGGTGCCGTCTTCCACCGGGTGATCCCGGGATTCATGATCCAGGGCGGCGATCCCACCGGTAGCGGGCGCGGTGGGCCCGGCTACGAATTCGACGACGAGTTCCATCCCGAACTGAGTTTCGATCGCGGCTATCTGCTGGCCATGGCCAACGGCGGGCCAGGGACCAACGGCTCGCAGTTCTTCATCACGGTCGCCCCGCAGCCGCATCTGAACAGCAAGAACACCATCTTCGGCGAGCTGGTCGATGAGGATTCGCGCAAGGTCGTCGACGCGATCGGCTCGGTGAAAACCGACCGCAACGACCGCCCGGAAGACCCAGTGATCATCTCCGGCATCACTATCGACTGAGGCCCGAACGAAGAACTCCCCGTCGCGTGAACGCGGCGGGGAGTTCTTTGCTTCACGTGAAACCTTTGCGCTCAGTCGCTCACCGAGGCGAAGCCGTTGACGACGAGGGCGTCGTACACATCGTGGGGGTTGGTGCCCAGGTCCCAGCGGCCGAAGATCAGCAGGCGCTCGGTGTCGTTGTGCTGGACGTCGACCTCGAGCATGGCGCTCTTGCGGCCGAGGCGGCGGTAGGAGACCATCCGGATCCGGTCGATGCGGTCCAGTGGGTATTCCTGGGGGCCGGTGAGCGTGCCGACGACCAGGCGCGGGGCCGGGCCGGGGATCATGGTCAGCCGGGGGCGTTGCCGGACGCCGAGCACGGTCATGGCCAGCACCGCGAACGCGGCGAGGCCGACGAGCAGCCTGCTCGGCCCGTCGGAGGCGAGGATCGCCGCCACGACCAGCAGGATTCCACCGCCCGCGACGGCGAGCAGACCGCCCAGCGGCGTGGTCCACGACGTGCTGGCGGCGGGCTGGCCTGTGCTCACGCGGCGTGTCTCCCCATTACTCCTCGAGTTGTCCACAGCTTCATCCACAGGTGTGCATGAATTACACAGGTGTAATCCGCAGCCTGGGGACCGCTCAGCGCCATCGCATGGTCATGATCAGGCCGACCACCATCAGGCCGAAACCGATCAGGAAGTTCCAGGCGCCGAGGTCGTACATCCAGCCGATGTGCTCCTGCGCCAGGTAGTAGATGATGAGCCACGCCAGGCCGGCGAGCATGAAGCCAAGCATGATCGCGACGTACCAGACCGGCGACGGACCCACGGCTTTCACCTTGACCGGCGTGCGGCTGGCGGGGCTCGGGGTGTAATCGGCCTTCTTGCGGACCTTGGACTTGGGCATGACGTCCTCGAATTCGGCGTATAAGTAACCTCTAGGCTATCCCACCAGGTAATGGATGCGACGACCTACGGGGTCGGCACGTACCCTCGACGCATGCGTGTATTGGTCGTCGACAACTACGACAGCTTCGTATTCAACCTGGTGCAGTACCTCGGCCAGCTTGGGGCCGAGGCCGTGGTCTGGCGCAACGACGACCCGCGCCTGGCCGATCTGGACACCCTGCTCACCCGCGGTGACGAGGGCGGCGCCTTCGACGGCGTACTCGTGAGCCCCGGCCCCGGCAGCCCCGACCGCGCGGGCGCGAGCATCCCGCTGGTCCACGCCGCCGCGAAGCACAACACGCCACTGCTCGGCGTGTGCCTGGGGCATCAGGCCATCGGCGAGGCGTTCGGCGGCACCGTCGACCGGGCACCGGAACTGCTGCACGGCAAGACCAGCTCGGTATACCACCTGGGCTCCGGCGTGCTGGCCGGGCTGCCCGACCCTTTCACCGCCACCCGCTACCACTCGCTGACCGTGCTCCCGGAGACCATGCCCGAGGAACTCGAGGTGGTCGGCCACACCGAGAGCGGCATCGTGATGGCCATGCGCCACCGCACCCTGCCGATTCACGGCGTGCAGTTCCACCCGGAGTCCGTGCTCACCCAGGGCGGGCACCGGATGCTGGCCAACTGGCTCGAGGTGTGCGGCGAGCGGCCGTCCGAGGCACTGGTCTCGGCACTTGAGGCGGAGGTCGCGGCGCTGGTCACGACGTAGCGGCCGCCTCGATTCTGGACTGACAGAGAGAAGGAGCGCAGCGACTGAACGGCGGAGGGAAGAATCGAGGCCCACAGGGCCGCGGAGTGCGGCGCCAGCCGCTGATGACACAGTGAGTAAGCCGTGGGTGTTGTTGTCGGTGGCGGCAAGCCTCGACGGCTACATCGATGATGCGAGCGCCCAACGGCTACTGCTGTCCAACAGCGCCGATTTCGACCGGGTCGACCAGGTGCGGGCCGAATCGGACGCGATCCTGGTCGGTGCCAAGACCCTGCGCGCCGACAATCCCCGCCTGCTGGTGAACAGCGCCGAGCGGCGGGCCGAGCGGGTCGCGGCGGGCAAGCCGGAGTATCCGGTGAAGGTGACCGTCACCGAGTCCGGCGATCTCGATCCCGAACTCCGGTTCTGGCACACCGGCGGCGCGAAGCTGGTCTACACCGGCGCGGCGGGCGCGGCCCGGCTCGGTGACCGGCTGGCCGGGCTGGCCGAGGTGATCCCGCTCGGCGGGCGGCTCGCCCTGCCCGCCCTGCTCGACGACCTCGCCGCGCGCGGCATCCACCGGCTCATGGTCGAGGGCGGCACCGGGATGCATACCGGCTTCCTCGCCGCCGACCTCGTCGACGAGATCCGCCTGGCCGTCGCCCCGATCCTGGTCGGTGACCCGGCGGCCCCGCGCTTCGTCGGCCCCGCCCGGTTCCCCGGTGGTGCACAGCGCAGGCTGCGGCTGGCGGGTGTGGAACAACTTGGGGATGTCGCTGTGCTGAACTACCTGGTCGGCCCTGGGGAAAACGCCGTCGACTAACCGGTTCTGTGGGTGAATTACCAGGGTTCACCTGCGGATATAGCGGTATTCACACGTTGTCGGCCAGATCTCTGCACACCTGAACATGACAGAATCCACATCTGCCGATAGCTGTGGATAACTTCGACCAGCAGGGGATTCGGATGAGCGACGAGGACACCGACCACCGCTTCATGCACAGGGCCATCGAGCTCGCGCGGCGGTGCCCGCCCAGCTCGACGGCCTATTCGGTGGGCGCGGTCATCGTCGCCGACGGGGTGGAGATCGCCTGGGGATACTCGCGCGAGACCGACGAGAAGGTGCACGCCGAGGAATCGGCGCTCAACAAGCTCGACGCCGACGACCCCCGTCTGACCAGGGCGACCATCTACAGCACCCTCGAACCGTGCTCCACCCGCGCCACCGCGACCCGCCTGCCGTGCACCGACCGCATCCTGGCCGCGGGCATCCCCACCGTGGTGATCGCCTGGCGCGAGCCCAGCCTGTTCGTCGCCGCCTGCGAGGGTGTGGATAAATTGCGCGAGCACGGCGTGCGGGTGGTGGAGTTGACCGACCTGGCCGCCGAGGCCAGGTCGATGAACTCCCATCTGGATCTGCGCTGAGGTTCTGGATCTGCGCTGTGGTCAGGGCCGCCCGTAGATGGCCGTCACGAACTCGCCGAGCTGGTTGTCGTCGAGGTGGCGGGCCAGATCGGCCTCGCTGATCATGCCGACCAGCCGCTTGTTCTCGATCACCGGCATCCGCTTGACCCGGTGCCCTTCCATCTGATCGAGCACCTCTTCCACATCCGCGTCCGCGCTGACCCAGCGCGGCGTCGACTCACACAGTTCGGCCGCGGTCGTGGTCTCGGGGGACAGGCCGAGCGCGACGCACTTCACCACGATGTCGCGATCGGTGATGATGCCGCACATGCGCTCGTTGTCGTCGGCGACGACCAGCGAGCCCACGCCGAGATCGGCCATCGCCGCCGCGGCGGTTGCCACGGTGTCGCCGCGGGTGATCCACTGCGCGCCCGGCTTCATGATGTCCCTGGCCATGGTCATGGGGCTACCTCCTCTGTCAGCGTTGCTGGGTGGGATGAGCAGCCTCATTCTGCGCCGGTCGCGGCCCGGCAGACAGGTTCTCCACGCAATCGAGACCTCCCGCACTAGCGCGGGTCGGTGATGTAATGCGGGAGTCCCGACCTCAGTCGATGATCACCGCGTACCGGAAGTACCAGCCGTCCCGACCCGCGATCTGGTAGCACTCGGTCGTTGGGTTCCGTCCGTTCGAGTTGAGATTTGCCGCAGCAGTCTGACAGGCGGCCTCTGTCGGCCAAGGCCCGTTGAGGCTGTCATAGTCGGTCATGTCAGCGGATGCGAACCCCTGGCCACCGATTGCCAGCATCGCAAAAGCCGCGCCGGTGGTGAATGCCTTGCGGTACATGTTCCTCCCCCATTCAGTTGCTTGCCGCCGCAGTCTACGGGCGAGAAGTGTTCTGATTCAAGAGGATTCGAACGCCGCTATCGGCCACCGAGGGTCTCGGCGATCGTGATCGCGATCGTATCGGTAATTCTCGCTGTCGATCCCGCGCGCGGGGACTGGCTGACCGTTTTCCCGTTCTGGGAGCCGTCCAGGGTGAGAATCTTCACGACATTGAGCTGACCGGTCCATCCTAGGGCTTTGAGCGTGGACTGGGCTTCGGTCGCCGTCTGTCCGGTCAGGTCCGGAATCGTGATGGTGTCACCTGCCGAGACCTGCACCGTCACCATGGAGCCCTTGTCTGCGGACGTTCCGGCGGGCGGATCGGTGCTCACTACCGTGCCTTTCGGCTGAGTGCTCGGAATCTCGACGACCTCGATCTTGAAGCCCGCGGTCTTGGTCAGGTTCGGTTCTGCGGCACTGATCAGCTGACCGACTACATACGGAACCGGGACCTGCTCGGGACCGCTGCCGATGATCAGCGTGATCGGCAGATCGATGCTCACCCAGGTGCCCACCCGCGGTTCGGTCTCGATCACCTTGTCGGTCTCGGCGATGCTGGAGGCTTTGCGCTGGATCTGCGGGTCGATGCTCAGGCCGATCGCGTTGAGCGACTGCTCGGCGCGCTCCTGGGTCATGCCCTCTAGCTTGGGGACCTGCACCTGCGCGGGGCCGGTGGAGATCTGCAGGGTGACGGTGCTGCCCTCGTCGATGCGCGAACCGCCCAGCGGCTGGGTCGCGATGACATTGCCGGGGATCACCCGGCTGTCGGGCTTGTCCTCGGTGGCCACGTGGAAACCGGCCTTGACCAGCGCGGACTGCGCCTGCTGCTTGGACTGCCCGGATACATCGGGCACGGCGATCTGGTCGGGCTTGCTGCCCGGCCCGACCAGCACCCAGAACAGCCCGAACGCCACCGCCAGCGCGGCGGCCACGCCGAGCGCGATCAGCCCGGTGCGGTTGCGGCCCTCGGCGGGCGGGGCGATGGCGGCCTGCTCGGAGGTGTCGTCACGCCGGTCCCGGAAACCGCGCGGGGCGGGCTCGTCGTCGTAATCCATGATGGTGGTGCGATCTTCGTCGTTCATCACCATCGGCGCGCTCGGCTTCTGCCCGCCGAGCACCCGGATCAGATCGGCGCGCATCTCCGCGGCGGTCTGGTAGCGGTTGGCCGGGTTCTTGGCCATCGCCTTGAGGATCACCGAATCCAGTTCGCGCGGCACGCCGGGATTCACCGACGACGGCAGCGGCGGATCCTCCTTGACGTGCTGATACGCCACCGCGACCGGGGAGTCGCCGGTGAACGGCGGCTGCCCGGTGAGGATCTCGAAGAGCACGCAGCCCACCGAGTACACATCCGAGCGCGCGTCCACTGTCTCGCCGCGCGCCTGCTCGGGCGAGAGGTACTGCGCGGTGCCGATCACCGCGGCGGTCTGGGTCATCGGGTTGGAGCTGTCGGCGATCGCGCGGGCGATACCGAAGTCCATCACCTTCACCGCACCGGCGCGGTTGATCATGATGTTGGCGGGCTTCATATCGCGGTGCACGATCCCGGCCTTATGGCTGAAATCGAGCGCGGCGCACACGTCGGCCACGATCTCCATCGCCTTGCGCGGCGCGAGCGGGCCCTTGCCGCGCACGATGTCGCGCAGGGTGTCGCCCTCGACGTACTCCATCACGATGTAGGGCAGCGGGCCGCCGTCGACGGTGGCCTCGCCGGTGTCGTAGACGGCCACGATCGCCGGGTGGTTCAGCGCGGCCGCGTTCTGCGCCTCGCGCTTGAAGCGCAGGTAGAACGTGGGGTCGCGGGCCAGGTCGGCGCGCAGCACCTTGATCGCGACATCGCGGGACAGCCGCACGTCACGAGCCTTGTGCACCTCCGACATGCCACCGAATCCGATGATCTCGCCCAGCTCGTACCGCGAGGAGAGATTCTTCGGGGTGGTCATGGCTGTCCTATGTTCGGGCCCACGACGTTGTCGTCGTCCGGGAAGGGCAAGTCGAAGGTGGGCAGGCGGGGCGGCCGACGGGTGGTGGTGAGGTCGGAGGCGGGCTCGGTGGTCGTGGTCGGCGCTTGCGAGGTGGTGGTTTTGGGAGTGGTGGTCGTCGGCTTGGGTTTGGTGGTCGTCGTCGGTTCCGGGGTGGTCGTCGTCGGTTCCGGTGTCGTCGTGGTCGGTTCCGGGGTGGTCGTCGTCGGTTCCGGCGGCGCGGTGGTGGTCGGCGCCTCCGACGGCGGGATGATCACCTGCGGAGCCGACGTGGTGGTCGCGGGCGGGGGCAGCGGCTGGGTGGTCTGCACTGTCGGGGTGGTACTGCCCCGGTTGGGTTCGCCGCCGAACAGCAACCACAACACACCGCCGCCGAGCAGCAGCGCGCCGATACCGAGCGCGATCAGCCACTTCTGGTTGTTGCGACGGTCGTGCGTGGGCGCGGCCGCCGCCGCGGCGGCACCCGCGGCCTGGGTCGGCGGGCCGCCGTAACCACCGGCGGGCTGGTTGCCGAAACGCATGGTGGCGCCGTCGTAGTCGGCACCGGTCGCGGGGATGGCCATGGTGGGGCCGGGCGGCAGCACCCGGGTCGCGCCGGTCATCGGCTGCGCGGCACCCGAGGGCGGCGGCGGCATGTGCCCGGCGCGCACGGCGGCCACCGCGTCGGCGAACTCGCCGCCGCTGCTGTAGCGCTGCGCGGGGTCCTTGGCCATGGTGATGGCGATGAGCTCGTGCACGTTCGACGGCAGGTCGGCGGGCATCGGCGGCGGGGCGTCGCGCACGTGCTTCATCGCGACGGTGATCGCGCCCTCACCGGTGAACGGGCGCATCCCGGCCAGCGCCTCGTAGCCGACGATGCCGAGGGAGTAGACGTCGCTGGCCGCGGTGGCGTCCTCGCCGACGGCCTGCTCCGGCGCGATGTACTGCGCGGTGCCCATCACCATGCCGGTCTTGGTCACCGGCGAGGCGTCGACCGCCTTGGCGATGCCGAAGTCGGTGATCTTCACCTGGCCGGTCGGGGTGACGAGGATATTGCCCGGCTTCACGTCACGGTGCACCACGCCCGCGGCGTGGGCCACCTCGAGCGCGCGACCGGTCTGCTCGAGCATGTCCAGACCCTGGACCACCGAGAGCCTGCCCATCCGGTTGAGCACCGCGTTGAGCGGCTCGCCCTGGACCAGCTCCATCACCAGGTAGGCGGTCTCGCCGCCGGAGGGGTCGGTGGTCTCGCCGTAGTCGTAGATGCCCGCGATGCCGGAGTGGTTGAGCTGCGCGGTGGTGCGCGCCTCGGTCCGGAATCGCTGACGGAACGTCGGGTCGGCCGAGAACTCGGTCTTGAGGACCTTGACCGCCACCCGGCGGTCGAGCCGGGTGTCCATCGCTTCCCACACCTGACCCATGCCGCCGGTGGCGATGAGCCGTTGCAGGCGGTAGCGGTCAGCGATCATGGCGCCGTTGTTCAGCATCGGGGCCCCCGTGTTGTCACTCGCACACTCATTTCGTTCAGCCCCCTGCCAGGCCCGCGTCCAGTACCGACCTGGCGATCGGAGCGGCCACCGAGCCGCCGGTCGCCGCCAGTGCCCGGTCGCCGCCGTTCTCGACGATCACCGCGATGGCGATCTTCGGGTTCTGCGCGGGCGCGAAGGCCATGTACCAGGCGTGTGGCGGGGTGTTACGGGGATTGCTGCCGTGTTCGGCCGTACCGGTCTTGGACGCGATCTGGTACGCCGAGCGGCCACCGCCCGCGGTATTGCTCTCCGAGGCGATCATCAGGTCTTTCAGGGTCGACGCTACCGGCCCGGTCACCGCTTGTCCGACCGAGACCGGTTCGGTCTTGCTCAGCTCGGACAGATCAGGGGCCTGGGTGGAATCGACCAGATACGGCTGCATCCGGGTGCCGCCGTTGGCGATGGTCGCCGCGATCACCGCGACGTCGAGCGGGGTCACCGCGACATCGCGCTGGCCGATGCTGGACTGGCCAAGCGCGGCGTTGTCGGGGATCGAGCCGACGGTCGACTCGGCGACCGGGATCGGCACCCCGCGGTGCGGGCCGATGCCGAAGGCGGCGGCCTCGTCCTTGAGCTTGGACGCGCCGACCTTCACCCCCAGCTCCACGAACGCGGTGTTGCACGAGCGCCGGAACGCCTCGTAGAGGCTGGCGGTCGGCTGGTCGCCGCAGGTGCTGCCGTTGTAGTTCTCCAGCGTGGTGCTGGTGCCGGGCAGGGTGATGTTGGGCGCGGCGGTGAACTGGTCGTTCGGCCCGGCCACCCCGTTGGACAGCGCGGCCGCGGTGACCACGGTCTTGAACGTCGAGCCCGGCGGGTAGGTCTGCGAGACCGCGCGATTGAGCATCGGCTGGGTCTCGTCGGTGCTCAGCTGCTCCCAGGCCGCCCGGCCCGCCGCGCCGTCGTGGCCGGAGAGCTGGTTGGGGTCGTAGCTGGGGGTGGACACCATGGTCAGGATCTTGCCGGTGCTCGGCTCGATCGCGACGACCGCGCCGGTGTAGCCCTTGGAGGTCATCTGCTCGTAGGCGACCTGCTGCATCAGCGGATTCAGCGTGGTCAGCACATTGGCGCCGCGCGGGTCGCGCCCGGAGAACATGTCGATCAGGCGGGTGCCGAACAGGCTCGAGTCGTTGCCCGAGAGCAGCGGGTCCTCGGCCAGCTCGAGCCCGGTCTTGCCGTACTGCATCGAGTAGAAGCCGGTGACCGGCGCGTACGCCTCGGGCAGCGAGGGGTACTGGCGCAGATACTTGTACCGGTCGTCGGTGGCGACCGAGCTGGCCAGCACGGTGCCGCCCGCGGAGATCTGGCCGCGCTGGCGCGAGTACTCGTCGAGCAGCACCCGCGAGTTACGCGGATCGCTGCGCAGATCGTCGGCCTTGACCACCTGCAGGTAGGTGGCGTTGACCAGCAACGCGACCACCATCACCATCACGGCGACGGCGACCCGGCGAAGCGGAGTGTTCATTCGCTGGCCCTGCCTTCCCGTCGGAACATCTCAGTGGCCGCGTCGGCGATCGGGGCGGGCGCGCGCTTACGGGCGGGCGCCGGTGCGCGCGCGGCGTCGGAGATCTTGATCAGCAGCGCGAGCAGCGCGTAGTTGGCCAGCAGCGACGAACCGCCGTAGGAGATGAAGGGCGTGGTCAGGCCGGTCAGCGGGATCAGCTTGGTGACGCCGCCGACCACCACGAAGATCTGGATCGCGATCGTGAACGACAGGCCAGCCGCCAGCAGCTTGCCGAAGCTGTCGCGCACGGCCAGCGCGGTGCGCAGGCCGCGCACGATGAAGATCAGGAACAGCATCAGCACCGCGGTCAGGCCGATCAGCCCGAGCTCCTCGCCGATGGTGGTGACGATGAAGTCGGTCTTGGCGAAGGGCACCTGCTGCGGACGCCCACTGCCCAGCCCGGTCCCGGCCAGCCCGCCGGTCGCGAAGCCGAACATCGACTGCGAGATCTGGTAGCCGGTGTTGTGGTAGTCGTCGAACGGGTGCAGCCAGGTGTCCACGCGCACCCGCACGTGCCCGAACAGCTGGTAGGCGAACACGAAGCCCAGCGCCAGCAGGCCGCCGCCGATGATCAGCCAGCCCACCCGCTCGGTGGCGATGTAGATCATCACCAGCACCGTGCCGAAGATCAGCAGCGAGGTGCCCAGGTCCTTCTCCAGCACCAGCACGCCGATGCAGACGACCCACACGATGAGCACCGGGCCCATATCGCGCGGGCGCGGGAACTCCATGCCGAGGAAGTGCTTGCCCGCCGCGGTGAACAGGTCACGCTTGGCCACCAGCACCCCGGCGAAGAACACGATCAGCAGGATCTTGGCGAATTCGCCCGGCTGCACACTGAATCCGGGCAGCCGGATCCAGATCTTGGCGCCGTTGACCTCGGAGAACCGGCTCGGCAGCAAGGCCGGGATGGCCAGCGCGATCAGCCCGACCAGGCCCAGGGTGTAGGTGTAGCGCGCCAGCGTGCGGTAATCACGCAACACGATCAGCAGGCTGATGAACACCACGATGCCCAGACCGGTCCACATGATCTGCTGGTTGGCGTCGGGGGAGGGGATCGGGCTCGAGTCGTAGATCGCCTTCTCGGCGTCGGCCAGGTCGAGGCGGTGGATCAGCACCAGGCCGAGACCGTTGAGCAGCGCCACGATCGGCAGCAGCAGCGGGTCGGCGAAGGGCGCGAACCGGCGCACCGCCAGATGGGCGATGCCGAACAGGGCGAGAAAGGCCAGGCCGTACTTGGCGATATCCCAGGTGACCGACTGCTCCTGGCTCGCCTCCACGATGAACAGCGACACCGTCGTGATTCCCGCGGCACCCGCCAGCAACAGCAACTCCTGGTTGCGTCGCGTCGACGGGGGCGGCGCTGGCGCGAATCCGCCAGGGGGGCTGGGGAACGCCCCAGCCGACGGCGGTGCCGGTGCGGACATCAGTCCGTCACCCGGCAGTTCTCCCCTGAGATCTGCGGTGTCGTCGGCGGGGCAGGGGTGGTGGTGGTCGGCGGCGGCGGAGTGGTGGTGGTCGGCGTCGCGGGCTGATCGGGACCGGGGGTGGGCGTGCCCGGCGTCACCGGGGGCACCTCGGGCGGCAGCACACCGGGCTGCGGCACCGATTCCTTCTTCGGGCACGGCGGCAGCAGTTCCTTGGCGGCCAGCACCTTCATGCTGTCGCGCGCCTTGTCCAGCGAGTCCGGCGGCAGGCCCTTCTGCACCTGATCGCGACCGGTCTGCTTGAGATCGCTGACCATGAGCTTCTTGCAGCCCGCGGGCGGGGTGGCGCCCGCGTCGACGAGGGTGAGCTCGCCCTTGCTGTTGACGCAGCCGGTGAGCTCCACATCGTGGATCGAGTAGCCCAGAATCGAGCCGGGCAGCCCGCGCATCACCACGACCTGGTCGTGATCGGCGCCCACGTAGTAGTTGCTGCGAATCATCTTGTAGCCCACCACGAGACCGACCGCGACCGCGGCGATCAGCGCCACCGACAGCAGCAGCCAGCGCAGCTTGTGCGACTTGGTCTCCGGCGGCGGGGGCGCGGCGGCGGCGCGCCGCGGCTGGGCGCGCGGCGGGCGCATGGCGGCGGCCCGGCCCGCGGCGGTGTTGGGCGGCGGGGTGTCCTCTTCCTCCTCGGTGGAGGCGGCACCCGCGACGATCGGATGACTCTGGCCGTAGTCGAGATCGATCACGTCGGCGACCACGACGGTGACGTTGTCGGGCCCGCCGCTGCGCAGCGCCAGCTCGATCAGCCGGTCGGCGCACTCGTCGGTATTGCCCTCGCGCATGGTGTTGCCGATGGTCTCGTCGCTCACCACGTCCGAAAGGCCGTCGGAGCACAGCAGATACCGGTCACCGGCGCGCGCCTCGCGCATGATCAGCGTCGGCTCGATCTCGTTGCCGGTGAGGGCGCGCATGATCAGCGAACGCTGCGGATGGGTGTGCGCCTGCTCGGGGGTGATCCGGCCCTCGTCGACCAGCGACTGCACGAAGGTGTCGTCGCGGGTGATCTGGGTGAGTTCGCCGTCGCGCAGCATGTAGGCGCGCGAATCGCCGATGTGCACCATGCCGAGCTTGCCGCCCGCGAACAGGATGGCGGTGAGCGTGGTGCCCATGCCGTCGAGTTCGGGCTCGGCCTCGACGTGATCGGCGATGGCGGCGTTGCCGGAACGGGTGGCGCGATCGAGCTTGCCGAGGATGTCCTGGCCGGGCTCGTCGTCGTCTAGGTGCGCCAGCGCGGCGATCATCAACTGGGAGGCGACTTCACCGGCGGCGTGTCCGCCCATCCCGTCGGCCAGGGCCAGCAGGCGCGCGCCCGCGTAGACCGAATCCTCGTTGTTGCCCCGGACGAGTCCGCGGTCGCTTCGCGCTGTATAGCGCAGAACAAGTGTCACGATCGCAGCTCGATCACTGTTTTGCCGACTCGCACCGGAGTGCCGAGCGGAACACGGACGGCGGTGGTGACTTTCGCGCGGTCGAGATACGTGCCATTGGTGGAACCGAGGTCCTCCACGTACCAGTCGTCACCACGCTGAGACAGTCGCGCGTGCCTGGTCGAGGCGTAGTCGTCGGTGAGTACCAGCGTCGAATCGTCGGCGCGTCCGATCAGGACCGGTTGCGTGCCGAGGGTGATCCGTGTGCCGGCGAGTGAACCATGAGTCACCACTAGATACTTGGCGCCCTTCTGGCCTCGGCTGAAGGAGGGCAGTCCCATGGACCCGCGTGCGCCGCGAGTGGCCCTGGGCTGTATCCGTATGCCGGATGCCGCGTAGATATCGCTGCGCAAGGTCCGCAGAACGGCCCAGACGAACAACCAGAGCAGCAGCAGGAACCCCGCGCGGGTCAATTGCAGGATCAATCCCTGCACGGCGTTCCACCTCCTGTTCGCCCGGGTACGTCGGTACGGCAGGTGCGGGGCGAACCACCCCCACCGGCGTGCTGGCTTGCGGGCCCCGAGGTCGGGGCCGTGCGTGTGATGGCAGCATCATAGAGCCGACACCGTCGACTCGTGACCTGCACCGCGCAGCTTACGGGATCAGACGATCCGGATCAGGATCTCGGAATGTCCGGCCCGGATGACGTCGCCGTCGGCGAGCTGCCAATCCTGTACCGGCGAGCCGTTGACCAGCGTGCCATTGGTGGAACCGAGGTCCGACAGCATCGCGGTCTGGCCGTCCCAGCGCACCTCGATGTGGCGCCGCGACACACCGGTGTCGGGCAGCCGGAAGTGCGCGTCCTGGCCGCGGCCGATGATGTTGGAACCCTCGCGCAGCTGGTAGGTGCGGCCGCTGCCGTCGTCGAGCTGGAGGGTCGCCGAGTAGCTGGACTGGGCGGGCGCGCCGTAGCCAGCGCCGCCTGCCTGCTGGCCGTACCCGCCCTGCTGCTGGCCGTAGCCCGCCTGCTGGCCGTAGCCGCCCTGCTCCTCCTGGCCGTAGCCCTGATCGGCATAGCCCTGCTGCTGGCCGCCGCCGTAGCCGCCCTGCTGGTCGTAGCCCGGTTCGGCGTAGGCCTGCTGGCCGTAGCCCGCCTGCTGACCGTAGCCACCCTGCTGACCGTAGCCACCCTGCTGGTCGTAGCCGCCCTGCTGGCCGTAACCGCCCTGCTGCTGGTCGTAGCCCTGGTCGGAGTACGCCTGCTGGCCGTAGCCACCTTGCTGGTCGTAGCCGCCTTGCTGGCCGTACCCGCCCTGCTCGTCGTAACCCGGTTCGGCGTAGCCCTGCTGGCCGCCGCCGTAGCCGCCCTGCTGGCTGTAGGCCTGCTGGCCGTATCCGCCCTGCTGGTCGTAGCCGCCTTGCTGGCCGTAGCCACCCTGCTGGCCGTACCCGCCCTGGTCGTAGCCGTTCTGGTACTCGCCACCCTGCTGGCCGTACGCGGCGTCGCCGTAGCCCTGCTGGGCGTCGGGCGCGCTGTACCCGCCCTGCTGACCGTATTCGTCGGGGTAGGCGCCCCCTGGAGCTGCCCCACGGCCTGCGGGCGGCGGCGCGTACCCGCGATTGCGTGGATCGGACTCCGCGGGCTCTCGGCTCGGCTCGTAGCCTGAGTTGTGCGTCATGGGGCCAGCTCCTGGTTGCGGGTGTGCGGGTCGTTGTGGCTGTCCGGGGCGAGGTGGGGCCGTCCCACGACCGGCGTCGGGGTCGACGTGGCCGCTCGCTCTGAACTGTCCGGTGTGCAGCGTAGGTGATGCCTCGAACGCCACGTGTACTTCGCCGTAGGTCTGCCAGCCCTGCTCGCGGATGTAATCCTGCAGATGTTTGGCGAACGCCTTGGTCGTGAGGTCGTGATCGGCGTCGAGCTTGCCGTGATCGGAGGCGTTGATGGTGATCACATAATTGTTGGGCGCGAGCTGATGCCCGCCGCCCAGATCCTGGATGTGATCAGCGGCTTCGCGCTGCAGCGCGGCCTCCACCTCCTGGGGCACGACGCTGCCGCCGAACACCCGCGCGAACACATCACCGACGGCGCCCTGCAGGCGACGTTCGAATCTCGACACGATGCCCATCACAGCCCTCCCTTCGGTGCGCGTGCCCAGCCGGTGGACACGCTGGTTACGGCGTGTCCGGACGCGACCACGTTCCTTGCATGATATCCACGATCCTCCAACCCTGTAACTCCCGGCGAACCGCCCCGGTTCCCGGGCCGTGTGCGCTCACAACGCCGCAGGTCAGCGGCGCGATTTTATTTTTGCCCACCGGGCATGTTAAGTTTTTCGAGTCGCTCGGGCGAGTGGCGGAATGGCAGACGCGCTGGCTTCAGGTGCCAGTGTCCGTAAGGACGTGGGGGTTCAAGTCCCCCTTCGCCCACAAAGGGCTGTTTGCGATACCGGCCTGATCAGGTTTGCGAAACCTGATCGCTGGTGCAGTGAGTAGCTGGAGAGATTGCAGAAGACCCGATCCGCATGATGTGGATCGGGTCTTTTGGTATTTCCTGTGACGTCGGCGACGGTCGGTGCGGTTCGTTTCGTGAGTTGGGCGTGTTGACGCCGCAGCCGGTTGCGAACGGCTGATGGGGTCAGCGGCGTGGTCCTGCTGAGGGTCCGATTGCGGGTGGGGCGTTCTGGGGTGGCAGGTGGGTAGTCAAGCTGCTCGGGTGTCTCCGCTGATCACGGCGAGTGATCGGGCGTTCGGGCCGTTGGTTGATGGCTCGCTGTTGGTGCAAGAA
Organism: Nocardia sp. SSK8; assembly: GCF_037034205.1. Taxonomy (NCBI): domain Bacteria; kingdom Bacillati; phylum Actinomycetota; class Actinomycetes; order Mycobacteriales; family Nocardiaceae; genus Nocardia; species Nocardia sp. SSK8. The sequence continues at coordinate 110,954 of NZ_JBAGKD010000006.1, forward strand.
TGTGCGTATCTTGCGGATGTTGGCCGCGGTGGTGGTGAGAGCGACGGCGAGCAGTTGGGCGGTGTAGCCGCGGATGCGTCGGCGGCCGGGTTCGGCGAGGTTGCCATAGGCGGGGTCTTTGACGAACCCGTTGAATCCTTCGATGGTGTTGCGGGCGGTGGCGTAGCGGCCGCGCCAGGCGGGGGTGCCGTACTGCAGGGTCTGACCGTACTTGGCGCCGTCCTCGGGTCCGAAAGTCACCGACTCGCGGTTGGTGCAGATTTTCGGTGGCATCGGTGGTGGTTGCAGGACGGTCGGCATGTCGAGGTTGATTGTGCCCCTGGGCTTTATCGGGCATACCACAGTCGGCGATGGTCCGGCGGCTGGGCAGCGCATCGGACGGTATCCGTCGCTGTCGGCGCTGGCTTTCGGAGTGAGCAGGTAGTTGCTGCGGCGGGTGATGCGTTGGGTGTAAGTGTCGTGGTCGATGTGTTTGTCGCGGTACTCGGCGGTGGCCTCGATGAGTCCGCGGGGCATCGCTGGGCAGTACCAGTTGCCTTCGACTTGGATCGCACCGTGGCGTGAGGTCATGACGCCGAGCTGGTCTCGCCGGTAGTCGAAGACCAGTTCGTAGCCGAGTGATCGTGCTGGTAGCTGTAGTTTTTCGGGTTTGGAGTTCGGGAAGTAGGCGCGATCAGCGACGAGGAAGCGGCGCGGCATCGCCCGATCCCGTAGTGATGCCAGGCAGGCGGTGGCGTTCTCGGCTACGCGTTGGCCTGGAGAGTCGAGGGTGACCGCGACGGCGAGCAGTGGATAGTCGGGTCGCTGTCCGGGTTCATCGGCGGCCATGATCGCGAAGGTCGCCTCGAAGGCCCAGATCGTTTTCGAGTCGCGGCCGCCGGAGCGGTCTCGGTGATCGCCCTCGCGGGTGTACCAGCCGGCGTCGATATCGGGGCTGCATCCGGCACCGGGGTCATCAGCGGTGCGTGCCGGTGTGCCGCGTTTGCCCCACACCGGGATCGGGGTCGCGTCGATGCAGATATCACCAGCCCAGCTGTGGCGATGCGTTTCGGGAACCATCAGGTATGTGGCGTGCAGGAGCCGGTTGGCCACCCATGCGCACCGGCGCTGCTTCTCCCCGCACACGTCGGGGTCGCGGGCTGCTCGGATGGCTTGGATCTGGGTCGAAGTCAGTCTGCGTCCTGGTGTGCCGGGGGCGGGGTCGATCACCTCGAGGAGCCTGTGGAAGGCCCGCCAGAGCACGAAGTAGAGCCGATCCCGGTGCGCGCCGCTCCCGCCGTTTCGCTGCGGATCGACACCGAGTAGCCGCCGGGACTTGGTGTTGAGCCGCGATCGTAGGACCTCTGTTGCTCGCGAGATCAGCAGTGGTTCTTCTGCCGATGCCAGCAACAGCAGCACGACGAGCACGACGCGGTCGCGATCAGGAATAACCGGTGGCCGCCCTCCTGGGGAGCGTTGTGCGGGCTGGTCGAGTTCGCGCCACTGGGCCAATTGCTGCACGAGCCCCGACGCATCGATGATCTCCACAGCCTCGACAACCGATTTCGTGGGGAATATCGGTCGAGGGCAATAGTTTTCGCCGGAGTACGCGGGTATCAGCAGCAACCTCGCCATGCGGTCAGCCAGTTCGGCTTCCTCATGGTTAGGGATGTGCTGGGCGTGATCCGGCGTGTGCCGGCGGGTCACCGATGAGACCGACTGCCGCGCAGCATCTCTCGTACTCGAGCACTGTCCACAGCGGCGAAGTGCGCGGTGTAGCGGGTCAGGCCCTGAACGGTGTCCACCCCGGAGGCGGCCATCAGTGCCGACAGGGGAACCGCCGCGCTGAGGTGCCCGACAATCCACGTTGTGCGCATCCGGTAGCTGTTGGGTCCAGGCTCCTGCCCAGGGCGTCGCGCGAATCCCGTGATCAGGTTCTTGGACCGTCGACGGTGCGGGAGGAACGCGGGCGACTCCGGGGACAGCTCCTGCCCGACGAGGTCGATCAACGGTTGCTCCCAGACCGCCAGGACCGGCACCACTCTCGGGCGCTCACCGCGCACCCTGATCAGCACGCCGCAGTTGTCGACGGTGAGGTCTGCGACGAGGGTGCTAGCGATCTCCGCTCCGGTCAGACCCGCGCCCAGACCGAGCGACATCAGTACTCGTGCGTTGACCCGGCGCAGCGCGCTGGGCTGCCCGTACCCCCAGGCGACCAGTGACGCGATTTCGGCAACCGAGTAGGGGGCTGCCGGGTCGACGCGTCCAGGCCCGTCGACACGCCGCACAGCGTGCTGCGGCAGTAGACGGTCAGCGCAGATCGAGAGCAGTCGCCGGAGATTGGCGACCGAGCGCGGTTTGAGGTCGGGGCATCCGTTGGCGAGAAACTCGGCGACGGTCGCTGGATGGAACACGAGGCTGCGTTCGAGGTCGAGACCGGCGGTGCGCCAACACCACCGCACGAAGCGCGTGCACGCCCACAGCAGGTCCCGGGTCGCGGTGGTGCCGGCCGGTGCGCAATCTCGTACAGCCGTGCGGACGAAGCTGCCGATGACAGACCATTCCCGCTCGGGAATGTCGGGAATGTAGCTGTCCACCAACTCTTCTCGCGCCTCACTGCCGCCAACCTTGTCGCTTTCTAGCGACAGTAGCGGGTTCGGTGTGCGGTGTCCTGTCGATGGTGGGCCTACCCTGGTGCGGTGCCGCGTCCGCATCGGCTCCGCCCCCGCGACTTCACCGCCGACTGGCCCTCGGCTCCAGCCACCACCGCCATCGCCGAGGCGGTGCGCCTGCTCGCGACCAACCTGCGCACCGTCCTGGGTGCGATCAGTGTCCGCGACGCCGCCGTCCGCACCGGCGTCCACCACTCGGTCATCGCCCGAATCCTGGCCGGAACATCGTGGCCCGACGCCGAAACCATCGCCCGCCTCGAAACCGAACTCGGCGTCCCCCTGTGGCCCGTGCTGGCCCGTGGGGCCTATCAACCCCGACACGCGGTGCAGCATTCCACGACCGAACGAAGAAATTAACCCGTTCACGGCGCCCCGATCTCCCGCGTCACCGGTACGCCGTGCGTGCCTCTCCCATATGGGACATACGGCGGGGTACCGTTGAACGCGGGTCGTCTGATGTGACGAACCTTTGTGTGAGGCCCCGCCCGGGAGCCCTACCAAAGCGTCGGGCGGGGTTTACGCATGTCTATGCGGCCTGGTGATACCTCCTGGTGTTGACGAATTTCCTCAATGCGTGCCGGCCGCGGTCATCGCGTAGGCATCGGCAGTCACACCGATCATGGTGGTCGCATCCGGATCCTCCCGGCGAACGAAGAGCTGGCGAATCGGCTCGGCGGTGACATCAACGACCTCACCGCCCGGCCGGGCTGCACCCGGAGACGACGAAGTCGGCGCAGGCTCGTCGTAGCGCCAGAGGCCGGCACCGACCCGCGACACCCCGGACCCTTCCTTGGCTGACAGACGGGTCATCGCTAGATTGATCGAATGACCTGGCCGGATCGGTCGCTCCCAACCACGTTCGACCAGCCAATCGGCCAGATCACGGGCCGCTAGGACCTGTCCCGGGCGTTCCGCGATGATCTGCCGGATCAAGTTCGTCACCGTCCCCGCCGGTGACCGATTGCCAGGGCCGCGCCCGTGCCCGGACTTCACCAAGGACTTCTTCGGAGTCGTCGGCTTGCGGGTTGGCACCGGCTTGGTTGCCGTTGGGCCCGCGACAGGGGCCTCGGGCACATCGACAGCTTCGCGGGTCAGGGATTTGTTGTCGGTGATCCGCAAGGCGGCCAGCCGCTCACACATGGCACGTAGCTCGGCGTCGGGCTCGACAAGGCATTCCATTCGTTGCGCTGCCTCGAAGAACGTGACAACGTCAGCGAGAGCGTCGAGCACCTTCCGCTGCCGCTCTGCGACAGCCGGTCCGATCGCATCGTTCACAGAGCACACACCTCCAGTGGTCGCCGGATCATCACACGGAGAATAGGGCCACTGCGAGTGCGGTGGTGGTGCGACGCGCCCGTGACCAGCGAAAAGGCCCGCTGTGCTGCCAGTGTGCACCCAGTGATGCCACGGCGCCCAGCTCGGCCACAGTGCAGCCCTAGCTTGTGCAAAGTCCCACAAGCAGGCGAATCGTGGTGGACCTATTGTCGGATCTCGATGTCCTTGGCGCACCGTACTATTGGCTGCGACCGACGCTGGGAGTTGACTCCGTGCTAGTTAGCGGTGCGAAGCTGTCGTCGATGCGGCGAGCGGTCAGTTCAACCTGAATCAGTAGAGAAACGAAGGCAGGTATGACTGCTGTTCAAGAACGCCCCATCGAAGCTGAGTTCGCCTACATCGATGAGTCCGGCGACACAGGAGCTGTCGGTAACGGGGGTTCGTCGACCTACACGCTCGGATGCGTACTGGTGCCGATGCGGACATGGACTGACTCGCTCGACTACCTCGTCAATCTTCGCCGCAACCTAAAAGAGTCGTACGGCCTCCTAATGCGCGAAGAGGTCAAGGCCAACTACCTTGTCGGTATCAAGAAGGTGTATCGGGAACTCGGGCTCGGTGATGGGCAGGTCCGGGACATCTACCAGCGCCACATCGATGCCGCCGTCAGCGTCTCAAGTGGTGTGTGCTCGCTCGTCGTGCACAAGTCCGAGATCAAGAAGCCAGACATCGATGTGTTCGAGAAGGCGTGGGAGTACCTGTTCACTCGTCTACGTAAGAGGAGCGAAGAATCGGGCAATCCCATCATGATCATTCATGACAAGGGCGAGGAAGAGCGCGTCCGGAAGCATCTGCGTAGGTTCCGCCGAAGCAACTGGCAGGGCGCTGGCTACGGCGGCGCCCGCATGCTGATCGAAGACTCAGTCGGCCGTGACTCCCAGCACAGCTACTTCATCCAGCTCGCCGACCTTGTGGCGTACGCGGGTTCACGGCACGCAGTACCAACCACTGGTAGGACCACCAAGATCTGTGATCAGACAATGTGGGATCGGCTGGAAGCAATCCAGATCAAAGAGGTGAGCACGCGCAGGGACGGCATCTACAAGTGGCCACCGTAAAAAAGGGAAGGCGCCACAGTGGGCGCCCTCCTTGACGGCCAACCTACCCCGACCACGCGGTCGGATCAGCCAGCACTCATAGTCTGACATAGAGCCGCGGTTTTAGTACCGATCTGTCCGTGACGTCACAACATCGTTGTTGTCCCGTAGGGGAGCATGTGGCCTGCGGCCACGAAGTCAGCGTGGTGGCGATACGTAGGCAAAGCCCTTCCACAAGGGCCACCAAGCGCCAGGCCGAGGAGCTCTGCAGGCAGCCCAACAACCGTTTCAGGGTGGCGTTCTCGAGGTCATTGAGCTTGCTCGCGTCATCGAGCCTTCCGCCCACGACCGAACCAGCGGGGTCAGGTCAACCCTGAGTCCACCGCGAGTTAGCGCGGGGGCTCAGGGTCCGCACCGGCCTACGCGGCGTTGCCGTCCACCGCCTTCCGGAACCGAGCCTCACGGCGCGTCCACTGGGCGTCTGAGCCGCGGCGCCAGAAGCTGTAGCTGTTGGGCTCGGTGGTGAATTCGAAGCCGAGCAGCTTCAGCAGCGCGATTTCGAGGTCGAGGCCCTGCCGGAGCGCCGTGTCGAACTGGGGGTTCGGCATCGGCTCCCGTGCCGACGGCAGCGCGCTGTACAGCTTCGTGCGCTCATACCAGTGGTCGCCGACATAGTCGTTCCAGGTCGCACGGGCGAGGTCGGATGCTTGTGCTTGCGGAGGGCCGTCGGGGTAGAACGGGGCAGCGTAGGCGAGGTACTTCGACAGCCAGTCCTGGGTGCGGATCACCTGCTGCATGAAGAACTGCGGGTCATCGCTCCGGGGATCTACGCAAGCGTTGAGGATCTCACCGTTCACCATGAACATCGTCGGCTCGAAATGGTCGAGATCGCAGGACTCTGGCGGGGCGTAGCCCAGCTCGGCGAGGGCGCGCTCGATGCGGTACTCGTCGAGGGCCAGGGCCCCGACACAGAGCAGGATCCACTGCCATTCCGATCCGCCAGCCAGATGGCGACGCCCCGTCACCGTCTCGCCGCGCCGGTTCAGCAGCACATGGCCGCCCTCGTGGGCGAGGATCCGCTCCAGGTCTTCGGCCTCGCGGCGCCGAAACTCCGGCGCGTTGAGCACGATGACGGAGTCGTTGGCGGTGGGGATCGTCTTGGCGCCCACCACCCCTGAGCCGCGGACGGCGACATAGTCAGGGTCACCGGTGATTTCGCGGACCTTGGTGACGAGGTTGTCGGTGACGATCACCTCCACGCTGTCCTGGGTCGCGCCTATCGCCACCAACCCGGTCTCGATGGCATCGAGCTGGCTCGAATCGAGCCCGGCGCCTTCGGTTGTCAGATGCATCAGCATCTCCTTCATCAGGCCGAGGTACTCGTCCAGATGGAACGCGCAGGCGAGGTGGCTTACCATCGGAGAGTCTGGCCAAAGACGCGTCCGAGGTCGTCCTGCCGGTGTTCCGCTCCGGCAGGGCGCCTCGGCGATAACGGTGGGATTACTCCCGGTTGCCGAATCTTCCTCCGGCAACTCATCAATCATATATGTTGGGGGTGACAACCTCCGTCAACACAACAGCTGGTGTTGCGAATTGCAGGCCAGGCAATGCGAGGCAACATCTGCGGGCGAATGTCGAGGTCAGCAGTGGGTCATCCGAACTGCTGAGCCTAGGGCACGCGAGCACACGTCGGTCTTCGGCGAGATCTGTGTTCTCAGCGCTGATGCCGGGCCCGGCGACGGCGTCCTTGCCGCAGTCCGGAGTCGACCTTGGCCCAGAGATCGGTTCTGCCAGCACAGCCGCCGAGTTATCGCAGACAGTGTGCGGACCTACGCGGCAACTCGCTACCGTGGCTATCTGCTGGATGTTCCCCGACCTCGAGAAGGTTTGCCGGAATCGTCGACGAGGGCGGGGTCCAACCTGGTCGAAACCCTCTGGGGCACTGACATTGAACACCGACGGAGCACCGCCCCTAGTGGGGCTGTAGGAGTAGGTCTGGCCCCATGAACGGGATCTGGATCCCCTCGATCAGCTGGACGGCGCTAAGCCTGCTCGGGGCATTCGGGCTACTGCGATCTTGAGCAGCAGGTCAGTTCGCATGCGCTCAAGAATCGGTACAACAGCACCTGCGGGGCCTTGGGCCGCGCCTGTGGCGGGTTCCATCGATCGATGCTCTCACCAAGCACTGAAGCAAGATTGAGTGAACGACCTACCGATGAATCCGACCACTGAATCGTCGTGGCGGTTGCGAATTGTTAGCGAGACGAAGATTTGACCGATGCATCGTGACGAACGAGTCCGGAATCATGGGCTCCTGTTAGGCCCAATGCATGTCGGTGCCCCGCCGTATTCTGGCGCCGCTCGGAGATTGCCGGGCGAGACATCATGGGGCGAGGAGCCGTTCAGTGAGCGCGAACCAGTATCGAAACCAGCTGACCACCAAGCGCAAGCAGCGCGTCGACGCTGAGAAGAAGGCCGGTGAGTTCAGGACCAAGGAGTCGAAGAAGCGCGGCGAAGCCGCAGCGGTTCGACTGGCGGCCTCGAAGACCAAGAGCGAGTCGATCGCTAAGAGCAAGCTCCGCGAGGCTGAGCGCAAGGACAAAGAAGCCGAGACCGCCGGAAAGGAAGCTGGTAGGTGGCAGGAGCGGGCCAGCAACTATGCCAAGAGTGAGGCTGATCTACAGGGCAAGCTCGCCAAAGCAGAGAAGTCCGAAGCCGACGCTGCCGAACTCAAGCGCAAGCGAGACGAGCAGCGTGCTCAGCGGCTCGCAGCCGGCCAACAGGCCGAACTCGAATCCCGGATCGCGAATACCGAATCCGCGGTCGACCGCGTGCTTCGCCGGCTGCCGACGCCGAAGCCCGAAAAGCTGCGCGTGCTCATCCTCGGGGCAGCAGGTGAGGGTGATCTTCGCGTGGGCCGCGAGCAGAAGCGGATTCGCGCGGCTGTCGAGTCAGCTCTTCATCGCGATCAGATCGAGTTCGACGTTCGCCCTGCGGCGACGCCGGCGGACCTGCTCGACGGGATCGGTAGGTTCCGACCTCACGTGGTTCACTTCTCCGGTCACAGCGATGATGATTTCCTGGTGTTCGAACAGGACACCGACGAGCTCAATTCGGGCACGGACGTCACCGCTGGGGCGTTTGTCCGCGCGATCCAGGCGACCGATACCCCGCCGCTGCTGGTGATGTTGAACTCGTGTAATTCCGCAGCTCAGATCGATGATCTCGTCGCCGAGGTCGTGCCGTTCGCGATTGGCATGGCTGACGAGATCGAGGACGGCGATGCGATCAACTATGCCGCTCAGTTCTATGCCTCCATCACCAACGGCCAGTCGATCAACTCCTCCCACTTGTCCGGGCGATCCGCTCTCGAACTCGCGGGGCTAACTGGCGCTGACCTGCCGACCCTTGTGTGGGCTCCTGACGTGGATCCGAGCGTGACGATCCTGGTCAAGCCCATGGACTAACTGCACAACAACTCCTGACCGCCCAAGTCTGCTGGTCTGATCGGTCGTGCTGTGGGCGATCTGCGCTTCCGACTGCATGATGCGGTTGTCGCCGCAGGATCGACATGATTGGGCTGCGCGGGACCGTCGCACCGATTCAAGATCTCGATTCCATGGGCAACGACCATCGGATGCATGGGCAACAGCGTGTTAGGAGCCAGCATTTCTAGAGGTCAGCGGGTTTCGCAAACTGCCCACAAAGACAAGAGGCTCGATCCCTTCGGATCGGGCCTCTTGTCGTTTCCGGGGTCAGCGGCGTACCAGGCGCAGCAGGGCCGCGCGCAGATCCGGCCGGGGGGCGGCGGCGTCGAGTTCCAGCAGGGCCGTTTCCGCGATCGCGGCGACCAGCAGGACAGCCACCGGGTGCGGGTCGGACCAGCCAAGGGCGGCCAGGTCGGTGCGCAGCAGCTCGGCGGCGGTGGCGTTGCGGGCCGAGACCGCGCCCTGCAGGCCCGCGTCGGTGCGCGCCTGCACGAGCAGACCCTTCGTCGCCGGTTCGGCCAGGCAGCCGTCCAGGTAGGTGGCGACGACGACCGTGAGCCGTTCTTCTCCTGGTGCCAGCTCGGCGATCGCGGTCTCGACCCGCGCGGTGAGGTCGTCGTGGAAGGCGGTGTGCAGGGCGAGCAGATAGTCCTCGCGGCTGGGCCAGTGCTGATAGAAGCTGCCCTTGGCCATTCCCGCCTCGGCGGTGATCGCGTTGACCGACAGCTTCCCCAGATTCGCGGTGGCCAGTAGCTGCCTGCCCGCGTCAAGCAGCGCGCGCCGCCCGGGTCCGCCGTCCCTCATGAACTCAGCTCCGCGCGGGCGGACAGGAATTCGCGCACGGTGTCCAGGAACAGCGCGGGTGCCTCGGCGAAGGGCTCGTGGCGGGTGGCCAGCACGGCCACCTCGGCCTTCGGCAGCGCGCGCCGCACCCCGCGCCTGCTGAGCAGCCACGGATTGATCGGATCGCGGCTGCCCCAGACCACCAGCGTGGGCAGGTCCGGCAGCGCCGGTCCGGCGGACAGGTCGACGCGCGGGTCGTCGAGGCTGCGCCACAATCGCCGATAGACCGCCAGCCGCACCGGATCGCGCGAGACCTCCCGCGCCCGTTCGAGAATCGGGCGCACCCCAACGTTGCGCGCGGAACCCAGATACATCCGCGCGCACGGGACCACCGCCCGCCGTGCCACCCCCGGTGCCGCCATCATCCGGAACATGGCTCTGGTCAACGGGTTCCACGGCGCGAATCCCGCGGGCTGCACGAGCACCACACCGGAGATCCGCGCACCGGCGCGCTCGGCCAGCCGCACCGCCGCGTACCCGCCGACGCTGTTACCTATCACTGTGAAAGAACGGAAACCTTTGGTATTCAACGAATCCACGACCTGCTCGGCGATCTCGCCGAGGGACTCCACGCCGAGCGCGTCGATCTCGGTGACCGTCGACGCGCCGTAGCCGGGCCAGTCCACCGCCGCGATCGCCCAGTCCCGGCCCAGTTCCTCGATGATCGAGTCGAAATCGCGATGATCGCCCGGATTGGCATGCAGCAGAAGCAGTCCCGGTGCGTCGCCGGGCGCCCGGCCGCTGAGGTGCACGGCCACCTCGCCATAGGCGGTCGAGACCGTATGGATGGCGTTCATGAGGTGCGCCGTCGGTGCGCGGTGTGGATCTCCATGTACCGACGGTACGTATGACCGACCGGTCGGTCAAGGCTTTCGACAGCGCTGAGCACGCCCGCCGCGGACGGTATCGATCAGGACTTGCGGGCGATCAGCAGGTGATGCGGGATGGGCGGATTCGCCAGGGTGTGCTGCTCGACGGTGAGTCCGGCCGCGGTGAGCGCGGCGACCACCTCGTCGACCGGGCGCAGCCGGAATCCATAAGCGGTGAACGGCATCTTGGCCATCGCCTCGGGATCGCCGATGCCGACCACGGCCGTCGCGCCCGGACGCAGCACCCGCGCGAGTTCGGCACCGGCGGCGGGCAGATCGTCGAGGAAGTAGACGGTATTGGTGGTGATGGCCGCGTCGAGGCTCGCCTCGGGCAGGCCAAGCGCGGTGAGCGAGCCGTCGGTGAGTACGAGCCTGCCCGCCGCCGATTCCATGGCGAAGCGGGCGCGGGCGCGGGCGAGCATGTCGGGGGAGGGCTCGATGCCGTGCACGGTGCCCTCGTCGCCCACCCGCTCGAGCAGCAGGCCGAGGCCGACCCCGCCGCCGAAGCCGATATCGGCGACGCTCGCGCCGGGACGTGGGGCGGCCGCTTCGACGGCGGCGGCGATGGCGCGCTTGTTCCCCCGGTTGAGGACGAAGGCCACCCCCTTGCCGAGCAGGCCGTGCGGATTACCGAGCTGGTCGGCGATGGTGGCGAGCAGGCGATCCTTGACCCCGGTCATCCGCCCATCGTAGGGGGCGCCAGGACCCTGGATTCGCGCTGGTGAGGCGAAGATCACAGTGCTTCCGACGGGGTGGTTCCCGGGCGTTCCCCGGGCGATTTCACGCCGTTCGGCGGACCGTTCGCAACCGGTCATCCGACCGGTTATCGACCCCTGGGAAGGTGTTCGAGCCGGATTGCTGTGCGCAGGTCATGTTTGCAGCGTTGTAAACCAACTTGAGGTTTCTTTTATCGCGTTCCGATCTCGGCAAACCGAAAATCCATGGACGAATCCGCAGGTGATGGGCTATGCGCCCGACGCGGATGTGATCCGGGCAACCGGTGCGAACAATCCGATGACGCGGCAACGATCGATGCCCGACGGGTTGTCCAAGGTTTGCGGAAGATGAATTTCTGGTGTGGCGCGCGCCTCGATCCGGGTGCCGCCGGAAGTTTGCTGCGGGTGTGGAAATCGCTGCCTCCACACATGTTTGCCGCTTCGCAATTCTTACGCCGGACCTGCGCGTTGGGGGTTGCATGGGCATAACGATTGTGTACAGTTAACGGCAACGCTGGCCGCAGCTGAGCTCGACTCGCTGCGGCCAGCGGAACTCAAATGGGGGAGTTCGACACCTTCTCGTTACCTCGCGTAGCTGCCGATTGTCCGGCGCTGTCCCGCCTCCGGTGTGCTCGGAGTTGCCTGCCGCGCAAATGCACGTACAGATGCGAGTTCAGGCCCGTTCCAGGGCGTTGTCCACAGGTGCCAGCCACCGCTGTGCCGGGTCCGGCAGCGCGGCAGGCGCGGCGGCGAGCGCGTCCTGTTCCTCGGCCACCCGCCTGCCGATCCCGAAGACGTAGCACAGGAACAGCGCCTCGGCGGTGAACCCGAAGGCGATGCGCACCGGCGCGGGCAGCCCACTGGGCGTCACGAAGCCCTCCAGCAGGCCGCACACCAGCAGCACCACCACCAGCCCGAGCGCCACCGTCGCCGTGGCGCGGCCCTGGCGGGCCATCGCGGCGGCCCGGCTACGCCGTCCGGGGTCCACCAGCGTCCAGCCCAGCTTCAGCCCCACCCCGCCCGCGACGAACAGCGCGGTGAGCTCGAGGGTGCCGTGCGGGAGGATGAAGCCGAAGAAGGAGTCGAGGCGGCCCGCGTCGGCCATCAATCCACCGGTTATCCCCAGATTCAGCGCGTTCATGAACATCGCGTACACAGCCGGGAGGATCAGCACGCCGGTGAACAGGGCGATGGCCGAGACCCAGGAATTGTGGGTCCACACCTGTGCGGCGAAGGCGTCGTTGGGGTGCTCGGAGTAGTAGGTCTCGAACGAACCCCCAGGTCCGGTGATGCTCGAGAGGTCGCCCTCGGGAATCCCCAGGGCCGAGCGGGCGGCCGCGGAGTTGTCCACAAGCACCGCGATCACGGCGGCCACCGCCAGGAAAACGACAGTTGTCCCCACCCACCACGGCCACGCTCTGTACACAGCCGCGGGAAAGTGCCTGGTGAAGAACCGGCCCACCTCGCGCCAGGGCTGGGAACGCGCCGCGAGCACCCGGCCGCGGGCCCGGGCGAGCAGCCCGCTGAGCCCGGCCACCAGGTCCGGATCGGGATGGTGGCCCTGCACCCGGGCCAGCTGCTGGGACGTCGCGCGGTAGAGGCGGACCAGTTCGTCGGCCTCGGCGCCGGTGAGCTTGCGCTGGCGGACCAGCTGATCGAGCCGATGCCACGATCGTTGATGCGCCCAGCTGTAGGCATCGGTGTCCATATCGGGAATGCTAGCCACATGGCCGAATTCACCACCGGCGAAGCGGTGGCGCTTGACCTGCCGCTGGCTCGTATCCCCAGCCGCGCGGGCGCCTTCCTGATCGATCTCACGCTGCAGGTGTTCCTGGCGATCTCGATCGCCTACGTGGGCATCATCGTGCTCACGGCCGCCGACGCCGACTCGGCCTGGTTCGCGGTACTCGGCGTGGTCACCATCGTGACGGTGCTGGTGGGCTATCCGGTGTGCAGCGAGACCGTCTCGCGCGGGCGTTCACTGGGCAAGGCCGCCTTCGGGCTGCGGGTGGTGCGTGCCGACGCGGGCCCGGTCGACTTCCGGCACGCGCTCACCCGCGGTCTGGCCGGGGCGATGGTGGATTTCTGGATGCTCGGCGCGTTCGGTGCCGTCGCGGTGATCACCTCGCTGTGCTCGGCGCAGGGCAGGCGCGTGGGTGACGTACTCGCGGGCACGGTGGTTGTGCACACCCGCCAGGCCATGCCGCGTCCCGCGCTCGCGGCCGCCCCGCCCTGGCTCACCGGCTGGGCCACCCAGCTCGATCCCGCCGCCGTCTCCGACGAGCTGGCGGCGGCCATGCGCCAGTACCTGACCCGGCTCACCACCCTCACCCCGCCCGCCCAGCACCACCTGGGGACAGCGCTGGTCGAGGCGGTCTGCCGGGCGATGCGGTGCGCGCCGCCCGCGGGTTATCCCCCGTATCACGTGCTCGGCGCGGTTCTGGCTCGGCGCCAACAACTTTCGCGCGGCTGAGCCTGTGGATAAGTCATCCCTGTGGACAACCTGTTGGTGAACCGGTGGATGAACTGTGAGTGGCGGTGGACAACTCGGGTTGTCCACCATTCACAGGGAGCCGGATTGCTTGAGTTCCAGGTACTCGTCGGCTAGCGCTTCGGCCAGTCGATCCGGTGACGCGGTCACCACGGCCACCCCGCGACGGCGCAAGGACTCCTGCACAACGGCCCTTTCCGCCAGCACCGTTTCGGCGGCGGCCGCTTTGTACACAGCCTCCGCTGTTCCACGATCCCGGGCGGCCGCGGCGATCTCCGGGTCGGTGACCGACACGATCAACACCCGGTGCCGCCGGGTGAGTGTCGGCAGCGCGGGCAGCAGGTGTTCGGTGACGGTCGGCCCGTCCAGACCGGTGAACCAGACGATCAGCGCCCGCTTGCGCACCCGGGAGATCACCGTGCGCACCAGGCCGCCGGTATCGGTATCCACAAGCCGTGGGGTCACCCCGGCGAGGGTGTGCATAAGTCTCAGTGGCAGTTGATGACCGGCCACACCGCGCACCTCGGCGCGCACCGCGCGGTCGTAGGCCAGCAGGTCGACGGTGTCGCCCGCCGCCGCGGCCAGCCCACCCAGCAGCAGCGCCGCCTCGATCGAGGCGTCCAGCCGGGTGCCCGCGCCGACCCGTCCGGCGGCCGCGCGGCCGGTGTCGAGCACCATCAGCACGTGCCGGTTGCGTTCCGGGCGCCAGGTGCGGACCAGCACGTCGGTGGCGCGGGCAGTCGCGCGCCAGTCGATGCTGCGCACGTCGTCGCCCGCCACGTACTCGCGGAAGGAATCGAATTCGGTGCCCTGCCCCCGGGTATTGGCCACATTGCGGCCCTCGAGATGGTGCAGCCGCTTGACCTTCGAGCGCAGCAGCCGCTCGCTGCGGAACGCGGGCAGCGCCCGCACCCGCGCGGGTACATCGACCCGGCGCTGCCGTCCGGCCAGCCCGAGCGGGCCGAGCAGGCGCAAGGTCACCGGGCCCGCGGCGCGATCACCGCGATAGATCGGAGTCAGGCTGGTGCGCAGGCGGATTCGGGTGCGCGGGGCCAGGTCGAGATGATGGGTGCCCAGGTCGGGGCGCGCGCTGTCCGGCCAGGAATCCCACAGCATGCCGCGCACGGTGGACGTGCCGGTGTTGGTGACCACCAGTTCCACCTCGGTGCCGCGTCCGAGCCGCACGATCGTGAGCGGATCGCGGGTGAGGGTGAGCGCCTCCGCGCGGCCCGCCAGACCCACATCGACGAGCAGCAGCGTGCCCAGCAGCAGGCACGCGCCGAGCACACCCCAGCCCGACGGCACCGCGAACATCACCAGCGCCGCCGCGGCCGTGGCGAGCAGCGCGAACCGTCCCGTGACGACCACGTCGCTACACCGGCACCGGCACCGAGACCAGCAGCGAGGAGAGCACACCCTCGCTGCTGACCCCGTCCAGCTCGGCCTCCGGCCGCAACTGCAGGCGGTGCCGCAGCACCGGCACGGCCACCGTCTTCACATCGTCGGGGGTCACGTAGGCGCGGCCGTTGAGCCAGGCGAAGGCGCGCGCGGCGGCCAGCAGCGCGGTCGCGCCACGGGTGGAGGCGCCGTGCGCGACGGCGGGGGAGGAGCGGGTGGCCCGGCACAGATCCACGATGTAGGCCAGCACTTCCGGGCTCACCGTCACCTCGGCGACGGCGGCGCGGGCGGCGGCGATGTGCGCGGGCCCGGCCACCGGGCGCAGGCCCGCCGCGCCGAGATCGCGCGGGTCGAAACCGTTCGCGTGCCGCTGCAGGATGCGGAATTCGTCGTCGCGTTCGGGCAGGCGGATGTCGACCTTGAACAGGAAGCGGTCCAGCTGCGCCTCGGGCAGCGGATAGGTGCCCTCCTGCTCGATCGGGTTCTGGGTGGCGATCACCACGAACGGATCGGGCAGCGGCCGTGGCTGTCCGTCGACCGAGACCTGGCGCTCCTCCATGGATTCCAGCAGCGAGGACTGGGTTTTCGGTGGCGTGCGGTTGATCTCGTCGGCCAGCAGCAGATTGGTGAACACCGGGCCGCGCCGGAAGGTGAATTCCGCGGAGTGCGGGTCGTAGATCTGCGAGCCGGTGACGTCACCGGGCATCAGGTCTGGCGTGAACTGCACCCGCGCGTGCTCGAGATCCAGCGAAGTCGCCAGCGCGCGTACCAGCAGCGTCTTCGCCACGCCCGGAACACCTTCCAGCAGAACGTGGCCGCGACACAGCAGCGCGAGCACCAGATACAGCACGGCCTGGTCGTTGCCGACCACGGCCTTACCGATCTCGGTACGCAAAGCGGCCAGTGCCGCACCGGCTTCCGCCGCGCTCGGCGATTTCTGCAGGACAGTGTTGTCGGTCATGCGAGCTCCGTCTCGATCCATTCGAGGTGTGCGGCAACGTGATAGAGGGTGTCCTCGTCCGGCACGTCGCCGAACAGGACGGTGCCGAGCTGCTGGGCGGGGATGCCAAGGCGCGCGGCGGCGGTGTGGACCAGCTGGTCGTCGGTGGGGTCGCCCAGGCGCGGGCGGATGCGGCGCAGGGTGGCCGCGCGCAGGATTCCCGCGACATGGGCGACATCGCCGGAGCGGCGGTACAGCCCCGCCTGCCCGGCGAGCAGTTCGTTGGCCGGGACCTCGACCGGGCGCGGTTCGCCGACCAGCGCGCCGCGACGGCGGGCGCGCCAGGCGATCACGGCGAGGAAGGCCAACAGGAACTGGAGTCCGCCGAAGGCGAGCCAGCCGGGTAGCGAGCTGAAGATCGAGTCCTTGCCCGCGCCGAAATCGGGGTCGAAGTCGCTGGGCGGGTCGGGGGTATCGGGAGGTGGCGGCAGATCCGGCGGGATGACGGGGGTGGGTGGGGTCGGCGCGGTGGGCGCGCCACAGGATTGCAGGGTGGCGTAGAGCAGCAGGGCGATCGCCAGCCCCGCCGCGATCGCGGCCCAGAACTTCGGGTTGCGTAGCAGGTCGGGCAGCGGGGGAAGTTGTTTGCGCTGCTTTGCTTCTCGCTCGGTGATCTCGAGTTCGACCGGCTCGGGTGCCGGGGGTGGGGCGCCCTGGGAGTAGCGGTCGGCGTATTCGAGGCGGCGGTATTCGTCCTCGGTGGCGGCGCGGCCGCCGTAGACGACCTCGTCGAAACTGCGTGCCGCCGGGTGTAGTTCGGTGGCGTGCTCCAGCGGGAGCGCGGTGGTGGCGTCGTCGGCGGTTTCCTGCGCGGTGCGCGAGCGGCGCACGGGCAGGGTGCCGCCCTGTTCGAGGGCGCGCAGGACGGCGCGGAAGCGTTCGCGCAGGGCGCTGTCGTAATCGCGGCGGTTCGCTGCCTGTTCGGCGGCGGCGCGGTGGTCGGCGGCGGCGCCGAGGCGGGGTGGGGGAGGCGGGCCGACGTGCGCCGGTTCGGTCGGCGAGGGGGACTGGCCGGTTGCCGAATCGTGCTGCGGCGCTGGGCCGAACTCTTGGTCGCTCATCCGGGTGCACCCGGGATCTTGATGTCGAGACCTTCACGCACGCAGCGGCGGTCGATATAGCAGACTGCGCGGCTGGCCGACTCGACGATCTCCGCCACGACCACCACCAGCAGCCATCCGCTCACCAGCAGGGTGAAGAAGGCCCAGCGGTGCGTGCCGGAGAAGTCGGACAGGAAGGACGGAATACCGAAGGCGGGCACCGCGAGTACCGCGAACAGCACCCGCTGTAACAGCCACAGCCCGGCGAGACGCCACTCCGCGCCCTGGGTGAGCTCCTTGGAACGGGCCACGGCCACCCCGTAGCCCGCGTGCTCACCGATGATCGCGGGCTCGACAGCGAACCGCCCCGCCCGCACATAGGACAGCCACAGCACCGCCAGCGGATAGGTGACGATCAGCAGACTGCCCACCACCAGAATCCCCACCCCGAACAGCGCGAACATCAGCTGGGCCAGCAGCAGCGGACCGAGATGATCGCTCGCGGTGCGCAGAGCCGCGCGCAGCCCGAACCGCGCGCCCCGGAAATCGGCCAGCGCCAGGGCGACGGTCGTCCCGCGCAGCACCAGCCGCACCAGCCACCCACACCCGAGCGTCGCCAGCAGCAATGCCCACATTGTCCCCAGCTTCGTGCCCCCGGTCAGATGCGATACCAGCCCGGTGAACCCGAGCACGGCGAGCACCGCCAGCACCAGCGCACTCCCACCGAGCACAGCCAGCGGGCGCAACTGGGCCTGGATCAGGGCGAACGGCTCGTCGAGCAGTTCGCGGAAAGCCAGGGGCCGGATCGGAACCGTCGGCGGCCGTACCGGATCGACGCCCCCGTCGGCGCCGACCGCATCGACGGTGGAACGCACGGCGAGCAGTCTAGCTGTGTTTTTGGAGCGCTGGCGCGCTCGAGGTCGCGGCCCCTGGGGGGCCGCCGGTCAGCGCTCGAGACTCGCGCCTGCGGCGCATGCGCTTCGAGCGCTGACCGGCGACCCGGCCGCGACCCGCCGCTGCGCGGCGGATCCCTCCTCGAGGTCGGGATGTGCGGGGCTGGGAGTGCGGGAGGTGGCGCACTTCAGGCGCAGGGTGTGGCTGGGAGTGCGGGAGGTGGCGCACTTCGGGTGTGTGGTGTGGCTGGGAGTGCGGGAGATGGCGCACTTCAGGCGCAGGGTGTGGCTGGGAGTGCGGGAGGTGGCGGACTGGGGCTTGGTGGGTGCGGTCTGGGCGGTGCTGGTTCAGGTGGGACTGGGTTAGGTGGTGGTTGTGGGCAGGGCGAGGTGGGTGGGGTTCAGGCGGCCTCGGAGGGTGACGGTGTCGCCGAGGGTCCAGTGGGCGGATTCGGTCGGGGTGGCGGTGGCGAGGGTGGTGGCGGAGCTGAGGAGGCGTTGTTCGTAGTTCTTGGAGAGTTCGCAGAGGCGGGCGGCTTCGTTGACGGCGTCGCCGATGACGGTGAATTCGTAGCGGTTGTGGGTGCCCACGTTGCCTGCGACGACGCGGCCCGCGGCGACGCCGATGCCCGCGTCGAGGTCGGAGGCGGCGCGTAGGCGGCGCTGGATGGCGCGGCCGCAGGACAGGGCGGCACCGGCGAGGTCGTCGAGGGGGGCGGGGGTGCCGAAGACGGCGAGGGCGGCGTCGCCCTCGAACTTGTTGAGCAGGCCGCCGTGGCGTTCCACCTCGTCGACGACGATGTCGAAGAAGCGGTTGAGGATGCCGACGATCTCGGGGGCGGGGCGGGTGGCGGCCATGGTGGTGGAGCCGATGATGTCGATGAACAGGGCGGCGGCCTCGGTCTCGGTGCCGCCGAGCACGGGCTGGGAGGCGATGGCGGCCATGGCGACATCGTGGCCGACGTGTTTGCCGAACAGGTCCTCGATCATGGCGCGCTCGCGCAGGCCGTGCACCATGCGGTTGAACCCGCTCTGCAGGTCGCCGAGTTCGGTGCCGTCGTAGAGGGGGATCTCGGTGTCGAGATCGCCGTCCTCCACCCGGCGCAGCGCCTGGCGCACGCCCTTGATCGGCGCCACCGTCGCGGCGACCACCTGCGCCATCAGCAGCATCCCGAACAGCAGCGCCGAGCCGCCGAGGCTGAGTACGCACACCGCCAGCCGGGCCTTGCTGACGGCCGGGTCGGCCAGCGCCCACACCGCGACCACCATCGACAGCGCCACCGGAATCCCCACCCCGACCAGCCAGGACAGCATGGTCCGGCCGAAAACGCCGATACCGCGGCGGCGGTGCGGGTCGGCCTGCAGCACGCGCGCGGTCACCGGGCGCAGGGCGAATTCGACGATCAGGTAGCTGTTGGCGCACACCACGATCCCGGCCGACCCGATCGACAGCGCGACCTTGGGGATGAGCGCGGGATCGGCGATCCCGTAGACGATCGTCAGCGTGACCAGCGCCAACGTCCACAGCACGGCTTGCTGCAGCACCATCCAGCGCGGCGCCGACACGGTGACGCGCTGTTCGGCGGGAGTCGGCACGCGGTCGGGATCAGTGGCCCAGCGCATGGTGCGCAGCCCGGCCACCGTCCCCCAGACGGTGCCGATCACCAGCGCGAGCACCGCGCACAGCGGCGTGAACACCGCGTTGATGAGCAGCAGGTCCCAGGTGAACACGGTCGGCCCGGGCAGCACGAACCCGGCCAGCACCACGATCATCGCGATGCCGATCAGATTGGCGACCAGCAGCGGCACGGTGAGCAGCAGCTGCACCCGCACCCGTCGGATGGACGATTTCTCCTCGACCGGTCCGAGCAGCGGCGAGCCCCATGGCGCGGTGCGCGCCCCGCCCTTCGGTCCGTCGCTGTGCGTCACTCACGCACTGTAAACCGGACCACGGCGTGCCCGGTGCTGTGTAGTTCAGGTCACTGATGCCGAGGGGTCGCTATATGACCAGTCAGCGCGCTGTTTCCGGGCAGCGCGGGCCGGGGTGGGAGTGCGATGCGACACCCGGCGAGTTCGGAGCACAGGTGTTCACTGAATTTCCGGCGCCCACGGAGCGACTTCGCGTGGCACGCCAGGAGATCTGCCGGTCAGCGGGCAGGCGGCAACTGACGCCGACCGCCACCGGGCAGCTCGTCGATCCCACGTCCGGCGATCTCTCCCTGTCCCTCCGCCGCGGGCAGCCCGGTGCCCTGGCTCGCGGGCAGCGCCGGGTAGCTCGGCGCGGCCGGGTACTGGCGTGGGTCCGGATGGAACCGGGTCGAGGGCGCGTCGACGACGGTCGAGGCGATCTGCTGGGCGTACGGGTTGTGCTGGGCGTACTGCGGCGCGGCTTGCTGCGGGTAGCCGGGCGGCAGGTAACCCTGCACCGGCTGACCGGGCAGCTGGTACCCGGCGGGCGCCATCATCTGCGGCTGCTGCGGCGCCTGCGAATCCTGGCTGTCGACGGTGACCTTGCGGGTGCGGCGCAGCGTGAAGGTGACCTCCTCGACCTCCTCGAATGCCTGTCGCGCGGTCCGCAGCGGGTGCGTCGCCGAGTCGATGGCGCTGGCCACGAACGAGGGCACCAGCGGCCGGATCCAGCGCGCGGCGGTATCGGTGAACGGCACCGTGCCGATGATCGGCAGCTCCAGCCCACCACCCCCGGCCGGTGCCTGCGCGGGCGCGGCGGGCGCGCTCACCGGCTGCTGCACGGGCACCAGCGCGCCCGCTTGCGGTGCGTTCGCCTGCGGCAGCGCGTTCGGGAGGTACCCGGCGGGCAGCTGCTGCGGTGTCACGTTCGGCTCCAGAGCCACGGAGTCGTCCTTTCGATGCGGCTCGGCGTACCCGAGCTCGAAACCGCCGATCGCGGCGATGATCCTGGTGCGCTGACGTTCTCGATCGATCACGGTATCGGCCTCGATGGCCAGGCGCGCGCTGGTGAGCTCGTGCTCGGCGCGCAGCGCGGCCGTCTCGGTGCGGACCTCGGCGCGCTGCACCGCGATGGCGGCGTCGGCCGCGCGCTCGGCCCGGTCGGCGATCTCGGCGGCGCCGAGGCGGCGGTCCAGCGCCGTCTCCCCGCGCCACCAGCGCAGCAGCAGCGGCAGCAGGGCCAGCAGCACGCCGATCGCCAGCATCAGCAGGCGCAGCGCGGCGGCGCCCGGATGACCGGTGGTGTAGCTGTTCATGGCCAGCCAGCGCGCCCCGAGGCCGCGGTCGGCGTCGGCGAAGGCCAGGGTGCGGGCCGCGGCGAGGTCGGCGGTCTCGGTGCGCACGGCCGCGTCGAGTGTCTCGGTGCGGGCCTGGGCGGCGGTGAGCTGCTTGCGGGCGTCGTCGAGCATGTCGTTGGCGGTCTGCGATTCCGGGCCGCGACCGGGCACGCCGGTGATCCGGGTCTGCGGGCATTCCGGGGTGGGGTTGTACTCGCAGCGCGCGATGACCAGCGCGGTGTCGATATCGGCCTGGGCCTTGGCGATGGTCGCGTCCAGCGCGGCGCGTTCGGCGGTGGCCCGGTCCAGCTCGCCGCGCGCGGCGACCACCACCGGCGCCTGTTCGGCACTGTCCTGCGCGCGGACGTCCAGCTCCCGGTCGACGGTCCCGCCGAGCAGCACGGTCGAGGCGAGTTCGGCGACCAGCACGCCCGCGGCCACCCCGACGCCGATCCTGGTCGCGGTCGCCCGCCGGTCGGTGCTCGCGGCCGGTTCGTCCGCGGAGATGCGCCAGGCCAACGGCGTGCTCGCCAGCGCCCGGCCGAGGGCCAGCGCCCCGGCAACGCCCAGCAGCGCGACCACCACGATCACCGGCCAGCCGATCCCCTCGGCCGCGCTCAGCGCCGCCACCAGCACGAGCCCGGTGACCGCGCCGAACAACGCCACCGCGGCTCCGGTGACGGCATATCCCGCTTGTTCCTGGCTGACGGCCTGCTCCGCGCCGGTATCCGGCGTGCCGCGCCGCGGCGAGGCGAGGCCTCCGCCGAGCCAGGTGAGTGTGCCGGTCATAGGTTCTCCCCGGGTCGTGCGCTCCACATGGCATGGCGAAACTGTCATGGATTCGTTGTGTCAGCGTGACAGGCCGACCGGCGCCACACCGAGCGACGACGGGCTGTTTGTGGTCAGCCTCACAACTGGACACTTGATACGTCGCGTCGGCATCCCGCGGGCCCGCCCACCTCGGCGTGTCGGCCCTGGCGAGCCATACTGGACGGTCTTATTCGATGCCGATGTGGCGAACGCCACTCCGCGAACGGTAGCCAGGAGTGTGCTGTGGCACATTCGCGAAATACAGACCGAACGGTTGGATGACTGCCCTGCATGTCGCGGCCGCTGTCGGATATATCTCACCGTGACCTACCCCGGTTAGCGGAGGTCCCAGGTTTGGCCGCCGCGGGTACGGGGAAATCTGCTGCGGTGCAGGTGAGTTCAGCTTTCGGCCAGGTGCCGGAGGCTGGAGCGGGCTTGCTCGCCCACGGTGTTCGCGCAGGTCGGCACGGGTTGTCCGGGATCGATCCAGCACCCGCTCTGCTTTACACTGGACGACGCGCGCGACGAAGCAAGCTGCCGTTACAAACCCCAGCTAGACAAGGTTATTAGCACAACCTTAGTTGGTTGGGCTCACGGTCTGACTTATCGTTTGCTCTTACGCCGAACACACCCCTGTTCGGCACAACCACCTGTTCGGGGTCCGGTGAAACCGGGCCAACAGTAGCGGGTGAAACCCGCGCGGAGGTGAGGAACGTGTCAACGTTCCGTTACCTCTGAGCACCCACTACGTCAACGAAGCGGGTGGACAACTGGAGACGTGACTGCACGCCGCAAACCATCACCGTAGCTGGTTTCGGATCGTACGGACGCAGTCTTGACGGAGGCGAAACGACGATAGGGCCCAATCCCACGGGCGGCCGATTCATCGACAGCCGACTTTCTTGAAGGCAGAGGCATGACGCAACTTCCTGGCCACAGGTCACCCGGTGTCACCGGGCTCTACGATCCGGCATTCGAGCACGACGCCTGCGGCGTCGCGTTCGTCGCCGACATGCACGGACGACGCAGTCGCGACATCGTCGACAAGGCCATCACGGCACTGCTGAACCTGGAGCACCGCGGTGCCGCGGGCGCAGAGCCGAACTCCGGTGACGGCGCGGGCATCCTGATCCAGCTCCCGGACAAGTTCTTCCGCGCTGTGGTCGACTTCGAGCTGCCCCCGGTCGGCTCCTACGCCTCGGGTATCGCCTTCCTGCCGCAGGCCCGCCGCGAGGCCGCGCGTGCCGCCTACGGCGTCGAGAAGATCGTCGTCGAAGAGGGCCTGGCCGTGCTCGGCTGGCGCGAGGTGCCGATCGAGGAGTCCTCGCTGGGCGCGCTGGCGCGCGACGCCATGCCCACCTTCCGGCAGATCTTCATCGGCTCGCCGAAGAACTCCGCCGAGCAGCTCTCCGGCATGGACCTGGAGCGTCGCGCCTACGTGATCCGCAAGCGGATCGAGCACGAGCTGGGCAAGTCCGGTTCGGGCGAGGGCGCGGTCGGCAAGGAGTCGGTGTACTTCCCGAGCCTGTCCGGCGAGACCTTCATCTACAAGGGCATGTTCACCACGCCGCAGCTGCGCGCGTTCTACCTGGACCTGCAGGACGAGCGCGTCGAGTCGGCCATCGGCATCGTGCACTCGCGCTTCTCCACCAACACCTTCCCCTCGTGGCCGCTGGCGCACCCGTTCCGCCGGGTCGCCCACAACGGTGAGATCAACACCGTCACCGGTAACGAGAACTGGATGCGCGCGCGTGAGGCGCTGCTGCGTTCGGACGTGTTCGGCAAGGACGAGGCGGGCAAGAACCGCCTGGAGAAGATCTTCCCCGTCTGCACGCCGGGTGCCAGTGACACGGCCCGCTTCGACGAGGTGCTCGAGCTGCTGCACCTGGGCGGTCGCGACCTGCACCACGCCGTCATGATGATGATTCCCGAGGCCTGGGAACGCAACGAGAACATGGACCCGCAGCTGCGGGCGTTCTACGAGTACCACTCCATGCTGATGGAGCCCTGGGACGGCCCGGCCGCCGTCTGCTTCTCCGACGGCACCAAGATCGGCGCCGTGCTCGACCGCAACGGCCTGCGCCCCGGTCGCATCTGGGTCACCGAGGACGGCCTGGTCGTGCTGGCGTCGGAGGTCGGCGTGCTCGACATCGACCCCGCCACCGTTGTCCAGAAGATCCGCCTGCAGCCGGGCAAGATGTTCCTGGTCGACACCGAGCAGGGCCGCATCCTCACCGACGCCGAGATCAAGGGCGAGCTGGCCGCGGCGCAGCCGTACCAGCAGTGGCTCGATGAGGGCGTCAGCCGCCTGGCCGACCTGCCCGACCGCCCGCACGTGCACATGTCGCACGACCGCGTGCTGATCCGTCAGCAGATCTTCGGATACACCACCGAGGACCTGAACCTGCTGATCACGCCGATGGCCAAGACCGGCGGCGAGGCACTGGGCTCGATGGGTACCGACACCCCGATCGCGGTGCTGTCGAACCGGTCGCGCCTGCTGTTCGACTACTTCTCGCAGCTGTTCGCGCAGGTCACCAACCCGCCGCTGGACGCCATCCGCGAGAAGGTCGTCACCAGCCTCAAGCGCAACATCGGCCCCGAGGCCGACCTGCTGCACCCGGGCCCGGAGTCCTGCAAGCAGATCGCGCTCGAGCAGCCGATCCTGGACAACGACGAGCTGGCCAAGCTGGTCCACATCAACGACGACGGCAGCCACCCCGGCCTGCGTTCGGTGGTCGTGCGTGGTCTGTACCCGGTCGCCGAGGGTGGTGAGGGCATGCGCAAGGCGCTGACCGCCATCAACACCCAGGTCTCGGCCGCCATCGACGGCGGCGCGCGGATCATCGTGCTGTCCGACCGTGAGTCCAACGAGAAGCTGGCGCCGATCCCGTCGCTGCTGCTCACCTCCTCGGTGCACCACCACCTGGTGCGCGAGCGCACCCGCACCATGGTCGGCCTGGTCGTCGAGGCCGGTGACGCCCGCGAGGTGCACCACATGGCGATGCTGGTGGGCTTCGGTGCCGCCGCGATCAACCCGTACATGGCCTTCGAGACCATCGAGGACATGCTCGAGCGCGGTTCGCTGCAGATCCCCGGCAGCACCGGTGATCGGGCCGCCGACTTCCGCAAGGCCGTCGCGAACTACTGCACCGCGGGCAGCAACGGCGTGCTCAAGGTGATGTCGAAGATGGGCATCTCCACCCTGGCCTCCTACAACGGCGCCCAGCTGTACCAGGTCATCGGCCTGGCCCAGGACCTGGTCGACGAGTACTTCACCGGCCTGCGCTCGCCGCTGGACGGCATCGGTCTCGACGAGATCGCCGCCGAGGTGGCCGCCCGTCATCGCGTGGCGTTCCTGGAGAACCGCAATGAGCGCGCGCACCGCGAGCTCGAGGTCGGCGGTGAGTACCAGTGGCGTCGCGAGGGCGAGTACCACCTGTTCAACCCCGACACCGTGTTCAAACTGCAGCACGCGACCCGTTCGGGCCAGTACTCGGTCTTCAAGGAGTACACCAAGCTCGTCGACGACCAGTCCGAGCGACTGGCGGCGCTGCGCGGCCTGTTCAAGTTCAAGACCGGTGCCCGCGAGTCGATCTCGATCGACGAGGTCGAGCCCGCCACCGCGATCGTCAAGCGCTTCTCCACCGGCGCGATGAGCTACGGCTCCATCTCGGCGGAGTCGCACGAGACCCTCGCCATCGCGATGAACCGGCTCGGCGCGCGCTCGAACTCCGGTGAGGGCGGCGAGAGCCCCGCTCGCTTCGAGGTCGAGGAGAACGGCGACTGGCGTCGTTCGGCGATCAAGCAGGTCGCCTCGGGTCGCTTCGGCGTCACCGCGCACTACCTGACCAACGCCACCGACATCCAGATCAAGATGGCCCAGGGCGCCAAGCCGGGCGAGGGCGGCCAGCTGCCCGCGCACAAGGTGTACCCGTGGGTCGCCGAGGTGCGGCACTCCACCCCGGGCGTCGGCCTGATCTCCCCGCCGCCGCACCACGACATCTACTCGATCGAGGATCTCGCCCAGCTGATCCACGACCTGAAGAACGCGAACCCGCAGGCGCGGATTCACGTGAAACTTGTCGCGGAGCCGGGTGTCGGCACGGTCGCCACCGGTGTGTCCAAGGCGCACGCCGACGTCGTGCTCATCTCGGGCCACGACGGCGGAACCGGCGCCTCGCCGCTGACCTCGCTCAAGCACGCGGGTGGCCCCTGGGAGCTCGGCCTGGCCGAGACCCAGCAGACCCTGCTGCTCAACGGCCTGCGCGACCGCATCGTGGTCCAGGTCGACGGTCAGATGAAGACCGGCCGCGACGTGATGATCGCCGCCCTGCTCGGCGCCGAGGAGTTCGGTTTCGCGACCGCTCCGCTGGTCGTCTCGGGCTGCATCATGATGCGCGTGTGCCACCTCGACACCTGCCCGGTGGGTATCGCCACCCAGAACCCGGTGCTGCGCGAGCGCTTCTCGGGCAAGCCGGAGTTCGTCGAGAACTTCATGCTGTTCATCGCCGAGGAGGTGCGTGAGCTGCTCGCCGAGCTGGGCTTCCGCACCCTCGACGAGGCCATCGGCCGGGTCGACCTGCTCGACACCACCAAGGCCAAGCAGCACTTCAAGGCCGCCAAGCTGGACCTGTCGCCGATTCTGGACATGCCGGAGACGGCGTTCATGAACCAGAACACCCGCTGCACCGGCACCCAGGACCACGGCCTGGACAAGGCGCTGGACAACGAGCTGATCGCGCAGAGCGCCCCCGCGCTCGAGCGGGGCCAGGCGGTGAAGATCGAAACCAAGATCACCAACGTCAACCGCACGGTCGGCACCATGCTCGGCCACGAGGTGACCAAGCTCTACGGTGGCGCTGGCCTGCCCGACAACACCATCGACATCACCTTCAACGGGTCGGCGGGCAACAGCTTCGGCGCGTTCGTCCCGGCCGGTATCACGCTGCGCGTGCAGGGTGACGCCAACGACTACGTCGGCAAGGGTCTGTCCGGTGGTCACATCGTGGTCCGCCCGGCGCTCACCGCGCCGGAGGGCTTCGTCGCCGAGGACAACATCATCGCGGGCAACGTGATCATGTTCGGCGCCACCAGCGGCCGGATCCTGATCAACGGTGTCGCCGGTGAGCGGTTCGCCGTGCGTAACTCCGGTGCCACCGCGGTCGTCGAGGGCGTGGGCGACCACGCGCTCGAGTACATGACCGGTGGCCGCGTGGTCATCCTCGGCAACACCGGCCGCAACCTCGGTGCCGGTATGTCCGGTGGTGTCGCGTTCGTCTACGACCCGGAAGGCACGCTGCCCAACCGCGTGAGCCCGGATCAGGCGGAGGCGATCGAGCAGCTCTCCGGTGATGACTTCACCTGGCTGCGCGACATCATCACCGCCCACCGTGACGAAACGGGTTCGGCGGTGGCCGAACGCATCCTGAGCGACTGGTCCCAGCAGGTGAACCACTTCGTGAAGGTCATGCCCCGCGAATACAAGAAGGTTTTGCTCGCCATCTCCGAGGCTGAGAAGAGCGGCAAGGACGTGGACGAAGCGATTATGGAGGCCGCACGTGGCTGATCCCCAGGGATTTCTGAAGCACACCTCTCGGGAACTTCCCACCCGGCGCCCGGTCGAGCTGCGACTGCTCGACTGGAAAGAGGTCTACGAGGACAAGTTCTCGCACGAGACCCTGCAGAAGCAGGCCAGCCGCTGCATGGACTGTGGTATCCCCTTCTGTCACAACGGTTGTCCGCTCGGGAACCTGATCCCCGAGTGGAACGACCTGGTGTACAAGGGCGCGTGGCGCGAGGGCATCGACCGCCTGCACGCCACCAACAACTTCCCGGAGTTCACCGGCCGCCTGTGCCCGGCTCCGTGTGAGGCGTCCTGCGTGCTCGGCATCAACCAGCAGCCGGTCACCATCAAGCAGGTCGAGGTCGAGCTCATCGAGAACGCCTTCGACGAGGGCTGGGTCACCCCGGTGTACCCGACCCGCCTGACCGGCAAGAAGATCGCGATCGTCGGCTCCGGCCCGGCCGGTCTGGCCGCCGCCCAGCAGCTGACCCGGGCCGGTCACACCGTGACCGTGTTCGAGCGTGACGACCGCATCGGCGGCCTGATGCGCTACGGCATCCCGGAATTCAAGATGGAGAAGGCGGTCATCGACCGTCGCCTCGCCCAGATGGAGGCCGAGGGCACCATCTTCAAGACCGGTGTCAACGTGGGCGTCGACATCACCGCCGAGCAGCTGCGCGAGCAGTTCGACGCGATCGTGCTCGCCGGTGGCGCCACCATCGCCCGTGACCTGCCGATCCCGGGCCGCGAGCTCGACGGCATCCACCAGGCGATGGAGTTCCTGCCGCTGTCCAACCGGGTGCAGCTCGGCGACGACATCACCGACGAGAACGGCCTGCCGCCCATCCACGCGAAGGGCAAGAAGGTCGTCATCATCGGTGGTGGCGACACCGGCGCCGACTGCCTGGGCACCTCGCACCGCCACGGTGCCGAGTCGGTCCACCAGTTCGAGATCATGCCGCGTCCCCCCGAGGAGCGCGCGGGCTCGACCCCGTGGCCGACCTACCCCCTCATGTACCGGGTCTCCTCGGCGCACGAAGAGGGCGGCGAGCGCGTGTTCTCGGTGAACACCGAGCGTTTCGTCGGCAAGGACGGCAAGGTCACCGGGCTCGAGGCGCACGAGGTCAAGATGGCCAACGGCCGCTTCGAGAAGGTCGAAGGCACCGACTTCACCCTCGAAGCCGACCTGGTGCTGCTGGCCATGGGCTTCGTCGGCCCGCAGAAGCCCGGCCTGCTGACCGACCTCGGTGTCGGCTACGACGGCCGTGGCAACGTGCAGCGCGACAAGAACTGGGCCACCAACATCCCCGGCGTCTTCGTCGCCGGTGACATGGGCCGCGGCCAGTCCCTGATCGTCTGGGCCATCGCCGAGGGCCGCGCCGCCGCCTCGGCCGTGGACAAGTTCCTGGAAGGCGAGACCGCGCTCCCCGCGCCGATCCCGCCGACCGCCGTCGCCCAGCGGTAATCTCTCGCGACAACACGAAAGGCGCTCGCCGACCACCAGGTCCGCGAGCGCCTTTCGCATTCTCCGGTGGTTACGCGGGCGGGGTCAGCTTGGTGACGGTGCCCAGGAAACTGGTGGCGTACAGGGAGTTCGGGTCCCAGCCGGGGCCGGAGCCGAAGCGGACCGAGGAGACCAGGGGCAGGCCATCGGCGATCCGGCAGGAGGTGCCGGTGTCGAGGTCGACCCGCTGCACGGCGCCCGCGACGTTCAGCGCGACATAGGCGGTGCCGTCGGTGTCGACGGTGAGGTCGTCGGCCGAGTTCAGTGGGCCGAAGCCGGGGAGTTCGGTGCGGGTGATCGGGGTGCCCGCGGTGTCGACGGCGGCGATCACCGTGGTGGGGTCGAAGGTGGTCGAGACGACCAGGCGATCACGGGGCGCGTCGAAGGCCAGTCCGTTGGTCGAGGTCAGCGCCGTCGCGAACGGCGTGGTGTTGCCCGCCGCGTCCACCCTGGTCATCGACCCACCGCCGATGTCCTTACTGACCACGAAATCACCGTTCGCCAATCGCGCCAGCCCGTTCGGCATCGTCAACCCGCGCGCGACCGTGCTCCGCACACCGGTCGCGAGATCGACCGCATCGATGGTCCCCGAACTCTGCCCGCTCAACGCGGCCGTCGCGGTGTTCCCGGTGGTGAAGTACGCGCTCGCCCCGGCGACCACGATCCCACCCGGCCCATCGACCTCGTTCGCCAGCGTGCCCCGAGTGCCATCGGCACCCAGCACCCGCACGGCCCCCGGCCCACCACCCAGATCCTGTTCGGACAGCAGCACATTCCCCCGCCCGTCGAACCCGAGATTCTCCAACGCCCCGAACCCACCGGCCACGACCTCCCGCGACCACGGCGCACACGCCTGCGGCGCGGCACTCACCGTAGCTGCCCCGGGCAGGACGAGAGCACCGGTCACCCCGGTCATCAGCAGGAGAAGAAGGCGAGGAGTTCTCATGATCCCGATGTCCTGACATGCCGCCGATCGAATTTCGTCCGATCGTATCCACGCACCCCCTGAGTACGTTGGGATTCATGAACTCCCGCCGGTCGACCGTCCTCCGTCTGGCCGACCTCCTCCTCACCATCGCACTCTGCGTCGCGGTACTCGCCGCGTTCGTCTACTCCGCCGCCATCGCCGCCGCCCTCATCGACGACCTGGACCGCTGCCCGGTCGACCCATCGTGCGAGGCCTCCAGCAAGATCACCGCCCTCACCGTCCTCATCATCGGCGAAGCCCTCGCCTTCGCCTTCGGCACCTTCCTCGCCTCCGGCGCCGCCCTCCGCGGCGACCTCATCTCCCCTCGCGCCGCCCTCGGCACCCTGGCCATGGCCACCACCTGGCCACTCGCCACCTGGATCTCCGCCTAACCACCCCACCCAGCCACCCGCCCAGCGAGCAGGTTGGTGGTGAAGCGGGTGATGTCGTCGGTCAGTGTGGAATGTGCCCGAGGATGTGGTGTTTCGGCTCGCACTGTGGCCAGCGTGCGGGACAAGGTGGTATCCACGATCTCGGCAGCGGTGGACAAACCCCAGGCAGCACCCTCGGCGATGAGGTGCGCACGGGTGATCGCCCGGTGGCGGTACTCCTCGTGCACCGCGAGCGCCATCTCGCCGTCGTTGCGCTGATGAGTCTGTGGAACGAAGTCGTACGCGGGCGCCAGCGTGGTCGAACCGTCGGGCAGGTGCAGCAGCGAGATGTTCTTCGCGTGCATGTCCAGATTGCCGACCGCGACCGCGAGCGTGGTCATCCGCAGCAGGCGTTCCAGCGACTCACGATCACCGAGGGCGGCCAGGCAGCCCGCGATGCGTGCCATGGTGACGCGCCCACCGAACCGCTGGTACTTCTGGTCGCCCGAGGCGCCCAGCACCTGGCTGAAGTCTTCCTGGTGAATTCGCGAGGAAGGCGCGTCGCCCATCCGATCGAATCGCTCGATCACCACGGCGGGGACGCCGTCGAACTCGGTTGTCCACGTGTCGTATTCGGCGAGCCCCACGGCGCGAACGAAACGTGCTCCGTACTCCTCGTCGTAGATCGTGCTCGGATTCATACCCGATTCGGGCTTGAGGATATGGGTCGACGGATAGCCGTCGATGACGCGATTCCACCCCTGTGGGGTCCGAGCCAGGACGATCTTGTCCTGCACGCCCGCCAGGGACGTTTTGCCGCCGACCGGTCTGTTTCCGAGCGGGTTCTCACCGACATTGACCAGCATTTCCGCGACAGCGGTCGGGGTCAGGGGCTCCAGCGCGGGGGATTTCGGCTCTCCGGGAACATCGGGATCCCAGATCTGGATCGCACCCGCCACGTCACGACCGTATCGGCGGAGCAGTCCGATCACGTCGCGCTCGCCGAGGTCCGCCGCCTCGGCCATGCGTGTGAGCATCCGGCCTTCCGGTAGCAGTTCGCGGAAGAAGTTCTGTCGACGTGATCTGCGTGCTCGCGTCGGGACGGCGGCGAGGGGGACGGCCAGCGACAGGATCGTGCTGTCCAGACCGAAGGTATCGATGGCTTCGACGTCTGCCACGAAGTCGTAGTCGCGGGTGGTGCCGGTGAGGGTTCCCACCCGGGTGCCGTACAGCTCGACGGTCAGGTCACCCATGGTTTTCCCTCGGGTCGATGGTCGCGGTGAGTTCCATGCCGGTCTCGCGCATCATGGCGAAGAGTCGTTCGACGTAGATCGAGGGCTTGCCTGCCTCGATCTCCCAGATGTAGCGCTGGGTGGTACCCAATCGTTCGGCGAGTTCGCGCTGGGTGAGGCCGCTGAGAAGACGGGCCTGTTGCAGGATTCGGCCCAGTGATTCGGGGCTGGTCACCTTTCCCGAGTAGGCCACGACAACCTCCTTGGTGACTACGATTTCGTAGTCATGATAGGCGACTACGATATTGTAGTCAACCTGTTTGACTACAATATCGACGTCAGTTGGTGGGGTGGTGGCCGAGCTGGCCCGAGGTCGTGCTCGAGCGCCGGGGTGGGCGCGAATCCGTATAGCGGGCGCGCCA
Organism: Nocardia sp. SSK8; assembly: GCF_037034205.1. Lineage (NCBI taxonomy): Bacteria > Bacillati > Actinomycetota > Actinomycetes > Mycobacteriales > Nocardiaceae > Nocardia > Nocardia sp. SSK8. Next base: position 142,832 of record NZ_JBAGKD010000006.1, read on the forward strand.
GGTTTGCCCGGTAGATGCGTAGGGGGGTGAACGGTGTTATGGGGCAAGGGGTTCGGGGGTGGGGAGAACGACGTGGCTGATCTTCGGTGCAGCACATAGACTTTCCGTGTCGAGGTTGTAACCGGTGATCCGAGGGGGAGCTGTGCCGTTGCCGCCGGGAACGATGGCGAGCCTGCATCGCGCTGCCGAGCGCGGAGACGGTACCGCCATGCACAATCTGGCCAACATCTACTACGACCACAGCGATTTCGAGGCCGCGGAGTACTGGTTCCGGCAGGCGTCGGCGGCGGGGCACACCCGGGCCATGAACAACCTCGCGGTGCTGCTGGACAAGCTGGGTGACATCGATGAGGCCGAGTCCTGGTACCGGCGCGCGGCCTCCGGCGGCAACGCCAACGCCATGTACAACCTGGCGACGCTGCTGTATCAGTACGGCGACCGCGCCGACGCCGAGTCCTGGTACCACCGCGCCGCCGTGGCGGGTCACCTCGACGCCATGTACAACCTGGCGCGGCTCTACGAGCAGCGCGGCCACTACGACGAGGCCGAGTCCTGGTACGCCGAGGCCGCCGACAACGGCGACATCGACGCCATCAACAATCTCGGTCTGCTGCTGCGTGACAAGGGCGCCACCACCGAGGCCCGCCGCTGCTTCCGCCGCGCCGCCGATCTGGGTCATCCGCGCGCGATGGCCAACCTCGCCGCCCTGCTCGAATCCGAGGGCGCGCATCGCGAAGCCGAATCCTGGTACCGGCGCGCCGCGGGCTGACGCGCCGCGCGCCGGAACCCGGGAATAACGCTGCCCACACAATGGCGAGGTTTGCGAAGTGGATAATCCTTGAGTTCGCGCGAAGATCGCTGACGCGCGAAAAGGGGGATTGACCTTCGGATTCACCGGTGCGTAGCGAATAGGGCTTCCGGTTACTCAAAAGTATTGATACCGAGCGGTTTTCCAGCAAACCCCAGCAAACATTCTGGTGGGCAGCAATTTTCCGGCGTTCGGGATGCGGGCGGTTGCGGGTCGGTATAGCGTCTCGCTTCGATAACCGATCGATGACGGGCCGGGGCGTGTGAATTCTCTCGACGGCTGCTTGAAACGCATCATGGATATTCCCGGTGCGCGCAGCGTGACACTGGTGGATGGGGCCAGCGGTTTGGCGATCGCCGCGGCCGGGGATCACGGCATCCTCGACGAGCACGAGGACGCGGCGGGGACCACGGAGGTGGTGCGGGCCGCCCTCGGCTGTACGGCACTGTCCGGCGGGCGCGACAACGACGAGATCTCCGAGATCGTCGTGTGCCGCAGCGCGGGCTTCCACCTGTTGCACCTGGTCGACGGTGATTTCGACGGCAGGCTGTTCATGCACGTCGTCTTCGACGGTGACACCGGCAATCTCGGCATGGCGCGCTACCAGCTGCGCTCGGCACTCGACGAACTGACAGGTGGGCAACGATGAGCGTCGCGCTCGCCGACGAACTGCACCGGCTCGAACAGCAGCGCGAGACCGGCGTGCTGCGCACCGGCGACGGCGAATTCCATTTCGCCGAGGGCGCGATCACCGCCGCGGGCTGCCGCCGCACGCCGGGCCTGGACCGCCTGGTGGTCGAGGCGGGCGTGGCCACCGCCGAGGACTGGCGCCGCGCCGGTGCGGGCGACCCCGCCGCCTTACCGCACGGCCCCCGCCTGGAAACCCTGGCCGTGCTCTCGGTCTACGACGCCGCCTACTTCCTGCTCGCCTCCCCGGCCGAACCGGAATTCGTTCCGGCGCCCGAACATTGGCTGGCCAACGTCTGCCGGGTGGCCCCGCACGCGGTGGTGCACGAATGCGCCCGCCGCGGCGATCCGGAATTCGGCCCGTGGCCCGCCGAGCTGGTGGCGGACCAGCCGGTGGTTCCGGCACCGCGCGGCGACCGCAAACGGCGCACGCTGACCGGCAGCCAGGCCGAGGTGCTCGCCGCCGCGGACAGCTCCCGCAGCATCGCCGAGATCGCCCGCGACCTGGGCCGCACCACCTACGGCTGCCTGGTCGCGGTGCGCGATCTCACCGCCGCCGGGCTGATCGAGGCACCGGCCACGCGGCGCCGTCATCTGGCCATCGCGCCGGACCCGGCGCCGCGCCGCGCGCCCCGGCCGACCACCGGCCTCCCCGAACTGCCCCGGCGGGTGTCCTCCCCGCCGCGGCCCGACCGTCGGGTGACCGGCACGAGCGCACCGGGCAGGCACGCGGCCGTCGAGGAAGCGACCGCGACCGTCCGCTACCGCGACACCGGCACCCGGCCCTACCGCCCCGAACGCTGGCAACCGGTGGACCGCGACCTGCTCGTCCGGCTCAAAGCGGCGTTGGAGGAGCTTGCGTGACCGTGCGGAAGAAGCTGCTCGGTGATTGGAGGGGAAAGAAAGTGACCAAGGTGGCGATGACCGTGCCCGAACGGAACGCGGCCGTCCTGGCCGAATTGACCGCCCTGCGCGAGCGCGTGCCCCGGCTCACCGGCTCGGTGGTCGCCTCCAGCGACGGCCTGCTCATCGAGCACGACCTGCCCCCGCACATCGAACCTGCGGGCATGGCGGCGCTGGCGGCCGCGCAGCTGTCGCTGTCGTTCCGGCTGGCGTCCACGGCGCACGGGGGCGGATTCAACGAGGTCGTCGTGCACGGCACCGAGGGGCAGGTGGTCATCTACGCGGCCGGCTACACCTCGCTGACCGTGCTGGCGGGCCCGGAAGTGAACGTCGGCCGGCTGCACCTGGAATCGCGGCCGGTCGCCCGCGCCATCGCCGAACATCTGGCGGCGGCGAACTCCTCTGGCAACGAACAGGGGAAGCACACCAAATGAAAGGTAGGAAATGTCGAATATCGATCTGGCCCTGAAGGACATGATGGTGATCGACGGCGCGATCGGCGCCGCGATCGTCGACTACAACTCCGGCATGGCGCTCGGCATGCTCAGCAGCACCAAGGCCATGGACCTGCAGGTCGCGGCCGCGGGCAATACCGAGGTCGTCCGGGCGAAGATGCGGACCATCGAACAGCTCGGCCTCAACGAGGAGATCGAGGACATCCTCATCACCCTCGGCACCCAGTACCACGTGATCCGCCCGATGACCGGGCGCAAGTCGAAAGGACTGTTCCTCTACCTGGCCCTGGACCGCGCGCGCGGCAACCTGGCGCTGGCCCGCCACCGCCTCAAGGGCATCGAAGAAGACCTCGAGGTGTGAGTCCCCGAAACGAATTCCGCCACAGCCTGTCACGCGGAATTCATCGGTGGACCGTCGGAAATCGGACAACGGCGTCCGGTCATGTGGCACCAACGGGCGTGTGCCCCTATTGTGATTCGCGGCGAGGTCTGGGAAGACAAGGTTGAACTGGAGCGGCATGCGTTTGAAGAAAGTTGCCGCGGCGCTGGGTGCCGCCGCGGCGATGACCACCGGAATCATGGTCGGTTCCACGAGTGCCTCCGCGGCACCGGGATGTCCGAGCCTGTATGTCGTCGCGATCCCGGGTACCTGGGAGACCGGCCACGACAAGGCGCCCGGCCCCGGCATGCTGTCCGGAGTCACCCGGGGCCTACCCCGTAATACCGACGTCGATTACGTCACCTACGCCGCCACCGCGTTCCCGTGGGAAGGCGATGTGTACGGCAACTCCAAGAAGGAAGCGGTCAATGCCGCGCGTGGGCTGATCAACGCGAAGCTGGCTTCCTGCGGCGACACCAGGATCGCGCTGGTGGGCTACAGCCAGGGCGCCGACGCCGCCGGTGATCTGGCCGCCGAGATCGGCACCGGCATCGGCACGATCCGGCCGGAGCAGGTGGCCGCGGTCGGGCTGATCTCCGATCCGCGCCGCTCGCCGACCGACGTGCAGGTGGGCCCGCACGCCCAGGGCGCGGGCGCCGGTGGCGCGCGGCCCGGCGGCTTCGGCTGGATCAGCGACCGGGTGCGTACCATCTGCGCGGTCGACGATCTGTACTGCGCCACCGCCACCGACGATTTCGTCACCCGGTTCGCCGGTTTCCTGGCCCAGAGCTCGGACGCCAACCCGGCCAACCTGTGGCGCTACCAGATCGAGGCGGGCGCCATCATGAACGACCTGATGGCCCACGGCGGCGTGCCGACGCTGCAGGCGCAGCTCTCGGACGCCGCCAACCAGCAGCGCGCCAAGGACCTGGAGCGCTTCTACCGCTCCCAGGCCCACACCCTCTACGGCTCCTACCCGGTGGGCGGCGGCCAGACCGCCATCACCTGGATGCACAACTGGATCGCCCAGCAAGCATGAGCTGACCTGACGGCGGGCCCGGTGTCGACGACATCGGGCCCGTGGTCTGTCAGGGGGTAGTGCGGGAGAGGTTGCGCGGGAGTAGTTCCCAGACGTGGCCGTTCTCGTTGATGGTGGCCGCGGTGCGGGTGCCGGTGCGGGAGTAGAGGATGCGGGTGATCGAGCAGTAGTCGATCGGGAAGGTCAGCGGGCGGGGCAGGCCGAGGATGTCGGCCAGCAGGACGTTGACCACGCCGCCGTGGGCGAAGGCGACGACCGTGTCGGTGGAGGCACTGGTGGCGACCAGGGTTTCCACGGCGGTGAGGACGCGGGCGGTGAAGGCGGGGCCGTCGATCTGCTCGGGGAGATAACCGGCCTTGATGCGGGCGTAGGCGTCGGCGAAATCGGTCTTCGCGTCCTCGATGGGGATGTAGGCGGGCAGGTCGCGGTCGTATTCGGCGAGGTCGTCGATGATCTCCACGTCGAGACCGCGGGCGGCGGCGGTGGGCGCCGCGGTATCGCGGGCGCGGCGCTGCGGGCTGCTGACCACCCGGACGATGTCGTGCGCGGCCAGCGCGGCGGGCACCCGCTCGGCCTGGAGCCCGCCGATCTCGGTCAGCGCCGGGTCGGCGGCGGTGGACGTGCCGATGACACGGTCGGGCTGGGCATGGCGCACGAGAATCAGCTGCACCCCCTCACTCTGCCCCATCACCCCAGCCGCACGGCTCCGGGTCGACCTCTTCCCGTCCGGTGACATCGGCGACATCGAGAATCACGATCTCGCGCCCCTGCTCGAGCAGCATCGGCACCCGGCCAGACCGGTCGTTGAGAGCTCCCTGGCGAACAGGTGTTCGTTCGAGGACTCGCGGGGATGCCTCGTCATCGACCGAAGGTATCGCCGCGAGTCCTCCGATCAGGTCAGGGCTGGCCGTAGGGCGGCTGTCCCGGCTGACCGTACTGCTGGCCGGGCTGGCCATAGGGCTGCTGTCCGGGCTGGCCATAGGGCTGCTGACCGTAGGGCTGTTGGCCCGGCTGGCCGTAAGGCTGCTGACCGTAGGGCTGGTCCCCGGTGTTTCCGTGAGGCTGCTGACCGGGCTGGCCATAGGGCTGCTGGCCGTAGGGCTGGTCGCCGGTGTTTCCGTAGGGCTGCTGACCCGGCTGGCCGTAAGGCTGCTGGCCGAAGGGCTGGTCGCCGGTGTTCCCGAAGGGCTGCTGCCCGTAGGGCGGCTGGCCGGGCTGGCCGCCGTAGGGCTGCTGGCCCGGCGCGCCGTAGGGCAGCTGACCCTGCGGCGGCTGGTTGTTGTTCTTCTTCTTGGTCATGAGGACGACCACCACGATCACCACCACGACCACCAGGCAGCAGATGCCGCCGATGACCGTGCCGACGCCACCGCCGCGGCTCTTGCTACCGCCCCGCTTCTTCGCCAGTACGTCGAAGGCGGTGTTGACCGCGTCGGAGCTCGCCAGTGTGTCCACACTGCTGGTCAGCAGGTGTGGATCGGCCAGCGAGGCCGTGGTCAGCAGATCCAGATACATCTATTCCCATCCCGTCGAGGTGTTCGCGGCCGGTATTCCTCCCGGTGCCGGTCCGCGAGACCGATGGTGCCGCAACGACACCGAACTTCCAAGATCGCGGCGTGCACGTGCACCGTTAACGCCCCGGGACGGGGTACCCAATCAGCGAGGTTTCACCAAAGGGAAGGGCAAGGTTTCGCGAATGCTGCGACCGGTGATCAACATGACCACCCGGTCCACGCCCATCCCGAGCCCGCCGGTCGGCGGCATGGCGTGTTCGAGCGCCTGCAGGAAGTCCTCGTCGAGTTCCATCGCCTCCGGATCGCCACCGGCGGCCAGCATGGACTGTTCGGTGAGGCGGCGGCGTTGCTCGACCGGATCGGTGAGTTCGCTGTAGGCCGTACCCAATTCGACGCCCCAGGCCACCAGATCCCAGCGCTCGGTGACGCCATCGATGCTGCGATGCGAGCGGGTCAGCGGGGAGACCGAGGTGGGGAAGTCGAGGTAGAAGGTGGGCTCGGTGGTGCGCGCCTCGACCAGGTGCTCGTACATCTCGAGCACGACCTGTCCCGCGTCCCAGCCGTGCTGGTAGTTCACCCCGACCTGATCGCACAGCTCGTGCAGCCGCGCCAGCTCGGTGCGCGTATTCACCTCGGCGCCAACGGCTTCCGATACCGCGCCGTGCACGGTCTTGACCTGCCATTCGCCGGAGATGTCGACGGTCTCGAAGCCGCCGTCGGGCGTGGGGCGCAGGGCCACTTCGGCACCGTTGGCCGCCACCGCCGCGTCCTGGATCAGCTTGCGGCACAGCTGCATCATTCGCAGGTAATCACTGTGTGCCTCATAGGCTTCCAGGATCGTGAACTCGGGATTGTGGCTGAAGTCCACGCCCTCGTTGCGGAAGGTGCGGCCCACCTCGAACACCTTCTCCATGCCGCCAACGCACAGCCGCTTGAGGTAGAGCTCGGGTGCGATGCGCAGGTACAGGTCGAGGTCGTAGGCATTGATGTGGGTGCGGAACGGGGTGGCGTTGGCGCCGCCGTGTACCTGCTGCAGGATCGGCGTCTCCACCTCGAGGAAGCCCCAGTTGTGCAGCGAGTGACGCAGCGAGTGCAGCACCGCGCTGCGCTTGGCCATCACCTCGCGGGTCTCGGGGTTGATCGCCATGTCGACATAGCGCTGGCGCACCTTGGCCTCGGCGTCGGCCAGGCCGCGCCACTTGTCGGGCAGCGGATGCAGGCACTTGCCGTTCATCCGCCAGTCCTGGGCCAGCAGCGAGAGCTCACCGCGCCTGCTCACCCCGAGCTGACCGCTCACCTCGATCAGATCGCCCAGGTCGAAGAACTCGGTGAACTCGGCGCTGCGGTCGGTGCCCACGCGTTCGCGGTCGATGAGCAGCTGGATCTCGTCGGTCCAGTCGCGCACCACCGCGAAGATCACGCCGCCGTAGTCGCGGATGCGCAGCAGCCTGCCCGCCACCCGGACCGTGGTGCCCTTGGGACAGCGGCGGGCCTCGGCGATGGTGTGGGTCGGGGGATAGGCCACGGGGTAGGAGTCCACGCCCGCGGCGGTGAGCCGGTCGAGTTTGTCCAGGCGTACGCGGACCTGCTCGGGTCGGCGCGGGCCCTGATCGGCTTCGGCGCCCTCGGCCGAGGCGGGGGCGCTGCCGTCGTCGCGCAGGCCAGCGACGCTCGCGGGCACCGAGGGATGGGTGCCGGTGTGCACGGCGGCGTCGGGTTCCTTGCCCAGGCGCGGCAGGAAGCCCTCGGCCAGCCCGCACGCCATGGCCACGCGCGGCAGCTGCCTGCTCTCCTCGAACAGGAAGAACCGGGGCACCCAGCGCGGCTGGTACTTCACATTCGACCGGTACAGCGCCTCGAGCTGCCACCAGCGCGAGAAGAACAGCAGCACGCCCCGCCAGGCCCGCAGGATCGGACCGGCGCCGATCCGCCCGCCCTCCTCGAACACCGAGCGGAACACCGCGAAGTTCAGCGAGATCCGGGTGACGCCGTACTGATCGGCGGTGAGCGCGAGCTGCGAGATCATCAGCTCCATCACGCCGTTGGGGCTGGTCGGGTCGCGCCGCATCAATTCCAGCGAGACGCCCGAGCGACCCCACGGCACGAACGAGAGCATGCCGCGCACCTGTTCGGCGCCGTCGCACGCCTCCACCAGCAGGCAGTCGCCGTCGAGCGGGTCGGCCAGGCGTCCCAGCGCCATGGAGAAGCCGCGCTCGGTCTCGGTGTCGCGCCAGGCGTCGGCGCGGGCGACGATGGCGGCGTATTCGTCGGCGGGGATATCGCGCCAGCGCCGCACCCGCACCTCGAAGCCCTGCTTGCGCAGGCGGTTCGCGGCCTGGCGCACCTGTTTCATGTGCGGCCCGGCCAGGGAGAAGGCGCGGGTGTCGAGCACGGCCTCGTCGCCAAGGCGCAGCGCGGTCAGGCCCGCGTCCCGGTAGACGGTGGCGCCCGCCTCGCTGGCCCCCATCACCGCCGGTGCCCAGCCGAACCGGTCGGCCTGACGCAGCCACTCCCGGACCGCAGGCGCCCAGGCGTCGTGGGTGCCGATCGGGTCGCCGCCTGCCAGGCACACGCCCAGCTCCACGCGATAGGTGATGGCGGCCTTGCCGTTCGGCGCGAAGATCACCGCCTTGTCGCGGCGGGTGGCGAAATAGCCCAGCGAGTCCTCGACATCGGACTCGGCGAGCAGGCCGCGGATGGCCGATTCGTCGCGGCCGGTCATGGCGTTGTCGGCGCGCTGGGAGCGCAGCAGCACGACCACCGCGGCCAGCAGCGCGCACGCGCCGAACAGGCCGAGCAGCAGGTTCACCCAGTGCGGCGGGATGCCGTCGAAGTTCTCGTTGTCGACCAGCACCGCCGCGGTGACCCGGTACAGCGACCAGAGCGGGCGCTGCCAGCCGTCGGCGGGCAGCGAACCGGGGAACAGCTCCACCAGCCCCCAGCCCAGCAGCCAGCCCGCCGCGATCCCGGCCACCAGCACCCCGAGCGCCTTCCAGGCCGCGCCCGGCCGGACCCGGGTGTAGAACTGCTTGCGCGCGGCGATGAGGATCCCGAGCACCACTACGTGCACCGCGCAGGCCACCAGCGCGTCGATATCGCCCTTGTCGGTGTACTCGGCGATATTGGCCAGCGCGAACAACAGCAGATAGCCGATCAGTAGCCACCAGGCGATCCGCTTGCGCCCGGCCAGCGCGGCGGCCAGCAGGCCGACCACCAGCGCCCACACCAGACTGGTGTCGGGGGCGTCGAAGTAATAGGTGTCGATGTAGTGGCGCGGGGTGTGGGTCAGATACCGCAGCGCGGGCGACAGACTCCACAGAAAACACAGCACCGCGAACACCCCGAGCACCAGCCCGGTGAGGTGCGGTACCTCCGCGAGGCGGCCGTGCGGCCGGTGCGCGGCGGTCGCGCTCGCTCGTCTGCCGGGAGTCGCCGCGGGGGGTTGCTGCTCGGTTTGCACGGAGGTCACCAGTCCAGTGTGCGTGCATCCGCGGCGGATGGGTACGGCGGTGCGCGCGGCGTGTTCGTCACGCGCGGCAGCGGGGCCGGTGGTACCCGGTTTTCGGTGGAGGAGTAAGTATTAGCGCATGTCGGAACCAGTCGATGTGCCGATCGATGACGAGGTCATCAAGCTCGGGCAATTCCTGAAACTGGCCAACCTGATCGATTCGGGTTCCGAGGCCAAGACGGTGATCGCGCAGGGCTTGGTGCGCGTCAACGACGAAGTCGAACTCCGCCGCGGCAGGCAACTGCAGATCGGCGACGTGGTGGTCCTGGCGGGCCACCGGGTGCGGGTGTCCGGAAACTAGTCCCGGACACCCGCGCGGCTCAGTCTTCTGCGCGGACTACGACGCCGTCGTGGTCGCTGTAGAGCATGTCGCCGGGGACGAAGCTGATGCCGCCGAACTCGACGGTCACGTCCTTTTCGCCGCTGCCGGTCTGGGTGCTCTTGCGCGGGTTGGTGCCCAGCGCCTTGACGCCGATGTCGAGGGTGCGCAGGATCGCCGAGTCGCGCACCGCGCCGTTGACGATCACGCCCGCCCAGCCGTTGTCCACGCCGCGACCGGCGATGATGTCGCCCACCAGGGCGGTGTGCACGCTGGCGCCGCCGTCGACGACGAGCACCTTGCCCTCGCCCGGCTCGCTCAGGGTCTGCTTGACCAGCAGGTTGTCCTGGAAGCAGCGGATCGTGGTGATGCGCCCGGCGAACGTCTCCCGGCCACCGAACTGGATGAACTGGGTATCGCAGGAGCGGATCTCGGGGCCGATCTCATCGGCCAGGTCGGCAGTGGCCACAACATTCGCTGATTCGGTCATGGAGCCGATTGTGTCAGGTCGGGGCGGTGCCGTGGCATCCGTCGTTCGCCGACGCGGTCAGGCGCGCCCGTACCGGCGCTCGTAGGCGGTACGCGCCGCAGCTTCCTTGGCCCGCGCGCTCGCGTCGGCCAGGGCGGGGTCGAGTCCGTGCCGGATCAGCCGGTTTCGGCGGAACACGTAGGTCAGCGCCACGGTGAAGTAGATCAGCGGCAGGTAGAGCAGCGCCATCATCGACAGGCCCATCCACAGCGGACCCGGTGTGAGCAGGAACACCGCCAGCAGCGGCAGGATCGGCACCAGGATGCGCAGCAGGTAGCGGCGGGTGGCGCCGGGGCCGGTGAGGTCGCGCAGCACCCAGTCCCGCATCGAGGGCGGCAGGGTGCGCCCGTAGATGTAGCCGATCCGCTGGGGCAGGGTCGGGGTGCTGCGTTCGCTCATCGCTGTGCTTTCTCTCAGGCGCTGGCCTGGTGGGCCTTCTCGATCTCCCGGCGCAGCGCGTCGGTGGTGTGCTGGACGGCGATCTTGATGAACGGCTCGATCGTCTTGGCCAGCACCTTGCCCGCCAGGCCGCCGCCGACATTGAAGTCGATGACCGCGTCGATGGTGCTGAGCTGGTCGGTCTTCGGCAGGAAGCGGAAGGTGGTGACGATCTCGATGCCCTTGATCGAGCGGGTGGCGATGAGCCGGTTCTCCTCCCAGCCGACCACCTCGATGCGGGAGGTCAGCGAGGCCGGGCCCAGCTTCATCTTGCCGTCGAAGGTCGCGCCGAGGCCGTCGGTCTGCTCGGTGACCGGGGTGAAGGACTCCAGGCCGTACCAGAATTTCGGCAGGTTGTGGTAGTCGTTCATGAAGGCGAACGCGGTCTCGGCAGGCGCGGCGCAGTCTTCGGCGATCCTCACTTCGGTCATAGCGCAACTCTAGCCCGGTTCGTACATCGTCCAACGGAGCTGTGGGCGAACGTGACGGAGCCGACTACGCGGTGACCGCCAGGGTCGCGGCCAGGCCGAAGGCCAGCGCCATCACCGTGACCTCGATCGTCGCGTTGCGCAGCGAGGTCTCGGCCGTCACCCGGTGGTTGGCCGCCCGGGCGACCCAGCTCGTGCGCCACCACCAGCCGAGGCCGACCAGCACCAGCAGCACGGCGAGCTTGGCCAGCAGGATGCGCCCGTAGCCGGTGGACCACAGCGGGGCGAGCCCGCCGAGCCGGACCAGCCCGTCGATCAGGCCGGTCAGCGCGACGGCCACCACCAGCGGCGCGGCCAGCGCCGAGTATCGCGGCAGCGTGGCGGCCCATTCGCCGCGGGTGCGCAGCACCACCGCCATGGCCAGCAGCAGGCCCAGCCAGCAGGCGGCGGCCAGCGCGTGCACCGCGGCCAGCACCGAACCGAAGACCTGCTGGGACATGTGCCCGGTGATCGGGCGCAGCGCCAGCGCGACCGCGGCGAACACCAGCACCAGATCGGCCGAGGCCGACTCCGGCCCGCGGAAGGCCACCGCCGCGTAGCAGGCGATCGCGCCGGTGCAGAACAGGATCGCGATGCCGATCTGCCCGCCGCTGAGCCGGGTCAGGAAGGTGCCGAACTCGGCGGCGCCCAGCGCGCGCACCGGCACCCCGACGATCTCGGCGGCCTCGCACACCAGCACGGTGAACTCCGCCGCGAACCACGCCCCGGCCAGCGCCGCCAGCGGCCGCCAGGCCACCTCCAGCCGCTCCGCGAGCCGGGGCAGCGCGGCGAGGCCGAGCACCAGCGCGCCCGCGCCGTCGGCGATCACCCGCGCGAGCGCGACCCCGGGAAAGCCACCCGAGGTGCGCAGGGCCCAGGCCAGCAGCACCCCGGCCAGCCCGGTCACGACGACCGGCACCAGGACCCGCCACCGACGCGGTGTTGTACCGGGTACCCGGCGACCGGTCGTCATCGTGGACTACTTCGCGCGTCGGCCACCGAGCAGCGCCACCGCAAGGCCCGCGCCGAACAGCACCACGCCACCGGCGATGAACACCCACACGGGCACCCCGCCGGAGTCGCCGCCGTCGGCCTGGTCCTCGCCCGGGCGCGGGCCCGGGGTGCCGGTGCCCGCCTTGCTCAGCGTGAAGGTCCGGGTCCCGCTGACCGGGTGCCCGTCGGCCGAGGTGACCCGGAACGCGAGGGTGTACTCACCCACCGGCCCGAGCTCACCCAGCTCCACGCTGACGGTGTTGCCCTCGACGGTCGCCTTGCCCTTCGACCACAGCCTGCCGTCCGGGCCGACCACGGTCAGCGACGGAAAGCTCTCCTGCAGCTGCTCGTTGAAGGTGATGCTGGCGCGCGCCGGTCCGGTCTCGATGGTCGAGCCGTTCTCGGGCACGCTGCTCACCGCACCGGAGTGCGCGCTCGCGAAGCCCGCCACCGCGAACACCGAGGCGAACAGCCCGGCGAGCAGCACCGTGAGCACCCGCCCGGCGATCCGCCTGCGCGAGGAGCGGTTGATCTCGGCGACCACCTCGGGGCCGACCGGGTCGCGGCGCGGTTTCGTCGCGCGGGCGCAGTGATCGACGCGCATCACGACCGCCGTCCACGGAAGACCAGGCCCAGGCCCAGCGCGGCGGCGAACAGGCCAAGGGCCAGGCCGATGCCGCCCATCCAGCGGGCGACCGAGTCGGTGCCGGATTCGGCGGTGTCGCCCGAGGCGACCTGGTGGTCGTCGCCGTGCGCGCCGCCGGACGCGCCCAGGGTGAGCGAGGGCGCCGGGTGTTCGGGCTCGGCGCCGTCGGTGCTCGGCTGGTCCCAGGCGACGACCTTGCCGTCGCTGTAGGTCTGCTGGGCCGGGAAGTTCAGCGTGTCCTGGCTGGGCAGCGGGCCCAGCGAGAGCACGAACCGCTGGAACTGGCCGGGGCCGACACCCTTGTTGCCGGGATCGGCGGTCCACACGACCGCGACCGCCTCGCCCTTGTCGTTGCGCTCGATCTTCGCGGTCCAGCCCGCGAGCGGCTCGGTGCGCACGCTCTTGAGATTGGGCACGGCGACGCGCAGTCCGGTGGTGGCGGCGGTCTCGGATTCGGTGGGCACCTTGAAGGTGGCCACGGTGTACCCGCCCTGGGCCGCGCCGGGGGCGTCGACCGTCACGTGCGCGGCCGCGCTACCGCAGGCGGCCAGGACCAGACCGGCCGCGAGGGCCGCAGTGCCGGTACCACGGGTGATGAAGTTGTGCATGGAATTGCCTTCTGTCCGAAGAGATCTGAGGTGCGGAAATCAGGCGAACAGCGGCGGTGCGCGCGGGCTGCGCGAGCCTTTCGGACGGGCGCCGCGCCGGGCGGCGGGGGAGTCGAACCAGTGCGCGGGGCGCGGGCCGACGGGGGAGACCGGGACACCGAGCACGGCCCGAAGGGTGCTCGAGGCAACGAGATACAGCCGCTCGGCCGCGAGAATCAGTGCGGCGCAGGCGAAGGCGGCCAGCAGGTGCGCCGCGATCATCGGCGCGCTGGGCAGATGGAGCAGGTCGCCGTGATGGTCGAGGGTGGCGGATAACGCGAAGTGCCCGGCCAACTGGCCACCGATCAGTGCCGCGGCCGCGCGCGTCGCGGCAGGCGACCGGCCACATCCCGAACCGCCCGACCGCGCGAAAGTCCCGGCGCGAGAAGCGCTCGTGCCCGCCGGATACGCGGATGCCGTCGCACCCTCCGGTCGGCCACTCCCGGCGAAGATCCCGGCCCCCAGCGAAACCAGCAGCAGCAGCGCGATTTCCGCCGAGCGGGGGACGCCACCACCACCGATCCCGTGCGCGGCGACGGCCAGCGCGCCGACGAGGACGCCACAGCCACCACCGCGCAGGCGGGCGGACAGCTGTGGCGTGGTCACGACGGGGTCAGCGCACGCCGAGGCGGGCGAGCGCGTCGTTCTCGAGCACGGACAGTTCGGCCGAGATGGAGGCGTGCACGGCCTTGCGGCGCGGCGCTGGCATCTGCTCGGCGGTGTTCACCGCGACGTTCAGGTCGGTCAGCCGCGAGCGGGCCGCCTCGACGAACTTCTTGGTGTCGGCGTCGCCGGGGGCGTCGCTCACGATCTTGTCCAGCGCGGTCTCGGTGTTGGTGATGCGGGCCTGCAGGCGCGCGCCGTGCCCGCTGAACTCGCCGAGCTGGTCCAGCCCGATACCCAGCTGCTGGGCCTTGCGCGCGTCGAGCTGACCGCGCACCAGGGTCGCGCCCCGGTAGGCCAGCGGGGCCAGCACCGGGATGAGCACCCGCGCGACACCGATGTACTTGCGGATCTGGGCCGCGCTGAACAGTTCGCGGTCGGCCTTGGCGGCCACTTTCTGGGCGGCCTTCTCCTCGGCCTGCAGCGTGGCGATCTGCGCCTTGGCCACCTTGGCCTCGGTGCGGGCCTGCGCCTTGGCGGCCTTGCGCGTGGTGCGCTCGCCCGCCTTGGCCGCCTTGCGGTCGTTCTTGGCGGTCAGCTTGGCCTCCACGGCCGCCTTGTGCTTGAGCGCCTTCGCCTCCGCGCGCCGGCTGGGACGCCGCTTACGCTTGCTGAACAACCCCATGAGATCAGGCCCTCCGTCATGCTCGCCAAGTCATGAGGCAGCACCACCGCGCGGTGGGCTGCCGTACTTCGTAGCGTAGTGGGATCAGGGTAGCGATTGGGCATTGTGTCGGGGGGAGGGACCATACTGCTTGCGTGCGTGCAGCCGAGGACGACTTCGACGGCGGGCCGGTGCGATGCCCGGCCCCCGCTTCCGCTGCGCCCGATCGAGGTGCCGAGAGCGGGCCGGAGTCCCGGACCGCTTTCCTGGACGCGCGCTCGCTGATCGGGTGCAGGCACCGCCTGCACCTGGACGCGCTGCACCCCGGTGTGCTCACCGAGGTGCGCGAGGATCCGGGCGTGCAGCAGCGGCGCGAGGCCGCCGCCAGCCACCGGGCCAAGGTGCGCGACGAGCTGGTCGCCGCCGCCCCCACCGACTGGGTGGTGATCGACCCGCAGCTGCGCGCGGCCGAGCGGGTCGCCGCGACGATGGCCGCGATCGAGGCGGGCGCCCCCCGCATCTGGGGCGCACTGCTGCCCCAGGAGGCCGATACCGGCCGCCGCGGTGGGGTGGAGTTCCTGCTGCGCGACGAGGACCGCGGCGGCTATATCCCGATCATCGTGGTCAACCACAAGGTCACCGACCCGCGTCGCCCCGACCCGGCCGATTTCCATCCGCTCACCTCGGACCTGTTCCGCTGGGCCCCGCGCCGCGACAAACACGTGAAGCTGCGCCCGCAGCCCCGCGACCAGCAGCGCCTCGCGCATCTGTACCGGATGTTGCAGCGCTACGGCATGGCCAGCCCCGCCCTGGTCGGCGGCGCGATCGGCCTGGCCTTCGACCGCATCCTCGTGCACGACCTGACCACCGTGCTCGCCGACTACGACCAGCGCTACGCCGACCGCATCGCGGTGGTGCGCGGCGAACTGCCCACCCAGCCGTCGAAGGTGCCCGAGTGCAGGCAGTGCCCGTGGTGGGTGCGCGGTGCGGGGGGATCACCCAGCTGCGAGGGGCAGCTGGCGCTGATGCGGGACGTGAGCCTGGTCGCGCCGGGTTCACGGGCCGAGGTACTGCGCGGGCACGGCGTGCAGACCATCGATGAGCTGGCCGCCTGGGACGGCGACGACCCCGAGGACTGGCAGCACGGCCCGTTCGACGAGGCGGTGGTCACCGCGCGCGCCTGGATCGCGGGCGCGCCGCTGGTGCGCCGCTTCGAGCAGGTCAGTGTGCGCCGCGCCGACGTGGAGGTCGACGTCGATCTGGAGAGCTACCAGGAAGACGGCGCCTACCTGTGGGGCACCCTGCTCGACGGCGTCTACCGCCCCTTCCACACCTGGGTCCCGCTGCCCACCACCGACGAGGGCCGCTCCTTCGGCGAATTCTGGACGTGGCTGATGGATATCCGCGCCCAAGCCCACGCCGCGGGCAAAACCTTTGCCGCCTACTGCTATTCACGCACTGCCGAGGACAAGTGGCTCTACGAGTCGGCCCGCCGCTTCGCGGGCATGCCCGGCGTCCCCACCCACGAGCAGGTGCGCGCCTTCGTCGACTCGATCGAATGGGTCGACATGTTCCAGGCCGTCACCGAACAGTTCATCTGCCCCAACGGCAAGGGCCTGAAGAAGATCGCCCCGGTCGCGGGCTTCCACTGGCGCGACGCCGAGGCCAGCGGCGAGGCCTCGATGGGCTGGTACCGCCGCGCCGTCGGCTACGACGCCCCCAGCGACCTCTCCCAGCGCACCCGCCTGCTCGAATACAACGAAGACGACGTCCGCGCCACCCAGGTCCTACGCGACTGGATGACCCACCGCGCCGTTGACGAGGTTCCCGCACTCCCGGATTTCGGGCGCGGTGCGACCGGCGGGCCCGGAGGCGGTAGCGAAGCGTGACCACGGAGGGTCCTCGGGAGCACCGCCGATGAGCACGGTAATAAAATCGTCGGCGTGACTGAGCACGTCGAAACCCTCGAGTTCCAGGCCGAGACCCATCAGCTGCTGGAGCTGATGATCCACTCGGTCTACTCCAACAAAGACACGTTCCTGCGGGAGCTGATCTCGAATGCTTCCGACGCACTGGACAAGCTGAAGCTGGCCGCGTTCCAGGACAAGGACCTCGTCGCCGATACCGCCGATCTGCACATCGAGCTGGCGGTCGACACCGACAAGCGGGTCCTGACCGTGCGCGACAACGGCATCGGCATGTCCCGTGCCGAGGTGATCGATCTGATCGGCACCCTCGCCAAGTCGGGCACCGCCGAGCTGCGCCGCAAGCTCACCGAGGCCAAGTCCGATGCCGCCGCCGAGGAGCTGATCGGCCAGTTCGGCATCGGCTTCTACTCCACCTTCATGGTCGCCGACAAGGTCACCCTGACCACCCGCAAGGCGGGCGAGACCGAGGGCACCCGCTGGAGCGCCGCCGCCGGTAGCTCCACCTACGCGATCGACACCGTCGCCGACGCCCCGCAGGGCACCGCGGTGACCCTCGAGCTCAAGCCCGCCGACGAGGACGATCACCTCTTCGACTACACGCAGGAATGGAAGCTGCGCGAGATCGTCCGCAAGTACTCCGACTTCATCGCCTGGCCGATCCGCATGCAGGTCGAGCGCACGGTGATGGAAGGCGAGGGCGAGGACAAGGTCGAGAAGACCATCGTCGAGGACCAGACCCTCAACTCGCAGAAGGCGCTGTGGACGCGCCCGCGCTCCGAGGTCTCCGACGAGGAGTACAAGGAGTTCTACCACCACGTCTCGCACGCCTGGGATGAGCCGCTCGAGATCATCCCGATGAAGGCCGAGGGCACCTTCGAATATCAGGCGCTGCTGTTCATCCCGTCCACCGCACCGTTCGACCTGTTCACCCGCGAGCACAAGCGCGGCGTGCAGCTCTACGTGCGCCGGGTGTTCATCATGGACAACTGCGAAGAGCTGATGCCCGAATACCTGCGCTTCGTCAAGGGTGTGGTGGACGCGCAGGACCTCTCGCTCAATGTCTCGCGCGAGATCCTGCAGCAGGACCGTCAGATCCAGATGATCCGCAAGCGCCTGGTCAAGAAGGTGCTGTCCACGGTGAAGGACATGCAGGGCGCCGAGGACCAGACCAAGTACCAGACGTTCTGGTCGCAGTTCGGCCGGGTCCTCAAGGAGGGCCTGCTCTCCGACACCGACAACCGCGAAACCCTGCTCACCGTCTCGTCGTTCGCGTCCACCGCCTCGGAGTCCGAGCTCACCACGCTGAAGCAGTACGTGGAGCGGATGAAGGACGGCCAGGACGCCATCTACTACATGACTGGCGAAAGCCGTGCGCAGGTGGAGAACTCGCCGCACCTGGAGGCCTTCAAGGCCAAGGGGCTCGAGGTGCTGGTGCTCACCGATCCGGTCGACGAGATGTGGGTCGGCTCGGTGCCGGAGTTCGACGGCAAGAAGTTCCAGTCCATCGCCAAGGGCGAGGTCGACCTGGAGACCGAGGACGAGAAGAAGGAAACCGAGGCCCTGCGCGAGCAGCAGGACAAGGACTACGCCGACCTGCTCACCTGGCTCGGCAAGACCCTCGACGACGTCGCCAAGGAGGTGCGCCTGACCAACCGGCTCACCACCTCGCCCGCCTGCCTGGTCGGTGACGTCTTCGACTTCACCCCGATGCTCGAGCGCATGTACCGCGCCTCGGGCCAGGCGCTGCCGGAGTCCAAGCGCATCCTCGAGCTCAACCCGACCCACCCGCTGGTCACCGGCCTGCGCGATGCCTACGACGCGCGCAAGTCCGATGCCGACGAGGGCAAGGTCCCCGAGCTGGCCGAGACCGCCGAACTGCTCTACGGCACCGCGGTTCTCGCCGAGGGCGGCGAGCTCAAGGACCCGTCGCGTTTCGCCCAGCTGCTCACCGAGCGCCTGACCCGCACGGTCTGAGGACGCGTGGTGCCCGGTTCGCCGGGCACCACGCCCCGGTCACAGCCGCGCACCGTTCACCGGGAATTACCTCGCCACGCGGCGCGGCAGCCTGCACCATGAAGTCATGGCTGGGCACGAGATCCGGCGGGCTCGGCCCGGTGATTACGACGATCTGATCGCGGTGGTCGACAACTGGTGGGGGCGCACGGTCGTGCAGAACCTGCCCAGGATGTTCCTCGACCACTTCCACCGCACCAGCCTGGTCGCCGCCGACGCGGACGGGATCTCCGGTTTCCTGGTGGGTTTCGGCTCGCCCTCCCAACCCCGCACGGCCTACATCCATTTCGTCGCCGTGCGCCCCGACGCCCGCAAGGCCGGGCTCGGCCGCGCCCTCTACGACCGGTTCTTCGCCCTCGCCAGGGCCGACGGCCGCGAGGTGGTGCACGCGATCACCTCCCCGGCCAATTTCACCTCGATCGATTTCCACCGCAGCCTCGGCTTCACCGTCGTCGGCCCGGTGCCCGACTACAACGGTCCCGGCCGCGCGCTGATCACCTTCGCCCGGGCGATCTGACGCACCGCGCGCGAAAACGTAGGCTGGGCAACGATTGTCGGTGGCGTGTGAGAGGAACGAGCGCCTATGTCGGAGCAGACGCCGGTCGCGGTGGGACCGTGGGACCTGGTGGCCGAGGGCTACGCGCAGACGGCGAGCGCCGTGCTCGGGCCGTTCGCGGCGCACGCGCTGGAGTACGTCGGCCTCGGGTCCGACAGCGAGATCGTCGACGTGGCGGCGGGCTCCGGACTACTCAGCCTCGCCGCGGCCGCCCAGGGCGCGCGGGTCGAGGCGATCGACCTGTCCGCGCCGATGATCGACCAGCTCACCGCCGCAGCCGAACTCGCCGGGCACGGCACCATCACCGCGCGGGTGGGCGACGGCCAGGAACTGCCCTACGCCGACGCGAGTTTCGACGCGGGCTTCTCCCTGTTCGGCCTGATGTTCTTCGCCGACCGCCCACGCGGCTTCGCCGAATTGCGCCGGGTCCTGCGCCCCGGCGCGACCGCGGTGGTCACCGCCTGGGCACCGGCGGTGGACTCCTCGCTGATGCGCGCCCTGTTCGGCGCGCTCACCGCCGGTGACCCGAATACCTCGCTGCCCCGGCCGAATGCGCGTGGACTGGAGAACCCGGCCGTCTTCGAGGCCGAGATGCGCGCGGCGGGCTTCGACGCCGTCACCATCCGCCCGCACACCGTCGAGGTGTACTTCCCGGACGCGGAATCACTGTGGGACACCATGACCCGCAGCAGCGCCCCCCTCACCGCCCTCAGAGCGGAAGTGGGCGAGCAGGATTGGCAACGCCGCACCGAGGCCGCGATCGAGCACCTCACGGTCACCTACCGCCCCAACACCGCGCTGTTCGCCAACGCGCTGATCGGCGTGGGCACGGTCCCGACTGACTGAAAAGAACTGCCCGCCACCGGAAGTCCGATGGCGGGCAGTCTCGGGTGTGACCCTAGCGCGGGGCCATGCGCAGGGCGCCGTCCATGCGGATGGTCTCGCCGTTGAGGTAGTCGTGGGTGGTGATGTACTCCACCAGCTGGGCGTACTCGTCCGGACGGCCCAGGCGCGAGGGGAACGGCACGCCCGCCTCGAGGCCCTTGCGGTACTCCTCGGTGACACCGGCCAGCATCGGGGTGTCGATGATGCCGGGGGCGATGGTGTTCACGCGGATGCCGAACTGGGCCAGGTCACGCGCGGCCGGAACGGTCATGCCGTGCACGCCACCCTTGGAGGCCGAGTAGGCGATCTGGCCGATCTGGCCCTCGAACGCGGCCACCGACGCGGTGTTGATCACCACGCCGCGCTGGCCGTACTCGTCGACCGCCTCGGTCTTGGCGATGGCGTCGGCGGCCAGGCGCATGACGTTGAACGTGCCGAGCAGGTTCACGGTGATGACGGTGCGGAACAGCTCCAGATCGTGTGGGCCGTTCTTGGACAGGATGCGCCCGGCCCAGCCGACACCGGCACAGTTGACCACGATGCGCAGCGGCGCCGGGCCCTCGGTGATCGTGGCGATCGCGGCGGCGACCTCGTCGTTGCTGGTGACGTCGGCGGCGATCAGGGTGACACCGGCGGGGACGTTGTCGCCTGCGCGCTCGATGGACGCCGGAACGTCCAGGCCGAAGACGGTGGCGCCAGCGTCGGCCAGACGCTTGGCGGTGGCGGCGCCGAGGCCGGACGCGCCTCCGGTGACGATGGCGGCGGAACCCGAAATCTCCACAGTGATCCCTTTCTGAAACATTGGCGGCTCGAGCAGTGTGCCAATTAGCAAACTGCCAACAATGGCACCCTAGCCGGTTCCGGGCGTGGTGCCTATCACGTCCGCCGACTACCCGGTACGAGCTGCTGAATTACCGGTGAACAGGCGTGTTTTCCGGTGGTAACGTGCCGTCATGAGTTGGTTCTCTGGGCCGTCGGTGGCCGGGCGCAGGGTGCTGATCACCGGCGCGGCGCGCGGGATCGGCGCGGCGCTGGCGGTGCGGCTGGCCGCGCAGGGGGCGCGGGTGGCGCTGCTGGGCCTCGAGCCCGAACTGCTGGCCGAGGTGGCCGCCGAATGCGGCAACGCGCCGTGGCGCTACTGCGATGTGGCCGACCGCGCCCAAGTGGAGCGGGTGGTCGAGGCGCTGGTCGCCGAGCTGGGCGGGCTGGACGTGCTGGTCGCCAATGCCGGGATCGCCAAACAGATGGCCATGATCGGCGGCGACCCCTCGGTGCTCGAGGAGACGCTGGCGGTCAATGTGCTCGGCGCCGCCTATGTGGTGCAGGCGGCGGGCACGCATATCGCGCGCCCCGGCGGGTATGTGCTGATGATGTCGTCGATCTCCACGGCGGTCCAGTTGCCGCTGGCCGGGGCCTACAGTGCCTCGGCGGCCGCGATCGAGGCGCTCGGCATCACCCTGCGCGGTGAGCTCCGCTCGACCGGCGCCCGGGTGGGGATCGCCTACTTCGCCGAGATCGACACCGATATGACCCGCCGCGGTTTCGGGACCGCCGCCGCGCACACCGTGCTCGCCGAGATCAGCCTGACCGGCATCTCGCCGATCGCCCCGGCCGTCGACGCGCTCGCACGCGCGATCGCCCGGCGCCGCAAGGCCGTGGTGTCCCCCTGGTGGGTGGCGCTGGTGCTGCCGGTGCGACCCTTGGCGCAGCTGGTGGTGCAGCGGCTGCTCGGCAACAAGGTCGCGCGCGCGGTGGAGATCGCCCGCACCGAGGACGTCCCCTTCACCACCACCCAGCCTGCCCGCCCCCGCAGAATGGAACGACGATGAGCGATCCGGCACCGACGGTGCGCCCGCTGCCGCGCGGGCGTCATCACCTCTCGCGCGAGCAGGTGGTGGCCTCCCAGCGCGAACGCATCCTGGTCGCGATGGGGGAGGCGATGACCGAGGGCGGCTATGTCGGCACACCGGTCGCGGCGGTGCTCAAGCGGGCCGGGGTCTCCCGCGAGACCTTCTACGAGCTGTTCCGCTCCAAGGAGGACTGCTTCTCCGCCGCGTTCGACCGGGCGTCGGGCCTGCTGGCCGCCAAGTTGCAGGCGGTGATCGCCGACCACGCCGACGCCGACGCGCCGACCAGGATGGATCGCATCCTCACCGCCTATTTCGACCACATGATCGACGACCCGGCCGCGGCCCGCCTGTTCCTGGTGGAGGTCTACGCGGTGGGCCCGGCCGCGATCGAGGCGCGGATGGCCCTGCAGCAGCGTTTCGTCGAGGTGGTGGCGAGCATGCTCGGCGCGCAGAGCGACGAGCAGCGGTTCGCCTGCGCGACCCTGGCCGCCGCGATCGGCGCCCTGGTCACCGGCAAGATCGCTGCCGACGAGCTGGACAGCCTGCACGGCCTCAAAGACCAGCTCCTCGACCTGGCCCGCCGCTCCGGCACGCTCTACGGCAACGCCTTCGCGGGCTGATCGACCTCGATCTCGACGGTCCGGCGGGTGAGCTTCCAGGCACCCAGACCGGCGCCGGTCAGCGCGGGCACCAGCGCCGCCACCGCGATACTCCCCCAGCCGCCCAGGCCGGGCGCGAACGCGTCCAGCGTCGTCTTGGCGGCGAAGAACAGGAACAGCAGGCCGGAGGCGATGGCGATGCCGCGTTCGGGCAGGTGCTTGCCCGCGAGCTTGCCGACCAGGATGGCCAGCGCGCCCGCGGCGACCATGCCAGCCACCGAGCCGATCCAGACCGCCAGCCAGCTGTTGTTGGAGGCCAGCGCGGCGGCGGCGAACATGGTGCGGTCGCCGAGTTCGGCGAGCATGAAGGCCGAGATCACCACCAGGAAGGCATTGCGGGTGCTCGGGGCGGGCGTCTCGTCGGCCTCGTCGGCGCCGCTCAGCGCGTCGCGCAGGGTCCACAGGCCGACGGCGAGCAGGGTGAGCGCGGTGACCACGGCGATGGCGTTCGCGGGCAGCGCGGTGCCGAGGAAATGGCCGACACCTGCGGCGATGAGATTGACCGCGACACTGGCGACGCTGATCCCCGCCAGCACCACCCACCAGCGATAACGCAGCGCGAAGGTCAGCGCCATCAGCTGCGATTTGTCGCCGAGTTCGGCGAGGAACAGCACGCCGAAGCTCAATGCGATGGTGGCGATCATCCTGAACTCCAGACGGCGACTATGGCTGGCGGTCGGCCCTCAACCGCACCGAACTACGGCCGGTGCGGCCGAAGGGTCTCGTCCACCGCTGGTGTAGCAGCCGGACCACGCAAAGTGGTATGCCGACTGTGCGATTGCGGGCTTCTCCCGGGATCATCCCCGCGTGTGCGGGGAAGCGGCTACGGCGACCTCTCAACCATAGGCCGATTGCTGTCGATATGCCAAGTTCGGGTAACTCAAATCTCAATGGGCGCAATAAGTTTGGGTGTCCAGCGGGGATAGTTCGGATACCCTGATTTCGGCGTCACACAGAACCGTTGCCAGGCATTCGCCAACCCGGCGTGAGCGAAGGTCTCAGGCCGCCAGCAACATTGCCAGCACGGCGGTGTCGGGATCACTGATCAGATCCATCCCGACCCGGCTCACCAGCGAGGTGACGGTGCCGTCGAGCTCGGCCTCGGCCCAGGCCGCCCGATGCTCGAGACCCAGATGCGGCACGCCGGGCAGCAGCACGCAGCCCGAGGCCGCGCCCGCGCACTCGGGCAGCGAGGGGCGCGTCTCCGACGGGGGATGCAGCATGAGCAGAGCGGGCGGCACATGCGCGGCGAAGCGGCCCGGCTCGAGCGCCGCGTCACCGAGTACCGGCCCCTCGGCCAGCACCAGCCCGACCGTGCCGGGCTCGGGGTCGTCGGGTAGTTCCTCGCGGACCCCGAATACGGTGGTGGTGAGCAGCAGGCCGGGCATCGAGGCCACCCGCACGGCGAGCACCAGCACCTGGGCCCACTCCTTGGTGGTGTCGGGCCACCGGCCCGAGACCACGAATCCACACAGCTGACCGCGCGCCTGGAACGGCGTGATCCCGATCGGACCCTGCGTCGTCATGTTGGCCTCCCGATGTCCGGGGGCTGCACTGCCCTGTACACCAGGAATAGCCCGAAAACCATCTGGCACACAAGTACCAATGAGTGCTAATCGGGCATAAACGACAAGGGGCCTGTGCGCGGCGATTCCGCGCACAGGCCCCTCGAACGAGGCTCTTACCCGAAGATCAGGCCCTTGCCCTGCGACACCGCGCGGGCGAAGCGGTCCTGCACGTCGGCCCAGTTGACGACGTTCCAGAACGCGGTCACGTAGTCGGCCTTGACGTTCTTGTACTGCAGGTAGAAGGCGTGCTCCCACATGTCGACCTGCAGCAGCGGGATGATGCCGATCGGCACGTTGGCCTGCTGGTCGTACAGCTGGAAGGTCAGCAGGTTCTGGCCCAGGGTGTCGTAACCCAGGACGGCCCAGCCGGAGCCCTGCAGGCCGTTGGCGGCCGCGGTGAACTGCGCGCGGAACTTGTCGAACGAACCGAACTGGTCGTCGATCGCGGCGGCCAGCTCGCCCTCGGGCTTGTCGCCACCGTTGGGGGAGAGGTTCTTCCACCAGATGGAGTGGTTGGTGTGGCCACCGAGGTGGAACGCCAGGTTCTTCTCGTTGAGGAAGATGGCGGCGTGGTCACCCGACTCGCGGGCGGCTTCCAGCTTCTCCAGTGCGGCGTTGGCGCCCGCGACGTAGGCGGCGTGGTGCTTGGAGTGGTGGATCTCGTTGATCTGCCCCGAGATGTGGGGCTCCAGTGCGCTGTAGTCGTAATCCAGATCCGGCAGCGTGTACTCGGCCACGTTGTCCCTTTCCTGTGTCGGGCTGTGTGCGCCCATCCGTTCGAGCACACCAACCATCATTCGTACACCCGCACGGTGCAACTGACTACAGCCGCCTCCGCATTCCGCTTGTACTCACCGAGAGGAAAATCCGGTGGTGCGCCGCCCGAAACTCAGAGCGGAGGTGCCACGTCGGCCTTCGACGCGCGAGTGTCACCGGAATCGTGGGCGGCCCACCACCGGCGCCCACCCGCGATGAACTCCGCCATCGGGATCTCCTGGCCCGCCAGGTCGGTGACGGTGATCCGGTCGAACCAGACGCGTACATCGAGTTCGCGCGGGTCGATGCCCTCCTCCTGGGAGAACTCGATGACGTGCGCGGCGATGCGCTGGTCGAGGACGGTGTCGAAGCTGAGCAGCTCGCTCCACAGCGTCCAGCCGCTGTCGTCGAGGTCGATGAACTCCCAGCCGTGCAGCCCACCGCCGCCGAAGCTTTCGATGGCGTCGTCGAGCTGGTCGAGGGTCAGCGGCAGGACGCGGGCGTCGATGTCGTCCCAGCGCTGGATGCGCAGGGAGGCGGCGACCCGGGTGACGCCGGTGAAGGTGAGCAGGACTTTGGTGTCGGTGGGCGCGGGTCCGTCCGCGGGTAGCGTCAGCACCTCCAAGGCGAGTTGCAGCCGTCCGGCCGCGGCGTCCACTTCTACCCCGAGACAGGTGGATTCGGACAAAGCGGTATTCAGGCCGTTGATGTCGAAACTGTCGAGTAGCCCCCTGCTCGTGTTCATGCGCTCAGGCTACCGATCCGGCCGCCCAGATCCCAGGATTTAGGATTTTCTCTAGGGATGTCGTTTTTTATGGAACCGAAACCGGTCGGCTCGCGTCCAAGTAGATGTCGGGACCGGTGAACCTCGGAAATCCCGACGTCAGCGGCGAACGACCGCTCCGGGATGACATGGAGGGGAGTCCCGGATCGGTCGTTCCCGCTAGTCTTCCCCGGCCGCGACGGCCGTTGATAGCCCGATCCTCACGAATGTGTGCTGACCGATAGCTGAGACCTGTGGATCAAGTTGTGGATTCTGTGGATAACCGGGAACGATCCACCGACCACGCACTGTCGCGCCCGGGGCCGGGCCCGACATGGCAGGATCGAGGCGTGACGAGCTCCGATGTCCCGACGGTGCCGGTGGGTGCGGTACCCGCCGCGTTCGACGACGCCGAACCGGTCCCCGGCGCCCAGCTGCTCGACGTGCGCGAACCCGACGAATGGGCCCTCGGGCACGCGCCCGGCGCGATCCATATCCCGATGGTCGACGTGCCCGCCCGGCTCGACGAGATCGATATCGACGCCCAGCTGTACGTGGTGTGCAGGCAGGGGGGCCGCTCGATCGAGGTCGTGCGTTATCTGGCCCATATCGGGTACGAGGCAGTCAACGTCGCGGGCGGCATGGTGGCCTGGCAGCAGACCGGCCGCCCGGTGATCGCCGACGGCGAGCACGAAGCCAAGATCTACTAGTCCGGAACGGGGTGCGCGGGTGAGTTCGGTGGTGCAACCATGTGCACGCTGTGGCGCGCGGTGGGCCGTGCAGGGCGCGCCGATGCACTGGTGCCCGCGCTGCCGGGGCGTGCTGCTGTCGCCTGGCAAGGTCGACGCCCCCGCCGCGCAGCGCAACTATCGCTGGGTCGCCCGCAGGCCCGACCACCGCACCCGTCGGGCCGCCGCGTCGAGCGCTCCCGCTCCGCTCGGCCCCACCCCGCACTACACCGAGACCCCGCGCTGGGGCCTGCTCGACGCCCCGCCCCCGGCCGCCGCGGTCCCCGCGCGGCCGCTGCGCGGGCTCGCCGCCCGCCGCGACCGGCTGCTCGTGGCGTGTATGACGGCCTTCCTGCTGGCCGGGCTCGCCGAATACGGCCGCTACCTGATCCTGCTGCGCAACCGCACCCGGCTCATCCCCGAGTGGCTGCTCTGGCTGTCCGACTCGACGGTGTGGGTCTTCGGCACGCTGGCCCCGATCGTCGCGCTGGTGACCGCGTTGTCGCTGGTGGCGTGGCTGATCGAGGCCCGGCGCGCCGCCTTCGCCGCCGACGGCAGGCGCGATCCGCGCAGGCGCTGGACCTTGATCGCGGGGTGTGTGATCCCCGGCGTGAACCTGGTCTGGCCGGGGGTGTTCCTCACCGAACTGCTCGGCACCGATCCCGATCCGCGGGCGTTGCGCGCGGTGCGGATCTGGTGGGCGGGCTGGGTGGTCAGCGGGCTGGTGCTGGTCGTCGCGACGCTGTGGCGCGACGCGGGCACCCTGCAGGCCGAAGCCGACGGCGTCTCGTTCACGGGGTTCAGCAATCTGTGCGCGGCCGGGTTCGCGGTGCTCACGCTGTGGACCGTGCGCCTGCTCGAAGGCCGTGACCTGCGGGGCGCGGCGCGTGCGCCGCATCGCTGGGTGCGGGCCGCCGATCCGGCGCAGGTCGTCATCGCCCCGGTCCAGCCGGGCGTGCCTGCCCGGTCCGAAGCGGTCGAACGCGCGGATTCCGCCGATTCCGGCGAGAACGCGCTGGAGGAGGTTGTGGCCAAGTGAGCCAGGGCAATCGCGCGCCCTTCGTGGTCGCGCACCGCGGCGCGTCCGGGACGCGCCCCGAGCACACCCTCGCCGCCTACGAGCTGGCGTTGCAGGAGGGGGCCGACGGCGTCGAATGCGATGTCCGGCTGACCCGCGACGGGCACCTGGTCTGCGTGCACGACCGCACCGTCGACCGCACCTCCGACGCCACCGGCCTGATCAGCGAACTGACCCTGGCCGAACTCCGGGACATGAACTTCGGCACCGCCGAGCAGCCGCAGGGCGTGCTGGCGCTGGCCGACCTGATCGGCCTGGTGCTGGACTGGCGCAGCAGGCCGACCAAGCTGTTCATCGAGACCAAGCACCCCGTGCGCTACGGCGCCCTGGTGGAGAACAAGGTGCTCGCCGAACTCCAGCGCTTCGGCATCGCCACCCCCGCCTCGGCCGACCACTCGCGCGCGGTGGTGATGTCCTTCGCCGCCACCGCGGTCTGGCGCATCCGCCGCGCCGCGCCGCTGCTGCCGACCGTGCTGCTCGGCGAGTCCTCGCGCTTCCTCGGCGGCGGCGCCGCGACCACGGTCGGCGCGACCGCGGTCGGCCCGTCGGTGAAAACCCTGCGTGAGCACCCGGAACTGGTCGACAAGGCCGCCGCCGCGGGCCGCGCCACCTACTGCTGGACCGTCGACGACCCCGAGGACGTGCAACTGTGCGCCGACCTGGGCGTCAGCTGGATCGCCACCAACCATCCGGCGAGAACGAAGGCCCTGCTTGTTTGAGCGCTGGCGCGCTCGAGGTCGCGGCCCCTGGGGGGCCGCCGGTCAGGCACCGTTTCTTGCTCCTTCGTCGCCTACGAAACGGCGCCTGACCGGCGACCCGGCCGCGACCGGCCGACTTCGTCGGCCGCCGCTCCTCGGGGTCGCGGGTGCGGGGTTGGGAGGGTGTGCGCTGGTGCGTTGCTCCTCGTGGTTTCGGGGTGCGGGGTGGGGAATTTGCGTGGGGGAGTGATGGCCGACATAGCGGCCGACCTAGACTTCCCACGTGGGTAAAAGCAAGCGGAACAGTCCGAAGCCCGACAGTAATCGGGCTCAGCGTCTCGCCGAGCGGCGTGCGGCGCAGGAGCAGGCATCTGCGGCCGTGACGCGGCCGTTCGAGGGGCTTGCTGCCGAATGTGATCTGGTGGCGCTGCGGGAGTTCGTGCCCTCGGCGACCGCGACCTTGAAGCTGGCGCCCGGTGTCGCCGCCCAGCGCGAGGTCACCCTGGCGACGGTGCTGCCCGGTGCGGTGGCCGCGCTGGTGCGTGCCGCGGACGAGCCGGTCGGCTTCGTCGGCACGCAGATGCAGTACCAGGGTGGTGACGCGTCGGCCGATATCGCCGCGGCCATCCTGTGGACCCAGTCGGCCGAGCCGGGCGAGTCGCTGACGGCGGCGGAATCGGTCGAGGGCGGGCCGCGCCTGGCCGATGTCATCGACCCGGGCGCCGATCTCGAGCTCACCGTGCACCAGGACTTCGACTGGTGGGTGCCGGAAGGCGTCACCCCTGACCCGCAGGTCGCGGCCACCATCGAGCAGGCCAAGCAGGCGATCATGCCCTCGGCGCGGCTGGATCTGGGTGCCGACGGCATCGGCGCGGCCTGGTGGGTCGACGCGGGCGACAAGGCGCACGTGCGCTGGGTGCGTCCCGAGGACGAGGATGCCCTCATGCTCGCGCTGGCCCGCGTGCACGCCACCGGTGGCCTGCACATGGGCGAGGGTTCGCGTTTCGCGGGCTCGTTCCGCACGCACGGCCTGCTGGTGCCGGTCTTCGACCTCGATCCCGAGCGTCACCCCACCGAGTGGGAGGCGCCCGCGCGCGAATTCGGCGCCCGGCTGGCCGAGGCCCTGGCCTCGAAAGCGGAGATGACCAGCGCGGAACGTCGTTCGCGCGATGGTCTGCGTTCGCGCCAGGTCACCCTGCGCTGAAATGACCCGACGGATCAGGCTCGCACGGCGCGAGCCTGATCCGCGGTTTCCGAGCTAGACGCTGCCGCCCGCGACGGCCGGCGCGCCCGAGGCTTCCTTCGGGGTGCTGAGCTCGCGCCACATGAACGCCTCCAGGTCGAACAGGTTCGACCCGGCGCGATCGGCGATATTGAGCAGCGTGGTCATGTGCGCGACCTCTTCGACCTGTTCCTTCAGGAACCACTGCATGAACTGCTCGCCGAGGTAGTCGCCCTCTTCGCGCGCGGTGCTGGCCAGGCGGACGATCTGGTCGGTGACCGTCTTCTCCTGGGCCAGCGCGAGCTCGATCGGCTCGCGGGCGTTCTCGAAGCTCGATTTGGCCGCGTCGATGCCCGCGATATCGACCGCGATGTCGCGGTCGACGAAATACTGCACGATCATCATCGCGTGATTGCGCTCTTCGACGGACTGGGCGTAGAACCGCTTGGCCAGCTGCGGCAGGTCGTTGTTGTCGAACCACACAGCAATCGCGATGTACTGGTGTTCGGCGTTGAACTCATGCCGGATCTGATCTTGAAGCAGGCCGTGGAATTTACTGCGGGGGGGTTCCGGATGAATCGACATGGCCGCAACATTAGCCCTGGTCAGAGGGCTTGTCATCCAAGTGCATCCTTATTGAGGACAGTATTCCCTAACCAAGTATTTCCTAACGAAGCGTTCCCTAAGCGGTGCCCGCCATGCGCGGTGCGGTGTTGTCCACGGGCACCGCGCCGGTGAGTTCGCGGCGGATGAATTCCTCGACATCGAACAAATTGTCCTGCCGGTCCAGCACCGTCAGCAGGGTGTCCATTTCGGCGACATCGTCGATCTGTTCGCGTAGGAACCACTGCATGAATTGTTCGCCGAGGAAATCACTCGACTCGCGCGCGGCCGCTACCAGGGCGCTGATCTGCGCTGTCGTGGTCCGCTCGCGGTCGAGCAGGAAGGCGATGGCCGCGCGCGGGGAGTCGAATTCCGAGCGGATCTCGTCGAGCCCGCCGATGCTCACCCCCGCCTCGCGGTCGAGCAGATACTGCACCATCCGCATGGCGTGGCCGCGATTCTCCGCGGATCTGGCGTAGGTCTGCGCGGCCAGTTCGGGCAGGCGCTGCGCGTCGAAGTAGACGGCGGCCGCCAGATACTGCTGTGCGGTGGTCAGTCCGTGCCGGACCTGGTCACGCAACATGTCGGGAAACACTCGGTCCTCGCCCATCCTTCGACGTTACCGCGTCAGCAGGTCCTCCGGAATCGGCCGATCGTCGGCGATGGCCTGGAAGAAGTCGGGGGCCTTGGCCTTGTCCCAGAGCAGCACATTGCCCACATCGGTGTCGTCGAAGCCGCCGATCGGGACGCTGGTGGTCACCGTGTCGCCGCGCATCGCCCAGCCCAGCGAGGCCAGGTTCCAGATGTGGTCGCCGTCGTCGACCTTCAGCGAGCCCGCCACGCCGGTGGCCATCGGCCACAGCGAGAACGGATTGGCCAGGGTGCCCATGCTGGTGGCCTTCTGCAGCAGCGCCGAGAGGAAGATGCGCTGGTGGTTCATCCGGTCCACGTCGGCGCGCGGGGTGGCGCGGGTGCGCACGAAACCGAGCGCCTGCGGACCGGTCAGCTGCTGACAGCCCGCGGGCAGGTCGAGCCCGGCCAGCGGGTCGACGATCGGTTCGTCGAGGCACACGTCGATCCCGCCGAGCGCGTCGACCACGTGCGCGAAGCCGCCGAAGCCGATCTGGGCGTAGTGGTCGATCCGGATGCCGGTGGCCTGCTCCACGGTCTGTACCAGCAGTTCGGGGCCGCCGAGCGCGAAGGAGGCGTTGAGCTTGTCCTTGCCGTAGCCCGGAATGCTGACGTAGGAATCGCGCGGCAGGCTCACCATGGTCGTTGGGCCGGAACCGGGGATGTGCACCAGCATGATCGTGTCGGTGCGCTCGGTGCCGTCGATATCGCCGCCGGTGGCGAGCTCGGCTTCCTGTTCCGGGGTCAGGTCGCCGCGGCTGTCGGAGCCGACCAGCAGCCAGTTGGTGCCGGGGGTGTTGCCGACGCGGTCGCTGTAGGAGGTGAGCGCGGTGATGCGGGTCAGCGAGTTGTCCAGGTGCACGATCCCCGCGACGAGCCCGACCACGAACAGCACCACCAGCACCGTGAACCATCGCAGCGGATGACGCCTGCGCCTGCGTCGCGGCGGCTGCGCCTGCCCGCCCCCGTGGACCGGCGGGGGTGTGCGGCGCGGCGGCAGCGAGTCGTGATGCGGGACCGGGCGCTGCGTCGGGGCGTGCCGCACCGGCTCGCGCCGCGGCGGCGGCTGGGCGTGCGGCTGCTTGGTCTTGATGTGCTCGCGCGGCATCTGCGAGTAGGCCAGCGGCTGGTCGCCCCGGCCGTCGCGGTGCATGACCTGGGTCGGCTCGACGTGCGAGGCCGGTTGCCTGCGGTCCGGGGGCGGGGTGTGGCGGACGGTCTGGCCGTCGGCGGGCGGTGGGACCGGTCGTCGGCCGGGACCGCCCGGTGGTGGTGTGCGGCGTGCGGCTATGGGGTCGCCGGGGTGGTGGCGAGCGTCGTCGGATGGCCGGTGCGGTGGGCTCTGGCGGACGGTCTGGCCGTCGGGCGGCGGGACCGGACGTCGACCGGGGCCGGGTGGCGTGCGGCGCGCGGCCATGGGGTCGCCGGGGTGGCGCGCGTCGTCCGGCGGGGGTCGGCGCTGGTCGGCGGGGGGTCGGCCGTAGCCGGGCGGGGTGCGGCGTGGGGCCGGACCGGCGGCGGACGGCGGCAGCGGGGGCTGGCCGGGGCGGCCCTGAGGTGGCGGCACCCGGCGCCGGTGTGGATCGTCGCCGTTCATCACCGTGGAACTCTACTGATCGTCGGGAGCGCGGGGCGGTCGCGAGCGCTCGGTCTCTACTGGATACCTCGCGGGGCCCATGGTGTTAGCGCGAAACGCCGTGGTGTGGCCGACTCGCCGCGACACGCCGATCAGGGCAGCCACGACACGCGTCCACGCAGCACGTTGTAGCCGAGATAGGCGACCGCGTCGATGAGCGCGTGGGCCAGGATCAGCGGCCACAATCTGTTGGTTTTCTGCCAGTAGCGGCCGAAGATGATCCCCATCACGATATTGCCGAGGCCACCGCCCAGGCCCTGGTACAGGTGATAGCTGCCACGCAGCAGCGCCGAGGTGAGCAGCGCGGCATTGTCCGACCAGCCGAGTTTGCGCAGCCGGGTCAGCAGATAGGCCACCACCAGCACTTCCTCGGCCACCGCGTTCGCGCAGGCCGAGGCGATCAGCACCGGCAGCCGCCACCAGTGTTCGGACAGCGAACTGGGCACGATGGTGACGCTGAATCCCAGTGCGTGCGCGAGCAGATACAGTGCAAGGCCGGGCAGGCCGATCAGCGCGGCCAGGCCGATCCCGGGCAGTACATCCGCGCGGCCGATACGGGCCAGACCGATGAGCCGGGGCCCGATGCCGCTGCGCCACAGCAGGTACAGGCCGAGGGCGGCCCAGGCCAGCAGCCTGGTCACGCCGACGAGCTGGAAGAGCAGGTCGAGCAGGGAGTTGTCGGAGCGGGAGGCGTTGAGCGCCACCGTCCGTCCGCCGATGCCACCCGGTGACAGCGCGGAGTCGAGCAGGGACAGGGCCGCGCTGATCCCGCTGAGGCCGAACGTCACCAGCAGCACGATGACGATCTCGCACTGGATCTCGCGGCGGCTGAGCTCGCGGGTCTGCGGCTGCGGGGTCTCCGCTCCGGCGTTCAGGCGCCTGCTCCTTCGCTGTCGTCGTCACCCGTCGGGGCGACCGGCTCCAGCGCAGTCTAGGCAGCCCGGGATCAGATGCGGCGCAGGCCGTTCAGGAACGGGCAGCCGGCCAGGATGCGCACGGCCTTGCTCAGCGATTCCACGTCGTCGGCGGGCGTGGCGAAGGGCAGGCGCACGTCGTGGTCGGCGTCGGGGCCCTCCACGCGCAGGGTCAGGCCGTAGCGGTCGATGGCCAGCGGGTGCACCATGCCGCCGCGCAGCCGGGTGGGCAGGTGCCGCGAGAGCTGGGCGACGACATCGGCGTGGTCCTCGGCCATGTGCTGCAGCCAGGCGCTTTCCATCTGGCAGAACGGGTCCGGCGAGGCGGCGCGCAGGTCGGCGTGGTCGACCGATTCGGCGCCGGAGGTGTCGGCCAGCACCGCCGAGTTCACCACCACCCGCAGCAGCGTGGTGGTGTGGCCGACGTCGAGCAGGCCCGGATGCGGGTATTCCTTGGCGATCTCCACCGCGAGCGCGCGCTGGGCCTGCGTGGGCACCTGCCGCACCCAGCCGCGCAGCCAGACCAGCGCGCGCACCGGCTCGCGCAGCGGCAGCGGGGCGTGGTCGGTGAGTTCGAGGACGGCGGAGGTCTCGTTGGCCGTGGCCGCCAGGGCCGCCGCGATCGAGTCGGCGGGCACGGCGATCACCGCGTCACCACAGCGCCGCAGGTGATGCAGCGTGGTGGGGACCGGATCGATGCCGGGCAGCGCGAGCACCGAGGTCTCCGCGTGCGAGCACGCGCTGCGCACCCGCTCCGCGGTGGTCGGCGCGACGATCGTGGTGGGGCTCGACATGACAACCTCCGCGAACTGACGATTAGGTAACCCTAAGCTAAGTTACGAAGCCGTTCCGCGCAAGAGGACGCCCCCGGTGAACTTTCCCGAAAACCCGGTCTACGGTGAGCGGATGACGCACGACGACCACGAACCCGTCCTGGTCACCCTCTCCACCCCGGCCCGTCGCAGCCTGGTCGCTGGCCTGCTCCGCCCCGCAGGCAGCACCCCCGACACCGTCGACGCCGACATCCCCGACGCCGAACTGGCCGCCTTCCTGGCCGGTATCGCCCACGCCGACCGCGGCTTCGTCGCCCGCACCACCAGCGGCCCCCGCGCCCTAGCCGTCGTCGCGGGCACCGTCGCCGCCCTCTGCGGCGAAGACATCCCCACCGCCCTCACCACCCCCGACCTCACCTTCCTGAGGGGCCTCAAACCCCCGGCCATCGAAGCCACCCGCACCGTCCTGCTCGGCATCGAAACCCCCGCCGAGCCGGAAGTAGCGGCCGCCCTCGCCGTCCTGGACCCTTAGCTCGCAACCGGTCCCGCGGCGAATACGCGTGACGCCACCAAACACCCAGCGCACCTAGCTCGCAACCACCTCCCGCGACGGCACCCCCCACCTGACGCCACCAACGCCACCCCCGAAACCCAACCCCCACGGTTTTCGGCAGCCTCGCATCCGAGGGGCGAGACGTAACGGCGAAGCCGGAGTATCGCCCCTCGGATGTGAGGCCCAAGGGGCCGAAAACCACGCGGCGCCAGCCGCCAATCAACACAGCTAAAATGGCGCCCGTGCCACGTATTGGGTATTTCGGACCATCCGGAACGTTTACCGAGATGGCCTTGGTGAAGTTCGAGGACTCGGGGGCCTTCGACGGGCCCGTCGAGCGGATCGCCGCGCCCAGTCAGGGGGCCGCGCTGGATCTGATCCGCTCCGGTGACGTCGCCGCCGCCGTGGTGCCCATCGAGAGCTCGGTCGAGGGCTCGATCCCCGCCACGCTGGACTCGCTGGCCATCGGCCCGCGTCTGCAGATCGTCGCCGAGACCGAGCTGGAAGTGAGCTTCACGATTCTGGCCCGTCCGGGGCACACCCTGGACCAGGTGCGGTCGCTGGCCGCCTACCCGGTGGCCGGTGCGCAGGTCAGGGAGTGGGTGGCCCGTCATCTGCCCGACGCGCAGCCCTATATCTCCGCCTCCAACGCGGCCGCCGCCGAGGACGTGGCCGCGGGCAAGGCCGACGCGGCCGTGTCGACCGCGCTGGCGGGGGAGCGGCTGGGGCTGGTCGCGCTCGCCGAGGGCGTGGCCGACCACGAGCAGGCCATCACCCGCTTCGTCCTGGTGACCCGCCCCGGCGTCGCACCGCAGGCCACCGGCGCCGACCGCACCTCCATCGTGCTCGAACTGCCCAACGAGCCGGGCTCGCTCATGCGCGCGTTCGCCGAATTCGCCACCCGCGGTGTCGATCTCACCCGCATCGAATCCCGGCCCACCCGCACCGGCATGGGCACCTATCGCTTCTACCTCGATTGCGTCGGCCACCTCGACGACCCGGCCGTCGCGGAAACGCTCAAAGCCCTGCATCGCACGGCCCGCGTGCGCTTCCTGGGTTCCTGGCCCGCCACCGCGGCCGTCGGCACACCGCCCCCGTCGGACGAACCCGCCGCGGAATGGTTGACGCAGTTGCGAAAGGGGGTCGCCGACCTATGACCGCACAGCCCATCCAGCCCACCCGCGCGAAGCTGATCCTGGTGCGTCACGGCGAGACCGAGGGCAATGTGGCCCGCGTCCTCGACACCCGCGTGCCCGGCCTGCCGCTCACCGAACGTGGTGTGGCCCAGGCGAAGGCGTTCGGATCGGGTCTGCTGCGCCCGCCGCAGGTGCTGGTGTCCTCGGAGGCGCTGCGCGCCCGCCAGACCGCAGGCTATATCGAGGCCGCGACCGGCACCCTCTCCCATGTGCTCGACGGACTCTTCGAAGTCCAGGTCGGCGATCTGCACGGCCGCTCCGACCCCGAAGCGCACGAGCTGTTCCAGCGGATCTACCGCGGCTGGCACCTCGGCGAGCTCGACGCCCGCGCCCCCGGCGGCGAATCCGGGCAGGAGGTGCTCGACCGGATCCTGCCGGTGCTCGGTGGCCTGCGCGAGGAATTCCTCACCGGCGACGACGCGGGCGACGTGATGGTGGTGAACCACGGTGCCGCCATGCGCCTGGTCGGCAAGGCGCTGGCCGGGGTGGCGCCGCCGTTCACAACGAACAACCACCTCGACAACACCGAGACCATCGAACTGCTCCCCACCGAGGACGGCGGCTGGGAATGCCTGCGCTGGGGCAGGTTCACGCCACCGTTCACGGTGAAGGCCGAGCCCACCGCCGACGACCCGATGGGCTGATCGTCAGCTCTCGGCGACCGCGGCCTTGAATTCGCTTCGCACCGGCAGTGATTCGATCAGATCGGCCACCGCCGTGCGCAGGCGCGCGGCCGAACCGGTGGCGATCGAGGACCACTTCACGCCGTCGTCGGCGACGCTGGCCGTGATGAGGAAACGGCCTGCGCGCGTGTTGAACACGGCGATGTGGTTGTCCTGGATGTCGCGGGTGCCGTCGCCGTAGGCGACACCGACGATCTCGGCGTAGGAGTGGATCTCCACCAGGGCCGAGGCCAGCGTCTGGGCGTCGGTGGCCGGGTGGCCGACCTTCGTCAGCCGCTCGGTGGTGGCCGCCGCGTCACCGGTGTCGCCGAAGATCGGCGCCAGTTCCTCGGTCGGCGCGTTCATGCCGTACAGCTCGAGTGCCTCGGTCTGCCCGAGCGCGTGCAGAACCGCGCCGGGCAGATCGAGACCGGCATCGTCGACGACATAGGAATCCGGCCCGCGCAGGGCGACGACCGCGCGGTCGTCGCCCTGCGCCAGACAGAATCGATTCACCTGGCCCGCGACCACCCACCGCAGCGCGATGATCCACTGCGGCCGGTAGAGCACCCGCAGGCGCTCGGCGAGCTCGGGCGCGACCGTGTCACCGAACAGCAGTTCGCGTTCGGTGAGCACGGCCTCCGCGGCATTCATGGCCGCGTCGTGCGCGGTCACGTTGTCGTAGCGCCCCATGGCATCGAGGACGACGGGCATCTCGTCGAACTGCAGCTTCT
Organism: Nocardia sp. SSK8; assembly: GCF_037034205.1. NCBI lineage: Bacteria > Bacillati > Actinomycetota > Actinomycetes > Mycobacteriales > Nocardiaceae > Nocardia > Nocardia sp. SSK8. The sequence continues at coordinate 179,836 of NZ_JBAGKD010000006.1, forward strand.
CCAGGAGATACTGCATCTCGTCCAGCGAGAGCACGACGGCCTCGAGCAGCGATCCCCCGCTACCCCCGCCCAGGACCGTCACTTGGCCGTTCCGGCGAGATCGGCGCCGATCACGCCCTCGGCCGCGTAGCGCCCGTCGGTGAACTGCTCGTTGGAGCGGCCGTAGTCGACGGCGTCGTGCTCGTCGTCGTCCTCGCCCTTGGCGCCACGGCCGAGCAGCGGGTTGGCGCCGTGCGCGGTGTTGTTGCGCACCGGCGCGCCGTCGACGCGGTTGACCACCGACTCGGTGACCGGCGCCGCCGCGGGCGCGCTGGCCGCCGGAGCGCCCCAGCCCTCGGGCAGCTTGAGCTGACCCGGCGCGAACGTGGAGCCGCCGAGACCGGCCGACACGGTGGACAGGCCGCCCGCGGCCCCCGCGCCGAGACCGGCCATGACCGGCGCCGCCGCGGTGGCGGGCACGGTACCGGCGGTGGTGACCGCCGACAGCGCCGAGCCCGCGATATTGCCCGCGGTGCCGACACCGCCGGAGACGACGCTGCCCGCGACATTGGCCGCCTGGGTGGCCGCGCTGACCACACCGGGGTTGGACACGAAGGCCTGCGCCGCGCCGATCGCGGTGGAGATCGGGTCACCGCCGAAGTCGCCCTCGGTGGCGGTACCGGCGCCGCTGGCGATCTGCGGCGGCATGGAGAACTCACCCGGGGTGGTGACCGTGGCGGTGGTGGCCGCCTCGTAGGTCTCCATCACCAGCGCGGCGCGCACGTCCATGGCGTGGCGGGCGACCTCGGCCACCTCGAACGCGCCGGAGACGACACCGGCCGGGTTGGTCGAGGCGGCGACCGCCGCGTTGGTGGCCAGGATCTCGGGCAGGCTCGGCATCGCCAGCGAGGCCACGGTGTAGGCGGTGGCGTTGGCGGTGGCCTTGGCGCTCATCACACCGGCCATCGCGCTCTGCTGGCCGGTCCAGGCCAGGAACGGCGCGAGCCGCCCCAGCACGGCCAGACCGTTGACACCCTGCAGGCCGACGCCCACCTCGGCGATCACGCGGGTGATCGTGAAGGTCGCGTCACCCCAGGCCGCGGCCAGCGTCCCCCACGACGTGGCCGCTGCGGCGATCGGCACGGCGTGCGCGCCGGTGTTGAGGGTGGTCGAGTTGACCTCGGCCATACGCGGTAGCCAGAAGACCCCGGTGATCCCTGCGGTCATTGTTGTTTCTCCCCTGAGTGAATGATCGTCGACGGATCGGGTACGACTACACCTGGACGGCGTTGATGGTGGCCGCGCGGGCCACGTCCTCGCCGATGTGGGTGGTCAGCTGCGAGCGCAGCGTCGCGGCGGCGTGGTGCAGCTCGAGGATGCCCTGAGCCATCGCGCCGTCGTGGGTACCCGCCGCGCGGTTGAAGTGCGAGGCGGCCAGCAGCGACACCTCTTCGGCTCCGGAGGGGAGCACGTGGGTGGTGGGCCCGGCCAGGCCCGCGGCGACGGCGAGCCGCTCGGCGAGCAGATCGAGCTCGGCGGCGGCGGCGAGGACGATTTCAGGTGCGACGAGAACGTGTCCAACCATGACCCGACTCCTTCTGGTGGCGACTATCGGGAACCACGAGAATTCCCCCTACGAGTGATAGGACGCGAGAGCGGGTCGTTCGGTTCCATCGATTCCCCACCCATTTTCGCTAACCCCATCCCAGCTCATGCAACCGGTCGTCGTCAATCCCGAAATAGTGTGCTATTTCATGGATCACGGTGATCGCGACTTCCTCGATCACCTCGTCGTCGGTGGTGCAGATGTCGAGAATAGCCTCTCGATAGATGGTTATGGTATCCGGCAGCGAACCCGCGTAGAAGCTGTCTCGCTCAGTGAGCGCGATCCCGTGGTAGAGCCCGAGCAGCGAGGGCTCCTCGTCATTGCGGTCCTCCACCAGCACCACCACGTTGTCGATGGCCTCGGTGAGCTGAGGTGGGATCTGATCGAGAGCGTCGCTGACCAGCTCTTCGAACCGCTCCGGCGACATCCGGCCGGGTGCTGTCACCGCGGTTGCGGCTGCGGCGGCAGCGGTGCGGCGCCGGGCAGCGGTGCCGGGGTGGAGCGGCCGGTGTTCGGTGGCGGCACGGGTGCCTGGCCGTCGATCAGGATCTCGCCGCGGGCCGAGCCGACGATCGGCGCGAAACCCTCACGGTCGACACCCTTTCCGAGCCAGCAGTTCAGTTTGTGACTGCCCGCGAGCCAACTGGTCGGTTCCAGCACATCGAAGAACATCGTCAGCGTCTTGTTGCGGATGGCGTCGGGGCTGCCCAGATAGTCGGTGGCCAGCCTGCTGCACTCGGCCTCCACGTACTTGTCCTGGTCGGCCTCCGAGGGCGGCCCGCCGGTGAAGTTGGCGGCCAGGTCGACGGTGCCGACGATCTCCACCGCGTGCGGCTGGGCGCAGTCGACCGGGTCGGTCGGCAGGTTCTGGCTGATGCCGAGGCAGGTGCCCGGCTCGTGGATCTTGGACTGGTCGCCCTCGGCGATGCTGCCGGTGGAGGCCGGGCTGGTGGTGGTGGCGGCCACCTGCACCCCGCAGCGCAGGGTCCGGTCGCCGTGCTGCCAGCCCGCCGGGCTCGGTGACATCACGTTCACCGTGTACTTGCCCCTGGCGTCGAAGCGCCCGCCCAGGTAGCTCTGCACCGCGCTGACGCAGTGCTCGTCGCGCAGCTCGGTCATCCGCAGCGAATCCGGATGCCGGGTGCCCTCGCCGAACTCGCGGCCCGGGTAGGCGCTCAGGTCGATCACCCCGGCCACCTCGAACAGGTGCTTGTCCGCGCAGTTCACCTTCACCAGGTCGCTGCGGTCGGGCTTGGTCCAGCTCAGGCAGTCGCCCTCGTTGGCGCTGCTGAACTCCTTGTCTCGGACCACCGGCTCGGCGCCGGGCTGGTGCGCCTCGACCTTGTCGCTGTCGAACCCGGTGACGGTCATGGTGACCATCGCCGCGACGACCGCGCCGAGGGCGCCGATCAGCAGGCCCCAGCGGAGCTTGTTCGCCGACAGGTGCAGCGAACTGCCGCTGCGGCGGGGCTTTGCCGGGCTCGGTGCTGGGTCATTTCGCTGCTTGGACATCGTTGGCGAGTGTAGGTAACGTGCCGGAACTTTGTACGCGGTCCCAGATGGTGCTGTGTTTTTTGGAGCGCTGGCGCGCTCGAGTCGCGGCCCCTAGGGGCCGCCGGTCAGCGCTCGAGACTCGCGCCTGCGGCGCATGCGCTTCGAGCGCTGACCGGCGACCCGGCCGCGACCGGCCACTTCGTGGCCGCCGCTCCTCGGGGTCGCGGGTGCGGGGCTGGGAGTGCGGTCATGGCGGACCTGGGGTGTTTCGGTGTGGCTGGGGGTGCGGTAGGTGGTGCACTCCGGTCGTGCCGTGGGGGGCGGTCGTCAGCCGCGCAGGGCGGAGGCGAAGATGCCCGGTAGGCGGCGGATTTTCCCGTCGCCGTAGAACTCGGTCAGCTTGCGGCCGGTGCCGGTGCCGGTCTTGTTGGAGACGAACCACGGGGGCTTGGGGGTGGTCGCGAACTCGCCGCCCAGGATCGAGCGCGGCGCCGGGCGGAAGGGGCCGCGGACGACGGTGCGCTCGACATCGTCGAGGAGGAAGGCGTTGTGTACGACGCCGACGCCGCTCTGGATGTCGTCGAGGGTGTGGCCGGGGTAGGCGCCCCAGCTGGCGCGCGGGGTGAGGAAGGCCAGACCGGTCCAGGAATTGAGCGCGACGGTGCCGTAGCGCAGGTTCGCGATGGCGGTGTCGAGGGCGCCGCCGAGCTCCTTGATGGTGGCCGGATCGGCGATGAGGTTGGCGCCGAGGGTGCCCATCAGTTCGTCGTTGGCGAAATCGACCGCGTTGCCGAGGAATTCGGTGCCGGTGCCGGGCAGTTCCACCACGCCGAGCACGGGGGAGAAGTACTCGGTGCGCAGCAGCGGGGTGCCGGTGGTCGGCAGGTTCTCGACCAGCACGCGGCCGTTGGCGCGGGCGGTGCCCGGGTAGCTCTCCAGCGCGCCCGCGACCCGGTTGTCGCTGCCGGGGTAGTAGGCGGTGCGGGTGGGAGCGGCGTCGATGGCGGCGCGCAGTTCGGTGAGGAACTGCTGCTTGAGCGGCCAGTCGGCGGCCAGCACCACGGTCTGCGCGGCCACACAGTTGTAGCCGCCGTTGTGCAGGCGCATGGTCGCCACGTGCTCGGCCTGGAACTTCAGATCGGCCGCCGACCACTCGCCGGGCACCACGATGACCGGCGCGACGCCGCCCAGCTCGCTGGTGATCGGCTTCGCCAGCGCGGGCGTGCCCGCCGCGCGGCGCTGGGCGCCCTCCTCGCCGGTGCCCCAGACGATGGCGTCGTGGGTGGGCGCGCCGCCGGTCATGTGCACGTGCGCCACCTGCGGGTGGTTCACCAGGTAGCCGCCCTCGGCGGCGCCGCCGGTGAGGATGCGGACCAGCCCGAGTGCGATGAACGGCGCGAAGATGGTCTGGAACACCGGCAGCAGCGGGTCGGTGATGGGGTTGAGCTTGAGCGCGACGACGCGGTTGTTGGCGTAGAGCTCGTAGAGAGTGTCCAGCGGCGCGATGGACATGATGTTGCCCGCGCCGAGCACCGCGCCGACCCCGCCGGTCGCGGCCGGGTCGAGCTGGGCCAGGCCCGCCTTGCGCCGCGCGGTCCCCGCGTCGACGCCGGGCTTGAGCCAGACGTCCGCGGAGAACCCGCTGAGCAGCAGTTTGTCGTAGACGCCGTGCGGCAGCGCGGGCACGCTCACCCGGCCGCCGGGCGCGCTGCCCAGCGCGATCCCGTCGAGCGGGCTGCGGCCCTGCTCGAGTGCGCTCAGCGATTCGCTCAGCGCCTGGGCGCCCGCCAGCATGGTCATCGGGCCCGACATCCACTCCTCACCGAGCAGCGGGCTGTCGGCGTCGAGCTTCTTGATCACGCGCGCGGCGTCCACCCACGCCTGCGCCTCACGCGCGGTGATCGCGTGCAGTTCGTCGAGCAGTTCGCGGCGGCGACGCAGGTCGGTCGCGGCCCAGGTCTTCTCCCCCTGAGTGAGATCGGCGAGTGCGGCATCTATCCCGGCGGTGTCGAAAGAAGTACTCACACCGCAACTATGCTCTCCCCGCCCCCGCTTGGCATAGGGGCGAAAGATTATCCGTTGCGCGCACTACTAGGCTGTTTTCCTATGATCGACCTCCGATTCGTGCGCGAGAACCCGGAAGCCGTGCGCGCCTCGCAGCGGGCCCGCGGTGAGGACCCCGCCCTCGTCGACGCGCTGCTGGAAGCCGACGCCGCGCGCCGCGCCGCCGTGGCCACCGCCGACAACCTGCGCGCCGAGCACAAGGCCATGGGCAAGGTGATCGGCAAGGCGAGCAAGGAGGAGCGCCCGGCCCTGCTGGCCGCCGCCACCGACATGTCCGCCAAGGTCAAAGAGGCCGAGGCCGCTCAGCACGCCGCCGACGCCGACCTCGACGCCGCGCACCGCGCCATCTCCAATGTGGTGCAGGAGGGCGCGCCCGCGGGCGGCGAGGACGATTACATCGTGCTCGAGACCGTCGGCACCCCACCGGAGTTCGACTTCGAGCCGAAGGACCACCTGGAACTCGGCGAGTCGCTGGGCCTGATCGACATGGAGCGCGGCGCCAAGGTGTCGGGCTCGCGGTTCTACTTCCTCACCGGCCACGGCGCGCTGCTGCAGCTGGGTCTGCTCCAGCTGGCCGCGCAGAAGGCCGTCGCCAACGGGTTCACCATGATGATCCCGCCGGTGCTGGTGCGCCCCGAGATCATGGCCGGAACCGGCTTCCTGGGTCAGCACGCGGCCGAGGTCTACCATCTCGAGGACGACGATCTGTACCTGGTCGGCACCTCGGAGGTGCCGCTGGCGGGCTACCACGCCGAGGAGATCCTCGACCTGAGCGAGGGCCCCAAGCGCTACGCGGGCTGGTCGTCGTGTTTCCGCCGCGAGGCGGGCAGCTACGGCAAGGACACCCGCGGCATCATCCGGGTGCACCAGTTCGACAAGGTGGAGATGTTCGTCTACACCACCCCCGAGCAGGCCGACGCCGAGCACCAGCGCCTGCTGGCCTGGGAGCGCGAGATGCTGGCCGCCATCGACGTGCCCTACCGGGTCATCGACACCGCGGCGGGCGACCTGGGCAGCTCGGCGGCGCGCAAGTTCGACTGCGAGGCCTGGGTCCCCACCCAGCAGACCTACCGTGAGCTGTCGTCCACCTCGAACTGCACCACCTTCCAGGCCCGCAGGCTCTCGGTGCGCTACCGCGACGAGAACGGGAAGCCGCAGATCGCGGCCACGTTGAACGGCACCCTGGCGACCACGCGCTGGATCGTGGCCATCCTGGAGAACCACCAGCAGGCCGACGGCTCGGTGCGGGTGCCCGCGGCGCTGGTGCCGTTCGTCGGCACCGAGGTCTTGAAACCGTAGACCTCTTCACTGTTTGCCAGGTGGGCATTTGTAGCATGTGGCAAACGACCTGACCCGACAACATCTAGGCTGGTGCTCGTGCGAGGAATCGGGGCGCGCGGCGATACCCGAACCCGGGTGCGGGCGGCATCGGCGTTGGCGACGGCAAAGGTCATGGCCAGGACAACGGGGGCGTTCTACGTCCTCGGCGGTGTCCTCGGCCTGACCATCACTGCGATCGCACCGGCTGACACGCGTGCCCTGGACGTCACGGGCGTCGAGGACGGCAGCCGGTTACTGGTCGGCATCGCGGCCGCGGTCGCGCTGGTCCTCGGACTCACCCTGCTGGCCTGGGGTCCGCGCATGCCGCACGCCCTGCACCACGCCTACCTGGCCACCGCGACCGTGCTGGTCACCATCGCGGTGCACGATTTCCCCAACCTGGTCGGCGGCATCACGCTGGCCTCGTTCTACGTCTTCGTCGCCTGCGACGCCGCGCTGTTCTTCGCCTGGCCCTTCGCCGCCGCGCACATCGGCTTCGCGATGGCGCTGTGCCTGTGGGTGCTGCCCGATCGCGGGTTGCCGTGGTGGTCGGGTCTGATCCCGGCGGGTGTCACCTTCGGCGCGGGCGTGGTGGTCGGCATCCTCACCCGGATGGCGTCGGACGCCGATATCGACGTGCTCACCGGCCTGCTCAACCGGCGCGGTTTCGAGAAGCAGCTCAACCCGGCGATCGACGCGGCCGGACGCGGCGGGCACGGCCTGTCGCTGGTGCTGGTCGACCTGGACCGCTTCCAGAAGATCAACGACCATCTCGGCCACCGCGCGGGCGACGCCGTGCTGCAACGCGTGGCCGACACCTGGCTCGACCTGCTCGCCCCCGACCAGGTGCTGGCCCGCTTCGGCGGCGATGTCTTCGCGCTGCTGCTGCCCGGCACCACCGAACAGGCCGCCATCCTGCTCACCGAGCAGCTGCGCGCCGCGGTGACCATGGGCTGCTCGGCCGGTGTCACCTCCTGGCAGCCGGGCGAATCGGGATCGCTGCTGATCAGCCGGGCCGATGTGGGCCTGTACCGGGCCAAGCAGGCGGGCCGCAACCGCACGGTGCTCGAGTCCTCGCGGCAGCTGCCGCTGGCGGTGGAACTGCGCGAGGCGATCGACCGCGGCGCGCTGGACGTGCACTACCAGCCGATCGTCAGCCTCACCGAGGACGGCGGCCAGGCGGTCGGCGTCGAGGCGCTGCTGCGCTGGTCGTCCAATGCCCAGCCCGAGGTCACCACCGAGGGCCTGATCCGGGTCGCCGAGGAATACGACCTCATCTCCGACCTGGACGAACTGGTGCTGCGCCGCGCCTGCGCCGACGCCGCGCGCCTGCAGGAGAGCTTCGCCTCGCTGGACCTGACCCTCAATGTGAACGTCTCGGGCCTGGAACTGGCCGAGACCGATTACGCCGAGCGGGTCGCCACCATCCTGTCCGATACCGGCTGGCCCGCCGACCAGCTCGTCCTCGAGGTGACCGAGAGCGAACTGGCCGCCGAATCGCAGACCGCCATCGCCAACCTGCACACCCTGCGCGACCGGGGCGTGCGCATCGCCATCGACGATTTCGGCACCGGCTACTCCTCGCTGAGCCGCCTGGCCACCATCCCCAGCGACATCCTCAAGGTCGACCAGTCCTTCGTCGCCGCGATCCGCTCCGATTCGCCCGCGCCGCCGCTGCTCGGCGTGATCGCCGCGCTGAGCAAGTCGCTGGACCTGCAGGTCATCGCCGAGGGCGTGGAAACCGAATACCAGGCCGCGGTGCTCACCGAGCTGGGCTTCGCCCTCGCCCAGGGCTACCACTACAGCGATTCGCACCCGGTCTCGGAGCTCATCAACGACCTCAACGAGGGCAACCCGCCCGTGGGCAGCTCCGACGACGACGATTCGCTCTCCGCCAGCGGCTGGATCCCGCTCGGGTAAAAGCCCTTGACGGGTCGCGGCCGCGCGGCGAACCATGGTCTGCATGAGCATGCTGGTCTACGACTGTTGATCCCGGCTCGTCCGCCGATGCGCCGCGGTGGTTACGCGCTTGACCGCTGACCCGGTCGACGTCCGCGCCCTCACAGTGCGCGCGGTCCTGTTCCGGGGCACCCGCGACCTGCTGCCGATCTATGCCCTCTACGGTGTGCTCTTCGCCGACCACGGCCTGAGCACCGCCCAGATCTCGCTCCTGCTGGCTGTGTGGTCGGTGACGGCGTTCGTGCTCGAGGTCCCCTCGGGCGCCTGGGCCGACACCGTCTCGCGCCGCGCCCTGCTCATCGCGAGCTGCCTGCTCCAGGGCACCTGCTTCGCGCTGTGGATGATCGCGCCCTCCTTCGCCGGATTCGCGCTCGGTTTCGTGGTGTGGGGTATCGCGGGCGCACTCGAATCGGGCACCTTCGAGGCTCTGATCTACGACGACTTGGTCGCCCGCGGTGCCCCGAACGCCTACGCCTCGATCATGGGCTGGTCGCGCGGCGCCCAGGAATCCACCGTCCTGCTGGCGATCCTCGCGGCGGCCCCGCTCTACGCCCTCGGCGGATACGCCCTGGTCGGCTGGGTCAGCGTCGGCATCGCCCTGCTCCACACCGGCACCGCCCTGCTCCTCCCACGCCCCCCGGTCGCCATCTCCGCCACCGCCGTAGACGACCTCGACGACACCCCACCCACCCCCGACCGCCTCGGCCCCCACGCCATGCCCACCTCCCCGCCGGTCATCCGCGCCGCGACCGACACACCATCGCCCACCAAGGCTGACGCCACGCCCCCCAGTCGCGCCGATGCGCCCGTGCGGGGCGACGCCGATGCGCCCGTGCCGGGCGACAACGATGCGCTTGGCGACGGCGGGCTTGGCGACGGCGGTGTGCCCGCGCCTGGCGACGACGATGCGCCTGTGCCCGCTGGCGGTGGTGTGCCCAACGTCGATGACGCGTCCACATCCGGCGATGACACGCTGCGCGCGCTAACACCCGACACCGATCACCCGGCAGCAGCCACCACCTACCGCGGCGCAACGGTGTCCTCCCGCTACTTGACCATGCTGCGCACCGGTCTCGGCGAGGCCCTGCGCGTGCGCCGGGTCCGTCGCGGTGTCCTGCTCGGCGCGCTGCTCTACGGCGTCACCGCCTTCGACGAGTACTTCGGTCTGCTGGCCGTCTCCGGTGGCGCCTCCACCAGCACCTCCGCCCTGCTCATCGCGGTCACGGTGGTCGGTTCGCTGCTCGGCTCCCTGCTGGCGGGCCGCACCGAGGCCGTCTCGGCCCGCACCCTCGCCATCGCCCTGTTCGTCGCGGGCCTGCTGTTCGTCGCCGGTGCGCTGGCGGTCGGCGTGGGCAGCACCGCCATGCTGTGGATCGGCTTCGTCGGCATCGGTATCGCCTACGGCATCGACTTCAATGCCGAGGTCATCGCGGATGCCCGGCTCCAGGACACCATCGCCGGACCGGCCCGCGCCACTGTCACCTCGGTGTCGGGTCTGCTGTCGGAGATCGTGGCGCTGGGGGTGTTCGCGTTCGTCGCGCTGGCCACCCAGTGGCTGGCGATGTCCACCACCATCGCGTTGCTGGGCTTGGTCATCCTGGTCAGTGCCGTGCTCACCCCGACCTGGCTGCCGCCTCGCCCCACCCACTAGCGCCGCGCCGGGATGCTAGGTTGCTGGCGAAACTAGGAGTGGGGGAGTAACCGCGATGATCGAGCCGTTGTCGCCGACCGAGTCACCGGTGATCGGCCGCTACCGCATCCGCGGGGTGCTCGGCGCGGGCGGGATGGGCCGGGTACTGCTGGCCACCGGGCCGGACGGCCGTTTCGTGGCGATCAAGCAGATCCACGCGCACCTGCTCGACGACCGCGAGTTCCGCGCGCGCTTCGAACGCGAGGTCGCCATCTCGGCGCGGGTGTCGGGCGCGTTCACCGCCGCCGTGGTTGACTTCGACACCGCGAGCGAATCCCCTTGGCTGGCTTCGGTGTTCATTCCGGGCGTGCCGCTGGACAAAGCGGTCCGCGAGCTGGGCCCACTGCCGGTACCGGCGCTGCGCACCCTCGCCTCCGGCCTGGCCTCGGCCCTGCACTCCATCCACAGCGCGGGCCTGGTGCACCGGGATCTCAAGCCCGCCAACGTGATCCTGGCCGCCGACGGTCCCCGCGTGATCGACTTCGGTATCGCCCAGGCGGCCGGGCTCGGTTCCGCCCCACTCACCGAGGTGGGCGCGGTCGTCGGCTCGCCCGCGTACATGTCCCCGGAACAGGCCAACAGCGCTCCGGTCACCTCGGCCAGCGATGTCTTCTCCCTCGGCTCGCTGCTGTGCATGGCCGCGACCGGCGACAGTCCCTTCGCGGCTACGTCGGCGCCGTACACGCTGTTCAATATCGTGCACAGCGAACCGCAGCTCGACGCGGTCCCGCCGCCGCTGCGCGAGCTGATCGCGGGCTGCCTGCGCAAGGACCCGCAGGCCAGGCCGACGCCCGCCCAGATCCTGGACTACCTCGGGGTACTGCCGGTGCAGGCCCAGCCATGGCCAGCCCCCGTGCACGCCGAAATCGCGGAGCAGACGCGGAATCTGGTCGCGCTCACTTCCGATCCCGAAGCGACCCAGATCCTTCCGCCGAGTCTCACGATCCCCCGGCCGAGCTCGGCGGCGGTGCCACCCGCCTCGCCGGTTCCGAAGCGGCGCACCGGATTACGGCTCGCCATCGCCGCGACGGCCGCAGTGGTACTGGCGGGCGCGCTCACCGCGGTGGTCCTGCGCGGTGACGACGACCCGCCACCCCCGGCTGTCGCCACGGCCGCCCTCCCCGCGCTCGACCGCCTGCGGGGCATCGACACCTGCGACTGGCTCCGCGACGCACTCGGCGAAACCCTGCCTGCCGCCGTGGCTGCCAAAGCCGCCACCTCGGTCGATGCCTGGCGCTGGCAGCCGACCTCGAGCTGGGGCTGTGACAGCAGCTCCGGCGGCGCGCGCCTGGCCGTCGAGATCGGCGCCGCCACCGACCTTTTCGACGACGAGGCCGGAGTCGTCAACGGCTACGTCATCACCCGCCGCGGCACCGACTGCGCTTTCGCCATCGCCGGTCCCGACGCCCAGCCGTGGGGGATCACCGTTGACACCTTCACCCGCGACGACTGCGCGCTGGCCGAACACACCGTCGACCGGCTCACCTCCGCCGTCACCGGGCTGACCCCCGGCCCCGATGCCCAGGCGTCGCTGTCCTCGGTGGATCCCTGTGCCCTGATCGACGACTCCGCCTTTCTCTCCCTCGGCACCGCCACCGCGAAATCGGCGCACGTGTGTGAGTGGCCGGGCGCCACCAGCGTGCGCGTCACCCTGTCGCAACCGCAGCAGCGGCAGAGCTCGGTCGAGGAGAAGGTGATCGATATCGGTGACGGCGTGCTGGTCGAGGACGAGATCATCGGCTCGGTGGGGTTCAACGAATGCCGCCGGGTCTACCGGTTCCGCAAGATCGGTACCACCTATCGCGAGGTCGTCGAGGTGTTCGTCGCCGATCCCAAGCGCACCTCCGGCGATCTGTGCCAGGTGGCCGATCCGCTGATGCGCCAGGCCGTGAGCCGGTTGCCCGCGCGGTAGCCGCGGCGAATGCGCAGGTGATAGGTTCACCGCAGAGTTCGGGGAGGGAATGTTCGTGCGTCATCGGTACCTCGCGGTATTACTCTCGCTCACCCTGTTCACCGCGGGTTGTGGGGACGAGTCCGTCGCGCCCGACCACGGCGACTACGCGCTGACCCCGATCCCCGGCGATTTCGACGAGAGCCCCAGCCGGGTGCGCGGTTCGCTGGTGGAATCGGCGCGCATCGGTGAGCGGGTGATCTTCGCCGACCAGGTGGACCCGGAGCTCACCTCGGGCAACGGCGGTGGCGTGGTGGTGGGTGTGCGCGGGGTCGACGACATGCTCTCCGGCGTCCAGAAGTCCGCGCTCGGCCCGTTCGACGTGCTGGCCGGGTTCGGTGCCATCGGCGGCAACGGCCAGACCGACGACGAGCAGAAGGAGAAATTCCTCTCCGTCACCCTGCTCTCGCTGCCCGACGCGGCCCAGGCCGAGGCCGCCGCCCGCGCGATGGCCGCCGCGGACTTCACCGCCAATACCGAGAACGCGCCCTTGACGCTGCCGGAATTCCCCACGGCGCTGAGCCATTGGCGCCCCGGCGTGCCGACGGCCGGGAGCTGGCTGGTCTGGCAGAACATGGTCATCCGGGTGTTCGCGAAGGTCATCGAGCCGAGCCCCGAAGCGCTCACCGACCTGCTCGCTCGCACCTACCGCGCGCAACTGGCCGAGCTGGACGGCTTCGTGCCTACCCCGGCCGCCGAGCTGGCGAATCTGGCTCTCGACCCCGACGACCTGCTGGTCCGCACACTGAAGACTGGCGAATACTGGCCCGACCGCTGGAATTTCCTGATCTACGGCCCGCGCGGCTACGCCCTGCTGCTGGACAAGCCGACCGCCCGTCTGCGCGAATTCGACGCCGTCTCGATGGACGCCGTCGCGGTCTCGCACAACAAGTTCCTGCACCGCACCGCCGACGAGCAGGCCGCCACCACCTTCGCCGAGACCGAACGCCAGTCCCTGCTCGCCGGTGACTACACGGCCATGCGCGCGGTGCCCGGCATCGACGGGATCGACTGCTACCGGGCGGCGCGGCCGAACACCACCGCCAACGAGGCCCGGCGGTTCGCCTGCGTGGTGCGCCACGGCGAGTTCGTGGTGCGGCTCTACGGCAACGACGACATCGACATCCGCAGGCAGTCCGCCGCGCAGTTCGCGCTGCTCGGCGGCCGGTGGTGAGCAGGGGAGGCGCGATGCGACCGTTGACAGCCCAGGACCCGGATCAACTCGGCCGCTACCGCCTGCTGGCCCAGATCGGGCGCGGCGGCATGGGCCAGGTGCTGCTGGGGCAGGGGCCCGACGGCCGGTTGGTGGCGGTGAAGCAGATCCACCGCCAGTTCACCGGCAATCCGGAGTTCCAGGCGCGCTTCCGCCGCGAGGTGCTGGCCTCGCAGCAGGTCACCGGCGCCTACACGGCGGGCGTGGTCGACCACGACGCCGAGTCGGCGACCCCCTGGCTGGCCTCGGAGTACATCGCCGGGCCCGCCCTGCAGGACATGATCGCCGAGTACGGCAAGCTCACCGTGAGCGGTCTCAAACTGCTGGCCACCGGCCTGGCCATGGCCCTGCTCGAGATCCACCGCACCGGTCTGGTGCACCGCGATCTCAAGCCGAGCAATGTCCTGCTCACCAACGACGGCCCCCGGGTGATCGATTTCGGCATCGCCCGCGCGCTCGAGGACGACCTGGCCCTCACCCAGACCGGAACCGTGCTCGGTTCGCCCGCGTACATGTCGCCCGAGCAGGCCGAATGCCGCCCGCTCACCGCGGCATCGGATGTGTTCGCCGTCGGCGCGATCCTGGCCATGGCGGCCACCGGCGCCAGTCCGTTCGAGGCGGCCTCCACCCCGCAGGTCCTCTACAACGTGCTCTACACCGCCGCCGATACCAGCGCCGTCCCGCCGCCGCTGCGCCCGATCGTCGAGGCCTGCCTGGCCAAGGACCCGGCCGCGCGCCCCACCCCCGAGCAGCTGCTCGACCTGGCGGGCCGGATCGAGGCCGAACCCGTGTGGCCGGTGCGCATCCGCAGGCACATCGCCGACTGCCACGCCGAGGCCATGGCCTGGGCCGACGGCACCGCCCGGTCCGCCACCCCGCAGGCGCCCGCACCGCCGAAAAAGCGCTGGCAGCGTCTGGTCCCGATCGCCGCCGGGGTCTCGGTCCTGACCCTGGTCGCCATCGCGATCACCGGTATCGGCCAGGAGGGCACCGCGGTCGCCATGGACGACCCGCCGCTGGCCCTGACCGACGACGAGACCCGCGGCCTCGACGTCTGCGCGCTGATGAAACCGGACGTGCTCGGCGAACTCGGCACGGCCGTGGGCGAACTCGTGCCCGGCGGCGTCACCGGCTGCCGCGTCTACTACCTCGACCAGTCCGGCCAGAAGATCTACTTCGGCCTGGAGACCAGCATCCCGGTCGGCGAGACCCGCTCCGGCAACCAGCCGATGGGCACCACCATCAACTGGATGCCGGTGCTCGGCCGCTACCGCGAGGCCCTCAGCTGCGACCGCTCGGTGGTGACCCAGAGCGGCCTGCCGTTGGCCCTGACCATGACCGCCACCCCGAACGCGGGCAACGGCTGCCCGGCGGCCGAACGCGCGCTGGCCGCGGTGGTGCGCCGCCTGGCCGTCAACCCGCCGCTGCGCGCGGACGCACCGGACTCGGTGCTGCGGATGGACGCCTGCACGCTGATCGATATCGCGGCGACCAGCGCGGTCGTCGGCGATCCCGTCCGCGAGCGCACCCCGCACGGCTGCGCGGCGACCGGTCGCGACGGCTACTTCGCCGTCGACATCGACGATCGCGTGCGCCCCGACAATGTGGTCGGCGGCAAGGTCCGCCCGACCACCACCATCGCGGGCCGGGAGGTCTACGTGCACCACGAGGCCGAGACCTACTGCGAGTTCATCGTGATGATCCGCCCGACCCGCGACGACCGCGCCGAACAAGTGCACACCACCTACTACTCCACGCTGCCCGACCCGCCGGACACCTGCGACACCGCGGCTGGCCTGCTCGCTCCCGCCCTCGCGAAGTTGCCGACCTCATGACGATCCAGCCCCCCGACCCCCGCGACCCCGGCACCATCGGCCGCTACCGCGTGCTCGGCACGCTCGACTCCGCGCCCGGCTTCCACGCCGTGCTGGCCGCCGGACCCGACAACTCCCTGGTCGTGGTCCAGCAGGCAGGCCAGGAACTGCTCGGCGAACCGGACTTCCGGGTCCGCCTGCGGCACAGCGCCGTAGCCGCCATGCGGGTGGCCGGTGCGCACAACACCACCGTCATCGATGTCGACGCCGATGCCGAACGGCCCTGGCTGGCCTCGGTTTTCGTGCCCGGCGTCCGGCTCGACCAGGCGGTCGCCGAACACGGCCCGCTGCCGGTGCCCGCGGTGCGCGCGCTGGCCGGGTCGCTGGCCTCGGCCCTGCGCGCGGTGCACGGCGCGGGCCTGGTGCACCGGCGGCTGCGCGCGGATTCGGTGCTGCTGTCCACTGATCGCGGCAGGCTCAGCGAAATCGGCATCACGCCTGTCGAGGGGGCGTCGAATACCGCCGCGGCCCTTGGCACCCCAGAATTCCTGGCCCCGGAACAGGCTCTCGGACTGGAAGTCACGCCCGCCGCCGATGTTTTCGCGCTCGGCTCGGTGCTGGCCTTCGCCGCCTCCGGCGTCACCCCGTTCGCCGCGCCCTCGGTGCCGTACACGCTGTTCAATATCGCCCAGCGCGAACCGGATCTGAGCCGCGTCCCCGAACCGCTGTTCGAGATGCTCGCCGCCTGCCTGCGCAAGGACCCGGCCGCGCGCCCCACCCCCGGCCAGATCCTGCAGTATCTCGGCGGCGAACCGACCGGCCCGCCGCCGTGGCCCGCCCCGGTCCTCGACGACATCGGCCGCCGGGAACATGAGATCACGGCCCTGCTGGCCGCGCTGCCGCCGATGACCGCGCCCGAACCCGAACCCGCCCGTCCTCTTCCGGAGCGGCTGGCCGATCTCCGGTCGACGACCGTCGAATTCGGCAGGCGCGCGGCGCTCTTCGCGCAGGACCGGTGGAAGGCGTCGAGCCCACGCCTGCGGATCGGCGCGGCCCTCGGCGTGGTGGCCGTCCTGCTGGCCCTCACCGGGATCACCGCCTTCGCGACCCGCGAGCGGCCCCCGGTCACCGGGCTGACGCTGGCCGAACTGCGCCGCGTCGACGGCTGCGCCTGGCTCACCACCGCCCTCGGTGACGTCGTCCCCGTCGACCCGGAGCCATTGCCCGCCGACACCTGGACCTACGAACCCTCCTCGACCTGGGGCTGCCGGGCCGCCTCCGGCAGATACGGCATCACCCTCGCCCTCGGCGAGGAGAACCAGTACCTGACCCCGCAGGTGAACCTGGTCGACGGCGTCCCGGTGATCGACGGCAGCAACGCGACCTGTGCCAGGGCCATCGCCAGCCCGGGCGACGAACACGAGGCGGGCATCGTCATCAGCCTCACCGAGCCGGGCCTGAAGGGCACCTGCGCGGGCCTGGACTACGTCGCCGCCAATATCGCCCGCACCCTCACCTCGGCACCGCGCGCCGAGGACCGCGACGGCTCGCTGGCCACGCTGGACCCGTGCGCCCTGCTCGACCGCGAGCTCGTCGCCGACAAGATCGGCGCCCTGCCCGCCACGCCGACCATCGCCGACGCGCACACCTGCCAGTGGGACGCGCGCCTGCGGCTGAGCGTGAAACTGGTGCGCGCCAGCCTGCTCACCGCGGGTGAGAACCTGGAGATGACCACCGTCGACGGCCTCCAGATGTATCTGGACAAGGGCAGTTCGAGGGCCATCTGCACCCGCGCCTACCTGCTGCCGGATTCCACCGAGACGGTCGAGGTCGCGGTGCACGGCATCGACGGACTCCGCGAGGACTACTGCCCGATCACCACGTCCGTCCTGCGCCATGTGGTGGACCAGCTGCCGAACCGCTGATCGAGGTCGATGGGGAATACTCGACCCCGGACAACCACCACGAAGGGACAGCGATGGACCAGCTCGGGGTAGCGGTGATCGGGTACGGCCTGGCCGGGGCGGTGTTCCACGCGCCGCTGATCGCGGCCGAACCACGCCTGCGGGTGGCCTCGGTGGTGACCTCGTCGGAAGAGCGGGCCGCCCAGGCGCGCGCCGAGCATCCGGGCGTGCGGATCTGGGCGACTGCCGAGGAGCTGTTCGCCCAGGACGAGGACGTCGACCTCGCCGTGATCGCCACACCCAACCGCACCCACGCCCCGCTCGCGCTGAAAGCGCTGGCCGCCGGTCTGCCGGTGGTGGTGGACAAGCCCTTCGCCGTCACCGCCGCCGACGCCCAGGAGGTGGTCGAGGCCGCCGAGCGCACCGACCTGCCGCTGAGCGTGTTCCAGAATCGCCGGTGGGACAACGACTTCCTGACCGTGCGCGCCCTGCTCGACGCCGGTGAGTTCGGCGAGGTGCGCCGCTTCGAATCCCGCTTCGAGCGGTGGCGCCCTGAGGTGAAGGGCGGCTGGCGCGAGGTCGGCCCGGCCGAGGACGGCGCGGGCATCCTGTTCGATCTCGGCGCGCACCTGGTGGACCAGGCGCTGACCCTGTTCGGCCCGGTCGTCGAGGTCTACGCCGAACTCGACCGCCGCCGCCCCGGTGTCGCGGCCGACGACGACGCCTTCATCGCCCTCACCCACGCCCAGGGCACGCGCTCGCAGCTGTGGATGAGTGCCGTCGCCCCGCAACTCGGCCCGCGCCTGCGGGTGCTGGGCTCCACCAACGGCTACACCGTCTCCGGCCTCGACCCGCAGGAATCGGCGCTGCGGGCCGGACGCCGCCCCGATGACGGAAAACCCTGGGGCACTGTCGATCCCGAGGCCTGGGGAATCCTCGGCGCTGGCGCGGATCTGCGCGCCGTGCCCACCCGCCCCGGCGACTACCCCGCCTTCTACGCGGGCATGGCCGCCACGCTGCTCGACGGCGCCCCGGTCCCGGTCGACCCGCGCGACGCGGTGGAGACCCTGCGCATCCTCGAGTACGCCCGCCATGTCGCGGGCGGCCCCGAGGACTGAGGTGGCTAGAGCTCGAGCTCGGCGTCGATATCGGCCAGCCTGCGGCGAGCCAGCGCGAGATTGCCGCGCGA
Source organism: Nocardia sp. SSK8 (assembly GCF_037034205.1). Taxonomy (NCBI): domain Bacteria; kingdom Bacillati; phylum Actinomycetota; class Actinomycetes; order Mycobacteriales; family Nocardiaceae; genus Nocardia; species Nocardia sp. SSK8. The sequence continues at coordinate 198,019 of NZ_JBAGKD010000006.1, forward strand.
GCGGTCCATGGCCAGGTAGAGGAACAGGCCCTTGGACCGGCGCCCCTGGGTGGGCCGGATCAGGTGGTACTGCCCACCGAGGGTGATGAGCACGTCCTCGATCTCCTGCTCCAGCCCGAGCTGCTCCATGGTGCGCATCTTCGCGCGCAGCACCTCGGTATTGCCCGCGGCGGCGACCTGCAGGTCCAGGTTCTTGGAGCCGCCGATGGTGCCCAGCGTCATCCCGCTGGTGTAGTCGACGACGCAGGCCCCCAGCGCGCCGTCCAGCAGCATCATTTCCTTGAGCGCAACATCCATGTCCGCCATGGTTTTTCCTCTCGAATCGGATCGGATCGAACCGTTGTTCGTGAGGTTAGGCGAGAGCCGTTGCGGCCGATGCCGAATCGATACCTAATTCTCCGAAGATCGGCAGTTTGCAAGTTATGCAAACAGCGATACCAGGTCTCGGCACGAAAAACGGGCGAGACGAAGGTCGTCTCGCCCGTTCGGGTTTCGGGGGTCAGAGCTTGCGGGAGCGTAGTTCGTGGCCCTTGGAGGTCTTGCAGCGGCCCGATTCCAGGTCCCACTGCCAGCCGTGCAGGTTGCAGGTGAGGTTGTTGCCTTCCACCACACCGAATTTCGACAGGTCGGCCTTGAGGTGCGGGCAGCGGCGCTGCACCTCCCAGCCGTCCAGCTCGACCACGGCCGAGTCGTCGTGCGCCTCGGAGAACCAGCCGTCGGCGTAGGCGATGCGCTCGTCGGTGAGGCACTTGAAGAAGGTGTAGAGGAACTCGTTGTAGCCACCGATGCGCCACGCCTGGAAGCGGGTGGACAGGAAGATGGTGTTCACCCAGTCCGGCTCGTTGTCGCGCAGCACGGTGCGCACCAGCTCGGGCGCGATGCGGAAGCCGTAGCGGTAGCGGCCCTCACCCTCCACGGGCAGGCGCACGGTGCGGTGCGGGAAGTCCAGCACGATGGTCTCGTCGCCGATCACCAGGCCGACCGGGTAGCCGATGCCGTCGCTGATCAGCGCGCTCTGCTTCATGATCGGCTCGAACAGCTCGCGCAGCGGCTCGAGCAGCGAACCCTCGCCGGTCTCCCAGGACGCCTTCTCCGCGGCCAGCACCGGCGCGAACCGCTGCGCCATCTCGGCGATGTAGGCGGCCTTGTCGCCGTAGATGCGATCGGGGTCGAACGGATGCGCCAGATCCAGCTCCGCGCCGCGCACATCGGCCACCGAACCCGGGATCATCAGGATCCCGCCCGCGTTGCCGTGGATCTCCATCTGCTCGAGGAACACCATCTGATCAGGGAAGATATTGCCCTCGTCGCCCCGGTCGTCGTTGAGGTAGCGCAGCTCCTCGTCCAGGAACACCGGCGGACCGGCCGAGGGCACCACCCAGGTGGCGCCGACCTGCTCGATGTAGGAGCGGGCCCGGTCCATGCCGCGCTGCCGCTTCTGCTTGCCGAAATTGGCCTTGGTGCGCGCGGGGATGTCGTAGACGGCGGGGTACCAGATGGCGCCGGAGTACTGCAGCAGGTGGATATCGATGTGACCGAACGCGTCGTGGATGACGTCCATGTCCACCGGGCGCGCGTCGTTCATGTTGAAACAGGTGGTCTCGCCGTCGGAGACCAGGATGCCCGAGTCGCCGATGGGACCGTCGGCGGGCGCGCGCAGGGCCACGATCATGATGTCGAGCGAGCCCTTGGGCCCGGTGATCGTGTGCTTGACCGAGTCCTGGGTCTCGAAGAACTTGGTGAAGCCCAGCGCCTCGAGCTCACGGCGCAGATCCGGCACCGGGTAGTCCGGCAGCAGGATGGTCGCGTCCTTGTTGACGTACTTGCGCAGGTGCGCGGCGTCGAAGTGGTCGCGGTGCAGGTGCGACACGTAGAGGTAGTCGACATCGCCGAGCGACTCCCAGTCGAGCTGCGAGTTGTCCGGGAACGGGAACCACGACGCGAAATACGCGGGATTGACCCATGGATCGCACAGGATCGTCCCGGCCGTGGTTCGGATATGGAAGCCTGCGTGTCCGACGCTGGTGATCTGCACGAGCCATTTCCTCCTACCAGTACCAGCCAACCAGGGTAGTGGCTAAATCGTTACGTCACCGATGCAGTAGCCCTCGGCTGTCGGAACGAGGGTGAATGTCCGATTTCTCGTCTCCCCCGTCGCGGTGGTCACGGGAACGTGAACCGCCAGGTAGTCGCCACGAACCTGCTCGGATCGTAGCTCTTCGGCGGCGTAGGAGGTGACATTGCCTACTTTGCCCGAGTCGCCTGTCAAGGGGGGTGCTGTGGGGTTGCCGGTGCCCGTGGGATCCCAGGTGGCGGGATCGGCCTTGCAGGTCAGCGGGTGAGATGCTTCGATGTCTGCCGGATCGAGCGGTTTGCCGGTGGCGCGCGCGAGGTAGCGGCGCACGGTGTGGCGGGCGTCGGCGTCGTCGTAACCGGGCTCGACGCCCGCGGCGAACACCCGTCCGCAGGCGTAACCCGAGGCGACGGACTCGCGGTCCACGGTCACCGTGGTGGTGCCCGACTGCCAGGTCACCGTGTCGGCGGTGGCGGTGCCGGGGCTGCTCAGGGCGGTCAGTACGCGCTGCGGGTCGGCGTACATCTCGGCGACGGTGCGCGGCGGGATCGTCCAGCACTTGGCCTGGAGTTCGGCGACGGTGCCGGTGCGCAGGTCGGCGGCCCAGCGGCGCACGGCGGTGACGGCGTCCGGCTCGCCGGGGACCGCGCCGACCTGTGGCGCGTCGGCGGGCAGCGGGGCGGTGGTGGCCGTCGGGGCCGGTTCGCCCGGCGCGATCGGGGCGGGGGTCGTCTCGATGGTGGTCGTCGTGGTGGTCTCGTCCTGGACCGGGTCACCGGGAATCCCGGAAACCGAATCGCATCCGGCGACCAGCGCCGCGGTGACGGTCAGCCCCGCGACCAGCACGAAGGCGCGATGCGGGCGGGCCGGGACGGGCAGTTGAGCGCGTTGCACTGCGACGTTCCTCATTCCTAGGTCGTGGCACCCGCGTACCGAGCACGGGCGGTGACTGTCGGGGCGAGCGAACTCGCCGGGGGTAGGCCGGTGTGCGCGAACCGAATTCGGCACCCGAGGCATCGCCGCGATCCTACGGGGAGATCCGGCGACGGCGGCGACCTGCCGCGAGCGGCGATCGGCGACTACGCTAGCGGACTTGTGGAACCCGTCTACCGGTCGATCATCGGCCTGGCCCGAACCGTCTTCTTCCTCGAAGGTCTGAAGTTCACCGTCAAGGGCGCGGAGAACATCCCCGCGTCCGGCGGTGCCGTGGTGGCGATCAACCACACCGGCTACATGGACTTCACCTACGCGGGACTGCCCGCGCGCACACCTGGTCGCTACATCAGGTTCATGGCCAAGAAGGAGGTGTTCGACAACAGCGTCTCCGGCCCGATCATGCGCGCGCTCAAGCACATCCCCGTCGACCGGACCGCGGGCGCCGACTCCTACAAGTCGGCGGTGTCCTACCTGCGCGACGGCGAGCTCGTCGGCGTGTACCCCGAGGCCACCATCAGCCGCAGCTTCGAGATCAAGGAATTCAAGTCCGGCGCGGCCCGGATGGCGCTCGAGGCCGAGGTCCCGATCATTCCCGTGGTGATCTGGGGCGCCCAGCGAGTGTGGACCAAGGGCTTCCCCAAGCGCCTCGGCCGCACCAACACCCCCATCTCCATCGCCGTCGGCACCCCCATCCACCCCTACGAGCCCGCCGCCGACCTCACCACCGAACTCCGCACCACCATGCAGGCGATGCTCGCCGACCTCCAGGAGTCCTACGTCCACGAACCCGGCGCCTACTGGGTCCCCAAGCGCCTGGGCGGCAGCGCCCCCTCGCTCGAAGAGGCCACCGCCCTCGACGACGCCGAAGCCGCCGAACGCCTGGCCCGCAAAGCCGCGAAGAACTCCGATTCCTGATCCGGTGGTGGCGGCGCGCGGCGTCGCCACCACCGGATCAGTTCATGGTCAGCACCCAGGACCCGTTGCAGCCCTTGCTGGTGTTGCGGTCGGCGTCGTAGACCCAGGTGGTCTTCACCGGCGGGTTCGTGCGGACGCTCCACCGGCCGTTGGGTGACTTCACCACCTTGCCGTCGTAGGCGAGGAGCGACAGCTGGTTGCGGCCGAACGTCCACGTGCCCTTGCTGGTGGGGTAGTTCAGGCGCAGGTGCACGTTGCCGCCGCGGTGGTTCTGCACCACCAGGCAGGAGCGCGGATAGCTGCGACCGGCCGCGTAGTCGGCGAATCCGCCCTCCTCGACGTTCTCGACCGCGTCGGAGTATTGCGTCGGGTCGGTGATCTCGGCGTGGGCCGGGCCGGCGCCCAGCATGGTTACCGTGGTCACAGCGATCCCCGCCGCGACCGTCCCCAGAGTCTTCATTCGCGTGCCTCCCGTTGTCTTCCGGCAGGGCTGCCGGGCTGGGAAAACTGTGCGCCACAGGGTTTTCCGCATCCTTGTCGCGGGCTTAAGGTGACGGTGCGCCGGGGCCGGATCTCACCGTGGGCCGGGGGCGGCTGTGCGCACGGATTTCGTGTTTTCGGGGGTCACGCGCTAATGTCTCTTCTCGCACGGCGAAGGCCCCGGCGATCCCGGAACGGTCATCGAAGTGCATGCGGATGTAGCGCAGCTGGTAGCGCATCACCTTGCCAAGGTGAGGGTCGCGAGTTCGAATCTCGTCATCCGCTCCACGAGAAGCCCGGTAGACATCATGTCGCCGGGCTTTTCTCATGGCCGCTCGTCGGACATCGGGGGCAGGAAATCGCCGAGGAGGGTGCGGCGCCACCAGATGCCCTCGCGGAACAGCTCGGTGGGGGAGCTGAAGTGGTATTCGTAGAGCCGGGCGCGCAGGTAGGTCGGCGGGGTGTCGGGGAACGGGCAGTGGCGCAGCAGCCGCAGGGTGTCGGGGTCGTTGCGGAGCAGGCGCGTGACCAGGGGAACGAACCAGCCGCGCGCGTACGACGGCGAGAGCGCGGCGAACCACATCAGCCAATCCAGCCGCAGGTGGTAGGGCGCCCACTGACGCGGGCGGCGGCGCGGATCACCCGGTTTGCCCTTGAACTCGTATTCGCGCCACACCGTGTCCGCGTCGAGGTGGGCGGCGTCGGTGCCCTCGAAGACGATCTCCTGGCGCACCCGGGTGATGTCACCGAACGCGCCGTAGGTGTTGACCAGGCGCAGCGGGTCGAACGAGGCGTTCATGGCCTGCCGGGAGGACAGCAGGTTGGCCAGCGGCCGATAGCTCAGCACGAGCACGAGGGCGACATAACCGAACACCGCCACGGTGAACCAGAGCGGCGTGCTCGTCGCGGGCGGTCCGGGCGGCCCGGCGGCGACGGCGGTCGCGGCCAGCAGCAGGGTCACCCAGTTCAGCCAGGAGAAATTGCCGGAGAACACCAGCCACAGCTGGGTCACGATGATGAGCACCGCCGCCACGCTCGCCACCGGCTGCGGCGCGAACAGCCCGAACGGCACCACCAGCTGGGCCACATGATTGGCCGCCGCCTCCACCCGGTGCAGCGGCCGGGGCAGGTGGTGGAAGAACCAGCTCAGCGGGCCGGGCATCGGCTGGGTCTCGTGGTGGTAGTACAGGCAGGTCAGGTTGCGCCAGCAGGGGTCGCCGCGCAGTTTGATCAGCCCGGCGCCGAATTCCACCCGGAACAGCAGCCAGCGCGCGGCCAGCAGTACCAGCAGCGGCGGCGCCACGCTGTCGTTGCCCAGGAAGATCGCCAGGAAACCGGCCTCGAGCAGCAGCGATTCCCAACCGAACGCGTACCAGCGCTGCCCCACGTTCACGATCGACAGATACAGTGCCCACAGCGCCAACCACAGCGCCATCGAGGCCCACAGCGGCACCAGATCCGCGAGCCCCACCGCGACCGCCACCGCCAGCGCCGCCCCCGACCAGGCCACCACGGCGAAGAACCGGTCCGAGTAGCGCACGTGGAACAGGCTCGGTGACCGGCGGAACGGGGTGCGCGCGAGATAGCGCGGAATCGGCAGCAGGCCGCGTTCCCCGAGCAGCGCGCGGAATTGCAGCGCCGCGCCGACGAACGCGACGGCGTAGAGCACCGCCAGGCCGCGCTGGAAGATCAGCCTGCCCAGCCAGTATTCGGGTGCCGCGAACCACTCCATGCCAGTGCTCCCGGGCGCTCGCCTCCCTGATCGATGGGCTACCCGCTGATCGCCGGGCGAAACGCCGCTGCTCAGTCCGGCAGGTCGAGGCCCGCCGTACCGGTGAGCGCGGTGCGCAGTTCGGGCTCGGTCCAGTGGGTCGCGATGCCGGGCAGTGCCGCGAGGTAGCCGACGATCCGGTCGGTGTCCCAGCCGTGCGCGGCGCGCAGGCCGTCGGCGATCATGGCGAGGTAGCGGGCCGAGGGACGTTGCGGCACCACGGTTTCCGGTCGCCACGGCGCGGTGAAGGTGAGCACGGGAACGCCGTCGCGGGTGTCGGCGTGCAGCACGGTCTGATAGCGGCCAGGGCCGAGCCGCACGCAGCCGTCGGCCAGGACCGGCGCCGGATCGAAGTCGGCGGCCGGGGGCAGGTACATCTCCTGGGCGAGCAGGTCACCGAACTGGCCGGTGGTGAGCAGATAGCCCCGCGCGGCGACGCCGGTCGGCCAGCCGTCGGCGGGCCGGTCGGTATAGAACGCGACACCGCCCGTCCAGACCGGGCTCTGCCAGGCGAAATACAGGCTCCCGGGCAGGGTGAGCGGCGTGACGGCGGCTGGGGGAGTGGGGTCGCGGAAGCCCGGATAGTCGTGCGCGGTCGCCGGTGGCGTGCCGCCGAGCCGGTAGTAGTCGAACCGCGCCGCGTGCATATTGGAGCCGTACGCGGCGTACCAGACGTACTGAGCGCTGCTCACGGCCTCACCTCGGCTTCCCCGCGCGCCGGAAACGAAATCGTCTGCTCCTTCGATTCTCCTTCGAGAGGTCGGGGAGGACTACCGAGGGGAAGCTCATGAGAACAGCATTCGTGATGGCCGCGCTGGCGGTGACCGTGGGCGCGCTCACCGCCTGTGCCGGGGGCGACGGGGAACCGGTCGTCCTGCCGGGCACCACCCCGGCCGTGACCTCGGCCCTCGAACCGACGACCGCCCCGCCGGGCACCGGACCGGTGATCCTGCCCGAGGCGACGGGCCCGACGATCGTCGTCCCCGGCACCCCGGACCTCCCCACCCGCGCGGACGCCACCGTCGACGCCCGCGCCTACCAGCAGCGCGAGAGCTTCTACTTCCAGTCCCCGACCGGCAACATCATGTGCGGCATCCTCGCCGACGCCCCCTTCGGCTTCGGCTGCCAGCTCGCCAAGGCCAACACCATCCCGGCGCGACTGCCCGGCTGCACCGATGCCCCCGACCGCAAGGTCGCCGTCCACGTCGACGGCAACACGCGCGAATTCCTGTGCACCAGCCAGGGCATCTTCGTCGGCTCCCCGGTGGACGGCACCAACAAGGGCGGCGGCGCCACCCTGCACTACGGCGACACCCTCGTCGCCCGTGGCGTCGCCTGCACGTCCACCGAGAAGGGCGTCCGCTGCGAAGCCTCCGGTCACGGCTTCTTCATCTCCGCCGACGAACAGACCCTGTACTGAAAACGCCTGTGGGGGCGGCGAATCGCCACCCCCACAGTGTCCTTCCCGCTACTGCGCGGTCGACTTGAACCGGCGTAGCCGCAGGCTGTTGCTCACCACGAACACCGAGCTGAACGCCATCGCGGCGCCCGCCAGCATCGGGTTGAGCAGCCCGGCCATGGCCAGCGGGATCGCCGCCACGTTGTAGGCGAAGGCCCAGAACAGGTTGCCCTTGATGGTGGCCAGCGTGCGCCGCGAGAGCCGGATGGCGTCGGCGGCGGCGCGCAGGTCGCCGCGCACCAGGGTCAGGTCGCTGGCCTCGATGGCGACATCGGTGCCGGTGCCCATGGACAGGCCCAGATCGGCCTGGGCGAGGGCGGCCGCGTCGTTGACGCCGTCACCCACCATGGCGACGACCTTGCCCTCGGCCTGCAACCGCTTGACCGTGTCGACCTTGTCCTGCGGCAGTACCTCGGCGATCACCTCGTCGATGCCGACCTCGGCGCCGATGGTGCGGGCCGCGCGGGCATTGTCGCCGGTGAGCAGGATCGGGGTCAGCCCCAGCTCGCGGAACTGGGCGATGGCCTGCGCCGAGGTCGGCTTCACCGCGTCGGCGACCACGAGCACGCCGCGCGCCTTGCCGTCCCAGCCGATCGCCACGGCGGTGCGGCCCGCCGATTCGGCCTCGGCCATGGCGGCGGTGAGGGTGTCGTCCAGCGGCTGCGACCAGTCGGCCAGCAGCCGGGCCCGGCCGACGACCACCGCGTGCCCGTCCACCACGCCCTGCACTCCCAGGCCCTCGATATTGGCGAAGCCCTCGACGGCGGGCAGCGTGCCCACCTCGTCCTGCGCGCCCTTGGCGATCGCCTGCGCGATCGGGTGCTCCGACGAGTGTTCCAGCGCCCCAGCCAGTTCCAGCACCCGTGCGCGCTGTTCACCGGCGGCGGGCAGCACCTCGAGCAGGGTCATCTTGCCGGTGGTGACGGTGCCGGTCTTGTCCAGCACGATGGTGTCGACCTCGCGGGTCGATTCCAGCACCTCGGGCCCCTTGATCAGGATGCCCAGCTGCGCGCCGCGCCCGGTGCCGACCATGAGCGCGGTCGGCGTGGCCAGGCCCAGGGCGCACGGGCAGGCGATGATCAGCACCGCGACACCCGCGGTGAAGGCCGCCGCGACGGACCCGCCGGTGCCCAGCCAGAAGCCGAGCGTGGCCATGGCCAGCGCGATGACGATCGGGACGAAGATCCCGGAGATCCGGTCGGCCAGCCGCTGGGCCTTGGCCTTGCCGGTCTGCGCGTCCTCGACCAGCTGTGCCATCTGCGCGAGCTGGGTGTCGGCGCCGATCCTGGTGGCGCGCACCACGAGTCGTCCGCCGACATTCACCGTGGCACCGGTGACGGCATCGCCCGCACCGACCTCCACCGGCACCGACTCGCCGGTCAGCATGGACGCGTCGACCGCCGAACTGCCCTCGGTCACCACACCGTCGGTGGCGATCTTCTCACCCGGCCGCACCACGAACTCGTCGCCGACGGCCAACTGCTCCACCGGAATCCGCGTCTCCACGCGGTCGCGCAGCACCGCCACATCCTTGGCGCCGAGCTCGAGCAGCGCCCGCAGCGCCGCCCCGGCCCGCCGCTTGGACCGGGCCTCGAAGTAGCGCCCGGCCAGGATGAACGTGGTGACGCCCGCGGCGGCCTCCAGGTAGATGCTGCCGGTGCCGTCCATCCGCGCGATGGTGAATTCGAACGGGTGGGTCATGCCGGGCGTGCCCGCGGTGCCCCAGAACAGCGCGTACAGCGACCAGCCGAAGGCGGCCAGCGTGCCCATCGACACCAGGGTGTCCATGGTGGCGGTGCCGTGGCGCAGGTTGGTCCACGCGGCCCGGTGGAACGGCAGCGCGCCCCACATCACCACTGGCGCGGCCAGCGTGAGCGAGAGCCACTGCCAGTTGGTGAACTGCAGGGCCGGGATCATCGCCATGGCGATCACCGGGACGGTGAGCACCAGCGAGACCAGCAGGCGGGTGCGCAGCGAGGCGGTCGGGTCGGGTTCGGCGGCGGTGTCCTCGGTGGGCTCGGCCTGCTTCGGCGCGGGCAGGGCCGCGGTGTACCCGGCCTGCTCGACGGTGGCGATCAGGTCCTCGGGGGAGACCTCGCCGGTGAAGTCGACGCGGGCCTTCTCGGTGGCGTAGTTGACCGTGGCGGTGACCCCGTCGAGCTTGTTGAGCTTCTTCTCGATCCGGTTGGCGCAGGAAGCGCAGGTCATGCCACCGATCACCAGTTCTACCTGGCCGGTGCCCGGTGGGTGTGTCACGGCGGTCATGGGGTGCTCCGATCGTTTCCTGATATCGATTCTTGCTGAATGATTGCTCGTGGGTGGTGCGGGGTCAGTGGCCGTGGCCTGGGGTGCCGTGGTCGTCGGGCGCGCTGGTCGGCGCGGTGTCCGGCTGGGCGACCCGCACGGTGAACTCGGCCGTGCGCACCACGCCCTCGTGCTGGAAGTCCAGGAACAGGCGGTAGTCGCCCGCACTGGGCGCGTTCACCACGAAGTCGATGCCGGGACCGGCGGGGGTGACCCCGTCACCGGGCGCGCCCTCGGGATGAACGTGCAGGTAGGCCAGGTCGGCCGCGCGCAACGCGACCAGATGACCGTAAGCGCCGAGGTAGGGCTGCAGGTCGGTGACCGGCTTGCCGTCGCGGCTGACCGAGAGGGTCACCTTCGAGGCCGCGCCGGGGGCGACGGTGCCGTCCAGGGTCACCGTGTAGTCGCCGACCCGCGCGGTGGTGGCGGGGGCGGGTAGCGGCTGCACGTCGTAGTCGCCGGAGACCCGCAGATCCGCGCCCAGGGTCAGGTTCCGCCCGCCCGCCGGGGTGAAGTCGGCGAAGACGCGGTAGTCACCGGCCCGGCTCAGGTTCAGCGGGACCGACCAGGTTCCGGTCTGGTCGAGTACCGGGTGTACGTGCTGGAATCCGGCCATGTCGCGGCGGACCACGATGAGGTGCAGGTCCTTGTCGTGGCTGGTCTCGTAGCGGGTGACCGGGGCGCCGGTGGCGTCGAGGATGCGGAAGGCGGTCGGCGCCTGGGCCGCGGTCGTGGTGTCGGGCTGGTTCAGGGCCAGCGTGTAGCCCTGATCGGTGACGAGCAGGCCGCCCGGGATCTCGCCCTCGGTGGCCGGGGCGGCGTGCTCGTCGTGCCCGGCCGGTTCGGACGGATCCGGACCGATCAGGGCACCCGCGGCCAGAGCGATCCCGAAGATCGCCGCGAGGCCGAGGGCGAATCCGGCGAATTTGGCTGGTGCGTTCATCGGGATGCTCCGTTCCGGGTTCAGTCGGCGAGTTGGAAACCGGCCGCGGTGACGGCCTCGGACAGGGCGGTGCGCTCGGGTGCGGTGCCCTCGATGGCCACCGCGCCGGTGGCCAGGTCGACCGCGACCCCGGTGACGCCGGGCAGCGCGCCGACCTTGTCGCGCACCTTGGTGGTGCAGCAACCGCAGGTCATGCCCGTGACGGTGACAGTGGTGGTGCTCATGTTCGTCTCCTTGCGCGTAGTGTCGATCATTACCATACCCCCCTAGGGTAAGTTGTCAATTGTGCTCGCCGGTGGGGGTACGCAGGGTGGCGGCGGCGATGCCCGCGCCTGTCAGGGCGAGGACGCCCGCGCCGAGGAAGGCGGCCGAGTAGCCGTCGGTGAGTGCCGTGACGTCGCCGAGTTCGCCCGCGCCGAAGGCGGCGGCCAGTGCCGTCATCGCGGCCAGGCCGAGCGCGGAGCCCACCTGGTAGCTGACATTGACGATGCCCGAGGCCAGCCCGCCCTCCTCCGGCCGCGCGGCCGAGATGGCGGTGCCGAGCGAGGGGATGAAGGCCAGCGACATGCCACCCGCGGCGACCAGCGAGGCGGGCAGGACGTCGACCCAGAAATTGCCGGTCGGGCGGACCAGCGACATGACGCCGAGGCCGAGGCCGAGCACGAGCAGACCGGTGACGATCATCGGCTTGGCGCCGAACCGCTGCATGGCCTTGGGGGCAAGCACCACCATGCCGAGCATGATCAGCGTGGTCATCGGCAGCAGCGCCGCGCCCGAGGGGAACGCGCTGTAGCCGAGGACCTGCTGGAGGTACAGATTGAGGAAGAACCACATCGGCACCCAGGCGGCGGCCAGCGCGAACTGCGCGAAGTTGGCGGCGGCGAGGTTCGGCGCGCGGAAGATGCTCAGCCGCATCAGCGGTTCGGCGCGACGCGACTGCAGCACGACGAATCCGGCGAGCAGCGCGGCGGCCACGGCCAGCACGCCGAGGGTCTGCCCCGAGGCCCAGCCGACCTCCGGTGCCTGCACGATCGCGTACACGGCGGCCGCCAAACCCGCTGTCACAGTGATGGAACCGGCGATATCGATGGATCCCTTACGGGCCGGTGCGGCGGGCATGAGCAGCGGCACCGCGATCAAGGCGAGTACCGCGATCGGCACATTGATGTAGAAAACCCAAGGCCAGCTGAGGTATTCGGTGATCACGCCACCGAGGAAGACGCCCGCGGTACCACCGGCGGGCGCGGCCGCGCCGTAGACCGCCAGTGCCTTGGTGAGCTCACCGGGCGATCCGCCGAACAGCATCATCAGCAGCGTCAGCGCCGAGGGGGCGATGAGCGCGGCGCCCGCGCCCTGAATCGCCCTGCCCGCCAGCTCGATTCCCACCGAGCCCGCCGCTCCGGCGAGGACCGAGCCGATGGCCAGCACCACCCAGCCCGCGCCGAACACCCGCCGGGCGCCGAGCAGATCCGACAGCCTGCCGCCGAGCAGCAGCAAGCCGCCGAAGGCGATGACGTAGGCGTTGAACACCCAGGTGAGCGATTCGGGCGTGAAGCCGAGCTCGCCCTGCATCCGCGGCAGCGCGATCCCGATGATCGAGGTGTCCATGATGACCATGAATTGCGCGGCGGCGATCGCCGCCAGCGCCCACCACCTACGGGTGGATTTCGTTTGTGTGGTCACGACTTTCGTCCTTTCGAGCGGTCGAGCGCGGCGCGTCTCGGTGCTCGATACCATACCCCCCTAGGGTAGTAATCCGTCAAGCATGGATTTCACGCACGTGGCCTGGGCGAACGAAAACGCCCGGTCCGCCGTGCGGGCGGACCGGGCGTCGAAGGTGGGTCTGAGATCAGCTCGCGTGCAGGTGGCGGGCGGTGGGAGAGGTGGGTACGGCGGCCGGATCGGGGGCGGTGCGCAGGAGGCGATCGGCGGTGTTGGTGGTGGTCACCGTGAACCAGTAGTGCTCGTTCTTGTAGTGGTGGTGACGGTGGTTGCGCCAGACCGCGCGATACGGGGCGTGCCGGGGCTTGTAGTCGGTGTGGATGAGGTAGTGCGTCCACTCGTAGAGGAGGCCGAGCACGGTGATCGTCAGCAGGAAGGTCAGGCCCAGGGCGGTGCGGGGGAAGGCCAGCAGGGCGATGGCCACCAGCGCGACGATGGTGAGGGTCAGCGACTTGGGCGGGATGAAGATCAGTGGCACATCACGCGGGTCGGTGTGGTGGGCGCGATGCTTGCGGGCCAGCTCGCTGTCGAGAGTGAGCGGGCCCAGATGCCGTGGGCGCCAATGCAGGACGCTGACATGGATGACCCATTCGACCAGCGGGAACGCGGCGAGGATCAGCACCGGCACGAGGGCGTCGGTGAGCTGCCAGTCGCCGAGGACGAGGCGGACGGTCAGCACGACGGTCAGACTCGCCGCGATCATCCACGGCGAGGGGTGCCGGGCGAACTCCCGCGCCGCCGCCGCGAGCGTCAGGCTGCGGCGGATCGCGCGCGGCTTGGCGGTTCGCCGTTCGGCCTGCGGCGGCGCGAGCTCGTCGGGGGAATCGGAAGGGAGCGGGCTGGTGCTGGTCATGATGTTTCCTCGGGTGGATCACGCCCCGTCGAGGGCGTGGATGAGGGCGGTGGTCGCCGGTCCGAGCAGTGCTCGGGCGGATTCGGCGGCCCGTTCCGGCTCGCCCGCGCTGATCGCGGCGGCCAGGTCTCGATAGGCGTCCCCATTGCCCACCTCGGCGGACATGATCGGCGCCAGGGCGGCGAGCGCGGGCTCGTAGGCCGCGCGCAGCATGGAGTACATGAGGCGGAAGGCGATCGAATCCGCGAGATCCAGGACGTGATCCCAGAACTCGAGCGCGATCCGCTGCTGGCCGAGTGAATCCGTCTCAGCGACAAGCACTTCGACACACTCCCGCAACAACCCGAGCTCCGCATCGACCCGCGCGTTCGGTGCGGTGGGAGATTCGATCGGCGCGGCGGGGGTGGTATGAGCCCTGCGCACGCGGGCGGCCGCGAGTTCGGCGATCTTGGGGCCGTTGTGCAGGCGCGCTTCGAGGATGCTGCGGGCGACGGTGGGGTCGATGGTGTCGCCACGGAGGAGGAGGCGGGGGAGGACTTCCAGTCCGGCGCTGCGCCGATAGTCGAGCACGGTCGTCGCCTCGCCTTGACGCACCGAGACCAGTCCCGCCGCCGCGAGCCGCTGCAACGCCTCGCGCACCGCGGGCCGCGAAACCCCCAGCGCCTCGGCCAACTGCCGCTCACTCGGCAACGTACTCCCGGCAGCCAGCTCCCCGCCCAGCACCTCCCCGGCGATCTGCTCGAACACATCACCGGAAACCGACCGCTTCACCACAGGAGTCCATGCCACCCCCTGATAATCCACCCACCTTGGTCAGAGGTCAAGTGGTCAGACCAGTTCCCTGGCCTCCGGTCATCGCCACACTCCGGTGGCGGCAACAACGGAGAAGTCCGCTCTGGTGGCGGCAACGTCGAGAGTCCGCAGCCATCAGCGCGTGGTGATCGCTTGACCAGGTGATTAGCTGGGGTCGGAGCCCCGGATGGCGGAAAGCCAGGTGAAGGTGGTGGCGGCGACGGTGGTCGCGCCGACGAAGGCGCCGGTGCCACCGTCGGCGACATAGACCCAGAGCAGGCCCACGACGGGCGCGCCGACGGCGAACTGGGTGTCGAGCAGGAGGCGGCGGCCGGGGCCGAACGACGGCGGGTCGGCCGGGCGTGAGGGGTTGTCGACGAGTTTGCCGGTGGGCTCGGTGGTGCGCACCCGGCCGGAGGGATAGAAGCGCAGCTCACCGGCCGAGATCGAGGCCGCCGTGAGCTCGAGATCGGTGGGGGTGAGGGTGCTCAGGGCGGGGGTGTAGAACACCGGCTGCCACACCATGCGGTCCCCGCTGGTGATCTCCAGCCACGACCGGCTGACCAGCCGATGCTGCTGGCGCACCCGCTTCCCACGCACCGTCCCCTGCGCGACGAGCCCGGTCGGCAGCACACCGGCCGCGAGCCCGAGCTGGTAGGCCGTGAACACCAGGATCGCCACGGCTACCACGGCGAGCGCGCTGAGCTGATCGAGATCGGCGAACGGCACCCAGGCGGCGATCACCACCAGGGCGCCGCTCGTCACGAGCAGCGGATAGCCCAGCGCGCGCACCGCACTCACTTCAGGAAGCCGACCTTGGTGTAATCGGCCGAGGCGAGCCCGAACGCGCCGTAGTTGGCGAGGTTCTCGCGGGCCGCGTAGGTGCCAGAGGCCTGGTACAGCGGCAGCGAATAGCCCTCGGCGAAGATCATCTGATCGGCTTGGTTGGCCATCTCGATCGCCTTGTCCGGGTCCAGCTCGGACATGGTGCGCTCGATCAGCGCGTTCAGTTCGGGCGTGCCGATGCGAGCCTTGTTGCCCTGCAAGTTGTTCGGGTCGTAGGCGTAGATCTGCGGCAGCGCGGTGAGCGGCAGGACGCTACCGCCCCAGCTGAACTGGGCCAGCTCGAAATTGCCCGGATCGATCACATCCTTGAAAAGCCCGGTGCCGGGCACGGTCTGGATGTTCAGCTTCACGCCGACGGCGGCCAGGTTCTGCTGCACGATCTGCGCGACCTGCACCCAGCCGTCCTGCTGGTACATCACATCGCGCAGTTCCAGTCTGCGCCCGTCCTTCTCGCGGACCTCGCCGTTGAGCTTCCAGCCCAGGTCGTCGAGCATCTTCGCGGCGGCGTCGGGGTCGAAGGAGATGGGCGCCGAATTGTCCTGGTAGCCCTTCTGTCCCAGCACGAAGATGTGGTTGTTGAGCGTCTTCGGGTCGTCGACCACACCGTTCTGCGCGGCGTTGACGATGCCCTGCCGGTCGATCGCCTTGGAGATCGCGATGCGCAACTGCGGGTCCTCGAGCAGCGAGCCGGGCGCGCCGTTGAAGGTGATGTGCGACCAGCTCGGCTCCGGCGTGCGCCGCAGCACCACGCCCGGCGCCTGCTTGGCGGCGGTCACGTTCTCGATGCCGGACATGTAGGCGATATCGAGCTCGTTGTTCTGGATGGCGGGCAGCCAGGCCGAACTGTCGAGCACGCTGAAGGTGATGGTGTCCAGCTTCGGCGTGGCACCCCACCAGGACGGGTTGCGGCTCAAGGTGATCCGGCTCTGTGTCCGGTCGATATCACTCACCTGGAACGGCCCGGCGCTCACCGCCAGCCCCGACCGGTCACGATCGTTGAACGCGGCCGCCGACTCCGTGGTCGCCTTCGGGTACAGCGGGCTGAACTGCCCCTGCCACTCGGCGTAGGGCTGGGCGAAGGTGACGATCGCCTGCCGGTCGTCGACCCCGCGCTCCACCTTCTCCACCCGCTCGAACCCACTGGTCGACGACACCAGGAAGGCCGGATCCCGCCCGCTCAGCGCGGCGGCCTGCGAGCGCAGATCCTCCCAGGTGATCGGCGTCCCGTCCGACCACACCGCCTTCGGATTGATCGTGTAGGTCACCTGCTGCGGATCGGTGCCGGTGAGCTGGATATCGGTGAAATAGTCGTGATTGATCGCCAGCTCACCGGCCGCGTCGCTGGTGTACGGCGAGGGCAGCACCGGCTCGATCACATCGCCGGTGTTGTTGGTGCCGCCGTCGATCTGCAGGTAGTTGAACGTCTCCGGGAACGCGCTGAGCACCAGCCGCAGATTCCCGCCCTCACGCAGATCGGCCACATCGTGCGGATTGATGTCATTGGTACTGCCGACGGTCGCGCTTCCCGGCGTGACCCCACTGTCGGCCGAACACCCCGACAGGATCAAGCCGATCGCCACGCACGGAATGGCGAACCTGGTGCCGAGCGAGCGAATTCGCATGGGTGGTCCTTCCTGTCCGCGCGTGGCGGAGCTACTACTTGACGAAGCCGATCTTGGTGTAGTCGGCCGAGCTGAGTCCGAAGGCGCCGTAGTTCGCCAGGTTCTCCCTGGCCGCGACCGCGCCCGCCGACTGCACGATCGGCAGCGAGAAGCCCGACTCCCAGATGATCGTGTCGGCCTTGTTGGCCAGTTCGATCGCCTTGTCCGGGTCGAGTTCGGCGATGACCTCGTCGATCAGCGCGTTGAGCTCGGGCGAGCCGATGCGGCCGAAGTTGCTCAGCTTGTTCGCCGGATCGTAGGCGTAGATCTGCGGCAGCGCGCCGAGCGGGAAAATGCTCTTGGACCAGGCGAATTGGGCGATATCGAAATTGCCGGGATCGATCACGCCGGTGAAGAAGTTGCTGCCGTGCGGCTCGATGAGCAGCTTCACGCCGATCGCGGCCATATTCTGCTGGGTGATCGTGGCGATGCGGACCTGGGTCTCGTTCTGCGGAATCGCGTCACGGATCTCGAGTACCCGGCCGTCCTTCTCCCGGAACTCGCCATTGAGCTTCCAGCCGAGGTCGTCGAGCAGCTTTCCGGCGGCCGCCGGGTCGAACGACACCGACTGCGCGTTGTCCTGGTAACCGGTCTGGCCGACGAGGAACAGGTGGTTGTTCAGCGGCTTGGGATCGGTGACCAGGCCGTTCTGGACGGCGGTGGCGATGGCCTGGCGGTCGATGCCCTTGGAGACCGCGATGCGCAGCTTCGGGTCCGCCATGATCGAACCGGTCGCGCCGTTGAAGGTGATGTGGGTGAAGCTGTTGGCGGGCGCGCGGCGGACCTGCACGCCGGGGGTGTTCATGGCGATCTTGATGTCATCGACCGTGCTCAACGGCTCGACGGCATCGAGTTCGTTGTTCTGCAGGGCGCTGAGCTGGGCGGACGCGTCGAGAATGCTGTAGGTGACGTGGTCGAGCTTGGGGGTGTCACCCCACCATTTCGGGTTGCGGCTCAGCGTGATCCGCTGTTCGGGCCGATTGATGTCGGTGATCATGAACGGGCCCGCGGACACCGGCATGTCGTTGCGGTACAGATCGTCGAACGCCTGCGGCGACTCGTTGACCTGCTTCGGGTACAGCGGATTGAACAGGCCCTTCCACTCCGCGTAGTGCTCGGCGAAGGTGACGATCGCCTGCCGGTCGTCGACCCCGCGCTCGACCGTCCCGACACTGCTGTAGGCCTGCGTCGCGCGCACCTTGTAGGCGTTGTCGCGCCCGCTGAGGGCGTTGACCTGGGCGCGCAGGTCTTCCCAGGTGATCGGCGAGCCGTCGGACCACACCGCCTTCGGGTTGATCGTGTAGACGATCCGCTGCGGGTCGGTGCCGGTGAGTTCGATCGAGGTGAAGTAGTTCGGGTCGACCTCGAGGTTGCCCGCCGCGTCGCTGGTGAGCGTGCCCGGCAGCGTCCAGCCGGTCACCTCGGAGACGTAGCCGTCCGCGTCGATGTGCGAACTGTTGAAGGTCGGCGGGAAGTTCGGGATGGCCAGGCGCAGGTTGCCGCCGTCGGCGACCTCATCGCGGGACTTGGGGTTGATATCGCTGGTCGCCCCGATATCACTGGGCGCGGTATCGATCGTCGGGTCGGTGCCACAGCCACCCAGGGCCAGCGTCAGCGCGAGAAGGGGTATCGCGGCGCGGCGTAGGCGCCTGCCGGGGGCTGCAGTGGTCATTTCAGGAATCCGATCTTCGTATAGTCGTACGACGCCAATCCGGGCGAACCCATATTGGCGAGGGTGGCGCGGGCGCCGTAACTGCCGTCGGACTGGAACAGCGGCAGCGAGTGCCCCTCCTCGAAGACCGCGCGGTCCACCTGGTTGGCCAGGTCGATGGACTTCGCGGGGTCGAGTTCGGTGAGGGTGCGTTCGATGAGGGCGTTGAGTTCGGGGGAGCCGATGCGGCCGTAGTTGCCCTGCAGGTCGTTCGGGTCGTAGTAGTAGATCTGGCGCAGGCTCGACAGCGGGAACGGGTCGCCCTGGAAGGTGAACTGGGTGGCGTCGAAATCACCGGGCTGGATGACGTCGGTGAAGAGCCCGGCGGCGGGCTTGGTGTCGATGGTCAGGCCGACGCCGATGGCCGCCAGGTTCTGCTGGATGATCTGCGCGATCTGCACCCAGGTGGGGTCGTTGTACATGACATCGCGGATGACGAGCTCGCGACCGTCCTTCTCGCGCACGTCCCCGTTGAGCTTCCAGCCGAGCGCGTCGAGTTCGCGGGCGGCGGCCTCGGGATCGAAGCCGAGGCTGTTGTCCCGGTAGCCCTCCTGGCCCTGCAGGAAGACGTGGTTGTTCAGCGGTTGCGGGTTCTCCACCAGGCCGTTCTGCATGGCCGAGGCGATACCCTGCCGATCGATCGCCTTCGAAATCGCCACGCGCACCGCGGGATCGGCCAGGATCGAGCCGGGGGAGCCGTTGAAGGTGATGTGGCGCCAGCGATTACCGGGGGCGCGGCGTACCTGGAGGCCCTCGGTGCCGCGCACGGACTTCACGTCGTCGATGGTGGACAGCATGGCCAGGTCGAGTTCGTTGTTCTGCAGGGCCTGCACCCACGAGGTGCGGTCGAGCACGCTGTAGGTGATGGTGTCGAGCACGGGCTTGTCGCCCCACCAGGTCGGGTTGCGGCCCAGCACGATCCGGCCCTGCGCGCGGTCGGTGCCGGTGACCACGAACGGGCCGGAGGTGATGTCGACGGCATCGACGAGGCTGGTGTTGAACGCCTCCGGCGTGCCGGTGACCGACTTCGGGTACAGCATGCTGTTGCCCGCGAACTGCCCGCGCCAGTCGGCGAACGGGGTGTTGAAGTTGAGGATCGCCTGGCGGTCGTCCACGCCGCGCTCGACACTGTCGACGAACTCGAAGCCGTTGGTGATGGCGATCAGGTAGCGCTTGTCGCGCCCGCTCATGGCGTTGGCCTGGGCGGCGATGTCCGCCCAGGTGATCGGCGTCCCGTCCGACCACACCGCTTTCGGGTTGATCGTGTAGGTCACCCGCATCGGATCGGTGCCGGTCAGCTCGATATCGGTGAAGTAGTCGGTGTTCACGCTGAGCTTGCCCGCGGCGTCGATGTCGTAGGAGCGCGGCATCAGCGGGCGCAGGATGTCGGCGATCTCGCCCTCGTTGCCGTCGTTGGACAGCGTGTTCCAGTTGGCCGGAAACGAGGTGGTGGCCAGGCGCAGGTTGCCGCCCTCGCGCAGCTCCTCGACCCCGCGCGGGTTGATATCGCTGGTGGTGCCGATCTCCCCGGACAACCCCTCGGCCGACTCGTCACCGCTCCCGCAGCCCGCCACGATCATCCCGGCGGCCACCACCACGGCGGCACAGCGCAACCGGGTTCCGCGTCCTCGATGCAAGCGACGGGTTCTCATGGCGCCTCCTGTGGGGTCGGCGTGGCAGGCTCAGGCGCTGACCACGGGTTCCGGTACGGCCGCGATCAGCTTCCGGGTGTACTCGTGCCGAGGATTCGCGAAGATCTCCTCGGCCGGGCCGGATTCGACGATTTTGCCGCGCAGCATCACCGCGATGTCGTGGGCCAGATTGCGCACCACCGACAGGTCGTGGGAGACGAACAGGAACGACAGCCCGCGCTCGGCCTGCAGTTCACGCAGCAGATTCAGCACCCCGGCCTGGATGGAGACATCCAGCGAGGAGACCGGTTCGTCGAGGACAAGCAGTTGCGGGTCCAGCGCCAGCGCGCGGGCGATGCTGATGCGCTGCTTCTGGCCGCCGGAGAAGTCCGAGGGGTAGCGGTCGGCGTGCTCGGGCCGCAGCCCGACCTGGCGCAACAGCTCGGGCACCCGCCGGTTGACCTCCTCGCGCGAGCGCCCGTCGATGCGCAGCGGCTCGGCAAGCACGTCGAAGATCGGCAGGCGCGGGTCCAGCGAGGCGCTGGGGTCCTGGAAGACGATCTGCATCTTGCGCCGGATCTCGCGTACCCGCGCCTTGGTGAGCGTGGCGACATCGTTGCCGAGCACCTCGATGCTGCCCGACTGCGGCGTCATCAGGTCCATGATCTGCGACAACGTGGTCGACTTGCCCGAACCGGACTCGCCGACCAGCGCCAGCGTGCGGCCCGCGCGCACCTCGAAGCTGATGCCGTCGACCGCGCGCACCTCGCCGGTGCGCCGCCGCAGCAGCACGCCCGAGGTGAGCGGGAAGGTCTTCACCAGATCGGTCACCCGCAGCACCACGTCGGTATCGGTGCGGTCGGGCGTGGGCGGTGCGGTGATCTCCGCGCGGTAGGCCTCGAACAGCTGCGCGGAGCCCACCTCGGCGGTCCGGATGC
This sequence comes from Nocardia sp. SSK8, assembly GCF_037034205.1. Classification (NCBI taxonomy): domain Bacteria; kingdom Bacillati; phylum Actinomycetota; class Actinomycetes; order Mycobacteriales; family Nocardiaceae; genus Nocardia; species Nocardia sp. SSK8. Next base: position 219,055 of record NZ_JBAGKD010000006.1, read on the forward strand.
AGGCCACGGCATGGCCGGGACCCACCTTCTCCAGCGGCGGTTCGGCGACGACGCAGTCGTCGATGGCGACCGGGCAGCGCGGCGCGAACGAGCAGCCGGGCGGCAGCGCGTGCATGGCGGGCGGGGCGCCCAGGATCGGGATGAGCGGGGTGCGCGGCGGGCCGTCCATGCGCGGGATGGAACCCAGCAGGCCGACCGTGTAGGGCATCCGGGGCGCGCGGAACAGCTCGCCGACCGGCGCGGTCTCCACCACCTTGCCCGCGTACATCACCGCCACCCGGTCGGCCACGGTGGCCGCGATGCCCATGTCGTGGGTGATCATGATGACGCCCGCGCCGGTGAGATCGCGCGCCTTGCGCAGCAGGTCCAGGATCTGGGCCTGCACGGTGACATCGAGCGCGGTGGTCGGCTCGTCGCAGATGATCAGCGCCGGGTCGTTGGCGATGGCCATGGCGATCACCACGCGCTGGCGCATCCCGCCGGAGAACTCGTGCGGGAACGAGCGCGCGCGCAGCCGGGCATCCGGGATGCCGACCAGGTCGAGCAGCTCGATCGCGCGCTCACCGGCTTCTTTGCGGGTCATCTCGCCGTGCGCGAGCAGCGCCTCGGCCACCTGGTCGCCCACCCGGTAGACCGGCGTGAGCGCCGAGAGCGGGTCCTGGAAGACCATGCTGATCGAGGAGCCGCGCAGCTTCGACATCTGCTTGTCGCCAAGGCCGAGCAGTTCGCGCCCGCGCAGCCGGATGGAACCCTGGACCCTGGCCTGATCGGGCAGCAGACCGATCACCGCGAGCGAGGACACCGACTTGCCCGAACCGGACTCGCCGACGATCGCGAGGACCTCACCGTCGGCGACGGTGTAGTTCACCCCGCGTACGGCGTCCACCCGGCCTTCCTCGCCCGGGAACGAGACTCGCAGGTCGCTCACCTCGAGCAGGGGCGCGGTCGACGTACTCATCGCTTCTCGGCTTTCTTCAGCTCGACCTGTGCCTGATCCTTGCGCTCGGCCTTGTCCTTGCGCAGCTTGCGCGCGCCCCTGGCACCGGGGTCGAACGCGTCGCGCAGACCGTCGCCGACGAGGTTGGCGCACAACACGATCGTGATCAGCAGGCCACCGGCGAACAGGAACAACCACGGATAGGTGATCGCCGACTTGGTGCCCGCCGCGATCAGCGAGCCCAGCGACACATCCGGCGGCTGCACACCGAAACCGAGGAAGCTCAGCCCGGTCTCGGCGCTGATCGCCGCGCCCACCGCGAGGGTGGTGTCGATGATCAGGATCGAGGCGATGTTCGGCACGATGTGGCTGACGATGATCGTGCGCGTCGGCGCGCCCATATACCGTGCGGCGCGCACGAATTCGCGTTCCCGCAGGCTCAGGGTGAGGCCGCGCACGATGCGCGCGGCGATCATCCAGCCGAACACGCTCAGCAGCACGATCAGGATCAGGATCGAGCCGGAACCCTTGGTGCGCGGGGCGAACAGCGCGATGATGATGAAGCTGGGCACCACCAGCAGCAGGTCGACGAACCACATGATGGCCCGGTCGGTCCAGCCGCCGAGCAGCCCGGCCACCGCACCGGCCGTGGCCGCGATAATGCTGGAGAACAGCGCCACGCAGAAGCCGATGATCAGCGATTTCTGCAGCCCGCGCAGGGTCTGGGCGAGTACGTCCTGGCCGATCTGGGTGGTGCCGAAGGGGTGCTCGAGGCTGGGTGGTTTGAGCAGCGCGGTGTAGTCCATCTGCTGGTAGTCCCATTTCAGCAGCGGCGGCAGCGCGAAGCTGGCGATCACCAGCACGATCAGGATCACCGCGCCCACCACGGCGGGCTTGTTGCGCAGGAACCGGCGCCAGACCAGTTTGCGGCGCCCGGCCGCGACGTTCTCCGGCGCGCCGACGGCGATCAGTTCGGTTTCGGTCACGACACACGCACCCTGGGGTCGAGCAGAGCGAGGACGACATCGGAGAGCAGGCCAGAGATCAGCACCACCAGCCCGGCGAAGGCGGTCACCGTGACCACCACGTACAGGTCCTGGGCATTGATCGAGTCGACCAGCCATTCGCCGACACCGTGCCAGCCGAAGATCTTCTCCACGAAGGTGGCGCCGGTGATCAGCCCGCCCAGGCTGTAGGCGAACAGGGTCGCCATCGGGATGAGCGCGGTGCGCAGGCCGTGTTTGTAGAGCGCGCGATTGCGGGAAAGGCCCTTCGCGCGGGCGGTGCGGATGAAATCGCTTTGCAGCACATCGAGCATGGCATTGCGCTGGTAGCGGCTGTATCCGGCCATGCCGTAGAGGGCCAGGGCCAGCGTCGGCAGCACGAGATGCTGTGCGCGGTCGACCAATTGGTTCCACATGCCGGTGATCTGATTGGCCGAGGTCTCGCCGGTGTAGAGGAAGAACTGGGTGCCCGTGGCGGTATTGAACTGCAGCGCACCGTATTTCAGCAGGGTCGCGAGCAGGAAGACCGGGGTCGAGATGATCAGCAGCGAGAGCACCGTCGAGAAATAATCACTGAACTTGTATTGCCGGATCGCGCCCGCCGCGCCGATCAACACACCGAGCACGGTGCCGATCACCGAACCCAGGATCAGCAGCCGCAGACTCACCGCGACCCGCCTGCCCAGCTCCTCGCTCACCGGCTGCCCGGCCAGCGTGGTCCCGAAATCCCCTTGCACGACGCCACCGAGCCAGGTGAGATAGCGCTGCGGGATCGGCTCGTCGAGGTGCAGCTGCTCGGCCTTGGCGTCGATCACCGACTGCGGTGGGCGCGGATTGCGTTGCTCGAGGCTGTCGAGCGGGTTGAAGGTCAGCGAGGCGAGGCTGAACGTCAGGAACGAGGCCAGCAACAGGAGCACGACGTAGTTCAGCGCGCGCCGCAACAGAAAGCCGGTCATCAGTCCCCTCTGGATCGGGTATTCAGGCCATGATCATAAGGACAACTACGCAATCGCCGCGTGGCGACGTGCGGCAGGATGGAACGGATGACGCCCCTGCACCCGAAACCGAAGCTGGTGGCCACCGACGTCGACGGCACCCTGATCGATGACGCCGACAAGGTCTCGCCGCGCACGAAAGCCGCCGTCGGCGCGCTCGTCTCCGACGGCACCACCTTCGTGCTGGCCACCGGCAGGCCGCCGCGCTGGATCGATCCGGTGGTCGCCGAACTCGGGTACGCGCCGCTCGCGGTCTGCGGCAACGGCGCCGTCATCTACGACAGTGCCACCGATCGGGTGCTGTCCTCGCACACCCTCGACGTGGAGACGCTGGCCTGGCTGGCCGAGCTCGCCGAACACGCGCTACCCGGGTGCGGGCTGGCCACCGAGCGGGTCGGGGCCAGCGCGCACGACGCGGTGACGCCGCAGTTCGTCAGCTCGCCGACCTACGAGCACGCCTGGCTCAACCCCGACGACACGGTGGTCTCGCACGCCGAGGTGATCGACACTCCCGCGATCAAGATGCTGATCCGGCTCAGCTCGGCGCGCAGTTCGCAGATGCGCGCGGCGCTGGCACCGCTGGTCGGCGACCGCGCCGAGATCACCTACTCCACCGAGCACGGGCTGATCGAACTGGCGGTGCCCGGGGTGACCAAGGCGTCCGGGCTGGCCGAGGTCGCGCGCAGGATCGGGGTGGGCGAGCATTCGATCGTCGCCTTCGGGGACATGCCCAACGACGTGCCCATGCTGACGATGGCCGGGCACGGCGTCGCCATGGGCAACGCGCATCCGGAGGCCCGCGCCGCGGCCAACGAGGTGACCGGCAGCAATATCGATCACGGGGTCGCCATGGTGCTCGAGCGCTGGTGGTCGTGAACAGGGTGGCTGATCACCACGATCGGCCCGCCACCGGCGCGTGCTGAGCCCGATCGGGAAAACATAACGGCCGGTGCCCTCGCTCGGAGGGACACCGGCCGTTCTTCGCCGTGGCCGGGTGTCAGCCAGCCGGGGCGGGTTCCGGGGCCACCGGTTGCTCCGGGGCCGGTTCGGGCTCGCCGACGCCTGCCTGCGGGTCAGCCGGGACCGGCGGGTCAGCCGGGACCGGCGGGTCAGCCGGGACCGGCGGGGTGGCCGGGTCGGTGGGGGCCTGCGGATCGGCGGGGACCGGGGCGTTCGTTGTCGGCGGGACCACCGAGGCCGGGGGTTGCGGCTCGGTGCCGTTCATTTCCGCCTTGTAGGTCTCGTCGTAGGTCTTCCAGAAGGTGGTGACGATGCCGGTGAGCTCGTTGAGCACCAGCGAACCGTTCTGGAAATCGGTGCGCATCCCGTCCGGGACCAGGTAGGAACTGCCGGTCGGCAGGCCGAGCACGCCGCTGTCGGCGCCCAGGCTCAGATACCGGTCCAGGATCGCGCCGACCAGCTCGAAGACCTGGCCGTTCTCGCCGGAGTAGACGAAGCCGTTGGTGAACTTCGCGTACTGGCGGCCCTGCGAACCGGACAGCAGATCCGATTTCGGCGCGCCGAGCGGACCGTCGACCCCGCCCCTGGCCACCCAGTGCTGGGCGATCGGGTTGGTCGAGGACAGGCCGAGCAGCTTGTCGACCAGCGCGCCCAGCTCGGCCATATTGCCCTGCGGGGCGGCCTGCACCTGCTGGTCGGGCTGCGGGGCGCGCGCGTCCTGGCTCGGTGGGCGATTCGGTGTCGCGGGGGAGCTGTAGGTATTGGCACCCGCCGCGATCGACCGGATGCGGTCCATCAGCGCGTAGGCGGCGTCACCGGGGCAGTCGGTATTGCCGACATCGCGGTGCGCGAACACCACCGGCAGGTCGACCTCCTCACCCAGCGCGTACGGGGTGAACTCGGTGCCCTCGGAGTACATGGTGGTGTAGCCCTTGGGATTGAGCCCGTCGATCTTGGCCCGCCAGCCGATGAACCGGCCGATCGCGGTGATCGACTCGTTGCTCGGCGTCTCGGTCTCGTAGTTGCCCATCAGCGCGACACCGGCGGTGTTCTCGTTGAAGCCGCCCGCGTGCGCGCCCTGCACGTCACGGTCCAGGCCGCCGTAGCGGCCCTCGAAGATCTGGCCGTACTGGTCGACCAGGGCGTTGTAGCCGATGTCGCACCAGCCGAGGGTTTCGGCGTGATAGGCGTAGATCGCGCGGACGATGCCCGCCGACTCGGCGCGGCTGTAGTCGTTGCGGCCCGCGGTGTGGTGCACGGTCAGGCCGCCGAGACCGTCGTCGTAGGTGGGTTCCTGGCAGCGGATCGACTCGTCGGCACCCCACTGCGCGCGGGTGATGACCTTGGGTCCGCCATTGGGCAGCGCGGCGGCGACGTCGTTGAGCGCGGCGTCGATGGCGGCGCGGCCCGGGTTGATCAGCACGGCCTTGAGCGCGGCCTCGGTGAGGTGCGCGGGGTCGTGATCGGGGGCCGCGGTGGGCTTGCGGGTCACCAGCATCTGCACCGCGGTGGTCTCGCCGACGTAGATCGGCTCGGTGCCGGTCGGCGCGTCGGCCGGGGTCTGATCGGTGGCCCTGGTGTCGATCGGATCGGCGTTGTACCAGGGACCCCAGTTCCCGTCCGGCTGCCTGGCGCGCAGCTTGGTGGTGGTGTTCGCCAGATCGCGCGCGGTGACGGCGACCATGCTGAACGGGGTCTCCTGGGTGATCTCCTTGACCTGCGCGCCCACCTCGTCGATCAGCTCCGGGCCGACGGCTCCCGGCGCGAGGGCTGGGGTGTCGGGGGTGGTGCCGGGTTCGAGGTTCGCGGGGTCGGCGATGAACTTCATCCCGGACGGGCGGTGCTGGGCGACGGGGTCGCTCGCGGGCGCGCCGGGCTCTGGCTGCGGTGCGCTGGGCGCCGACGGTGTGTCGGCGGGTGCCTGGGTGTTCGGTGTGCCGACCGGCGGTGTGTCGGCGGGTGCCTGCGCGTTCGGTGCTCCGGCTGGGGGTGCTTCGGCGGCCGGAGCCGGGTTTTGCGAGGTCGAGGTGGTGGCCGGGGCTGGTGTGTCGGCCGGAGCGGCCGGGGCCTGCGCGGCGGCGGGCGGCTGCGCGTTGGGCGCGGCCGGGGCCTGCGCGGGAGCGGATTGTGCTGGGGGAGTTGACGATTCCGGTGTCGCGGCGGGGGCGGGCCGGGCATCGGGGGTGGCTGCCGGGGGCTCCGGAGCGGGCGCCGGGGGCGCTGGGGCAGGTGGGGGCGGGGCGATCGGGGCCGTCGGGACCGCGGTGCTCGGCACCGGGGGACGGGCATTGGGTGCCGCCTCGGGTGCGGGCGCCTGCGTGGTGGGGGTCGGCTGCGCCTTCGACGGGATGGGCGGCAGCGGGATCTCGGTCGGCAGTGTCACGCCCGGGGGGACCGGCAGGCCAGGGGGGATCGGGATCGAGTCGGGCAGGGGGAGCATCTGCAGGTCGGAGAGGTGGAGATCGGGGAGGTCCAGGCCGGTCAGCTCGCGTAGTGGGACGGTGATGTCCTGGGCGGAGGTCAGGGCGACCTCGGCGAGCTGGGCGGGGACGGCGGTGAGCTCGGAATCGTTCGCGCTGCGGTAATCGGTCGAATCGCTCAGTGCGAACGCGCCGATCGGTGCGGCGACCGCGAGCGTGGTGACTACCGGGAGCACATAGGAACGTTTCGGCTTTCGGTATCGCACGTGCGACTCCAATCAGGGTCGAACCTTGCCTGTGGCGGCTGGCGCCTGGTGTTCCGCTGGCATGTGATGCTTGCTTCCTATCGCCTCACACACCACACTAGTTAACATACGTCACACATCTAAACCTCAACTTGAGGATTATGTGATTGCTCGAATGTAGCCCTCGGATCCCGCTCGGCGACGACGACATGCCGACGCGAGCTCCGCCGGTCGAACCGCGAAACCCGTGGGAGCGCAGTATGAGAGCGGACACCTTCATCAACCGCACGAACCGTCGTGGCACCCGGCGCCGAAGCGTGCCGGTCTTGCGGACCGTGCCACTGCCGGTGCTGGTCAGCGGAACCGCGCTGGTACTCACCGGCGCGATGGGGCTGTGGCAGATCTTGCCGGGGGAGGTTACGCCTACCGTCGGCGCTGGTCACGGGCGCGGTCTGAGTCAGTACGGCGCCTTCGAGAACGCGCAGGACGGGTGGTCGGCCGAGGACATCCTCGGGCACTACTATCCCGGCGCCGAACTCGGGCAGATCGGGCCCACCACCATCGGCGTCCGGCTCCAAGCCCAGGACGACGCCACCCTCGACACCTACGCCGCCGCGGGCGCGCAGGTCGCGGGCCGCGCGATCGGCCCCGGCGAGGCCGCGCACCTCACCCCGCTGCCCGACGGCGGCGCGAATGTGGTGGTCACCGCGGGCTGCGACGGCGAAGTGCTGTGGCAAGCGGCCACCGACGACCCGTTCGTCTACCCGGTGCATCCGGGTGTCGGCAGGCCCGCCGAGGAACACCTCACGCTGTGCAACGGCACCGGCTATCGCGGCGCGCTCGGCGTGGCGCTCGAGGGCGAGGCGTTCCGGACGGTCAACGAGGTCGACCTCGACGACTACCTCGCGGGCCTGCTGCCCGCCGAGATGCAGGCCAACTGGGCCGATCAGGGCGCCTTCGAAGCCCTGCGCGCCCAGGCCATCGCGGCCCGCTCCTACGCCCTGGCCGAGGACCGCTACCCCTACGCCCAGACCTGCGACACCACCGACTGCCAGGTCTATCCCGGCACGGTCCTCGAGGACGCGCGTACCACCGAGGCGGTGGCCGCCACCACCGGAACCGTGCTGCTCCGCGACGGATTCATCCTGCGCTCGGAGTACTCCGCGGCCCCCGATGGCGGCCGCCCCGCCGATATCCAGACCTTCGAGGTGGGCCCGGCCCCCGGCGATCTCGTCGAGACCGTCCCGATCCCCCCGGTCCCCGCCGAACCCATCCTGCCCGACCCCGCCGCGCCCGACCCGACCCGGCCCGATCCCACCATCGAGGCCCTGGCGGGCGAGAGCCTCATCGACACCGCCTACCGCCGCATCGGCGGCCCCGACAGCGCCGTCGGCGCGCCCATCGGCCCGGAAATGCTGCTCCCGCAACGCGCGGGCACCTACCGGATGTACACCAACGGCGTCATCATCGCCACGCCCACCCTCGGCGCCCAGGTCGTCGACTTCTCCACCCTCCTCGCCTTGGTCCCCGACCTCGGCGACGACCTCCCACCGTCGGCCTCCGGCCAGCGTCCCCGCCTGACCATGCCGGAAGGCGCCGTCCCCAACGGCGCGTCACCGGGTGCCGCGCCGGGTGCGCTGGACTCCGATGGCGTCGCGCCCGGTGGTGCCGCACCGGGCGACGGCCAGCCGGACGGCGCAGTGCCGGGCGCGGCGGCGCCAGGTGAGGCGGCACCAGGTGAGGTCGCGCCGAGCGATTCGTCGCCCGGCGAGGTCCCGCCGGGCGACGCCGCGCCGGAAGGGGCCTTCTGAGAACGGAATTCGCGGGCGGTGGGTGTACCACATGGCCGGTCGGCCTCGCCCATCGTCGAGCGTAGGAAGCCGACTGGTTTCGGCGGCCGGATCAGTCGAGGGTGGTGTCGTCCAGGCCGATGGACAGGGTGCGGAGCAAGGCTGCGAGGTGGTCGCGGTCGGTGGGGGTGAGGGCGGACAGGAGGCGTTCCTCGTTGGCGACGTGGAGGGGGAGCAGGTGGTCGACCAGGGCGCGGCCTTCGGGGGTGAGCTGGACGTAGACCGAGCGGCGGTCGTCGGCGCAGGGGGAGCGGCGGACCAGGTTCTTGGCTGCCAGGCGGTCGATGCGGTTGGTGATGGCGCCCGAGGTGACCATGGCGGCGCGGTTGAGGGCGCCCGCGGTCAGGCCCTTGTCGCCGCCGGAGCGGCGCAGCGTGGCCAGCACGTCGAACTCCCAGAATTCCAGCCCGTGACCGGCGAAGAAGCGCTTGAGGTCCTGTTCGAGGATGCGCGAGAGCCGGGTGATCCGGCCGATCACCGCCATCGGTGACACGTCCACATCGGGCCGCTCGACTTCCCAGTGCGCGGTGATCAGATCGACGGCGTCCCGCATCCCATTTTCCTCTCGATTAAAAATCTCAACGTTCATCTACTTGACGCTGAGTTAGATCGGCGAGTAGATATTTCAACGTTGAGATTATCAATCAGGAGTGAACATGACGACCGCACCCCGCTCCACCGGTTACGCGGGCACCCTCGCGCTCACCGCCCTCACCCCGATCGTGTGGGGCTCCACCTACGCCGTCACCACCGAATTCCTCCCGCCGGACCGCCCGCTGTTCACCGCGCTGCTGCGCGCCCTGCCCGCCGGACTGGCCCTGCTCGCGCTGACCAGGGTGTTCCCGCACGGCCGCTGGCTCGGGCGCGCCGCGATCCTCGGCCTGCTCAATATCGGCGTGTTCTTCCCGCTGCTGTTCCTGGCCGCCTACCGGCTGCCCGGCGGCGTCGCGGGCGTGCTCACCGCGGTCGCCCCAATGTTCGCGCTCGGTTTCGCGGCGGTGCTGCTGGCCGAGGTGCCCACCCGCCGCAAGCTGCTCGCGGGGCTGATCGGCGTGTTCGGCGTGGCGCTGGTGGTGCTGCGCGGCAATGCCGAACTCGACCTGCTCGGCGTGCTGGCCGGGCTCGCGGGCGCGGGGTCGATGGCGGCGGGCACCGTGCTGACGCAGAAGTGGGGCCGCCCCGAGGGCGTCGGCCCGCTGGCCATGACCGGCTGGCAGCTCACCGCGGGCGGGCTGTTCATCCTGCCGCTGGCGGTGCTGCTCGAGGGCGCGCCGCCCGCCATGGACGCGCAGGCGGTCGGCGGGTACCTCTACATCGGCGTCATCGGCACCGCGCTGGCCTACTGGCTGTGGTTCCGCGGGATCTCGCGGGTGCCCGCGACCTCGATCGCCTTCCTCGGCCTGCTCAGCCCGGTCTCGGCCGCGGTGATCGGCTGGATCGCGCTCGGCCAGGCGCTCACCGTCGTGCAGATCCTGGGCCTCGGGATCGCGCTGGCGGGCACGATGCTCGGCCAGATCCCGGCGAAAACCACTGCTCCTACGACTGTTTCACGTGAATCGGACACCGATCGAGCCGAACTGGTTGCCGCACCGAAGGTTCCGGAGCTCGCACGCTGAAACCGCGTCAGCCGCGCATCGCCCGCAGCAACTGGTCCTCGGTGAGGGCCGGAACCGGCAGGGGGTGCGCGGCTTTCGCGCGGAGACCGTCCAGGATGAGCGCCAGATTCCGCCGCCACAGGTCGGGGGCGACGGTGGCGGTCGCGGCCACCACGCTGGTGTGCGACCAGGTGATGAAGGCGATGTCCTCGAGCGTCCAGTCCGCGCGCAGTTCCCCGGCCTCCTGCGCGCGGGTGATGATGCGCCGCATCAGGGCGTGGCCGTGTTCGCGGGCGTGGGCCAGGGCCTCGCTCGGCGGGTGGCGCAGGGCGAGTTCGCCGAGCAGGCGGTCTCCGGCCTGGAGTGCGCAGATGCGCTCGACGAGCACCGTGAAGGCTTCCCACGGGTCGGCGATCTCGAGTGCCTGCTCGGCGATGCGGGTGCCCGCCTCCACGCGGTCGGCCACGGCGGCGGCGATCAGGTCATCGCGGGTGGGGAAGCGGTTGTAGAGGGTGCCGATGGCCACGCCCGCCCGGGCGGCGATGTCCTTGAGCGGGGCGTCGAGGCCGCGCTCGTCGAAGAGTTCACGGGCGGCGGTGACCAGCGCGTCGCGGTTGCGCTGGGCGTCGCTGCGCAACGGCTTGTCCTCGGGCATTCGCCGATCCTACAAATCAGGCGTGCGATTTATCTTGAGCCCTAGTTCAACTTAGTGCTACTTTGCGGATAACTTGAACCAACACTCAACTTGGTGAGGTAGACGGATGAGCACGCTCGCGATCTTCGGATACGGACCCGGCCTCGGCGCCGGAACAGCACGGGAGTTCGGCCGCAACGGTTTCCGGATCGCGGTGATCGGCCGGGACCCGGTGGCGGCGGCCGAGCGCGCGGCGGTCTTGCGCGCGGAGGGCATTGAGGCCGAGTCGTTCCCGGCCGATATCACCGAGCCCGCGCAGCTCAGCGCCGTCATCGCGCAGGTGGAGGACAAGCTCGGGCCCATCGAGGTGGCGCTGCATTCGGCGGCCGCGGGGATGTCGATCCGCAGCGAGTCGACCCGCGCGGTGGACCGGGCGGCGCTGGAGCTGCCGCTGGCGCTCAAGGTGTACTCCTCGATTCAGCTCAGCCGGGAACTGCTGCCCGGCATGATCGCGCGGGGCAGTGGCGCGCTGCTGTTCTCCTCTGGCGCCTCCGAGGCGAATCCGCAGCCCTACCTGGCCAATGTCGGTGTCGCGCTGGGCGCGCAGCGGGCCTATGTGCGGCAGCTGGCCGCCGAGGTGGCGGGCACCGGCGTCTATGTCGGGCTGCTCGGGATCGGGGCGCTGATCGAGAACAGCGCCGTGCAGCGCGAGGTCGACGCGCATCCGGAGCTGATCCCCGACGGGCTGGTGCTGCCGCGTATCGGCAATGCCGAACTCGGCGCGCGGTACTGGCGGATGGTCACCGAGCGCGACGCGGTCGAGGTCGAGATCGGGTTCTGAGTTCCGGGGTTGACCTTGACGTAGCGTCAACTTGCAGACTGGTCTCATCGACGGGAAAGGAGCTGGTCATGGCGGGTGAATGGGCCATCCAGGACCTCGCGAAAGCCGCGGGCACCACCAGCCGCACGCTGCGCCACTACGGGCAGCTCGGCCTGCTGGAGCCGAGCCGGATCGGCGCCAACGGCTACCGCTACTACGACCAGAACTCCCTGGTTCGCCTGCAGCGCATCCTGCTGCTGCGCGAACTCGGCCTCGGCCTGCCGGTGATCGCCGAGGTCCTCGCCGGTGAACAGGGCACCGCCGACGCACTGCGCACGCACCTGGAACTGCTTCGGCAGCAACAGGATCGGATCGCGCGGCAGATCGAATCGGTGTCGACCACATTGCATAAGACAGAGAGAGGTGAACCCCTCATGGCCGCAGAGGTTTTCGACGGCTTCGACCACACCCAGTACAAGGACGAGGTGATCGAGCGCTGGGGCAAGGACGCCTACGACAGCGGCGACCGCTGGTGGCGCTCGCTGACCGAGGACGACAAGAAGTCCTTCCAGCAGACCCAGCTCGACATCTCCGCCGACTTCGGAAAGGCCCACGCCGCAGGGCTTCCCGTCGACGGCGAGACGGTTCAGTCCATCGTCAGCCGACACGTCGCCTGGCTCGGCGTGGGCACGCAGGGTCGTCCCGTCAGCGACGAGTACCTGCTCGGCCTCGGCGAGATGTACGTCGCCGACCCGCGCTTCCGCAAGAACTACGACGTCCACGGCGAGGGCACGGCCGAGTACATCCTGGAGGCCTTCCGCGCCTATGTCGCCGGGCGGTCCGCCGAGTAGTTCGTGAGGTCGTGGCGCGTGGACGAGCGGCAGGTCATGCGCGCACCGGCATCGACTCCGGGTCGACCGGTGCGCGCGGCTGTCCGGATCCGGCGATAGGCTGACTCGATCGAGGCTCATCTACCCGGAGCCGAAGGGGGAGCAGTGAACAATCCGCACATGCCGCTCGGGGCGCCGCCACCGCCGTATGTCGCTTCCGGGCCAAGGATGCCGATGACCGTGCTCTTCGCCGGAATCGGCGCGCTACTCGGGGGCGGGTACGGAATCTTCGGTGTGCTCATGGGCGTGACCGGGCTGAGCCGGGAACCGTACTACCTGTCCATGTCGATTTCGGACGCGGAGCTCCGAGCGCGGATGGAGCTCGAAGCCGATATCGCGGAGCTCTGGCATGTCGTGGAACTCGCTACCGGTGCGGTGATGTTGGTGTTGCTCGGGATCGGCGGAGGTCTGCTGCTGCGCAGGCAGGCCGCCGGTCTGCCGATGGTGATCATCGGCAACGGGCTCGCCTTCTTCGTCTGGGTCGGCATCGGGGCAGCTGACGGCCGCAACGGCAGGATGGTGATCGCGGTGATGGCCGCGTTGCTATCGCTGGCCGTCCTGATCGCGGCGGTCCTGCCGCGCACGCAACGCTGGATCGATGACGGCCGGAATGCGCCGAATGGTCCGAATCGTGCTCGATCGGCGGTCGCGCCGTATAACTGACGGCGGCGGTGTTCGAGTACGGGGGCAGATGGTGGCGCAGGACGAGGACGGGCGGTCGCGGCGGGCGGTGACGGCGCTGGTGGCCGGGTGGCTCGGGGCTCTCGTCGGGGTCGCCGGGCTGGTGGTCGCGGGGGTGACCGTGGTGCTTCGGGTCATCGGGCGTGCGATCGAGCTCGACTACACGGGGGCGGGGATCGTCGGCGGGCTCGGGGTGGTGTACCTGCTGGGCGCGGTGCTGTTGCTGCGGCGGCGGCTGCTCGGGCGGCGGGTGCTGATCGGGGTATCGGGGGCGATGAGCGCGGCGACACTGCTGGTCGTGGTGCTCAACGGGGCCGGGCACGGATGGCGGCTGGGGGTGCTGGACTGGTGGCTGCTGCTGAACCTGGTGATCCTGGTGCTCAGCGTGATCGAGCCCACGCGGCGATGGACCGTCACGCGGTGACCCGGCACGGAATAAGGTCTTGATCGTGCGGGAGACGAACTCGAAAACCGGTGAGGTGGCGGCGATCGTCGCGGTGAGCCTCGCGGCGGTGGCGGCCGCCGCCAATCTGATCGCGGCCGCGGTACTGACACGCGCCTTCGTGCGCGACGCCGAGCTGCTCGACGACTCACTGGCCCTGTTCACCCTGCTCGGCGCGCTCGCCGCGGCGTTCGTGTTCGGCTACGGCGGCTGGCTGCTGGCCCGGCGCGAGGAGACCGGCCGGTGGCTGGTGATCGTGGCCGCTGGCACCCAGCTGGGGCTCGGCGTGCTCGCCCTGCTGGCCACGCTGGTGAACTACGACGCCGAGTACGGCATCCACTGGTTCGCGCCCGAACCGCTGCTGTCTTCGATTGTGCTCGGCTTCGGCGGGGTACCCGGTGCGGTGACGGCGATCGTGAACCACAGCTGGGCCGCGTCGGCGTCGGCGGTCGCGCTCGGTGTGCTGGCCCTGCTGCCCGCGGCGCTGCCGTGGACGGCGGACTACACACTCGCTCGCCCGCACCGCGCGGTCGAACCGACCGTATAGTTTCGGCAGGTCGGCGTAGGAATTCGAGGAGGGGGACACCATGGGGTATCCGTATGGCCCACAGCAGGGACATGATCCGTACGCGGGACAGGGATACGCGCAACCGGGCTACGGCGCCCAGCCGTATGCGGCGCCCGGACCCCAATACGGCTACGGCGCACCGGCTTACGGCGCCGCGCCGTACGGTTACGGCGCGCCCTACGGCCAGCCGCGCGCGAGTGGCGGCACCGCCATCACCGCCGCCCTGTTGGCCCTGGTGCTGTCCATGTTCGGCGGGGTGGGGCTGCTGGTCACCTTGGTCGCCATGTCGGAGATCGACGGGGCCGCCTCGGACGCGATGGTGGTTCCGCTCGTCATCGGCGGTGGCGCCTGCTTGCTGTGGTTCCTCGGCTCGATCCTGCTCTTCCGCCGCAAGGCCGCGGGCCGCGCGATCCTGATCATCCTGTCCACCCTGGCCCTGATCGGCATCGGCATCTCCACCGCCATCACCCTCGACAGCGGCGCCGAACCCGGCCCCGCCCTCGTCGGCAGCGCCATCGGCGGCGGCCTCGCCCTCCTCATCCTCTGCCTCGCCGCCGCGGGCTCGACCGGCCGCTGGATCCGCGACGCCCGCCAGCCCCAGGCCCCGTACCCGTACTACTGACCACTGGTACGGCCGTATAGTTCCGCAAGTCCACGTTGGGAATTCGAGGGGGATTCGTGGGATATCCGTACGGTCAGCAGGGGCATGCCCCGTCCCCGGTTCCGGCCAACCCGCAATTCGAGGTGGGACCGGCGGGCGTCCCCACCACGGCTTCGACGGCGGGAGCAGCCGGTCGGACACAACCCGGGGATGCGCGGATGAACCGTCCAGATGTTCCGAATCAGGGCTCGGCTCCGCTGTTTCCGCCTGGCCCGGTGAATCAGCCGGTGGGCTATGGAGCGCCCGGGTACCCGGCTCCCGCGCCCGCGGGTCCCTACGCTGGTCCGCAGCAGGGGCAGGCGGTGCCGCCGCCGGGGTATGGGCCGCTCGGCGGGCAGGGGCAGGTGGGTGGGGTGATGCCGGGGCCTGGTGCGGGAGTTGGGTATGGGCATCCCGGTGGGGCGGGACAGCCGTTCGGGCAGCAATGGCCGATGGGTGGCGGGGGTGGGCCGGTGCCGCGGGGGTATCCGCCTGTTCGGCCGAGGCGGGCCGGTGGGTGGGACTTGTTCGCCCACTGGGCGGGGATTGTGCTCGCGGTGTTGCTCGTCGGGGTCGCTCTCGGGGCGGCGGTCGGTGGGGTGGCGGCGTACCGGCTCATCGGGCCCGGGTATCCGGACGATACGAGTCGGGTTATGGCGATGACGCTGGTGCATCTGGGGGCCGCGGCGCTGTGGGGGCTTGCGGTGTTCCTGCTCGTGCGGCGCGTGAAGGCGGGGCAGGTGATTGTCGGCGTTCTCGCGGCGGGGTATATCGCGTTGAACGTGCTCGCGATGGACTCGATTTTCACGATCATGCTGCACTTCGTCGTTCTCGACCAGGGCTGGGGCCAGGGGTTCCTGGGTCTGCTCTTCGGGGACGAGTCCGGGACACGGATCACCGGGGCTGGGGCCGTGCTGGCGGGGTTGTTGCTGATTCTGGTGCTGGTGTCCGTGGTCAAGGGCAGGACGCAGGGGTCAGGAGCGGGGCGGGTGCCGGACGGGTTCGGTGGGCAAGCACCCGGGCAGACCCCATCGGCTCCGCCCCAGCCCTACCGCTGAGGCACCCGTATCGGCCCAGCTCACGGACTGGTCGGTGACTCCGCCGGGACAATCCGCGGTCTTCCGATACGCTGGGCTCCCGTGACCGCCGCATCGCCTTCTTCCTCCCCGGCCAACCAGTACGACCTGATCGTGGTCGGCTCCGGCTTCTTCGGGCTGACCGTCGCCGAGCGTGCCGCGAACCTGCTGGGTAAGCGGGTGCTGGTGCTCGACCGCCGCTACCACCTGGGTGGCAACGCCTACTCCGAGCCGGAGCCGGAAACCGGTATCGAGATCCACAAGTACGGCGCGCACCTGTTCCACACCTCGAACAAGAAGGTGTGGGACTACGTCACCCAGTTCACCGAGTTCACGAACTACCAGCATCGGGTGTTCGCCCTGCACAAGGGCCAGGCCTACCAGTTCCCGATGGGGCTGGGTCTGATCTCGCAGTTCTTCGGCCGGTACTTCTCCCCGGAGGAGGCCAAGGCGCTGATCGCCGAGCAGGCCGCCGAGGTGTCCACCGCCGACGCGCAGAACCTCGAGGAGAAGGCGATCTCGCTGATCGGCCGCCCCCTCTACGAGGCGTTCGTGCGCGACTACACCGCCAAGCAGTGGCAGACCGACCCCAAGGAACTGCCCGCGGGCAACATCACCCGCCTGCCGGTGCGCTACACCTTCGACAACCGCTACTTCAACGACACCTACGAGGGCCTGCCCAAGCACGGCTACACGAAGTGGCTGGAGAACATGGCCGCCTCCGAGCTCATCGAGGTGCGCGTGAACACCGACTGGTTCGACGTGCGCGACGAGATCCGCGCCGCCAGCCCGGACGCCCCGGTCGTCTACACCGGCCCGCTGGACCACTACTTCGACTACGCCGAAGGCGAACTCGGCTGGCGCACCATCGATTTCGAGACCGAAGTGCTCGAGACCGGCGACTTCCAGGGCACCTCGGTGATGAACTACAACGACGCCGACGCGCCCTACACCCGCATCATCGAGCCGCGCCACTTCCATCCCGAGCGCGACTACCCGGCCGACAAGACGGTCATCATGCGCGAGTACTCCCGCTTCGCCAAGACCGGCGACGAGCCGTACTACCCGATCAACACCCCCGAGGACCGCACCAAACTGCTGGCCTACCGCGAGCTCGCCAAGCAGGAGACCGCCGAGAACAAGGTGCTCTTCGGCGGCCGCCTCGGCACCTACCAGTACCTGGACATGCACATGGCGATCGGTTCGGCGCTGAGCATGTTCGAGAACGTGCTGCGCCCGCACCTCGAGTCCGGCGCGACCCTGGTGGACCAGGCGTGAGCGGGCAGGACAACAGGTCGGCGGCTGTCACCGGCGCGAACGAGCAGGAACCGGCTGTGAACGGGCAGACCGCCACGAACGGGCAGGCAAAGGCCGACTCCGCGCCCGCGAGCACGCCGTCCACCCGCGCACCGCGCAAGGCGACCAGTCCGAGCGCGCAGAACCAGGCCGCCGCCACGCCGGGTGCGAGCGCACCCAGGAAGCAGTCGGGCGACGACCAAGCCGCCGCGGCGAGTACCCGCACCCGGCGCAAGGCGGGCGCGAGCGCGGCGAAGCCTGCTCCGGTGAGCGCACCGCGGAAGGGACGCGGAGTGAGCGGACAGTCCGAGGCGCCCACCCAGACGCGAGCGACCTCGCTACTGCAGCGGGTCATCCTGCCGCGGCCCGGCGAACCGCTGGACGTGCGGACCCTCTACCTGGAGGAATCCACCACCAACGCGCGTCGCGCGCACGCCACGAGCCGGACCGCGCTCTCGATCGGCGCGGAGTCGGAGGTGTCGTTCTGCACCTACTTCAACGCGCTGCCCGCGAGCTACTGGCGCCGCTGGAGTGTGCTGAACTCGGTGGTGCTGCGGCTGGAACTGGACGGGCACGGGCGCGTCGACGTCTACCGCTCCAAGGCCGACGGTTCGCGAATCCACGTGCAGGGCAAGGAATTCGCCGTCGAGCAGGGCGCCGATTCGGTGTTCGTGGAGTTCGAGACCGATCTCGGCCCGTTCGAGGACGGCGGCTGGATCTGGTTCGACATCACCACCGACACCGCCGTGACACTGCTGGCCGGTGGCTACTACGCCCCGCAGGACGCGCCGGGCACCGGCACCATCGCGGTCGGCATGCCCACCTTCAACCGGCCCACCGACCTGGTGAAGACCCTGGCCGCGCTGGGCTCGGACCCGCTGGTGCTCGACAATATCGCCGGGGTGATCGTCGCCGATCAGGGCAACCGCAAGGTCGTCGACGAGCCCGGGTTCACCGAGGCCGCCGCCACCCTGGGCGACCGGCTGAGCATCCACGACCAGCCCAACCTCGGCGGGTCCGGCGGGTACAGCCGGGTGATGTACGAGGCGCTCAAGACCGACGCCGAGTTCATCGTCTACATGGACGACGACATCGAGATCGAGCCCGACTCGATCCTGCGCGCGCTCGCGTTCTCCCGCTTCGCCAAGTCACCGCTGCTGGTCGGCGGGCAGATGCTGAACCTGCAGGAGCGTTCGCACCTGCACAGCATGGGCGAGGTCGTCGACCGGGGGATCTTCATGTGGTCCTCGGCGCCCAACGTCGAGTACGACCACGATTTCTCGAAGTACCCGCTCAAGGACCGCGACAATTCCAAGCTGCTGCACCGGCGTATCGACGTCGACTTCAACGGCTGGTGGACGTGTGTGATCCCGCGGCAGGTGGCCGAGCAGATCGGTCAGCCGCTGCCGCTGTTCCTCAAGTGGGACGACGTCGAGTACGGCCTGCGCGCCCGCGAGGCCGGGTACCCGACCATCACCCTGCCGGGTGCGGCGGTGTGGCACATGGCCTGGTCGGACAAGGACGACGCGATCGACTGGCAGGCCTACTTCCACCTGCGCAACCGCCTGGTGGTCGCCTCGCTGCACCTGCCCGGTGACGGCAAGCCGATGATCGTGAACACCGTCAAGGCCACCCTCAAGCACCTGCTGTGCCTGGAGTACTCCACGGTCGCCATCCAGAACGAGGCGATCCGCGACTTCCTGGCCGGGCCGGAGGGCCTGTTCGACCTGCTGCCGAGCGCGCTGGGCAAGATCCACGCGATGCGCAAGGAGTACCCGGACGCGGTGGTGCTGCCGTCCTCGACCGAGCTGCCGCTGGCCAACCGGCACGGTGTGGGCGCCACCGGCGAGCCGGGTAACCCGATCGCCAAGGTCGCGCGCCTGGCCAAGGGCGTGGTGCACAACTTCCGCAAGGCCGACCCGGGCGCGCACGAGACCCCGCAGCTCAACGTGCCGACGCTGGACGCGCGCTGGTTCCTGCTCTCGCAGGTCGACGGCGTCACCGTGACCACCGCCGACGGGCGCGGCGTGGTCTACCGCAAGCGTGACCCGCGCAAGGCCGCCGAACTGCTCAAGGAAGCCCTGCGCCTGCGCAAGGAGCTCACCGCCCGTTTCCCGGAGATGCAGCAGCGCTACCGGGCCGCGCACGCCGAACTCACCAGCACGGCCGCGTGGGAGAAGATCTTCCAGACAGGAACCGAGAAGTGAACGCGATCAACCCCGAAACGCCCGAGCTCGAGCTGATCGAGGAAGGCTGCGGCGGCGAGTGCGCCTGCGCGTGCGGCGACGAGTACATCGAGGTGCCGCTCGAGGTCGGCATCATCAACACCGTGCAGAACACCATCGGCACCAGCCCGGCCGTCGTCTCGGCCGCGCGCGGCATGTCGCACTTCGGTGAGCACGCGCTGGGCTGGGTCGGTATCGCCGCGGCGGGTTGGCTGGTCGACAAGCCGCGCCGTCGGCAGTGGGCCGGGGTCGCGGTCGGCGCGGTCGGCGCGCATGCCGCGTCGATCGTGATCAAGCGGATCGTCCGCCGCCCGCGTCCGGACAGTCCCGCGGTGCAGGTCAACGTGTCGACGCCGAGCAAATTGAGCTTCCCGTCCTCACACGCGACCTCGACAACGGCGGCGGCGGTGTTGCTCGGCAGGCTCACCGGGCTACCCTTGCCTGCGGTGCTCGTGCCGCCGATGCTGCTGTCCCGGGTCGTGCTCGGCGTGCATTACCCTTCCGACGTGCTCGCCGGTTCCGCCTTGGGGGCCGCGTCGGCAGCCGCCGTGCTAGCCGCCGAAAAGAGACTCCGACCTTGACCGCAACTGAAAGAACCTTGGCTGAGATGAGCGAAGAACCGTCCGCCGCCGTCCTGGACGAGGCTGTCGTGAAGGGCCCGCCGAAGACCCTGGTCGGCGGCGTCATCAAGGCCATCCGCCCACGTCAGTGGGTCAAGAACGTGCTCGTGCTGGCCGCGCCGCTGGCGGTGGGACCCGAGGCGATCAGCGATGGTGGCGTGCTGGTGCACGTCGCGATCGCGTTCGTGGTGTTCTGCATGGCGGCCTCGGGCATCTACCTGGTCAACGACTCGCTCGATGTCGAGGCCGACCGGGCGCACCCGACCAAGCGCTTCCGCCCGATCGCGGCGGGTGTCGTTCCTGTCAACCTGGCTTACGCGCTGGCGGCGGTGCTGCTGGTCGGTTCGATCGGCGGTTCGTTCCTGGCGTCCTGGCACCTGGCCGTGGTGATGGCGATCTACATCGGCATCCAGCTGGCCTACTGCCTCGGCCTCAAGCACCAGGCCGTGCTCGACATCTGCATCGTGTCCTCTGGCTTCCTGCTGCGCGCGGTCGCCGGTGGCGCGGCCGCCGATATCGCGCTGTCGCAGTGGTTCCTGCTGATCATGGCGTTCGGTTCGCTGTTCATGGCGGCGGGCAAGCGCTACGCGGAACTGCAGATCGCGCTGGAGACCGGCGCCAAGATCCGCAAGTCGCTGCAGTACTACACGCCCACCTACCTGCGCTTCATCTGGACGCTGGCGGCCACCGCCGTTGTGATCTTCTACGGCCTCTGGGCGTTCCAGCAGGACGAGCTGCGCGACACCCAGTGGTACTCGATCTCCATGATCCCGTTTACCATCGCAATCCTGCGTTACGCGGTCGACGTCGACGGTGGCGAGGCCGGTGAACCCGAAGAGATCGCGCTGGGGGACCGCATCCTGCAGTTCCTCGCTATTGCCTGGATCGGAGCGGTAGGTGTCGCTGTCTATCTCACCTGACGAGATCGTGGTAGCGGAGCGGGAATCAACCGAATACGAGCGGCTACGCGACGACGAGTCGGCGCGTCCGGCCGCGCGTTTCACCGTCCTGTCCCGTGCCACCTTCGTCGGTGGGATCGTGCTCACCACGGTGATCTTCGCGGTCGGCGCGTGGAACCGGCGCTGGATCGCCGATGACGGCCTGATCGTCCTGCGCACCGTGCGCAACCTGCTCGCGGGCAACGGCCCGGTGTTCAATATGGACGAGCGGGTCGAGACCAACACCAGCACCGCGTGGACCTACGTGGTGTGGTTCTTCAGCTGGCTGACCCAGGCGCGCCTCGAGTACGTGGTGCTCGGCGTGGCGCTCACGGTCTCGCTGCTGGCGGTCGTTTTCGCCATGCTCGGCACCGCGCGGCTGTGGGGCGGTAGCGCCACCCAGCTGCTGCTGCCCGCGGGCGTGCTGGTCTACATCGCGCTGCCGCCCGCGCGCGACTACGCCACCTCCGGACTGGAGAGCGGGCTGGTGATCTGCTGGGTCGGGCTGCTGTGGTGGCTGATGATCCGGTGGAGCCAGGCCGCGGTGGTGCGGGTGCCGAGCCTGCTCGGGCTCGTCTTCCTTGCCGGGCTCGCGCCGCTGGTGCGGCCGGAGGCCACGCTGATCGGCGTGCTCGCGCTCGGCATGATCTTCCTGGCCCCGATGCCGGAATTCCGGTTCGGTCCGACCGCGCTGCGCGCGCTGATCGTGTTCGTCGCCGGGATCGTGCCGGTGGCCTACCAGATCTGGCGGATGGGCTACTACGGCCTGCCCTACCCGAACACCGCGGTCGCCAAGGACGCGGGCGGGGCCAAATGGGGCCAGGGCCTGACCTACCTGTGGGACCTGGTCGGCCCGTACTACCTGTGGATTCCGCTGCTGGTGCTGCTGATCGCGGGCATCGTGGCCGGGATCGCGCGCGGCTTCGCACTGCCGAGACTCTCGGTGGGCGGCGTGCGCGCGTGGCTGCGCTCGCCCAGCGCGGTCGTGGTGATGGTGCTGGCCAGCGGCCTGCTGCTGACCGTGTACGCGGTGCGCGTCGGCGGTGACTTCATGCACGGCCGGATGCTGCTGACCCAGCTGTTCCTGCTGCTGCTGCCGGTGGCCGTGGTGCCGCTGCGGCTGCCGCGCGACGGCTCGCCCAAGGACTGGTCGTTCGTCGCGCTGCTGGTCGCGCTGCTCGGCGCGGTGGGCTGGTCGCTGTTCGCGGCCAACACCACCGCGATCAAGACCGGCACCAAGATCAGCTCCTCCGGCATCGTCGACGAGCGCGTCTACTACGTGCTCAACACCGGCCACGACCATCCGATCCTGGCCGAGGACTACCTCGACTACCCGCGCATGCGGGCGATGGTCGAGGACATCGCGGCCAACCCCAACGGCGGCCTGCTGCTGAACTCGCCCTCGTTCACGTTCTGGTACCTGGACCCGCCCCCGCAGCCGATCCCCGAGGACGGCGCCGGGCACACGGTCTACTTCCTGAACCTGGGCATGACCAGCATGAACGTCCCGTTGGGCGTGCGCGTGATCGATCCGATGGGCCTGGCCTACCCGCTGGCCGCGCATTCGGACCGGCTCGCGGACGGGCGCATCGGCCACGACAAGAGCCTGTACCCGGACTGGGTGGTCGTCGATTCGGGCATGGTCGACATCCATCCGTGGATGCCCTGGTACATGGACGAGAAGTGGGTCAGCCAGGCCCGCGCGGCGATGTCGTGCCCGCAGACCCAGGCGCTGCTGATCTCCACCCGCGACCCGATGACCTTCGATCGGTTCAAGCACAACCTGCGCCACGCGCTGAGCTTCGCGAAGTACCGGATCGACCGGGTGCCCAAGTACGAGATCCAGCGCTGCGGCTTGGTCGATCCGCACCCGCAACCGCCGCGCTGACGCTAGTCTCTCCTGGGCCTGGCCAGGCATAACAGAGTGGTGTTCGCCGCTAAATCACTTTTCGGTAACGCCAGGCTATCGATGTAGCGATATGGTCAACGAGAACTCCACCGTCGGCGCACTGGTGTGCCGGATGACAGTCGGCGGCATTTGCAACCGCGGTTCGCGCGAACCGCACGAGGAAAGGCCCAAAACAGCATGCGTGGCGGACGTCTGAGAGCCAGGGGAGCCGGCTGGCTCAAGCGGGCAGCACTGGTTTCGCTGGCGGTTGTGCTGCCGCTCGGTGCGTCGGTGGCTGGTCCCACCGGTACCGCGTCGGCGGCGTTCAACCCGGATGGTTTCGACTTCTGGGTCGACTCCGAGATGGGCCCGATCAAGTCGCGGATCTTCCGCGCGGCCGACGGCAACACCGGACGCGTGGTCTACGCGCTCGACGGTATGCGGGCTCGCGACGATCTCAACGGCTGGGAGATCGACACCGAGGTCGCGCGCGCGCTGACCGCGAACAACATCAATGTCGTGATGCCGGTCGGCGGCCAGTCCAGCTTCTACGCGGACTGGAACGCCCCGAGCAACTTCTTCGGCATCGACGCCGGTTCGGGCGGTAGCTCGACCGGTTCGGCGGCCACCGGTTCGGCGATGACCGGCTCGTCGATCGCCCCCGCTCAGGTCGCGGGCAAGAAGAACACCTACAAGTGGGAAAGCTTCCTCACCAACAACCTGCGCAACGCGCTGGCCAGTCGGCTGGGCTTCAACCCCAACCGCAATGGTGTGTTCGGCCTGTCGATGGGTGGCTCGGCCGCGCTGACGCTGGCCGCCTACCACCCGGACCAGTTCAGCTTCGCCGGTTCGTTCTCCGGCTACCTGAACATCTCCGCGCCGGGTATGCGTGAGGCCATGCGCGTCGCGATGATCTCGGCCGGTGGCTTCAACATCGACGCGATGGCGCCGCCGTGGGGCCCGCAGTGGCTGCGGATGGACCCGTTCGTCTTCGCTCCGCGCCTGGTCGGCAACGGCACCCGCGTGTGGGTCTCGGCCGCCAGTGGTATCCCCGGCCCCGGTGACGTGTCCAACCCGATGGAGATCGTCCAGGGCGTGCCGCTGGAGCTGCTCGCGATGGTGAACAGCCGGGCCTTCCAGGTCCGCATGGCCACCCTCGGCGGCGGCAACGCGCACTTCGACTTCCCGATCACCGGCGTGCACAACTGGCGCAACTGGGAGACCGAAGTCAACCGCATGATCCCGGACCTCTCGGCCAACATCGGCTGAGACATGGCGGCTGGCGCCGTTCGCTAGGGAACCCGCTCAGTGCACTCGCACTGGGCGGGTTTTCTTCGTTTGCGTCACGATCCGAGCGAAAGCTGGTGACGAATCATGAGCGGCAGGTCACCGCGAGTTGTGCTCGGGGTCACTTTCCAGCAACATATAGGCATTCGTTCAGCGATTGATACACAGTGAGCATGCGTCGAGGTTGAATCGTCCGTTTTGCCCTGGATTGATCTGTTTCGACGCCCGATGAGGGAACCGACCGTGTAGCTCGGGGTTTGCGCTGGCGGTCAGCCGAGAAAGGTCTAGTCGAATGCGAACACTGCGCCGCAAGCATCGGTCCGTGCAGACTGCCTCCCGTGGTTCGTGGGTGCGGCGCTGGGCCGCTGGCGTCTCCATGGCACTGCTGGTTCCCGTGGTGACAGCCGTGGGTGGCACCACCGCTCCCGCCTCCGCCGGTTTCAACGGCGCCGCGTTCGACTTCTGGGTCGATTCCGGGATGGGGCCGATCAAGTCCCGCGTGCTGCGCGCGGCCGACGGCAACACCCACCGGGTGGTCTACGTGCTCGACGGCATGCGCGCGCCGGAGACGCTCAACGGCTGGGAGATCGAAACCGATATCCCCAACGCGCTCGCCGCGGCCAATATCAATGTGGTGATGCCGGTCGGCGGCATGTCCAGCTTCTACGCCGACTGGAACTCCCCGAGCGAATTCTTCGGCATTCCCGGAAACGGTGCCCCGAACTCCGGTTCCGGCGCGGCCAACGCGCTGTCCGGCGGTCCCGGCAAGAGCTACCGGTACCAGTGGGAAACCTTCCTCACCAACGACCTGCGCAACGCGCTGGCCGACCGGCTGGGCTTCAACCGCTTCCGCAACGGCGTGTTCGGCCTGTCGATGGGTGGCTCGGCCGCGCTGACGCTGGCCGCCTACCACCCCGATCAGTTCTCCTTCGCCGGTGCCTTCTCCGGCTACCTCAACATCTCCGCGCCCGGCATGCGCGAGGCCATCCGCATCGCCATGCTCGACGCGGGCGGCTACAACGTCGACTCCATGGCCCCGCCGTGGGGCCCGCAGTGGCTGCGGATGGACCCGTTCGTCTTCGCGCCCAACCTCGTCGCCAACAACACCCGGCTCTGGATCGCGGCGGCCTCCGGCCTGCCATCGAATACCGACGGCCCGCACATGGGCACCGTCAACGGCATGGCGCTCGAGGCGCTGGCCCTGGCCAACACCCGCGCCTTCGAAGTCCGCATGGCGACCCTCGGCGCCCGCAACGTGGTGTACTCGTTCCCGCCCTTCGGCATCCACGCCTGGAACAACTGGAACGACGAGGCCCTGCGGATGATCCCGGATCTGTCCGCCAATATCGGCTAGTCCGACACCGCGCGAACGCCCGGCACATTCGTGTGCCGGGCGTTTATTTTCCGGTGCTTCTCGGTCCCGAACCCGTTGGTCTTGCAACTAATTCGGTACTCGAATACTCTCCAGCGAGCGTAAGTGTGTCCAGATCGTTGTTTCGGCTGGCTTGTCGGGAACCAGTCGAAGATCAAGTCCTGTCTGGCATGCCACAACAGCAGAAAGAGAGCGGAATTCACATGCGTTTCGGCAAGGCCGCCGCGCCGAAGGGTGATCTGGGCGCGTCCCGGGCAGTAGCACCTCGTGGCTGGCGTCATCGAATTCTAGCTGTCGGCGCAGCGGCCCTGGTGCTGCCGATCGCCGCAGGGGCGGCCCCGACCGCGTTCGCCGCCCCGGCGCCCTCCGCGCCCGCGCTGCGGGCCCCGGCCGGTGGCTACGAAGAACTCATGGTGCCCTCGAAGATGGGCCCGGTGAAGGTCCAGGTGCAGTGGGCGCGCAACGGTGGCAACGCCGCGCTCTACCTGCTCGACGGCCTGCGCGCCCGCGACGACAAGAACGCCTGGTCGTTCGAGACCAACGCGATGCAGCAGTTCGCCAACGACAACGTCACCCTGGTGATGCCGGTCGGTGGCCAGTCGTCCTGGTACGCGGACTGGACCTCGGCGTCCAACACCAACGGCCAGAAGACCACCTACAAGTGGGAGACCTTCCTGACCGAGGAGCTGCCCGCCTTCCTCGAGGGCTACGGCGTCTCCCGCACCAACAACGCGGTGCTCGGCCTGTCGATGAGCGGCCCGGCCGCGCTGCGTCTCGCCGCGCTGCACCGCGACCAGTTCAAGCACGCGTCCTCGCTCTCGGGCCCGCTGAACTGGGGTGCCCCCGGCATGCGTGAGGCCATTCGCGTGATGATGCTCGACGCGGGCCGCTTCAATGTCGACTCCATGGCCGCTCCGTGGAGCCCGGCGTGGCTGCGGATGGACCCGATGGTCTTCGCGCCCGAGCTGCGTGGTCTGCCGATGTTCATCTCCTCGGCCAACGGCCTGCCCGGTCAGCACGACCGTCCGGCCGGTCTGGGCGGGGTGTACAACACCGCCAACGCCATGGGCATCGAGGCCATCTCCTTCGTGAGCACGCTGGCCTTCCAGCAGCGCCTCAAGACCCTGGGCATCAGCGCCATCTTCGACTTCCCCGCCAACGGCACCCACTCGTGGAAGTACTGGGAAGACGAGCTGTGGAAGGCGCGTCCGCACATCCTGGGCGCGCTGGGCGCCTGATAGTTTTCGCCCAGCAACCTGAGAAGACCGGTCCACCCGCAGGGTGGGCCGGTCTTTTCGTTGTAGTCGGGCTTCGCGTGTCGTCCCGGTTATCGGCCCGCACTGCGGTACAACCGAGGATGAGGCTGTCCCGTGGGGTGGGATGAGGAGGGTAGGGTCGCGCATGTCGAAACATCGTGTCCGAGCGCCCATGCGGCGGATCCTCGGAATCGCGGCCACGACCGTGGCCCTGCTGGCACCCGTCGTCGCCGTGCCCGCCCAGGCCCAGGCCCAGCCGGTCGCCTCGGCGGTGCAGCGCGTCGAGTGGCTCTCCGATCGCCGGGTGGCGATGTGGGTCTACTCCGCGGCCATGAACACCCCGATCCAGGTCCAGATGCTGCTGGCCAGAGACTGGCATTCGCGTCCCGACGCCCAGTTCCCGATGCTGCTGATGCTCGACGGCCTGCGTGCCCAGGACGACGAGAACGGCTGGACCAAAGACGCTGACGCCGAGGGCTTCTACGCCGACAAGAACGTGAATGTGGTGCTGCCGGTAGGTGGTCAGTCGAGCTGGTATTCCGACTGGCTCTCGCCCGACAACGGCTACACCTACAAGTGGGAGACATTTCTCACCAAGGAACTGCCGCCCATCCTCGAACGCGACTGGCGCACCACCGATGTGCGTGGCGTACAAGGACTTTCGATGGGTGGCACGGCCGCGATGAATCTGGCCGGGCGCAATCCCGGGCTGATGAAATACGTGGCCTCCTACTCCGGGCTGCTCACCACCACGACTCTCGGTATGCCGCAGGCGATCACCTTCGCCAACAAGGACGCGGGCGGCTTCGACGCCGCCGCCATGTGGGGTCCGCCCGGCAGCCCGGAATGGGCCGCACACGACCCCTATCTGCTGGCCGAGAAGCTGCGCGGAGTGAGCATGTACGTCTCCAGCGGCAGCGGGCTGGCCGGTACGCACGACCAGCTCAGCGAGATGCCGCTGCTGAGCGAGAACTGGGCCGGGACCGGGCTGGAGATCCTGGCGCGGCTGTCGACGGAGAACTTCGTCACCAAGCTGGAGAAGCTGGCGATTCCGGTGCAGGCCAACTACCGGCCCTCCGGCACGCACACCTGGCCGTATTGGGACTTCGAGATGCGCCAGTCGTGGAGTCAGGCGGCCGCGGCGCTCGGCACCGATCCGAACGGGGCGAACTGTGCTCTCGGCGGGGCGATCGCCGGGCTCGCGCAGGCGGCGAACTGGCTGGGCACCTGCCTGACCGCGGAGTACCCGGCGGCCACGGGCGTGGCGCAGGACTTCCAGCACGGGCGGGTCTTCCATTCCGCCGCCACCGGCACGCACGCGGTGGCGGGCCGGATCGGGGGCACCTACACCGGAGTCGGCGGGGCGGCCTCGCCGCTGGGCCTGCCGACCGGTGACGAGGTGGGCCTGCCCGACGGCCGCGGCCGGATGCAGACCTTCGAGGGCGGCTCGATCTACTGGACGCCGCAGACCGGCGCCCAGGTGATGCGCGGGGCCTTCCTGGCGGAATGGGGCAAGCAGGGCTACGAGCGCGGTCCGGCCGGGTATCCGGTCGCCGCCGAGGCGGCCACGCCCAGCCGTGACGGCGCGGTGCAGGCCTTCGAGCACGGTCCGATGTTCTACAGCGCGGCCACCGGCGCGCACCGGGTGCAGGGCGCGGTGCTGGACAAGTACGCCCAGCTCGGCTTCGAGAACAGCCCGCTGGGCTTCCCGGTCGCCGAGGAGGTGCCGCTGAAGGACCTCGGCCGCTACAGCCGGTTCGAGGGCGGCAACATCTACTGGAGCCCGCTGTCGGGGGCCTGGTCGGTGCGCAACGGCGCGCTGATGGAGGAGTGGGGCAAGCAGGGCTTCGAGAACGGCAGGCTGGGGTTCCCGGTGAGCGACGAGTTCACCGTTCCGGGCGGGATCCAGCAGAACTTCCAAACCGGGTTCATCGTGGTGCGAGACGGCAAATCCGAAGTTCACGGGGTGTGAGCCCGGGCTGAGAACTCTCTGAACTTCGCCGCCTGGCACCCGAACAGGCCCGATGTCCGGCTAGCCTGGTCTGCGACCGCTTCCCTGACGAACGATCGAGGAAAGACATCTTCATGCATCGGATCCCTGGCAAGGTAGCCGGATCGGTCGCGGCACTGGCCGCCGTCGCCCTGTTGTCCGCCTGTGGTGGCAACGACTCGACCGCGTCGCAGACGCCCACCCTCTCCAGCAGCGCGAGCGCCCCCGCGGCGTCCACCGCCGCCCCGGCCCCGTCGGCCGACGAGCACGGCGAGCATACGCCCAGCGCCACCGACGCGCCGGAGACCAGCGCTCCCGAGCAGCCGCAGACCGCGCCAGAGGCCACCGCGCCCTCGGCCCCGGTGACGGCCAAGGACCAGGCCTTCCTCGATGAGCTGGCCAAGAACGGCATCAACCCGGCCAGCCCGGATATCGCGCTGACCGCCGCCAACTACATCTGCTCGAGCCGCGCCACCGGTGCCTCCGATGCCGATATCGCCCCGTTCGTCGCGGCGATCGCAGGTACCGACACCAACTTCGACGAATCCAAGATGGACGTCGACAAGGCTTCCCAGGTCTATATCGCGGCCGCGACCTCGACCTACTGCTAGTGACGCCCCGGTCGACGCGACGGACCCGCAGGTTCTGGCCTGCGGGGTGCTTCACCCTGCTCGCGCTGCTGGTCCTGGCGATCATCGTCGTCCTGCTGCTGTGGTACCTGCTGGCGGGGCGGCTGGAGAAGCCGCCGCCGACCCCGCCGGGCGAGGAGCCGCCCACTTCGCAGTCGGCGGACTGTCCGGACGTGATGTTCCTGTCCATCCCGGGCACCTGGGAATCGGCCAGCGACGACGACCCGTACAGCCCGCACGCCAACCCGATCTCGCTCATGCTGAGCGTGTCGGGCCCGCTGCGGGCGCAGTTCCCGGAGGACCGGCTCGAGGTCTACACCGTGCCCTACGTGGCGCAGTTCTCGAACCCGATCGCCTTCCCGCCGGACGGCCAGGCCTCCTACAACGTCAGCCGGACCGAGGGCACCGCGCGGGCGACCGATGTGCTCTCCCAGCGGCATCGGGAATGTCCGTTGACGAACTTCGTCATCGCGGGCTTCTCCCAGGGCGCGGTGATCGCCGGTGACGTGGCCGCCCAGATCGGCGCGGGCAACGGCCCCATTCCGGCCGATCGGGTGCTGGGCGTGACGGTCATCGCCGACGGGCGCCGCACCGCCGACACCGGGCCGGGGCAGCCGACCGAGATCGGTGATCCGCCGCCTGCCGGGCAGGGTGCCGAAGTGGCGCTCAAGGGTGTCAATGTGCCGGGTATCAGCATGACCGGCCCGCGTCCCGGCGGTTTCGGTGAGCTGGCGTCGAAGGTGAACTCGATCTGCGCGCCCGGCGACATGATCTGCGACGCGCCGCGCGAGGCGCTCAACCCGGCCAACGCGCTGGGCAGCCTGGCCGCGCTGATCCGCTCGGCGGGCAACCCGGTGCACGCCCTCTACGCCACCAACACGGTGGACGGCGACGGCACCACGGCCACCCAGTGGACGGTGAATTGGGCGGCGGGGTTGATCGAAGCGGCGCCGCGTCCGCCGCATTCCTGAGTCTTGCGGGGCGGAGTTGTCACAGTCACAGCGGGTGCGTGATTGCCATGGATCATGCCTCGCTGTGACATCCGCACTCCCATTCGCCCGCACGCTGTAAAGTGCGCTGGTGATTGCGCCCGAGTACATCGCACAGCCAGGAGCGAAGAGTTCATGACCGAAGCTGCCGCACCCGTCGGTGAGTCGACCGCGCTGGGTACGCCGCTGCGTCCGTTCCGCTTCGGAGCGGCGGGCGAGGGCAACAAGCAAGAAGGCGGCGCTCGCAAGTTCGTGCAGACCGCGCAGGAGGCCGAGGAGTACGGGTACGACACCTTCTTCGTGCCCGATCACCTGGGCGATCAGATCGGCCCGATCGCCGCGCTGGGCGCGCTCACCCAGGCCACCAGCAAGATCCGCCTGGGCACCTCGGTGCTGGCCAACGGCTTCCGCCACCCGGTCGTGCTCGCCAAGGACCTCGCCACCCTCGACGTGCTGTCCAAGGGACGGCTCGAGGTCGGCGTCGGCGCGGGCTGGATCAAGGAGGAGTTCGACAACGCGGGCATCCCGTTCGAGCGCCCCGGCGTCCGGCTGGAGAAGCTCGACGAGTCGCTGACCATCCTGGACACGCTGCTGCGCGGCCAGGAATGCAATTTCGAGGGCAAGCACTACCAGGTGCGCGGCATCAAGGGCACCCCGCGCCCGCGGCAGGGCCCGCGCCCGCCGCTGTGCACCGGTGGCGGTGGCCCCAAGATGCTGGCCCTGGCCGCCAAGCACGCCGATATCGTCTCGATCGTCCCGCAGACCACCAAGAACGGGAAGGGTCTGCTCTCTGGCATCACGCTGGAGAAGACGATCGAGAAGGTCGAGATCGTCAAGGCCGCCGCCGGTGACCGGTTCGCCGAGATCGAGCTGAACTGGGCCATCACCGCCATCGTCATCACCGACGACCGGGAGAAGACCGCGGAGATGGCGCTCAACGCGATCGCCCGCGGGCTGCACCCGAATCTCGAGGTGGACGTGGAGCTCACCGTCGAGCAGATCCTGGAATCGCCCTACGTCGCGATCGGCACGTTCGAGGAAATCGCCGAACAGATCAAGCGTGTGCGCCAACTCACGTCGATGTCGTATGTCGGCATCTTCCCCACCCAGATGGATGCTTTCGCTCCGGTCATTCCGCTGCTGCGGGAGGACTGAGCGGGGGTTCTCTGTAACATGACTCTGGTTTGAGAACATCTAGCCGATAGCGGTCACCGCGCAGACCGCTCGAAAATCCGCAGGTTGTCGGGATGCACACGCCACGGCGTGCTCCTTGCGCCGGTGGCGATAGCGAGTCGAGGCCGCACAGGTGTCAACGCCCCCAGCGCGTTGGAACAATTCACCGGTGCCCGGTCCTCGGAGGAGAAGAAGGAATGGAAGAGACTTTCGACGACTACCTGGACGAGACCGGGAACATTGTGATTCCCGAGGGTCGGACCCTGGTCGATCACGTCGAGAAGCACACCCGTAACGACGCGAATACGCTCGCGTACCGCTACATCGACTACTCGCGGGAACGCGATGGCGAGGTGCACGAGCTGACCTGGCAGGAGTTCGGAGTTCGGCTGCGCGCGGTGGCCGCTCGCCTGCAGCAGGTGACCAACCCGGGCGACCGGGTCGCGATCCTGGCGCCGCAGGGTCTGGACTACGTGATCTCCTTCTTCGCCGCGATCTACGCGGGCACCATCGCGGTGCCGCTGTTCGATCCGGACGAGCCGGGCCACACCGACCGCCTGCACGCGGTGCTGGGCGACTGTGAGCCCTCGGCGATCCTCACCGCGACCTCCTCGGCCGCCGGTGTGCGCCAGTTCTTCCGCTCGCTGCCCGCCGCGCAGCGCCCGCGCATCATCGCCGTCGACGCGATCCCGGACACCCTCGGTGACTCCTGGATCCGCCCCGACACCGCGATCGACGACATCGCCTACCTGCAGTACACCTCGGGTTCCACCCGGGTGCCCGCCGGTGTGGAGATCACCCACCGCGCGGTCGGCACCAACCTGCTGCAGATGGTCAAGGCCATCAACCTGGACTGGAACTCGCGCGGTGTCACCTGGCTGCCGCTGTTCCACGACATGGGCCTGCTCACGGTCATCCTGCCCGCGGTCGGCGGCCGCTACATCACCATCATGTCGCCGAGCGCCTTCGTGCGTCGCCCCTCGCGCTGGATCAACGAGCTCGCCGCGGTCTCCGACGGCGCGGGCACCTTCGCGGCCGCGCCGAACTTCGCCTTCGAGCACGCCGCCGCGCGTGGTCTGCCCAAGGCGGGCGAGTCGCTGGACCTGTCCAACGTGATCGGCCTGATCAACGGCTCCGAGCCGGTGACGGTCTCCTCGATGAAGAAGTTCAACGAGGCCTTCGCCCCCTACGGCCTGCCCAAGACCGCCATCAAGCCCTGCTACGGCATGGCGGAGGCGACGCTGTTCGTCTCGGCCACCAAGGCCGAGGACGAGGCCAAGGTCATCTACGTCGACCGGCACGAGCTCAACGCGGGCCGGATGGTGCGCGTGGAGCCCTCGCACGAGAACGCCATCGCGCAGGTCGCCTGCGGGTACGTGGCGCTGTCGCAGTGGGCCACCATCATCGACCCCGAGACCGTGGAGTCGCCCGAGGGCGGCCGCGAGCAGGCCGACGGGCACGTCGGCGAGATCTGGCTGCACGGCAACAACATGGGTATCGGCTACTGGGGCCGCCCGGACGAGTCGACCAAGGCCTTCCGCAACAAGGTCACCCAGCGCATCGCCGAGGGCAGCCACGCCGAGGGCACCGACGCCGACGCCGACTGGCTGCGCACCGGTGACTACGGCGTGTTCTACGACGGCGAGCTCTACATCACCGGTCGCGTCAAGGACCTGGTGATCGTCGACGGACGCAACCACTACCCGCAGGATCTGGAGTTCTCCGCCCAGGAGGCCTCCACCGCGCTGCGCCCCGGTTTCGTCGCCGCCTTCGCGGTGCCCGCCAACCAGCTGCCCCCCGAGGTCTTCGGGGCCGACAGTCACTCGGGCCTGAAGTTCGACGCCGACGACGCGTCCGAGCAGCTGGTCATCGTGGCCGAGCGGGGTCCTGGCGCGGGCAAGGCCGACCCGGCCCCGATCGCCGACGCGGTGCGCGCGGCGGTCTCGCAGCGCCATGGTGTCACCGCGCGTGACATCCTGCTGGTTCCCGCGGGTTCCATCCCGCGCACCTCCAGCGGCAAGATCGCCCGGCGCGCCTGCAAGGCCGCCTACCTCGAGGGAACGCTGCGCGGTGGTTACACCCAGCAGGCTTTCCCCGATGCACCAGAAGAGTAATCGGCCGACCGGTTCGGTGATGACGCCCGGCATGTCACGCATGCCGGGCGTCATTCCACGGCGCGCCCTGTACGCAGACAGGTAGCTTGAGGAATTGATGGAACACAACGAGGCCTCCCAAGAACGCGCCGAAACCGCAGACGCAGATCGTCCGGCGACCGCCGCCGACGCGACGACCACGCCCTCGGGTGACCTTTC
The DNA here is from genome assembly GCF_037034205.1 of Nocardia sp. SSK8. Lineage (NCBI taxonomy): Bacteria > Bacillati > Actinomycetota > Actinomycetes > Mycobacteriales > Nocardiaceae > Nocardia > Nocardia sp. SSK8. The sequence goes on from NZ_JBAGKD010000006.1 coordinate 252,787, forward strand.
GGTCGCCGAGCTGCGTGAATGGCTGCGCAAATGGGTCGCCGACGCGACCGGGCAGTCGGTCGAGGCGATCACCGTCGACCGGCCGATGGAGGAGTTCGGGCTCGCCTCGCGCGACGCGCTCGCCCTCGGCGGTGACATCGAGGACCTCACCGGCGTCACGCTGACCCCGACGGTGGTCTACCAGCACCCGACCATCGCCTCGCTGGCCGAGGTCATCGTCAACGGTGAGCCGGAGCTGCCGGTCGAGGAGTCCGAGGACTACACCGTCGCGTACTCGCCGTCCGAGGCGCACGACATCGCCGTGGTCGGTCTGTCGACCCGGCTGCCGGGTGCGGGGACGACGCCGGAATCGACCTGGGAGTTCCTCATCGGGCGCGGGGACGCGATCCGGGAGCTGCCGGACGGGCGCTGGTCGGAATTCCTCGCTGACCCGGGCGTCGCGCAGACCATCCGCGAGTCCAACACCCTCGGTGGCTACCTGGACCAGGACGTGGTCAAGGGTTTCGACGCCGAGTTCTTCGCCATGTCGCCGGTCGAGGTCGAGCGCGTCGATCCGCAGCAGCGGCTGATGATGGAGCTCACCTGGGAGGCGCTCGAGCACGCGCGCATCCCGGCCAGCGACCTCAAGGGTGGCAAGGTCGGCATGTTCGTCGGCTCGTCCACCCACGATTTCTCGCTGCTCGCGGCCCTGGGTCTGGGCGACCGTGACCCGAGCCTGCCGATCTCGGCGGAGGCGTACGCGCTGCTCGGTGGCTCCACCGGCATCATCGCCAACCGCGTCTCGTATTTCTTCGACTTCCGTGGCCCGTCGGTCACCGTCGACACCGCCTGCTCCTCGACCATCGTCGCGGTCCACCAGGCCGTGCGCGCGCTGCGCGACGGCGAGGCCGATGTGGCGCTGGCCGGTGGCGTGAACATGATCCTGGCGCCCGTGATCACCCTCGGTTTCGAGAAGAACGGCGCGGTGGCCAAGGACGGCCACATCAAGGCCTTCTCCAGCGATGCCGACGGCATGGTCCGCTCCGAGGGCGCCGGTCTGATCGTGCTCAAGCGACTCGTCGACGCCGAGCGCGACGGCGACAACATCCTCGGCGTGATCAAGGGTTCCGCGGTGAACTCCGACGGTCGCTCCAACGGCCTGTTCGCGCCGAACCCGGAGGCCCAGGCCGACGTGCTGCGCGCCGCCTACCGCGACGCGGGCATCGCCCCCTCCACCGTCGACTACATCGAGGCGCACGGCACCGGCACCCCGATCGGTGACCCGATCGAGGCCGAGGCGCTGGGCCGCATCGTCGGTCGTGGTCGTGACGCCGACAAGCCCGCCCTGCTCGGCTCGGCCAAGACCAACTTCGGTCACCTGGAGTCCGGCGCCGGTGCGGCGAGCCTGGCCAAGGTGCTGATGTCGTTCCAGCACAACGTCATCCCGCCGAACATCAACTACGCGGGCCCGAGCCCGTACATCCCGTTCGAGCAGGCCAACCTGAAGGTCGTCGACGAGCCGACCGAGTTCCCCCGCTACAGCGGTGTGGCGACCGTCGGCATCTCCGGCTTCGGCTTCGGTGGTACCAACGCGCACGTCGTGCTGCAGGAGTACGTGCCGACCGCGCCGGTCGTCGAGAACGTCACCTCCGCGCAGGTCGCGGCCGAAGAGGTCGAGGGCGAGGAGACCACCGATGTGGTCGCCGAGGCCGTCGCGATCACCGAGGCCGCCGTCGAGCCGGTGCCGCCGGTGCTGGAGTGGGACGGCGAGCGCGCCGAACCGCTGCCGGTGATCCTGCCCGTCTCGGCCTACCTGCCCTCGCGCCGCAAGCGCGCCGCCGCCGAGCTGGCCGACTGGCTCGAGGGCGCGGGCAAGGACGTGCCGCTCACCGAGGTGGCCCGGGCGCTGGCCAAGCGCAGCCACCAGCGCTCGCGCGGTGTGGTGCTGGCCAAGACGCACGAGGAGGCCGTCGCCGGTCTGCGGGCGATCGCGGAGGGCAAGCCGGGCGCGGGTGTGTTCACCGCCGATTCCCCGGCCGCCGCCGCGCCGATCTGGGTGATGTGTGGCTTCGGCGCGCAGCACCGCAAGATGTCCAAGCAGCTCTACAACGAGAACTCGATCTTCCGTAAGACGGTCGACGAGGTCGACGAGCTGGTGCAGGACGAGGCGGGCTACTCGATCCGCGAGATGTTCCTCGACGACGAGCAGGACTACGACGTCGGCACCTGCCAGGTCGGCATCTTCACCACCCAGCTGGGCCTTGCCGCGCTGCTGCGCGCGCATGGCGCCGAGCCCGCCGCGGTGGTCGGCCACTCGATGGGTGAGGTCGCCGGAGCGTATATCGCCGGTGGGCTGAGCCTCGAGGACGCGGTGCGCGTGATCTGCGCCCGGTCGCGCCTGATGGGCGAGGGCGAGCAGATGATCACCGAGGACGACGTGCGCAATATGGCGCTGGTCGAACTCAGCGCCCACGATGTGGCGCAGCTGCTGCCGCGCTTCCCGGACGTGGAGTGCGCGGTGTACGCGGCGCCGACCAACACCGTCATCGGTGGGCCGCGCGAGCAGGTGGAGCAGATCGTCGCCGAGGTGGAGGGCATGGGCAAGTTCGCCCGCATCCTGCCCACCCGCGGCGCGGGCCACACCTCGCAGATGGACCCGCTGCTGGGCGAACTCGCCGCCGAACTGGCGGGCATCGAGCCCACCTCGCTGAAGACCGGCCTGTACTCGACCGTGCACGAGGGCCTGTACTTCAAGCCCGGCACCGAGCCGATCCACGACGAGCCCTACTGGGTGAAGAACATGCGCCACGCGGTGTACTTCACCAATGCCATCAAGGCCGCCGTCGACTCCGGGCACACCACCTTCCTGGAGCTGGCGCCCAACTCCGTGGCGCTGATGCAGGTGCTCGGCACCACCTTCGCCGCGGGCGTGCACGACGCGCAGCTCATCCCCACGCTCAAGCGCAAGGAGGACGAGTCCGCCGGTGTCATCGGCGCGCTCGCCCAGCTCTACGTGCACGGCCACGCCGTGAACCTGAGTTCGCTGCTGCCCGAAGGCGATTACGCCGACGTGCCGCGGACCGCGTTCGTGCGCAAGGAGTACTGGCCCAAGGTCGCCATGTCCTCGGGCACCGGCGACACCCGGGTGCCCGGCGCGCACGTCGCCATGCCCGACGGGCGGCACGCCTGGGAGGTGCAGGCGGGGTCGGTCACCGACCTGACCGCGCTGGTGCGAGCCGCTGCCGCGCAGGTCCTTTCGGATGTGGCCGTCACGGTCTCGCACCCGCACGCCGCGCTGCCCACCACCGGCACCCTCACCACCACCCTCACCCCGCACCTCGGCGGTGCCTCGGTGCAGGTGCACGCCAAGACGCCGGTCGGCTTCGCCCTGCTGTTCGACGCGGTGGTCACCTCCGGTGCGCCACTGCCCGAACCGGTTGCCGCCCTTGCCGTTCCGGCCGCCGCCGAGCCCGAGCCGACCGCCGCCGAGATCGCCGTCGCCACCAGCGACCGCTGGAGCCCCGACAGCGGCGAGACCATCGAACAGCGCCTGTGCGTGATCGTCGCCGAGTCCATGGGTTACGCCGTCGAGGACCTCCCGATGGAGATCCCGCTGATGGAGCTGGGCCTGGACTCGCTGATGGCCATGCGCATCAAGAACCGCGTGGAGTACGAGTTCGATATTCCGCAGCTGCAGGTTTCGGCCGTGCGCGACGCCAGCCTCAACGAGGTGTCGAAGGTGCTGCGGTACGCGATCGAGCATCGTGACGAGGTCGCCGCGATGGCGGAGAAGCAGGCCGCTGCCCGCGCTGCCGGTGAGGATGTCGAGCTGGGCGTCGACGCGAACTTCGTCGAGGCTGCTCGTGCCGCGATCGCGGCCGGTGATGATCCGTTGGCTGCCGCCAAGGTCGCTGGCGCGGACTTGCCGTCGGACGCCGCGGGCGAGCAGACGGTAGCCGGGTCCGCCGGAGCCGAACTGCCGGATGCCGCTGGCGCTGACGCGGTTTCGGCTGCCGATGCGGCCCGGACATCGGATATCGCTGCTGCCGAAGCAGTTTCGGATACGCGAACCGATGGGACGGCGGCCGGGGCTGCGCCTGCCGAGGCGGCGGAATCCGGCATCGCCGATATCGACTACTTCGGCGACGCGAGCGCCGACGAGGACAACGTTCCGCCACGTGACGCTGCCGAGCGTTTGGCTTACGCCACCTGGGCTGTCGTCACAGGGACGTCACCCGGCGGTGTCTTCAACACCCTGCCGATCCTGGAAGAGGAGGTCGCCGAGAAGATGGCGGCCCGACTCACCGAGCGGGTCAAGGCCGAGGTCACCGTCGACGACGTGCTCGACTGCGAGACCATCGAGCAGCTGGCCGAGATCGTGCGCACGCTCCAGGACAGCGGCGCCGACGTAGACGGCTTCGTGCGCCCGCTGCGCGCGCGGGTCGAGGGCACGGACAATGTGCCGGTCTTCGTATTCCACCCCTCGGGCGGCAACACGCTCGTGTACGAGCCACTGTTGAAGCGCCTGCCCGCCGACACTCCCATGTACGGCTTCGAGCGGGTCGAGGGCAATATCGAAGAGCGCGCTCGCCAGTACCTGCCCGAGCTCCGCAAGATCCAGGGCAACGGTCCCTACGTGCTCTACGGCTGGTCGCTCGGTGCGGTGCTGTCGTTGCAGGTCGCGCAGTTGCTGCGGGAAGAAGGCGCCGATGTCCGCGTCGTCGGTCTGATCGACCTGGCCCTGCCGGTCAAGGGCGAGGACAACAGCCCCGAGGAGCGGGTGGCCCGTATCCAGCGCTACCAGCAGTTCGCCAAGACCACCTACGGCGTCGAAGGGGAACTGCCCGACGAGCAGCTGCAGGAACTCGCCCAGGCCAACGACGAGGAGCAGTACGACATCGTCGCGAGCCTGGTGAAGCTCACCGGCGCGAAGATCCCCGGCGGTGTGCTCGAACACCAGCGCACCTCGTGGATCGAGAGCCGTCATCTGGCGAAGGCCACGCCCTCGCGCTACGACGGCGACGCGGTGCTGTATCTGGCCGACCGCTACCACGATGGCATGATTCAGCTCGAACCCCGTTTCGCCGACCGTCGGCCCAACGGCGGCTGGGATGAGTTCATCCCCAACCTCGAAGTGGTCCACATCCCGGGCGACCACCTCCAGATCGTCGACGAACCGCGGATCGGCCAGATCGGTGCCGACCTCGCCGCCAAGCTGGCCGCGATTTCCGCAAAGGGAGAGAAGTGAGCACCACCGCCGAGAAGCTGGCCGATCTACACGAGCGGCTGGAGCTCGCGAAAGAGCCCGCGGGTCAGAAGGGGATCGAGAAGCGGGCGCGCAAGGGCATTCCCAGCGCGCGTGATCGGATCAATCAGCTGCTCGACCCGGGCACCTTCGTCGAGATCGGCGCCCTGGTGCGCAAGCCGGGCGACCCGACCGCGCTCTACGGTGACGGTGTCGTGGTCGGCCACGGGCTGGTGGAAGGCCGTCCGGTGGCGGTGTTCTCGCACGACCAGACCGTGTACGGCGGGTCGGTCGGTGAGGCGTTCGGGCGCAAGCTGTGCGGCATCATGCAGTACGCGGCCAAGGTCGGTATCCCGCTGGTCGGCATCAACGATTCCGGTGGCGCGCGCGTGCAGGAGGCGATCAGCTCGCTGGCCTGGTACGCCTGGATGGCGACCAATCTCGAGCCGCTCTCGGGCATGGTCCCGCTGGTCTCGCTGATCCTGGGCAACTGCGCCGGTGGCGCGGTGTACGAGCCCATCTGCACCGATGTGGTGGTGGCGACCGAGTCGGCGCACATGTTCGTCACCGGGCCGAAGATCATCAAAGAGGTCACCGGCGAGGACGTCAGCCTCGAGGAGCTCGGCGGTGCGCGCACGCAGGCCGAGTACGGCAATATCCACCACGTCGCCAAGGACGAGGACGCCGCGTTCCAGTGGGTGCGCGAGTACCTGGGCTACATGCCGACCAGCTGCCAGGAGCTGCCGCCGGTCGTGAACCCGGGCCTCGAGCCCGAGATCACCGATTCCGACCGCGAGCTCAACACGATCATGCCGGACTCGGACAACGCCGGGTACGACATGTACGACATCCTGCTGCGCATCTTCGACGACGGTGAGTTCAAGGAGATCAGCTCCGGCACCGGGCCCAACATCATCACCGGGTTCGCCCGGGTGGACGGCCGCAGCGTCGGCGTGGTCGCCAACCAGCCGCTGGCCTCGGCCGGTGCGCTGGACGCGCGCGCCTCGGACAAGGCCTCGCACTTCGTGCGCCTGTGCAACGCCTTCGAGATCCCGCTGGTGTTCGTGGTCGACACCCCCGGCTTCCTGCCGGGTGTGGAGCAGGAGAAGGTCGGCGTGATCAAGCGCGGTGGCCGGTTCCTGTTCTCCTACGTGGAGGCCTCGGTCCCGAAGATCACCCTGGTCGTGCGCAAGTCCTACGGCGGCGGCTACGCCGTGATGGGTTCCAAGCAGCTCGGCGCCGACATCAACCTGGCGTGGCCCACCGCCCGCCTGGCCGTGATGGGCGCCGAGGGCGCGGTCAGCCTGATCGGCGCCGCCCAGATCGCCGCCGCCCCGGAAGACCAGCGCGCCGCGGTCCGCCAGCAGCTCATCGACTTCTACAACACCAATATCGCCACCCCGTGGGTCGCCGCCGAACGCGGCTTCATCGACGCGGTCATCGAACCGGCCACCACCCGCCTCGAGATCCGCCGCGCCCTGAAACTGCTGGAAGACAAGAAGATCGTCCGCAACCCCCGCAAACACCACGTCCTGCCGCTCTAGGCAAGTGGCATGCAGAATGGGCCGCCCAGGCATAGTCCGGGCGGCCCATTCGCTTTTGGCCACCCGAGCCGTGGTGGTAATATGTTTTTATGCGCACTACGGTTGATCTATCGCCAGGTCTGATGCAGGCCGCCAAACTGGCGGCTGCCGCGCGCGGAATCAGTCTCAAGGAGCTGTTCGCCAAAGCGCTGGCGCGCGAGGTCGGCGCCTCGCCGAGCCCGAGTGTGGGCCGGGTGAGCTTTCCGCTGGTCGGCACGGCCGACTCTGGTCCGCTTCGGAACATCACCAATGCCGATATCGCCGATGCCTTCGATGCCGACGACGTAGAGAGGTATGGCCGGTGACACTGGTCGATGTCGGCCTGTGGCTGGCCGCTGTGTACGGCAGGCATGTCCATCATCGCGCTGCGGCCACCTGGTTCGATGCCCAATCGGACAGCCTGCTCATGTGCCGGGTCACCCAGACCGGCCTGCTGCGCTTGCTCTCGAACCCTGCGGTGATGGACACCGAGGTCTTGTCTCGCAGTGCTGCCTGGCGGGTCATCGACCAGCTCAACGCCGATGAACGTGTGATCTGGGCCGAGGAGCCGAACTCGCTGGATCAGGTGTTCCGTGCGTTGTCGGCGCGCAACGACCACAGCCACAAATTGTGGACCGACGACTATCTGGCCGCCTTCGCGCAGGCGGGCGGCGCCACCCTCGCAACGCTGGATCGCAAGCTCGCCGCGCGGTACCCGTCGGTGGATGTGGTGACGGTTTTCGCCTGACCCGGGTACGGAACGGGGCCGTCACCGCTGTGGTGACGGCCCCGCTGGCTCGAAAAGCTACGCGACGGTGGCGGATTCGATGATGACGTCTTCGACGGGGACGTCCTGGTGGGGGCCCGCGCTGCCGGTCTTGACGGCGGCGATCTTGTCGACGACGGTGGTGCCGTCGGTGACCTTGCCGAAGACCGCGTAGCCCCAGCCCTGGCCCTGGGGGGCCGAGTGGTTGAGGAAGGCGTTGTCGGAGACGTTGATGAAGAACTGGGCGGTGGCCGAGTGCGGGTCGTTGGTGCGGGCCATCGCGACGGTGTACTTGTCGTTCTTCAGGCCGTTGGTGGCCTCGTTCTGGATCGGTGCCTGGGTGGGCTTCTGCTTCAGGCCCGGCTCGAAGCCGCCGCCCTGAACCATGAAACCGGGGATGACGCGATGGAACACGGTGCCGTTGTAGTGGCCCGCGTTCACGTAGTTCACGAAGTTGGCGACCGTGTTCGGCGCGGCCTGGTCGTCCAACTCGAGCACGATCTGTCCGTGGTTGGTTTCGAGATTCACCTTGGTCATGGCGTCGAGTCTAGGGAGCGGAAGCGCCGGGAAGGGACCGGGGTCCGCGCGGGCGTGGCGGCTACCCACCGCGCACGTCGCGAATATTGCCTACGATGTGGTGGAACCAGCGTGCGTGTGAGAGACGCACGCTGGTTCTTTTTCACACCGGATTGTTCATCGAATCAGCGCGGATTCGATTTCCCGGAAATTGTCAGGGGCCGACCGTGATCGGCACCGACGGGGTGGTGGTATTGGTGACCTGATATGTCCCGGTCACCGTTCCGGTGGTGGCGCTGGTGGGGCAACCGAAACCGCCGGTCACCTTGATCGGTGCCGGGGAATTGGTCGCCTGCACCGTCGACGGGGTGCCGTTGGTCCAGGTGCCCGCCAGCGAGGCCGGTGCCGTGGGCGCCACGACGACCTTGCAGGAGGCCAGCCCGGAGGTCTGGATGACCATGCCGCCGGTCGGCACATTGATCGAGCCGGCCACCGGCGACCCGTTCTGTCCGGTGATCGACCAGCTGCCGCTGGTGGTCACCGTCGCGCTCACGCCCCACATGCTGGTGGAGCAGCCGGTGAAGGTGGGCGCGCTGATCGGCACGGTCACCGGGCCGCTGGGGTTGGTGTTTCCCGGTGCGGCGGGCACCGAGCCGGTGGCCGAGGACGTGGTGCAGGTGATCGATACGCCACCGGCCACCGCCTTGACCACGCCCTGGTTGGTGGCATGCACCGCGGCGCCCGCGGGGCTGACCGTGGTGGAGGACTGGGCCGCGGCGGGTCCGAGCCCGAACGATGCCGCGGCCACCGCACACCCTGCGGTGACCAGTGCCGAGCGGGCGAAGAAGTTGCTGTACAACATTGCGTACTCCTTGCTAGAAGCGACCGATTCCAGAAGTGAAGCGGTCGTGTTCAAGAGTACGAAAAGGCAATTTTATCCAGCGGGGAGTTCGCGCCTACATTTTCATTCGGGAACCTTCGCGGTCCGCCCTCGGTAGTGCCGATCCGCATTTAAAATGCGCGGCCGTTACCGTGCGTAACGGTTACCATCGTTCTTATCTATGTGCGTTGTGCACACTGGTAAAGTCGAAAAACTCCTGTGCCATGGCCGTGAACGGCACATACCCGCCGATCGATAGCCGATTCCTATGAGAACGAAACCCGCGTCGGCTTGTGAATCCTAATGAAATGCTTGAACTTCACACCACAACATAGTGCATGTTCGGTAGCCAGGCGTGCGACCCCTCACAACGACCCCGGTGCGGATACCATGGCGAACCGTGCCAGACGCCGCAACAGCTGTTCTCACCAAGCCGCCCGCAGAACCGGCGGCTTCCGCGAAGGACTTCCGGATCGCGCGATGGATCGCGCTGGTCGCCGGACTCCTCGGAGCCCTCTTCGCGGTGGCGACGCCGTTCCTGCCGGTCACCCAGACCACCGCGGAACTCACCTGGCCGCAGAACGGCACGCTCGGCAATATCCAGGCCCCGCTCATGTCGCAGGTGCCGATCGACCTGAACGCCACCATCCCGTGTGCGGCGGTGGCGAGCCTGCCCGAACAGGGCGGCATGCTGCTGGCCACCGCGCCGCCGCAGGGCGACCGCGCCGCGCTGGAAGCGCTGTTCGTGCGCGTGTCCGACACCGCGGTGGACGTGGTCGACCGCAACGCGGTGGTGGCCTCGGCCGACCGGTCCGCGATGGACCAGTGCTCGGCCATCGTCATCAGCTCCGACCAGCACCGCACCACGGCGAAGTTCGAGGGGCTGAGCAAGGAGATCGAGCGGCCGATCGCCGGGCAGCCGGGCACGGTCGAGACCGTGCGGGTGCCGGTGCAGGGCCAGCTCGCCGGTGACCTGCGCCCGCAGATCGTCGGCATCTTCTCCGACCTGCGCGGCGATGTGCCGCAGGGTCTTTCGCTGACCTCCACCGTCGACTCGCGCTTCTCGTCGAGCCCGTCGCCGGTGAAGCTGATCGCGATCGTCGCCGCGGTGCTGTGCACCCTGCTGGCGCTGGCCGCGCTGGCCCAGCTCGACGGCAGCGACGGGCGCGGGCACCGCCGGTTCCTGCCGCGCAACTGGCTCAAGCCCACCTGGGCTGACGGCGCGGTGATCGGCACGCTGCTGGTCTGGCATTTCGTCGGTGCCAACACCTCCGACGACGGCTACATCCTCTCGATGGTCCGGGTGGCCCCCGACGCGGGCTACATGGCCAACTACTTCCGCTGGTACGGCGTGCCCGAGGCGCCGTTCGGCTGGTACTACCACGTCATCCAGGTGTTCGCCGAGGTCTCCACGGCCAGCCCGTGGGTGCGCCTGCCCGCGCTGGTGTGCGGCATCCTGTGCTGGATGGTGATCAGCCGCGAGGTGGTCCCGCGCCTGGGTAACGCGGTCAAGCGCAGTCAGGTGGCGCTGTGGACCGGCGGCCTGGTGTTCCTGGCCTTCTGGCTGCCCTTCGACAACGGCCTGCGCTCGGAGCCCATCGTGGCGCTGGGCGCCCTGCTCACCTGGGTCTCCATCGAGCGCGCCATCGCCACCGGCCGCCTGCTGCCCGCGGGCATCGCGGTGCTGATCGCGGCCTTCACCCTGGCCGCCGCCCCGACCGGCCTGATGTGTGTGGCCGCGCTGCTGGCCGGTATCCGCCCGCTGGTGCGCATCATCGTGCGCAGGCATCGCCAGTTCGGCACGCTGCCGCTGCTCGCACCGATCGCCTCGGCCGGGCTGCTGGTGCTGGTGGTCGTCTACGGTGACCAGACATTCGCCGGGATCCAGGAGGCCAACCGGGTGCGGCAGGCCACCGGCCCCAACCTGGCCTGGTACGAGGACTACCTGCGCTACTACTACATGTTCGTCGAGACCGTCGACGGCTCGCTGGCCCGGCGCTTCGCCTTCCTGGTGATGCTGCTGTGCCTGTTCACCACGCTGCTGGTGCTGCTGCGCCGCCGTCAGGTACCGGGTATCGCCTCGGGGCCGACCTGGCGGCTGATGGGCATCGTGTTCGGCACGATCTTCTTCATGATGTTCAACCCGACGAAGTGGACCCACCACTTCGGCGCCTACGCGGGCATCGCGGGTGCGCTGGCGGCGGTCACGGCGGTGGCGGTATCGCAGAGCGCGCTGCGCTCGCGCAAGAACCGGGCCATCTTCCTGGCTGGCCTGCTGTTCGTGCTGGCGCTGTCGTTCTCGGGCATCAACGGCTATTGGTACGTCTCCAGCTACGGCGTGCCGTGGTTCGACAAGACCGTCTCGCTGCGCGGCATCAACTCCAATACGGTGATGCTGATCCTGTTCGGCCTGGCCCTGGCCCTGGTCGGCTGGTACGCGCTGCGCGAGGACTATGTGAAACCGGTGCCCTCGGCCGCGACCAAGCGCGGCAGGCGCATCCGCAAGTTCGCGGCCATCCCGCTGACCGTGGTGGTCGGGCTGATGGTGGCCTTCGAGGTGCTCTCGCTGGTCAAGGGCGCCACCCAGCAGTACCCGGCCTACTCGCTGGCCCGCTCCAATATGAACGCGCTCGGCGGCGACGCCTGCGGCCTGGCCGGGGACGTGCTGGTGGAACCGGACCCCAACGGCGGCAAGCTCGAACCGATCGTCGACCCGGCCCGTCCGCTCACCGACCCGAACGACCCGCTCGCTGGCATCGACTCGGTCGGCTTCACACCCAACGGCGTGCCCGGTGACCTGTCCGCCGACGCGGTCGAGGTGAAGCCGGGTACCGGCAACACCAGCAACCAGTCGGTCGGCGCGGCCTTCGCCGAGGGCGAGAGCGCGGGCACCGGCGGTGGGCAGGGCGCGCTGGGCGTCAACGGGTCGACCGTGGCCCTGCCCTTCGGCCTCGATCCGGCACAGACCCCGATTCTGGGCTCCTACCAGGAGGGCGTGCAGCAGCCCGCGCACCTGGAGTCGTCCTGGTACGGGCTGCCCGCCCGCTCCGAGGACTCGCCGCTGATCGTCATCTCGGCGGCCGGACGCATCGCCTCGAAGTCCGATACCGGCGCCGACACCTACGGGCAGTCGCTGCTGGTGGAGTACGGCACCCGGAATCCGGACGGCAGCGTCACCAGCCTCGGTGCCTACCTGCCGCGCGATATCGGCCCGTTCCCGTCCTGGCGCAACCTGCGCGTGCCGCTGGCCGACCTGCCCACCGAGGCCGACGCGGTGCGTATTCTGGCCAACGACCCGATCCTGATCGGTGACCAGTGGCTGGCGTTCACCCCGCCGCGCGTGCCCAAGCTGCAGACGCTGGACCACTACATCGGCCGCACCCAGCCGGTGCTGCTGGACTGGGCCGTCGGCCTGCAGTTCCCCTGCCAGCGCCCGTTCGCCCACCACAACGGCGTGGCCGAGGTGCCCAACTACCGGATCCTGCCGGACCGGCCGCTGGCCATCTCCTCGACCGACACCTGGCAGGCGCAGGAGTTCGGCGGTCCGCTGGGCTTCGCGCAGATGCTGGCCAACCGGGTCACCATCCCGACCTATCTGAAGGACGACTGGGCCCGCGACTGGGGTTCGCTGGAACGCTACGACCAGCACCTGCCCGCCGAGCCCGCCCAGCTCACCACCGGGACCCAGACCCGCACCGGGCTGTGGAGCCCGGGCCCGCTGCGGGTGTTCTGATCCGATAACGCAGAAGGCGCGGACCACCTCGGGTGGTCCGCGCCTTCGCCGTGTGGTGGCCAGGAGTTCAGACGTTGAGCATGCGACGGGTGAGGTCGCGGCGTAATACCTCTTGGGAAGGCAGTCTCTCCAGTACCCGCATCACGGCAGGTCGTAGTTCGTGCTTCTCGTCGTCGCTGAGCAGCTCGACGAGATCTGTCAGATCCATGTCATCGAAGGCTCCTGTCATACCCACCAGGGTACGTGCTCAAACCTGCAGGCACATCGGCTTTACGCTGTCATTTACAGGTGCTTCACCAAAGCGAAACCCTAAGGGACACTGAGCATTTCGTAAGCGTCCAGACGCAACGCCCGGCCACTGCCCTTACGCTGCCGCACTCCTACTTTGCCCGGATTGCCGGTTCTTTCGCGCGTCCTGACTGATCGATCACAGCTACGGTGATCTCGGCCGGGGGTGCGGGCCGGAACGGGGTGAAGCGTTCCAGCGAGCCCCAGTCGCGGCCCAGATCGCGGTCCAGGTAGGTCGGGACGGTCTCGGATTCCAGCAGCAGCTCGGTCCAGCCGAGCGGTCCGCCGCCGATATCGTCCTGCCAGGCGTTGGAGGCATCCGAACCTACCCGGTCGGGCAGAATCCGCCACTCGGGGGCCTCGGCCACGCCGTCGTGGTGGTCGAACGGGCGCTGGCAGGGGAAGGCCAGGCCGACGTGCCAGTCGAGCAGCACCGGCGCGGTGTGGCCGACGACCGAGTCCAGGGTGGCCAGCTTGGGCAGGCGCGGCGGGGTGAGCGCCAGCCACTGCTTCTGGGTGATGTCGTTGTCGGTGGCCACCAGGCGCACCGCGTTCACCCCGGCGGGCAGCTGGTCGACCGGCACGCGCAGGTTGCGCCAGGACGGGGCCGGGCCGATATCGAGCGGCATGAGCGAGCCGGTGACCTCGACGGTGCCGTCCTCGGCCCGGGTGCCGTACTCGACCCGCAGGTCCTGGCCGTACTGCACGACGCCGTCGGTGTCGACCGAGCGGATACGGCCCGCGGCGGTGATCACCAGGGCCTGGTAGGCGGGGTCGTCGCGGACGGCGTCGGTGAGGTCGACGCGGTACCACTGCGAGGTCAGCTTGGCCTGCTGCTGCACGCCGTCCTGGTAGGAGCCCAGCACGGGGGTGCGGGCGGGGTCGAGGCCGAAGGGCAGGGCAACCGTGCTGCCGTTGACACCGGCCTGCTCGCTGGTGCCGCCGCCGGTGCCAGCGCCGGTGGTGTTGGTGGTCTTGTTGGCCGAATCGGTGTCGACCGAGTTGGCGCCGCCGACCACGGTCTCGTCGGCGTCGGCGGTGAGGTCGGTGGCCACGCCGTTGGGGTCGAAGCCGGTGGACTCGGCGCTCAGGCCGTCGGCGGGGTCGCCGGTGTAGGGGGTGAGCAGGGAGTCGGCGGTGTTCGTCTCCACCAGCACGTCGTCGGCGAGGGCGCAAGTATTGCCCTGGAGGGCTTCGATATTCGACTTGGCGATGGAGTAGGCCGGGTACTGGGTGATCGCGCCCTTGGCCATCGAGGCCACCTCGAACAGCACCAGCAGCGCGGCGGCGATGGTCAGCGGCATGGTCGCGAAGCGGTCGAAGCGGGCCGGGCCCGCGGGCTTGCGGTAGGGAGCGCGCAGGTGGAAGTACAGCGCGAGCAGCAGGGCGAGCACGCTGAGCCCGAGGAACAGCGTCGACAGGCCCTTGCCCGCCACCAGCGGCGCCTTGTCCCAGAACGGCACGCCGTAACTGGAGACGTACCACCAGCCGTTGGAGCCGGTGAAGGTCAGCGCGAGCAGGAACAGCACCGCCGCGGCGAACAGCGCCCGGTTGCGTGGCGCGCGAATCCCGTTGGTGCCCACCGCGACCGCCGCCAGCGCGGCCAGCGACCCGGCCAGGCCCGCGTAGACGCCGAAGTGGTGGGTCCACTTGGTCGGCGTCCACATCATCAGCAGTAGCGCCGCGAAGACGATGCCCAGGATGCGCACCGACGGGCCGCGCGAGGTGCCGGGGATACGGCCCTTGCGCAGCACCTGGAGGATGCAGACGATCAGGCACAACAGCAGCACCAGCACGCCGAAGCGACGGGCCAGCGAGCCGTCGGGGGAGAGCATGAACAGCGAGTCCCAGCGGGTGCGCTCGTCGAACCAGGCCACATTCGGGCCCACCAGCGTGCGCACGCGGGTGGCTTCCATGACGGTCGCCAGGGTCTGATCGGCGAAGACGACGATCAGTACGAGTGTCCCCGCGGCGAGTCCCGGTGCCAGCAGCGCGGCATAGCGGAAGATCGTGCTGGACAGCGACCGTCGCCCCGGCTCGCTCGCGCCGCGCTGGTCCGCATCGCGGTCGCGTTCGCTCGCGCCGTCGACGCTCTGCCCACTGCCTCCACTCCGGGCGCTGCTTGCGCCCTGCGCGCTGCCCGCACTCTGCGGGAGGCTCGTACTCTGCGCGCTGTCGGCGCCAGCGCGGGCTTGGTCGTCTCCGCTGTTCTGGTCCGAGTCCACATCGCCGAATGACGCGTCGCGGTCGGCGGCGATCCGGCGCGGCACGATGCCCTGGGCGCGCTTGATGATGATCTGCATGACCGGCCGGGTGCCTGCGATGAGGGCGGCGATGCAGATCAGGCCGGTCGGACCAGCGGCCAGTGAGAAGGCGGCGATGAGGATGGCGAGGGCGGCGGGCAGGAGCCGGGCGGTGGCGATGGCGCGTTCGATCGCGCACCAGGTGAGCAGCGCGCCCGCGGCGATCAGCGGTTCGGGGCGCAGGCCGTTGTCGTAGGGGAGCCAGAAGGCCAGGAACACCAGTCCGGCCGTCCACAGCGCCACCTTGTCGCGGCGCACCCGGGCGCCGAGGCGGGGCAGCACCTCGCGGCTGATCACCGCCCAGCAGACCAGCCCGGCGAGCAGCGCGGGCAGCCGCATCCACAAGCTGGCGTCGGAGATCTTGGTCATCCAGGCCAGCACCTCGTAGGACCAGCCGAACGGCGCCTCCGGCACCCCGAACCAGCGGTAGTAATTGGCCATGTAGCCCGAGGGGCCCGAGGCGCGGGCCATATTGAGGATGTAGCCGTCGTCGGAGGTGTTGGCGCCGATCACGTGCCACAGCAGCAGCGTGCCCACCACCGCGCCGTCGGCGGCGGTGACCTGCCACCAGTGCCGGGGCAGGAAGCGGCGGGCGCGGCGGCCGTCGGTGGTGTCGAGCAGGTGCAGGGCGATCAGGGCGGCGAGCGTGGCGACCGCGGCGACGATCATCGTGACCAGCTTGAGCGTGGTCGGAGTCGAGGTGAAGCGGGAGTCGATATCGGCGTGCAGCCGGGCGCCGGTGAGGGCCGATTCGTCCAGGTCGGTGTAGACGCCGACGATCTGCGGCCGCTTGTCCACAGTGACGGTATTGCGGAACGGGGTGCCGTCCTCGCGCGTCACCCCGAGGAACTCGACGGTCGTCGCCTCGATGGTGGAGACGATGCTGATCTGCGCGCACCCGCCGATCTCGGCGACCGGCGCCGACAGCATCGGCACATCGCGCGCCTGCACCCCGAGCACGCCGTCGCGCACGGTGACGCTCAGCCCCTTGGCGCTCTGGCCGGACTCGGCGGGGATGGTGGTGAGCAGCGTGGTCGGCTCCCCCTCGGGGAGATCCCGCAGCATGGCGCAGGGCAGCTGCGCGTCCAGCCGCTGCGGCACATACGACACGAGCGGCGCCTCGACACTCGTCGCGCCGGGCTGCGGCCAGTCCAGGCTCGCGCGGTCCTGGCGCACCGGCAGCAGCGGTGTCAGCAGGGCAAGCACGAACCCGAGCAGCCCACAGACGAGGGCGATCAGGCGGTAACGGGTGAACGCTCGTTCAGATCGGTCCGGTCGCACGGGGGTTGATGGTAGCCATCGAACCCGCGTGCGATGCGGCGCCGCGACCTAGCCGGTCTTGCGGTCGGTCCACTCCAGCTGGGTGCGGGCCCAGTCGGGGATCACGGCGTCGGGGCGGGGGAAGGCCTCGAACTCGGCGCGCAGGTCCTCGGCGGTGACCTCCGGCATCCAGTCGGCGATGCTGCCGGTGGAGTAGGTGGCCTTGTACCGGGTGGGCCCGGCGATGAAGATCTCGGCGCTGAGCCAGGCGCCCGCCTCGGCGTCGTAGGACATCTGCTTGTGGTCGGCGAAGTACCCGAGCACCTCCGGCGGCGGGACCAGATCGGTGAGCGACCCGTCGCGCTCCTTGATCTGCACCCCGGCGACGGTGTGCTCGCCGACCTGTAGGGACCACAGCAGGGCGAACTTCTGGCCGGGGGCCAGCATCGCGATGGTGGCGTCGATGACGGCGTGCTCGATCGCGACGAGCGAAGACAGCTGCTCGCGGGGGGCTGGGTCACGGTCCTGACGATGGGGCCGTGTCAGCAGGAGATCGATTCGCTCCGGTCTGCTGAGCGTCATAGCTATACCTCTGCATCCGTACCGATCAGCACTACCAAAACTGATTTCGGTCGGCCGAACTATTCAACATTGCGCAGCGTACTCGCCCCGCGAAGTGCTTCGTGCGGTTTGTCCACGCTGACCGGAGATATTGTGGTCTATCGCGCACCCGCACACCAGTAGCTACCCCGTGTCCATGAACACACCTCACGCGGCCGAGGCGCGCAGGGCGAACCAGCCGTCCCTCGGGTCGGCGAAGCCGTGGTAGACGAGCGGAATGCGCTGGTCGACGTCGAAGAAGCGGTAGACCGCCGCCATCGCCTGCCGCACCGAATGCGCCTGGAAGTCGTCGATGCGCCGGGCGCCGATGCGCCGCTCGGGCAGCAGGGCGAGCCGGATGAGCTCGGTGGGGTCGTCGATGTCGAGGCCCCACGGGTTGTCGTCGTCGATCAGGTGATCGTGCAGCACCGCGCGGCTGGTCGGCGGATCGTGGCGGGGGCCGGTGAAGGTGACGCTCTCCACGTGGGCCAGCCCGCGCGTGTTCAGCGGGGTCTGTGCGGCCTGGATCAGGTCGATGAGGGCGGGATCGGGTTTCGGGATCTGCCCGGTGACCGGGGCCTGTTCGAGCAGGTGCAGCATCTGTCCGCCGCGCACCAGCGGCTCGGGCACCAGGAAGACGCTGATGCTGGGGCAGGTGCGGTTCATGCCGGTGAGGCACACCCTGGTGTGCAACGGATCGGACATACGTCCTCCTCCGGGAGCGGGTCGGTGTTGTTTTCGCCATCCGCCGGGGCTGCCCGGCGACGACCGTGCCGCACCAGTCAGTGTAGTGCGGACGGGCCGTGTGGTCAGCGGGTCAGGCGATCGATTCGGTGTAGCGGCGGGCCAGAGTGCGCAGGTGCCCGACCAGCTCCGGTGGGCCGTCGACGCGGAAGTCCATCATGAGCATGCTCAGGTAGATGGCGATGGTCTCCATGGCATCGGCGCCGGTGAGCAGGACGCAGCTGTGCTCGTCGACGGGTTCGACCACGCCGACGGCCGGGTTGATCCGGGCGATCACGGTCTCGGCCGGGGCCAGCACGGTGACCCTGGCGTGCACCCGCCAGCCGCTGGTCGCGATATCGCGCATGACGAAGGCGACCAGGTCGTCGTCCGGCAGGCGGCGCGGGGCGAAGACGCGGCCGGTCGCGGTGGCGGTCGTGAGGGTGGCGACCGGGACGGCGGTCCAATCGTGCCCGGCCAGGCTGTAGGCGACGAGGTACCAGCGGCGCTGCCAGTTGATCAGCCGGTACGGCTCCAGCTCGCGGCCGTCGTCGACGGTGAGGGCGGTGGTACGGCGCACGGCCTCGGCGATGGTGGTGAGGATGCCCGCGGCGACCGGGGCGTCGGGTTCGCGCGAGCCGGTGGTCGCCGGGCCGATCTCGGTGACCTCGCGCAGCGCGGAGACCTTGCGCTGCAAGCGTTTCGGCAGGATCTGCTCGATCTTGCGCAGTGCCCTGGCGAGCTGTTCGCCCAGGTCGGAGACGGCGAGCGCGCCGTCGGCGGCCACGGCGATGGACAGGGCGACGGCCACCGCCTCGTCGTCGTCGAGCAGCAGCGGCGGCATGGTGGCGCCCCGGCCGAGCCGGTAGCCGCCGACGGCGCCGCGTTCGGCGTGCACCGGGTAGCCGAGGTCGCGCAGGCGCGCGATGTCGTTGCGGACGGTGCGTTCGGTGATCGCGAGGCGGTCGGCCAGTTCGCGGCCGGTGTAGGCGCGGTCCTGGAGCAGGGCCAGCAGGCGCAGGACGCGGGGCGTGGTCGCGGCCATCTCCACCTTTTTCGGATCGGGGAAAAATTAGGAACGAAACGAGCCTAATGGGTTCCTAGGCTGGAGTCATGAACAACAACACCGCAGTCCTCGAATCCGTCTGGCGCGACGTGGTCGCCGAGTCCTACGCGGCCCTGTCCGCCGTGGTGGCCGGGGTCGCCGACGACCAGTGGGACCTGCCGACGCCCTGCTCGGAATGGACCGTCGCCCAGGTCGTCCAGCACGCGGCGGGCGACCAGCTCGCCTACGCCGCCGCCCTCGGCGTCGGCCCCGGCCCGAACTTCAACCCCTTCGCCCCCTCCGGCACCCTCGACCTCCCGGCCACCACCCTCATCCGCACGGCCGTCGAGCAGACCGCCGCCGCCTGGGCCACCGTCTCCGACACCACCCCCGTCGTCCCCACCCCCCTCCCACACGGCGACCTCCCCACCCCCGTAGCCGCCACCCTCGCCGCCCTCGACGCGGCAGTCCACGCCTGGGACATCGCCACCGCCACCAACCAACCATCCCCCCTCACCGACCCCCTCGCCACCCACCTCCTCACCGCCGCCCGCACCCACCACCCCGCCCCCGGCTCGGGCATCGAAGCCGAGATCACCGAACCCCTCCGCCAGTGGGGCGCCTACGCCCCCATCATCGAAACCCCCGCCACCACCCCCACCGAGGCCCTCCTCCACTACCTCGGCCGCACCCCGGCCTGAGGTTCCCCGCCCGCAGGTGGCAGCCCTGACGCGCGCGATCATCGGCTCACGCAATATCGCGACCGACGCTCCCGCCGTGCTGATCCGCGCGGTCGATGTCTACGAGCACCACCGCTTGTCGTTCGCCGACGCGTATCTGGTGGCGCTCGCGGAGGCGGACTCCGGCTCGTCGATCGCCTCGTTCGACAAGGGGATCGGCAAGGTGGGCACCGTCCCGCGCATCGAACCCGGATCCGGCGAAGCCTCCTGAGGCCCAGTCGTCAGCGGTTGACGGTGATGAGGGTGAAGGGGCCGATGTCGGTGGTGGTGAAGGTGGGGTCGTCGAAGAGGGATTTGGGGAAGGCGACGGTGTAGCGCTTGACGTTGGGGTCGTTGGGGTAGACGTCTTCGGCGAGGCGGAGGGTGTAGGTGTCGGCGTCGCGGCGGAAGAGGAAGGCGTCGGGGGCTCGCCAGGGGGAGTGGGCGAGGGCGTCGACCAGGGCCTCGGAGGTAGGGAGTTCGCTCCAGGCTGCGATGGTGGCGGCGCGGCCCTTGAAGTCGGCGAGGGGGTTGGCGTAGTGGGAGGTGAGCGCCTGGAAGCCGAAGTAGGGGTAGTAGGCGAGGAAGGTGGTATCGGCGGTGAGGACGACGGATTCGTCACGGGGACGGCCGGTTTGGGCTCGCAGGGCCTCGTCGACCGCGTGGTAGTACGCGACGGCGGAGGGCTTGCGCTTGTCGGCGCGCTCGCCGTAGGTGCCGTCGGCGTCGGGGACATCGGTGGGCACGGTGTCGGTGTAGGCGGTGTCGATCTCGTGGGTGAGCACGGTGGGGATGTGCTGGGCGAAGGCCAGGGCGCCGAGCACGGCGAGCACGCCCGCGGCGGTGCGCAGGGGGGCCGGTTCGTTGAGCGCCTGGTAGATCGCGCGGCCGCCCTCGACGAACCCGAACACGCCCGCCGCGGCCAGCACGGCCAGCAGCACCGGCTCCAGCCGGAACGACAGCAGGGTGGTACCCGCCGCGGTGGCGGTCATCGACAGCAGGGTCCACAGATAGATCGAGATCACGCCGATCCCCAGCGCCTGCGCCCTGCGCGACGACCCGGCCCGCACCACCAGCCACACCGTGCCGAGCAGGCACAGCGCGCCTCGCAGTGAGAACTCCAGCATCGGGAACGCCAGCTCGGCACCGGACTGCGGCAGATAGTGGAAAGCACTGCCGGACGGCAATTTCGCGCCCCCCAGCATCTCCAGCAGATACGGCGCCCAGACGACGAGCGCCAGCACCACCGCGATCGCACCCATCACCGCCAGCCGCACGAACGGCCCGATCGCCGCCCGCCACACCGCGGGGCGCGCCGCGAAGTTCTCGCCGTCGCTGGTGCCCCGCGCGTCCACGGCCGAATCCCTGCCCGCATCCTCGGTGACCGCCGGAACCGAGCCCGTTCCGGCAGTCTCAGCCGCAATCGCCGAGTTCGTGCCGGTACCCCTCGCATTGCTCGCCACCGCTGCGTCTGCGTCGGCGGACCGAGCGTCGGCGTCTGCCGTGTCTGTGTCGTCGGCCGACACATCCGCGACAACCGTTCGCCCGCCGCTGATGGGCCCACCCTGCACCGCGACAGCGGAACGCACCCGCCGGGCGCCGAGCGAGTGCCGACCTTCCCGGCGACGCGCCGCGACAGCGAGACCGGCGGCGACCACCGCCATCACCACGACGGTGAACGCGGCGATGGCCAGGTACAGCGTGTAGAAGCAGGCCGCGACCCCGAGGAACAGCCCGGTGCCCAGCACCGCGCCCCAGCCGCCGGTCGACCGGTGCAGCGCACCCCAGGCGAGAACCAGCACCGGCGGGATGAACACCACCAGCACCGCGCCGTACGCCTCGGGCGAGGCATAGGCCAGGGTCATCGCGGTGACCGCTGCGGCGGCGCCGACCGCGAGATCGGCACGCACCAGCTGCGTCCACAGCACCAGCGCGATCACCGCGCAGACGGCCAGCAGCCCGATCGCGTACGGCTTGAACACTTCCCAGCCGTCCATGCCGAGCACATTCGCCACGCGTCCACCGATCCAGAACCAGCCAGCCGGATAGAACGGCGGGATGTCGGGGTAGGTCATGTCGCGCAGGGCGGCGCTGTCGGTGAGCCGGGTCAGGTATTCGGTGCGGAACTCCTGGTCCACCGAGACGCCGAACAGGTACAGCTTGGTGGCGGCCAGCGGCATACCGAGGGTGACGGTGACGAAGCTCGAAAGACCGATCCAGGAGGCCAGTTTCGCCACCACCGGCCACTTGCGCAGCCGGATCAGCAGCACCGCGACCACCAGCAGCGCCACCGCGGCGAACTGCCCGACGGTGGTCAGCGCGCGAGTCACATTGGAGGAGTTGAACGCGGGCCACTGCACCATCGAGAACGCGGTCAGGCCAACGGCGGCCACGACCAGCGCCACCAGTGCGGCAGCGGCCGCCTCGCCGAGGCCCGCGCCGATCCTGCGCACCGGCCGCACCTGGTCATCGGTAGTCATCGGCGCGCAATCCTCCGGCTCCACTGTGGTTCACGGTCCGGGCCAGCCTAGTAGAGTCCCGTTCGTCCGACTGTGGCGAATTCGCCGGACGAGTCAGCGGTGCCGTGTCAGCTGGGATTCCGCCGGGCAGAGTTCGAACGCGGCGCAATGGGCTGGCGCTATCTGGCGAAAATGTCGATGGTCCAACGTCGCAATGCGCTTTACCCCGAGACGTTCGGCCACAGCGACAACCGACGCGTCCGCCGCACCGAGAGGGAAGCCGCGGTACTTGACCACCAGATCAGCCATGCGCACATAGTCCTCGGGCGTGTGCGCTTCGACGCGAAGCTCCCCGGCAGCGATGGAGCGTAGAAAGTCGGCCTCCGCCGTCGCATCGACTCTGCCGAGCATGTAGCAGACCTCGGTCACGATCATCGCTGGGACGATCAGAGGGCCCGGTTCGGAGCTCAGGACTTCGAGACAGGGCTTGTGCTCCCTGTCTTTTCTGTTGGCTACGGCCAGCAGGGGCCCGGTGTCGCAGACGATCACTCGCCCCCGCCGAGCTCTCGGCGGAGAATCTCCTCGGAGGTCGAGGCGAAGTCGGGTTCGGTCTCTATCGATCCCGCGAAGGACAGGTGTCGGCGGGGAGCCGGATGAGCAGCGGGGGCGTGCTCGTGACTGGTCACGAGCCGTAGAACCACCGGCCGCAGGTCTCGCTGTTCGGCATCGGTCAGATAGCCGACGAGATCCTGCAGGGGCATGTCGTCGAACGCCGCAGTCATACAGCTCAGGATACCTTCGCCACTGGATCTGAATGAAGCGTCGGCTGCCACGCGCTACACGGTGTGGCAACCGACGACGACCGAGAATCAGATAGGCAGCTTGCGGAAGATCGGGCGCGGGACATGGCGCAGGGCCGACATCACCAACCGTGCCTCGTTGGGGGTCCACACAATCTCGGTCCCCTTCTCCGACGCGGCGACGGCCTGGCGGGCGACGTCTTCCGGGTCGACGGTGAGCGGAGCTTCCTTGGAACCGGTCGCAGCCCAATGCGCCTTGGTCGCGCTGGTACGCACCTGCATCGGGCGCACCACGGTGACGCGCGGGCCGTAGGGGCGCAGCGCCTCGCCCAGGCCGAGGTAGAAGCCGTCCAGCCCGGCCTTGGTGGAGCCGTAGACGAAGTTCGAGCGGCGCACCCGCTCGCCCGCCACTGACGACATCACGATGAACCGGCCGTGGCCCTGCGCCTTGAACTTGTCGCCCACCAGCACACCGACCGACACCCCGGCGGTGTAGTTGATGCCGACGGTCATGACCGCCTTGCGCTGGTTCTGCCACAGCTCCTCGGCGTCACCGAGCACACCGAAGGCCACGATGGCCACATCGACATCACCGTCGGCGAAGGCCGCGTCGACGACCTTGGGGTGCGAGTCGGTGTCGAGCGCGTCGAAGTCGAGCACGTCGACCTGGGTCGCGCCCGCGGCCTTCAGGCCGGTGACGGCCTGCTCGAGCAGTGGGTCGCCGGGCAGGTTCGCCAGGATGACCCGGGCCGGGCTCTTGCGCAGGTACTCGGCGCAGATCGCCAGGCCGATCTCGGAGGTGCCGCCGAAGAGCAGGATGGTCTGCGGGTTGCCAACTGCGTTGATCACTGGAGCTCCAGCCTCCTGGCCATATCGGACATGAAAACGCCGTTCGGGTCGACGCTGCGGCGGACCTTGATCCACTCGTCGATCCGTGGGTACATCTTGTGGAACGCCTCCGCGCTGGTCCGCGAGTCCTTGGCGGTGTAGAGACGGCCGCCGAACTCCATCACGCGCCGGTCCAGGTCGGTGACCAGCTCGTTGAGGCCGGGCTTGATCGGGAAATCCACGCAGATGTTCCAGCCGGGCATCGGGAAACTCAACGGCGCCGCGTTACCCGGACCGAACAGCTTGAACACGTTCAGCGCCGAGTAGTGTCCGGACGCCTGGATGTCGATGATGATCCGCTTGAACTCCTCGACCGCCTCGGTCGGCACCACGAACTGGTACTGGAGGAATCCGTTGGAACCGTAGCCACGGTTCCACTCCGAGATCATGTCGAGCGGGTGGTAGAACTGCGTCAGGTTCTGCACCTTGCCGGTGTAGTCACCGCCCATGGCGTAGTACGCCTCACCGATGGCCGACAGTGTCAGCTTGTTCATGGTGAAGTTCGGGAAGATGTCCGGCACCGTCATCAGGTGCGGTGCGTCGAACTTCAGCGGCTTCTTCTGCAGACGCTTGGGGAGTTCGTCCAGCTTCGCCAGGCGGCCCCGGGTGATCGTCGCGCGGCCCAGCTTGGGCAGCGGGCTGATCACGTCGAACCAGGCACTCGAGTAGGTGTAGTTCTCTTCGCTGCCGTCGCTGTGTGCCGCGATGGTCTCGTCGAGGGTGGAGGTTTTCACACCATCGTTGAGGAAGTAGGCCGTCTCCGTCGGCGCCATCTCGATGGTCGCGCGCAGGATGATGCCGGTCAGGCCGTTGCCGCCGACGGTCGCCCAGAACAGCTCGGCGTCCTCGCTCGGCGAGATCGTACGCACCGCGCCGTCGGCGGTGAGCAGGTCGATCGAGCGGACGTGGTTGCCGAAGCTGCCCTCGCTGTGGTGGTTCTTGCCGTGGATGTCGGAGGCGATGGCGCCGCCGATGGTCACCTGGCGAGTGCCGGGTAGCACGGGAACCCACAGGCCGAACGGCAGCGCGGCCTTCATCAGCTGGTCCAGGCTCACGCCGCCGTCCACGTCGACCATGCGCGATTCGCGGTCGATGCGGTGGATGCGGTTGAGCGCGGGCATGTCGATGACGAGCCCGCCTGCGTTCTGCGCGTGGTCGCCGTAGGAGCGGCCGAGGCCACGCGCGATCACGCCGCGTCGCAGATGCGCCGGCTTGGAGTCGTTGTCCTCGGCGACCATGCGCACGGCCGTGGCGATCAACTCGGGATCGCTGGTCGAGAGCACTTCGGCGGAGGTGGGTGCGGTGCGACCCCAGCCGGTGAGCTTGCGGGTGCGCGTTGGCAGCGCAAACGGCTCGTCGGCGGTGGTCGGAATGTTCTCGGACATCGGCTAAGAGGCTACATGCATGGCGGGACACGCGACCGGTCTCGTACTCTTCCTCACGTGCAAGCCCAACCGCATCTGCCGCTTCCCGCCGAGATTCCCCTGGTCGACGAGCCCGGCGGAACCGACGTAGACCTGAAGACGCAGATCGTGCGGTTCGGCCTCACCGGCGGCTTCTCCGCCGTGGTCGACTTCGGGCTGCTCACCCTGCTGTCGAACGTGCTCGGCGTGCCGGAGATCCTGTCGAAGGTGATCAGCTTCATCGCGGGCACCACCACCGCGTACCTGATCAACCGGCGCTGGACCTTCAAGGCCGAGCCGAGCAAGGCGCGTTTCGTCGCCGTGGTGGCGCTGTACGCGGTGACCTTCGCCGTGCAGGTCGGCATCTACGCGCTGATGTACTACGGCCTCGACGACGTGTGGTGGCGCCAGCCGCTGTCGTTCGTCGTCGCGCAGGGCACGGCGACGGTCATCAACTTCGTCGTGCAGCGCGCGGTGATCTTCCGGATCAAGTAGTCAGCTGGCCTGCGCCGCCGGCGCGGCATGCTGCTTGTCGGATTTCACGCCGAAGTAGTCGCCGCCCTTGGCGCGGATGTTGTCGGTGCCCCATTCGCGCTGCTGCCTGGTGACCGGGACCATCTGGGGTATGTGTTTGCGGCAGTGGATGTAGGCTTCCTCCACGTCGACGACGACCCAGACCTGCGAGGTCTTTCCCCGCTCCGGCGGTGGCAGCCCGTCGACGGTCTCGCGCAGTTCGCTGTCGGCGACCATGCGAGCCTTCCCGTTGATGTGCAGCCCGATCAGGTCGCGGACGAAGTCGATCATCAGGATCCCGACATGCGGGTTCTCGAGGATATTGCCGAGGCTGGCCATTACTCCGTTACCTCGATATTCGGGGTACGCAATCGTGCGTTCGTCGATCACGTGCAGGAATCCCGGCGACCCCGAGCGGAAGCTGGCGTCGCACTCGCCGTGCGCGTCCGCGGTGGAGATGAAGGCCATGTCCATCCTGGCCACGAATTCGACCATGGTGGTGTTGAGATAGTCGATCACCTGGTCGTCGTAGAACTTCGCGGCCCTGTCCGCGGTGCCCAATGTGTCCTGTAGCTCGTGCTCTCCGTCGCTGCCGACGTGTCTTCCGGGCATCAGGCCCCCTCTGCTAGCCGAACCGCCTGGTGTGACTGCAATCTCACACAGTGTAGGGGAGCATCACAGTGCGCGGGGCGGGTCCATTGTTGCGAATGCGTTGAAAACCAGGTTTGCGCAAAGGTTTCCAGTGGTGGACTGATCAGGCTGGTTCTACCGTCACCGGCACGCCGTTGAAGATCGCGGTGCCGGAGATCGCGTCGACCATCGAATCGTCGGTCAGCACATTGGCATTCACCCCGGCATGGGCCGAGGCCACTGCCTGGGTGGTGCTCTCGGCGTGGCCCCAGCCGTGCGGCAGGCTCACCACGCCGGGCATGATCGCCGTCGTCAGCTCGACGGGCACCGTCAAGGCCCCTGCGGCCGAGCTGATCTCGGCGTGCTCGCCGAGTCCGAGCCTGCTCGCGTCGTCGGGGTGGACCTGCAAGGTGCAGCGATTGGAGCCGCCGACCAGGCCCGCGATGTTGTGCATCCAGCTGTTGTTGGAGCGCAGCTGCCTGCGCCCGATCAGCACCATCGCCGGGGCGGCCGCGGCGAGGCGGGCGCGCAGCCGTTCGACATCGGCCAGCAGCGGTTCCGGTGCCAGGTCGACCCGGCCCGACGCGGTGCGCAGCGCCCCGGGCAGCCGGGGCCGCAGCGGGCCGAGGTCGATGCCGTGCGGATGGTCGAGCAGGGTCCGCAGACTCAGCTCGCCGCCGTTCCATGCCCCGTAGGGTCCGAGCTTGAGCATCAGGTCGATGCGCTGTTCGGTGCTGTCGGCGCCGGTCAGCTCGTCGCGACGTTCGCTCATGCCCGCCTTGTGCAGCATGCCCGCGATGACCAGTTCGTCGACCACGGCGATCGGACTGCGCTCGCCGGTGCCTGCGTGCGGCTGCCCGCTGACGGCGGCGGCGAGCCGGGCCAGCACCGCCGACTCCGACGGCCTGCCGCCCAGCGGGACCAGCGGCGGCGAGTACCGCGCGTAGTTGCGCACCGCGAACTGCAGCAGCGCGAAGTCGTAATGCGGCGACTGCACCGAACGCGGCGGCGGCAGGATGACGTGCGCGTGCCGGGTGGTCTCGTTGACATAGCGATCCACGCTCACCATGAATTCGAGCCCGGCGAACCCCTTGTCCAGCCGGGCACCGCTCGGCGCCGACAGCACCGGATTGCCCGCCACCGTCACCAGCGCCTTGATCTGCCCCTGACCGGGGGTTTCGATCTCGTCGGCGAGGGTGGCGACGGGCAGTTCGCCCATCACCTCGGGCAGCTCGCGCACCCGGCTGGTCCAGCGCCCCGGCCGGAACGGCCTGGTGCGCGGGATGCCGCCCGCCGCCGCGGTGGCGAACATGGCGCCGCCAGGGGAGTCGAGATTGCCGGTGACGGCGTTGATCGCGTCGACCAGCCACTGAGTGAGGGTGCCGAACTCGGCGGTGCAGGTGCCGATGCGGGCGTAGACGGCGGCGGTGGGGGCGGCGGCCAGCTGCCGGGCGAGCGCGCGGATGGTGTCGGCGGGGATGCCGGTGCGCTCGGTGACCGCCTCCGGCGCGAAGTCCGTGGCGGCGGCGCGGAGCTCGTCGAGCCCGTCGACCTCGAGTTCCACGCTGGTCAGGCCCTCGGCGAAGAGGGTGTGCAGCACCGCGAACAGCAGGTACGCGTCGGCGCCGGGGCGGATGAACAGGTGCTGGTCGGCCAGCGCGGCGGTGCGGGTGGCGCGCGGGTCGACGACGACCAGCGTGCCACCGCGGGCGCGCAGGGCCTTCAACCGGCCGGGGAAGTCCGGCGCCGTGCACAGCGAGCCGTTGGATTCGAGAGGATTGGCGCCGAGCATGAGCAGGAAATCGGTGCGGTCCAGGTCGGGGACCGGCACGGTCAGCGGGTCGCCGAACATGAGTCCGGCGGCCACCTGCTTCGGCATCTGGTCGGCGGTGCTGGCCGAATAGATGTGCCGGGTGCTCAGCGCGCGGATCAGCGCGGGCAGATACAGCGCGCCCGCGACGGTGTGGGCATTGGGATTGCCCAGGTAGACGGCGGTGGCGCCGCTGCCGTGCGTTTCGCGGATCTGGCCGAAGCGGCTGGCGATCAGGTCGAAGGCCTCGTCCCAGCTCGCGGCGCGGAACCCGGTGCCGTCGCGGACCAGCGGCGTGCTGACCAGGTCGGGATCGTCGTCGAGCTTGCCGAAGCTGGCGCCCTTGGGGCACAGGAAACCCTTGCTGAACGGGTCATCGCGGTCGCCGCGGGCGGAGAGCACCCGGTCGTTGTCGTCGAGGGTTAGAGTCAGACCACAGACGGCCTCACACAGCGGACAGGTGCGCAGCAGCGTTCGTGGAGCCATGCCCCATCCTTGCTCCGCCTCGGGCCTCCTGCTGGGAAACGCCGAAAGCAATTCAAACATGGTTCACGCCAACGGAATTGGGGGCGTGACAGACCGTTAGCACGTCTTAGGATCACCAAGCGTGGGGGGCTACGGGAAGGAAATCATGCGTACTTTCAAGCTGGCGACCGGAGCCACCGCCCTCGCCACCGTCGCGTTCACGCTGCTGGCGGGCACCGCCTCCGCCGCGCGGACCGCCGACGCGGTGGGCGGCGCCGACAACATCACCGTCTCGATCAACAACACCGACGACGCGTGCTGGTCGGGCACTGTGATGCTGGACGAGATGCTCCAGCAGACCATCCTCTCGGCCGACAAGCCCTCGGCCGTGCTGACCGACATCGCGGCGGGCGAGCACCGGGTGCGCGTCCACCTCTACGTCGGCGAGGGCGACACCTGCAGCGTCAACACCCCGGCCATCGAGCTGCTGGACGAGACCGTCACCGTGGGCGAGGCGTCGGGCAACCCGATCCAGGACCTGCTCGATTCGGGCAGTGCCGCACTCGGGCTGAAGTAAGCGAATCCACGACATCGGGCCGGGTAGGGGCCACCTGCCCGGCCCGAGTCGTGTCCGGAACCGGAAACGCCGAAAACCCGCGGTGCGACGTCGGGGATCACGTCGCGACCGCGGGTTGCGGAGAAATAGGACCTAGCAGGCCACCGTCAGGGTGGTGCGCTTGCGGCTGGCGGCGGCGCGCACGGCGGCACCGAGGGCGACCACCGGCGGGATCCAGCGGGCCTCACCGGGGGCGACGCCCCAGGCGGCCGAACCGGCGGCGAGCTGGGTCGGCGGCAGCGGGATGCTGGCACCGTCGGTGTGCACGAGCACGCCCGCCTCGCGCATGGCCTCGATCGCCATGGCGGCCTTGCGGACACCGGTGACCAGGTGGATCTCGCGACGCTCGGCGCCCGGGATCTCGATCACGGGGCCGGAGAGGTTGTTGGCGCGCAGGAAGCGACGGACCTCGCCGGCCATCTCACCGGAGATCTCGATAGCCGAGATGTCCTCGTCGGTGATCAGGCACAGGCCATTGGCCGTTTCGGCAACCGTCCAACCCCGCGCGGCGTACTCCTGCGCGGCGGCACCTTTCCCGGCACCCGTGGTTGTGGTCGGAAACGTCGTGCGCACTGTGTTCTCCATTCCCCGGAAGAGCTCTGTTCTGCGTTCATGGGCGTATCGGCACGGGGTGGCCGTCGTGTTACGCCGTTACCGAAAAATGTTCGAGACTGTCTGCTTCGTCTCAGTTCGATCACCTTCGCTATCGGAGGTCGCGCCCGCCCAGGGTTGGCGTAGGGGGTGAAACCGGGCAGGATTCGGTACATGACCGAAGAGCCGGGCACCGCCCCGTCGACCGCCGAGGACGCCGAGGAGTTCGAGGCCGAATCGCGATGGCTCTCTTGGAAAGAGGCTGACGTGAAGCGTTCGGCGCCCAAGCCCGCGCGGATCGATTCTCCTGACGCGGGCTTCGATGACCCGTTCCGCAGTACCGGCTCGGCCAAGCAGTGGGCCGCCGAGGCCGCGCGCTCGCTGCTCGACGTGCAATTCCGCAGGCCCGCGACCAGGACCCTGTTGCCGCTGGCCTACATCCTCGGCGTGGTGTCCTTCGGCATCGGGTTGCCGATCGCGCTGGTGGTGCTGATGTGGAAGGCCTCGGTGCTGCTGGGCATGCTGGCCGCGCTCGTCGCGATCCCGCTGGGGCTCACCATCGCCGCCTCGGTGCGCCTGATGCTGGAGTTCGCCGACAACGCCGCGCGGCTGGCGGGGCGCGTGGAACACATCAGCGATCTGGCCGACGGGCTGTTCCAGGCGCTCTCGGATGTGGCCGAACCGGTCAACCAGCTTTCCGAAGACGTTCGGGCCGTGCAGTTCTGGCGGTTCCGGAAGAAGAAGTAGGCTTGCGTAGGGCGGTCTCCGAAAGCTAGTGAAGGAGGCCGGATTTGGATACAGGGGGGAAGTATGGCTTCACCGCAGGGCGTCACGGGTTCGACCATGCCACGCAGGCAGCTGGGCAGGCACTTACGTGACCTGCGCAATCAGGCGCGGATGACCACGCGCACCGCCGCGTCGAAACTCGAATGGTCCGAGGCCAAGATCTGGCGGATCGAAACGGGACAGACCTCGTTGCGCAGTCTCGACGTCGAGGCGATGTGCAAGGTCTACGGGGCACCGGCCGACCTGGTCGAGCCGCTGGCCGCGCTGGCCCGCGAGACCAAGGCGCGGGGCTGGTGGACCGGCTACAGCGATGTGATTCCGGAGGGGTTCGAGGTCTACATCGGCCTCGAGGAGGCCGCGACGGGGCTCTCGATCTACGACAACGGCCTGGTCCCGGCGCTGTTGCAGACCGAGGACTACACCAGGGCGCTGCTCGAGCAGTCGGTCCCGGATCTCACCGAGGGCGAGCTCGAGCGCAGGCTGGGCGTGCTGCGCGCGCGCCAGGCGCTGATCACCCGCGAGGACTCGCCGCTGCGGCTGCACGTGGTGCTCACCGAGTCGGTGCTCGCGGCGCGGGTCGGCGAGGAGAAGGTCGGCACGGCCCAGCGCGCGTGGCTGCGCGAGCTGGCCGAGCGCGACCACATCCGGGTCCAGGTGCTGCCGTCGGACACCGGCTACCACGCGGGCCTGGAGTCGGGCCGGTTCGTGATCCTGGACTTCGGCGTCGACGGCTCGCTGGACCGGCCGGAACCGCCGGTGGTCTTCGTGGAGACCTTCGCCGGGTCGGCCTACCTGGACAAGGCGCCCGATTACGACCGGTATCGCGGGGCTTTCATCGATATCGCCGCGGCCGCTACGGACACGCCTTAGGGCGCTCCCAGGCGCTGGCGAGCACCGAGCGATGCGTGGGTAGGGCCTGGTCGTAGACCGCCCTGCCCTGCTCGGTGAGCCGGACGAAGATGGCGCGGCGGTCCTCGACGCACATGGTGCGTTCGACCAGGCCGTCGCGTTCCAGCCGGGCCACCGCGCGGGAGAGCGCGCTCTGGCTCAGGTAGATGTCCCCGGCGAGTTCGGTCATGCGGACCTTCTGACACTCGGTACCGGCCAGCCGATCCAGGGTCTCGAATTCGCTGAGGCCGATGCTGTGGTCGTGCTGAAGCGCCTTCTCCAGTGCGCAGCTCACGGCGGCGTGCCGATCGAGCAGTGCGCGCCACTGGCCGACGAGCTCGGAGGGCGCTTCGTTGCGCCGAGCTGTCGCATTCGCCGGGTTCGACATGGCCCCATCTTAGTGGTGCGGGCATGCCCATGCAACCGCATTAAATGTGTTGGCATTTAATGCGTGCGCATGTAATGTCCTCCGCATGACTTCGCCAGCAACGCTCTCGGCCGCAGATCAGGCGACCGATCCCACCAGGTGGCCGCTTCGCCTCTGGGGCATGCTGATCACCCTGTGCATCGTTCTGTTCCTCGACGGTCTCGACGTCTCGATGATCGGTGTCGCGCTGCCGTCCATCGGCGCCGAACTCGATCTGTCCACCTCCACCCTGCAGTGGCTCATCAGCGGCTACGTCCTCGGATACGGCGGCCTGCTGCTGCTCGGCGGGCGCACCGCCGACCTACTCGGGCGCCGCAAGGTATTCCTCATCGCGCTGGCCGTGTTCGCGGTCGCCTCGCTGGTCGGTGGCCTGGTCAGCGACCCGACGCTGCTGATCGTCACCCGGTTCATCAAGGGTCTGGCCGCGGCGTTCACCGCCCCGACCGGCCTGTCGATCATCACCACGACCTTCGCCGAAGGAAAGGCGCGCACCAAGGCGCTGTCCATCTACACCGTGTTCGGTGCCGGTGGCTACTCGATGGGTCTGCTGTTCGGCGGCCTGATGACCGGCGTCGGCTGGCGCTGGACCTTCCTGCTGCCGGTCCCGATCGCGCTGGCCGCCCTGGTCGCCGCCTTCGCGCTGGTGCCCAAGGACGGCAAGGCCGAAGAGGGCGGGCACGATCTGCTCGGCGCGCTGCTGTCCACCGCGGGCATGCTGCTGCTGGTCTACACCGTGGTCACCGCGCCGGAGGTCGGCTGGGCCTCGCCGCGCACCGTCGGCTCCTTCCTCGGCGTGATCGCGCTGTTCGCCGCGTTCGTCATCACCGAGCAGCGGGTCAAGCACCCGCTGGTGCGCCTGGGCATCCTGCGCAAGGTGTCGCTGGTGCGGGCCAGCCTGGCCATCGTCGCGGTCGCCGGTTCCTACTTCAGCTGGCAGTTCATCGTCACCCTGTACCTGCAGGACACGCTGGACTGGTCGGCGCTGAAGCTGGCCATGGCGCTGCTGCCGGTGGGCATCCTGGTGGTCGGCTCGGCCTTCTTCTCCGAGAAGCTGATCGACCGCTTCGGCACCGGGCCGGTCATCGCGGTCACCATGTCGGTGATGGCCGTGGGCTACCTGCTGTTCCTGCGGATCGACACCGCGCCGGACTACCTGACCGTGCTGCTGCCCGCCATCCTGCTGATCGGCATCGGCTGGGTCGGCTTCCCGGCCATCAATGTGCAGGCCACCAGCGGTATCGACGACGACGAACAGGGCCTGGCGGCCGGTGTGCTGCAGACCTCCATGCAGGTCGGCGCGGCCATCGTGCTCGCGGTGACCACCGCCATCGTCACCTCCGGCGCGCACGGCGCGGACACCACCCCGCAGCAGATGCTCGACACCTACCGGCCGGGTCTGACCTTCGCCGCGGGCGTCACCATCGTCGGCGCGCTGGTCGCCCTGACGGTGTTCCTGCCGCGGCGCAACCGCTCGCAGGAGATCGACGCACCGGTGGCCGAGGCGAAAGTCCTCGAAACGGTGTAACCGAATATCGCCGGACGGCACCATCTCTCGCGGGTGGTGCCGTTCGCGGTATCAGGAGAAACCGGGCGCGGCCTCGTCCTTGGCGGAGCGGATGTAGGTCAGCGCCCGGCCGTCGCGGCCCTCGGTCGGCCAGTCGATGTTCAGCCGGGGGTCGAAAGCGTCCATGTCGTGGTCGAATTCGGGGGAGTACTCGAGCGAGCACAGGTAGGTGACCGTGGAGTTGTCCTCGAGGGAGAGGATGGCGTGGCCCAGGCCCTCGGACAGGAAGACCGAGCGGCGGTGCACGTCGTCGAGCAGGACCGAGTCCCAGCGGCCGTAGGTGGGCGAGCCGGGGCGCAGGTCGACCACCACGTCGAAGAACGCGCCGCGCACGCAGGTCACGTATTTGGCCTGGCCGGGCGGGGTTTCGGTGTAGTGGATGCCGCGCAGCCCGCCCGCGGCGGAGACCGAGGTGTTCACCTGGTGCAGGTCGAACGGGCGGCCGGTGGCCTTCTCGAACTCCGAGGCCTTGAACGACTCGCAGAAGGTGCCGCGATCGTCACCGAGCAGG
The DNA here is from genome assembly GCF_037034205.1 of Nocardia sp. SSK8. Classification (NCBI taxonomy): domain Bacteria; kingdom Bacillati; phylum Actinomycetota; class Actinomycetes; order Mycobacteriales; family Nocardiaceae; genus Nocardia; species Nocardia sp. SSK8. Next base: position 286,757 of record NZ_JBAGKD010000006.1, read on the forward strand.
CGCGGGGTCATCACCCAGGCCCCGGGGATGGCCAGCTCTCGAAATTCCATGGTTACCAGTCTTTTCCGCGATCGATGAGGTCGAGAAGATAGCGGCCGTAGCCCGAGCGCACCATCGGTTCGGCCAGCTCGCACAGCTGCTCGTCGCTGATCAGGCCGCGCCGCCAGGCCACTTCCTCTGGCACGCCGATCTTGAGGCCCTGCCGCTCCTCGATGGTGCGCACGTAGTTGGCCGCGTCGAGCAGGGAGTCGAAGGTGCCGGTGTCGAGCCAGGCGGTGCCGCGAGCGAGCACGTCGACGCTGAGCTTGCCCTGGTCGAGGTAGGCGCGGTTGATATCGGTGATCTCGTACTCGCCGCGCGCCGAGGGGCGCAGTCCGCGGGCGATCTCGACCACGTCGTTGTCGTAGAAATACAGCCCCGGGATGGCGTAGTTCGAGCGCGGGACCTTGGGCTTCTCCTCGATCGAGACCGCGCGGCCCTGCTCGAACTCCACCACGCCGTAGGCGGTCGGGTCACTGACCCAGTAGGCGAACACCGCGCCGCCATCGATGTCGTGGAAGCGCTCGAGGCTGGCGCCGAGGCCGGGGCCGTGGAAGATATTGTCGCCGAGGACCAGGGCCGCGGGCTCGCCACCGATGTGGTCGGCACCGAGGACGAACGCGCTGGCCAGACCGTCCGGTTCGGGCTGGACCCGATAGCTGATCGCGACCCCGAACTGACTGCCGTCCCCGAGCAGCCGGGCGAACGCGTCGGCATCCTCCGGCGTGGTGATCACGAGAATGTCGTCGATGCCTGCCAGCATGAGGGTGGACAACGGGTAGTAGACCATGGGCTTGTCGTAAACCGGGACGAGCTGCTTGCTCACCCCGCGCGTGATGGGGTGCAGCCGCGAACCGGTGCCGCCCGCCAAGATGATTCCGCGCATGGGGCTGAGTCTATTGGCGGCTGGCGCCGCGGGGGTCTCGGCCCCTGGGACGGCCGAACCCCCGTCGGAGTGGGATTGGCGCCATCGTGCGAACCGGCCGCTCTCGGTCAGAATACTGACTGGTGGGCGGTGGTTCGCACGATGACGCCAGCTCCGGTCGTTCGGGTCACTCGCAGGCGCCGGGCAGAGCACGATCCGGCTACGAGGGTTTCGGAGGTGGGCGTGTCGGGCGATAACTGGTGCAGAGACGGCGTTCATCTGATTATGTGAGCGTCGATGTGTGAAACATCACTGTGTTAGATGTCAGCGGCGACATCCGTACCGGGTCTCCCGGGCCGGGGTCGACGCGCCAGCTGTGAGGTAGGTGCGCGATGAAGGCGACCAGGATCGGTGGGCCCGGCGTGATGAGCGGGCTCGCCCCGGCGGCCCCGGTCAAGACCGGCGGCAAGCAGCCCGCCCAGGGCATCATCGTGAACTCCGGCCGGACCAGCACGTCCTCGCGGGTGCTGATGGGCGCCTGCCTCGGCGTCGTCGGACCGCTGCTGCGCACCGTCCCGATCAACCGGGCGACCGTGCCGATCGGCGCCGTCGCGGTGGACCTGCTGGCGCGGCTGCGGCCCGAACCGCAGGGCATCGAGCGCGAGCAGATCCAGCTCGACGGCTTCAAGATGGAGATGGTCCGCCCGGCGGGCGGCTCGCGGGCGCTGCGGCACGGCGCGATGCTGTACCTGCACGGTGGCGGCTTCGCGGTCTGCGGCCTGCAGACCCACCGCGCGATCGTGGCCGGGCTGGCGCGGCGCACCGGACTGCCCGTGCTCAATGTCGAGTACCGGCAGCTGCCCGGCAACTCCGTCGACGGCTCCATCGACGACTGCGTGCTGGCCTATCGCTGGCTGCTGCGCCACGGCGCCGATCCGGCGCGCATCGTCATCGCCGGTGACTCGGCGGGCGGGTTCCTGACCTTCGCGACCGCGATCCGCGCCCGCGAGATCGGTCTGCCGCTGCCCGCCGGGCTGGTCGGCCTGAGCCCGCTGCTGGATCTGGACTACCGGGCCAAGCGCGGCTACGTCAATGTCGAGCGCGACGCCTACATCTCGCTGTCCGCGCTGGAGGCGGTGGTGCACCTGGGCGCCGAGCAGGAGGGACCGCTGGATCCGGCGCTGTCGCCGGTCAACGCCGATCTCGCCGGGCTGCCGCCGGTGCTGCTCATCGCCGCCGAGGACGAGCTGCTGCGCTACGACTGCGAGCTCATGGCCCACCGGCTCAGCGCCGCTGGCGTGCCCAACACGCTCGAGCTGTGGCGCGGGCAGGTGCACGCGTTCATGTCCATCCTGCCGAGCATGCCGGAGAGCCGCTCGGCCCTGGGCCGGGTCGCGAAGTTCGTGCGCGCCGCGCTGGAACCGGCACAGCGCGCCCGCACGGCCTAGGCGACGCGAAAGCGGTCTCCGCCCATCCGGACGGAGACCGCTTCCTTACTGTCCTGTGGTGCCCAGGGCCTACTTCTTGGCCGGGGGAACGAAGGGCGAGTTGATGATGCCGAAGTAGTTGACGACCTCGACGACCGCGACCGGCGCGGTGATCAGGATGGTGCCGACGACACCGAGGAACGACGCGCCCGCGGCAGCACCGACGATGCAGCCGACGACCGGACCGGCACCCAGCAGGAAGGCGACCGGGGCCGAGGCGGCGGAGCCGAGCGCGGCGCCACCGATGCAGCCGATCAGGCCACCGAGCACGGTGGTGGTCAGGCCCGCGACGGTGGCGGCCAGGCCGATGTTGTCCTTCATACGCGAGTACGCGGCCTTCTCGCGCTCGTACTCGTTCTTGAACTCGGCCTGACCCTCGAACGGCAGGGCGACCGGCTTGTAGACGGCGTGCTGCTCGTCGAGCTGCGGGGTCAGGGTCACGGTGCGGTCGGCGACCTGCGCGGCGACCGGGAACTCGTGGTCGAAGATCTGGGTGGCGAGCGGGATGCCCGCCATCACGGTGCCGTCGTTCGCCTTGACCGTCAGCGTGCCGTTCTCGGCGACGAGCGAGCCGGAATCGACGGTGAGCTCGAGCGAACCGGCCGCCTCGTCGATCTTGTACGAGAGGTTGACGGGCAGCGGAGCGGCCTGGGCGGGCTCAGCGTGCGCGGTGCCGACGGAGACGCCAAGGGCCGCGATCAGCAGCGCCGAAGTCGCGGCGAATTTCCTCATCTGCATTGTGGTTGAACCTCGATGTTGGAGCGTTTCGGAGGGGACTCGATGATCAAAAGCCCCCGCAGCTAACGAGCGGTGAACCGGCCGTGACCGTTCATTCAAATTCCGTTCACCGCTGATACTCCGGCGCCGGTGCGCACCCGGAAACCTGAGTGTTGACCGGCCGTTTTCTCAGCAAAGCCGACGCGAAGTCTTAACCTAGCGCACTCCACTGTGACCGACGTCACGGCATAAAACTCTGGAGTCCGGCCGTGCGGCAACACTTTCCGTTGTTCGCCCAGGCCGTCCCCGGCGCGCGGGCGCGGCACGTATCGTTGGTCGGGTGCGAGTGCTCGTTACCGGCGGGGCCGGATTCATCGGTGCGAATTTCGTCCAGCAGACCGTGGCGACCCGCCCGGACGTGGCGGTGACCGTCCTGGACGCGCTCACCTACGCGGGCAATCGCGCCTCGCTCGACCCCGTGGCCGACCGCATCGAATTCGTGCACGGCGATATCGCCGATCTGGACCTGGTCGACAACCTGGTCAGCGGCGTCGACGCGGTGGTGCACTTCGCGGCCGAATCGCACAACGACAACTCGCTGGCCGAACCGTGGCCGTTCGTGCAGACCAATATCGTCGGCACCTATTCGCTGTTGCAGGCCGTGCGTCGCCACGACGTGCGCTACCACCACGTCTCCACCGACGAGGTCTACGGCGATCTCACCGCGGAGGACCCGGCCTTCACCGAGACCACCGCCTACAACCCGTCGAGCCCGTACTCGGCGACCAAGGCGGGCAGCGATCTGCTGGTGCGCGCCTGGGCCCGCTCGTTCGGCGTGCGCGCGACGCTGTCGAACTGCTCCAACAACTACGGCCCGTACCAGCACGTGGAGAAGTTCATCCCGCGCCAGATCACCAACCTCATCGACGGGGTGCGCCCGCGGCTCTACGGCGCCGGGCACCAGGTGCGCGACTGGATCCACGTCGACGACCACAACCGCGCGGTCTGGGACATCCTCGACCGCGGCCGCCTCGGCCGGACCTACCTCATCGGCGCCCAGGGCGAACTCGACAACCTGCGCGTGGTCCAGATGATCCTCGAGGCCTTCGGCCGCGCCCCCGACGACTTCGATCACGTGACGGATCGCCCCGGCCACGATCAGCGCTACGCCATCGACGCGAGCCTGCTGCGCACCGAACTGGGCTGGGCCCCGCGCTACGCCGACTTCCGCGCCGGGCTGGCCGACACCATCGCCTGGTACCGCGCCAACGAGGACTGGTGGCGTCCGGCCAAGGCCGTCACCGAGAGCGCCTACGCGGCAGCGGGCGAGCGCACGCTCTGACCCGCCGCCGGATCAGCCCCAGACGACGGTGTAGTACGTCGCGGCGGCGGCGATCAGGGCGAACACCGAGGCGCTGACGACGGTGATCGCGGTGCCCCTGGTCGGTGTCGTGCCCTGAGCGTCGGTGAGCCGCAACGGCACCCAGCGCGCCACCACGGCCAGCCCCATGATCGCCAGCGGCACGAAGTAGCGGCCCTGCACGCCGTCGATGATGTAGAAGTCCACCGGCGTGAACGACATGTACAGCGTCACGTAGATCATCGCGACACTGGCCAGCACGGTCAGCGCGACGATCAGGGTGCGGCGGAAGGTGGCCGTCACGATGCTCATCCGCTCGACGATGCCGAAGCTCACCGCGAAGGCGATCAGGCAGGCCAGCATCGAGACCGCGGGCACGTCCACATAGGCGAAGCCGAGCTCACCGAAGAACTGGTTGAACCAGCGGTGATCGCGCAGCGCGATGCTCTCCCCGAAGGTGTGTACGAATTGGATCGGATCGGTCAGCACGCCTTTGAGCTGGTCACCCGGGCGGACCTGGCCCCACTGGTGTGGCGGGCGCATCAGGCTCATGCCGTCACCGGTCGGCGCGGCGATCTTGGTCCAGGCCAGGAACAGCCCGGCACCAACCGCGGCGAAGACCCACGGCAGGAACCGGCGCTTGCCGGTGCAGCCCAGTCGCTCGGCGGGCACGACCACCACGAGCATGGCCAGCAGCACGTAGGTGGGCTTGCTCAGCGGCAGCGCGATGGTCGCCGCGAGCAGCGCGCCGGTCTCCACCGGGCGCAACCGGTCACCCACGAACAGGGCCTTGAGCAGCAGCGCCGAGGTCATGATGGCCAGAGCGTTGGTGAGCGTGTCGGCGGTGACGGTCCCGGCCTGGAACAGCGCGATCGGCAGCACCGCGACGGTGAACACCAGCCACTGGCTGCGCCGCTCGCGCAGCGCGTAGAGCCCGAAACCGACTACCGCGAGATAGGCGACCAGCCCGGCCAGGCGGGTCAGCAGGTACATCCCGCCCACGCTCAGGCCCAGCGCCTCACCGAGGCGGATGCCGATCGCGGCGGGCACGTACGGCACCGGCGAGTAGGCGGCGGTGTTGGTGAACCACATCTGCTTGGTGGCGTCGGAGATCGCGGCGTCACCGAGGCGGTCGTAGACGGCCGGGTCGGCCACCATGGCGCCGGGCTCTTCGGGGTTGTCGTTGTAGTCGCGGAAGGCGTAGTCCATCAGCGCGTCCACGCTGACCGGGATCTGGCCGCCGTAGGCGACGCCGCGATCGTCGGCGATGCGCTGCGGGAACACCCCGCCGTGCGCCACCTGGTACGCGCGGCCGAACTGGGTCAGCTCGTCGTGGCCCCAGAACGGTGGAGTGAGCACGGCGAACAGCGCGCCGAAGATGGTGGCCACGATCGTGAAGGCGACCGTGGCGGCGCCGAAGCGGTGGGTCAGCGCGCGGACCGGGGCCAGCGCGCGGTCCTTCTTCGACGGTGCGGCAGTGGGTTCTTTGTCGAGCTCGACGGTGGCGTCCGGCTCGGTGGAGGTGGTCACCGACGGTCTCCGATGGTGCTGTCATCGGTGGCGCCGACGGCCGAATAGCGCAGGTAGATCAGGCGCGCGGCCTCGTGCCGGGAGCGGCGGATGCCGTCGAGGATCAGGCCCGCGGTCCAGGCCAGGCTGCCCAGCAGCAGCAGCGTGAACCCGAGGAACAGCGTGGGGAACCGTGCCACCTCGTGGGTGTTGTAGAACTCGATCACGATCGGCACGGTGAGGATCACCGACAGCAGCCAGGCCAGCGTGCCGAACAGGCCGTAGAAGGCGACCGGGCGTTCGTGCCGGGCCAGGCCGAGGATCAGCGCGAGGATCTTGGTGCCGTCGCGGTAGGTGCGCAGCTTGGACTCGCTGCCCGCCGGGCGGTCCCGGAAACCCACCTGCACCGCGGTCTGCGGGACTCGCAGGTGCAGCGAGTGGACGGTCAGCTCGGTCTCGATCTCGAACTCGCGCGAGACCGCGGGGAAGCTCTTGACGAACCGGCGCGAGAACACCCGGAAGCCGCTGAGCATGTCCTCGACGTTCTCGCCGAACACCTTGCCCACCACGCCGTTGAGCACTTTGTTGCCGGTCTCGTGGCCGGAACGGTAGGCGCTGGCGTCGGTGTCGTCCTGCTTGCGCACGCCGAGTACGTGATCGTAGGGGCCCTCGAGCAGGGTCTTGATCATCAGCGGCGCGGCCGAGGCCTCGTAGGTATCGTCGCCGTCGATCATCAGGTAGACGTCGGCTTCGATATCGGCGAAGGCGCGGCGCACCACATTGCCCTTGCCCTTGGTGTTCTCGAACCGCACGATCGCCCCGGCCTCGCGGGCGCATTCGGCGGTGCGGTCGGTGCTCAGGTTGTCGTAGACGTAGACGACGATCCCCGGCACGGCGGCCTTGAGGTCGGTGACGACCTTGGCGACCGCGGCCTCCTCGTTGTGGCAGGGGACCACGGCGGCGATGCGAAGCTCGGTGGAATCCACCCGGGTCAATCCTCGTTTTGTAGGGAGCAATGGGTCATCGGGAGGGTACCGGATTCGCCTTCGAACGCACTCCCGGTGTTTACGGTCCCAGAAGGTGCTGTGTTTTTGGAGCGCTGGCGCGCTCGAGTCGCGGCCCCTGGGGGGCCGCCGGTCAGCGCTCGAGACTCGCCTTCGGCATGCGCTTCGAGCGCTGACCGGCGACCCGGCCGCGACCCGCCGCTGCGCGGCGGATCCCTCCTCGAGGTCGGGATGTGCGGGGTCGGTTAACGTCGGGGCGTGTCACATCCAGTTGAGTCGTCTGCTGCCTCGTTGTTGTCGAAGGTCGTGACGGGGCTGCGGCAGGGGGCGGCGTTTCTTGTCGTGGGGGCGGTCGGGTTCCTGGTCGACGCGGGTACTTACAACCTGCTGGTGTTCTGGGGTGGCGGGCTTTCCTTCTCCGAGGGTGTGCTCTATCACTTCCCGCTACCGGCCAAGATCATCGCGATCGTGGTGGCCACGGTGGTCACCTACTTCGGCAACAAGTGGTGGACGTTCTCGCACAAGAAGACCGACAACCCCGGCCGCGAATACCTTCTGTACTTTTTGTTCAACATCGTCGCGATCGGCCTGCAACTCGGCTGCCTCGGCTTTTCCCGCTATGTGCTGGATCTGTCGAGTCCGCTCTCGGACAATATCTCCGGCACCTTGATCGGCCAGATCGTCGCGGTCGTATTCCGCTATTGGGCCTACGACAAATTCGTCTTCACCGGCTCGGGGGCTACCGAGGAGCAACACGCGCGGGGCGCGGCAACCCCTCACTGACGACGCGACGGGGCCGGGCGATTGATATCCTCACCCCCGCCCGCCGCGTCACGCGTTTCTTTCCGTGACTACCTGCGTCGGCGCAGTCGATACCGAGAATTTCGAGGACTTCATGGAACAGTCGGCTACGGGAGCCGTGACCGAATCGAACGATCGGCGCGAGGCCGCGCCCGCCTCCCTGCGGGGTGAACACACCGCGCCCGAACGCCTGGTGCTGGCGCGCGGCATCTTCACCGGGCCCTCGGCCCGGGTCAGCGACGAGCTCTACGCCGTCGTCAAGGGGGGTGCCGCGGTGCGGGAGCGCCTGACGCTGCACCTGCCCAAGGGCGCCACCGCGCACACCAACACCTACTTCGGCCGCTTCGCCGCCAGCTACTGGCAGCGCTGGACCACCGTCACCGAGGTGCGGGTCGACGCGCGACTCACCGTCGGCAACAAGGCCAATGTGCGCCTGGTCGCCTCCGACATCGCGGGCCACCGCCGCATCATCGCCTCGCTGGTGGCCACCTCCAGCGGGTATGTCAGCCTGAGCGCCCCGCTGGACCAGTACGTCGACGGTGGCGCGCTGTGGCTGGAGTTCGACGCCATCGGCGGCACGCTCGACATCGCCGAGCTGGCCTGGACCGCCGCGGCGCCCGAGACGGTGCGCCCGGTCGCCATCGCCATCTGCACCTTCAACCGCGCCGAGGACTGCGCGCACACGGTGGCCGCGCTGGCCTCGGACCCGACCGTGCTGGCCGCCATCGACGCGGTCTACGTGGTCGACCAGGGCACCGACCTGGTCCAGGACCGCCCGCTGTTCCAGCAGGTCCGCCCCGACTTCGGCGACAAGCTGCGCTACCTGCGCCAGCCCAACCTGGGCGGCGCGGGCGGCTTCACCCGCGGCCTCTACGAGGTGTCGGCCGCCAACGATCACGCCGACGTGATCCTGATGGACGACGACATCCTCTGCGAGCCGGAGACCGTGCTGCGGTTGCAGGCCTTCGCCAACCTGACCGTGGAACCGACCCTGGTCGGCGCGCAGATGCTGTTCCTGCTCAACCCCGACTACCTCAATGTCGGCGCGGAGGAGGTGCACCTGCACGAGCTCAAGCACGGCCAGAAGGTGCCCAAGGCGCTGCGCAACACCTCCATGCTCAAGAAGAACCAGGAGCGCCGCGTCGACGCGGGCTACAACGCCTGGTGGACCTGCCTGATCCCGGCCGAGGTCGTACGCAAGATCGGCCTGCCGGTGCCGATCTTCTTCCAGTGGGACGACGTGGAGTACGGCATCCGGGCCCGCGAACACGGGTTCGTCACCGTCACCCTGCCCAACGCGGCCGTCTGGCACGCCGACTTCTACTGGAAGGACTACGACGACTGGGCGCGCTACTTCTCCACCCGTAACTCGCTCATCGTCGGCGCCCTGCACACCGATCTCGACGGCAAGGCGATCACCAGGGAGTTCTTCCGCTACATCGCCGAGCACCTGGTCGGCATGCAGTACGGCCTGGTGCACACCACCCTGCAGGGCATCGAGGACTTCATGAAGGGCCCGAAGGTGCTGCGCGACGGCGGCATCGACGCCCTCGCCGCCGCCCGCACCTCGCGCGGCGACTACCCGGAGACCATCAAGCACCCCGCCGCCACCCCGCCGGTGAACTCCGCCGACATCCAGGTGCGCCGGGCCAGCGGTGAGCCAAGCCGGGTCACCCTGGTGCTGATCAAGCGCGCCATCGGGCAGTGGACCGGGCGCACCCAGCACGGCCTGATCGGTGTCACCCGCGAGGACGCGCACTGGTGGCATGTCGGCCTGTTCGACCATGTGGTCGTCACCGACGCCTCCCAGTCCGGTGTCCGCGTGCGCCGCCGCGACAAGGCCCGCGCCCGCGCCCTGCTCATTCGCACCTACCGCACGCTGCGCAAACTCCGCAAGGAACTGCCCGCGCTGCAGGCCGAATACCGCGCCGCCGTCCCGGAACTCACCAGCCGTGAGAACTGGGCCCGCCTCTACGGGATCGACCCGAGCTGATTCGGTGAGCTATTCCGTCCGTCCCGCCTCCGCTCTCGACGCGGAGGCGGCCACCGGACTCCTGGCCGAACTGCACGCGCATTTCGATGTCGACCGCCCGGCCGACCTCCTGCGCCGCACCCGTCGACTGCTCGACTCCGACCAGCGGCATCCGGCACCGCTGCTGCTCGTCGACGGGGTCACCCCGGTCGGCTTCGCGACCTACGACCTGTCCGTCCCGAGCACGTGGTGGGCGGGCAGCCTGCGGATCTCGGAATTCCTGGTGACCGCCTCGGCCCGTGGCACCGGCGGGGGCACTGTCCTGCTGGCCGAACTGCACGAGATCGCGCGCACGGCCGGGGTCGGGCTGCGCGAACCGGATCAGGCCGGGCCCGAGGTGTTCACGACCGAGGAGCGCTACATCGGCTCCCATGTCATCAACTTCGCCTACGAGCGGCGTCGCGCGGAGCACTGGACCGCGCTGCGTGCCGACGCGGCCGAGAACGGCTGGCCCGCACCGCGACTCGACGACCGCTGGCACACCGAACTCCACGACGACCCCGAACCCGGCCACCTCTACGCCGAGGGCGAGGTGCCGTTCCTGCTGCTGCCCGACGGCCGGGTCGTCACGGCCCGATTCCGGACGATCCACGTCGAGGAGTACCTCGGCCACGGCCCGGAGAACCGCTGGACACTCGCGCTGGACGGTCACGAGCTGCGCGTGCACGGGACACTGCGGATCGACCACAGCTGGTCACGGGCGGAGAACCGGCCAGCCCTGGCGGTGCCCGGGGACGACGGCCGTCTGATGGTGAACTACGCCTACTACGACAGCAACCACTTCGGTTCCGACTCGGGCACCATCGACTACCTCGTCGACCTCGACACGAGCACCGTGACGCGGCGCGAGCACCTCACCTTCGAACCGGACTAGCCGCGACGGCGGCGAGGTGCTCGCGGTGGTCAGCGGCGGCCGCGTTCGCGGTACCGCTGACGGTGCTGCTTGGTGATATCGCGCCAGACGCGTTCGCGTTCGGCGGCCAGGCGCTTGTCGGTGCGCGCGGCCATCCACTCGTTCTCCCTGGCCAGCTTGCGGTAGCTGGTCAGACGGCGTTGCGTGAGGGTGCCGTCGGCGAGCGCGGCGGTGACCGCGCAGCCGGGTTCGGTCTCGTGGGCGCAGTCGGTGAAACGGCACTCCTCGGCGAGGGATTCGATATCGCTGAAGGTCTTGCCGATGCCCTCGGCCGCGTCGTAGAGGCCGACGCCGCGCAGGCCGGGAGTATCGATGAGGGTGCCGCCGCCGGGCAGCGGGCGCAGTTCCCGGTGCACGGTGGTGTGTCTGCCCTTGCCGTCCACCGCGCGAACCGCGTTGGTGGCGAACACCTCCGCGCCGAGCAGCGCGTTGGCGAGGGTGGACTTGCCCGCGCCGGACGGGCCGATCAGGGCGACCGTTCCGTCCAGCAGGGCGCCGAGCACATCGAGCCCGACCTCGGCGGTCGCGCTCACCGCCAGCACGGTCGCCCCGGGCGCGACGGCCCGGACCTCGTCGAGCGGAACACGCTCCGCCGCATCGGCTTTGGTGAGCACTACCAGCGGCTGGGCAGCGCTGTCCCAGGCCAGTGCCAGCATGCGCTCGATCCGGCCCAGGTCGACGTCACCGTCGGCGGCGGTACAGATCAGCACGGTGTCGACATTGGTGGCCAGCACCTGCGCCACCGACCGCCCGGACACCGAGGAGCGCATGATCGCCGAACGGCGTGGAAGCAGCCGCCGTACCGTCTGTTCGGCGTCGAGGGCGACCCAGTCGCCGGTGCACAGGCCGGTGATGTCGCGCGGACAGGCGGCCCTGGCCGGGCCGGTGGGTGTCACCACATCGCATTCGCTGCGATCCATCCGCACGATGCGCGCGGGCGTCAGATCGCCGAGCAGGGGGAGATATCCGGAAGCTACGGCTTCGGTCCAGCCGTAAGGGACGAGCAGGTCGTAGTCGACCATGAGGGGGAGTCCTTCGTCGGGGCCGAGCCCGACGACGGGCTCAGCGAGAAGAGTTCGAGGGGATGTCCACGGCGGTACGCACGGCGCACCCGGGCACGGCAATCCTCACCACGGACATCCACCTCCTCTTCGATCGCTGGTTCCCTCACTCTGCCCCACAGCGGAAACCCCGGCAACCTATTTTCCGGGGAGCCGACTACGGGACGAAGACCTCGGCGGTCTGGGGAAGGTTGGGCTTGTCGGTACGGACGGTGAGCGAGACCCGGCCGGGGCCGGTGTGCACGACCACGTCCTGGATCGGGTAGGTGCTGGTGTTGCCTGCCGGGATGAAGCGGGTCAGCGAGCCGGTGGCACCGTTGTCCAGGTTCGTCCAGTCGACGATCAGGTTCACATCGCAGGCCAGCAGGGTGGGCGCCCAGTTGCCGAGCGGGGAGAAACCCTGCGAGACGATCAGCGCGATGCTGTGCGTGGCGCCGGGTGCCACGCTCGGGGAGATGAGCGGCCCGTCGAACGCGGTGCCCTGGACGTTCAGGAGGCCGACGCAGACCCCGTTGCCCAAGGTCGCCACCGGCGCGGTGCGCACCTCGTTCATGGCGCAGCTGCGCGGGCCCACATTGGACCAGCCGAGCTGGCAGGGGTCCTCGGCGTGCGCGGTACCCGGCGCGGCCAGGCACAGCGCGGCCCCGGTGAGCACGGTGGCGGCGGCGGACGCGAAACCCTTAGTGAAAGTCACGTTTCGAATCGTAGGACGAAGGGACCGTCATACCTAGTAGCGATGACCCCCGATTTCTGGGGGCTGGCCGGACTCTTACTCCTGGAAGGCTTTCGCGCGACAAGCGATTCACAAGATTTCGCCAGTGGCGGCCGCGCAGCATGATCCTGTCGAACAAACCCACGGAGGGGGAACATCATGAAGACAGCAATCGCCGCCACGCTGATCGCCGCGATCGGCTGGTTCGGAGCCGGCGTGGCCTCGGCGGTGCCGGTCGGCGGGACCGCTCTCGCCGTCGCGGGCCCGCAGGGCGGAGGCGGCCAATCGGGCAAGTCCGAATGCGGTACCGACCGGCCGTGTGGAGCCTCCGGCCCAACTCAGTCCGGGCAGGACCAGATCGGTAACGGGGCTGGTCGTGGGTCGGGGCCCAGCCGGTAGAGCGTCGGCTTTCGAGCCGGGCTCAGTCGGGCTTGCCGAACTGTTCGTTGCGGCCCAGCGAGCGCAGCCGGAACCATTCCTTGAGACCGGCCGGGTCGCGGCGGGTCACCAGGAAGAACCAGGAGAAGCGGATCCACTCCTGCGGCAGCAGCTTGCGCATGCCGGGCTGGGCCATCAGGTAGCCACGGTTGCGGTAGGTGAAGTAGCGCTTGACCGGGTCGTCCGGGTACTGGGTGTGCATCCGCCCGCCCAGGATCGGCTTGAACTCCTCGGCGCCGTTGGGGTGCAGGTAGGCGGTCTGCAAGCAGGTGCCGAACGGCAGCCCGGAGCGCACCAGGCGGCGATGCACCTCGACCTCGTCGCCGCGCACGAACAGGCGCAGATCGGGCACGCCGATCAGGTCGACGGCCTTGGCCGAGATCAGCGCGCCGTTGAACAGCGAGGCGATGCCGGGCAGGAAATCCTCGTCGCCGAGCTCCGAGCGCAGCCGCCGCCACACCACGCCGCGCCGCAGCGGGAAGGCCAGCCGGTCGGGTTCGTCGATATCGCAGACCACCGGCGAGACCTCGACCAGATTGTGCCTGCGGGCGCAGTCGATCAGGGTGGCCAGCACCTCGGGACCGTCGGGGCGGCCGTCGTCGTCGGCCAGCCACACCCAGTCCGCGCCCAGGGTGAGCGCGTGCAGCATGCCGAGCGCGAAGCCGCCCGCGCCGCCGAGATTGTGCCGCGAGCCCAGGTAGGTGGCCTCGATCGGCTGCTGGGCGACCAGCTCGGCCACCGCGTCCTCATTGGCGTTGTCGACCACGATCAGGTGGTCGACCGGGCGCGACTGCGAGGCCAGCACCTTCAGCGACTCGGCCAGCAGCTCGCGGCGCTTGTGCGTGACGACCACCGCGACGATCCGCGCGGTGGGGCCGGTATCGGTGGTCAGGTCGGCCGGTTCCGCCCCCGGCGGCAGGTCGGCGTCGTCGGGCAATACCGCGGCGGGCTCGACGGGCGCCGCCGTGGCCTCCAGCCGGTCGGTCATGCTGAACCCGCCCGGAACACTCGGCTGTTGACCACTCATGCCTTGGTTTGCTCCAGTTCGTTCTCTGTCTCCAGCTCACGCAGCACCTGTGCCACATGATTACCCGCCTCGGGGCCCTCGTACGCTCGCACAACTTCTTCGATCCCGCCGTGCAAGCGGATCTGCCCGTGGTCGACCCACATGGCGGTATCGCAGAGCTGGGCCAGGAACTCGTTGGAGTGGCTGGCGAAGACCAGGATGCCCGAGCGCGCCACCAGCGATTGCAGCCGCGTGCGCGCCTTCTTCATGAACTCCGCGTCGACCGCGCCGATGCCCTCGTCGAGCAGCAGGATCTCCGGGTCGATGGAGGTCACCACGCCCATCGCCAGGCGCACGCGCATGCCGGTGGAGTAGGTGCGCAGCGGCATCGACAGGTACTCGCCGAGCTCGGTGAAATCGGCGATCTCGTCGATCTTGGCCAGCATCTGCTTGCGGGTCTGCCCGAGGAACAGGCCGCGGATGATGATGTTCTCGTAGCCGGAGATCTCCGGGTCCATGCCGACGCCGAGGTCGAAGACCGGGGCCACCCGGCCGCGGATGCGCGCGCTGCCGCGCGAGGGCTCGTAGATGCCCGACAGCAGCCGCAGCAGCGTCGACTTGCCCGCGCCGTTGTGGCCGACCAGGCCGACCCGGTCGCCTTCCTGCAACGACATGGTGATGTCACGCAGCGCCTCGACCACGACCACATCGGAGTTGTTGCGCCCGATCGCGCCACCCGCCTTGCCGAGGAACGCCTTCTTCAGCGACCGCGACTTGGCGTCGAAGATGGGGAACTCGACCCACGCCTGCTGGGTTTCGATACTCACACGGCTCATCGCCAGATTGCTCCTAAACCCAGTACGGGACGCGGGCACGGTACTGCTTCATCGCCAGGATGGCGACGATCCAGCCGACCACGGTGATCGCGCCGACAATGGCCCAGTGCCGCCATTCCGACGGTTCGCCGAGCAGCGGCGCGCGCACGATCTCGAGGTAGTGGAAGGTGGGCACGATCTCGATCAGCTTGGCCCGGTCGCTCATCCCGCCGACCGAGTCCTCCAGCGCCTTGGTCGACCACATGACCGGGGTCAGCACGAACAGCATGAGCGTCATCGAGCCCAGGATCGGGGCGATGTCGCGGTAGCGGGTGGAGAAGATGCCGAACACGATCGACACCCACATGGCATTGAGGAACAGCAGCACGATCGCGGGGATCACCAGCAGCACCGAGGCGTCCAGATCCCGCCAGAGCGAGAACGCCAGCAGCAGCACCGCGTAGATCGCGGCATTGTGGATGAAGAACAGGAATTGCCGCCAGACCAGGCGATACACGTGCACGCTCAGCGCCGAGGGCAGCTGCTTGATCAGGCCCTCGTTGGCGATGAACACATCGGAGCCTTCGAGGATCGACGCGCTGATGACGTTCCACACGATCAGGCCGACGGTCACATACGGCAGGTACTCGCTGATCGGCTGGTTCAGCAGCGTCGAATACAGCAGGCCCATGGCCAGCGCCTGCAGGCCGGTCGCGATGGTGATCCAGAACGGGCCGAGCACCGAGCGGCGGTAGCGCTGCTTGATGTCCTGCCAGCCCAGCGACAGCCACAGCTCGCGCTGACCGAAGCCGTCGCGCATGTCCTTGAAGGCCCGCTTGAAGGTCTGCGAGTCCGACATCATCGGCGTCGTCACCAGCAGCGGCGCGTCCGCGGTGGCCTCGGCCGCGGCGGCGTCGGCCACCTCGGTCTCGGTCACCGGGGAGTTGTCGTCAGAATGCACGGGGCTCTCTTCGGGACGAGCGGAAGCGGCGGGCACGGCTCCCGACCTTACAGGGTTGGACCTGGGCCGGTACCCGGGTGTGCGGAGGTGGACCCGGCGTATCCGTGCATTTCACGCGGGCAGACTCGAGATATCGATCGAGCGGCGACGAATTGCACGATTACGCCAGGTCTCCTACAGGTACTGCCCGCCCCCGACATGCCCCGTGGCCTTCGGATCGCCCGCGTGCATCCCCGGCGGCAATGCCCCCTGACGCATCTGCTCGAGCTGGGCCCGCGCGGCCATCTGCTGGGCGAACAGCGCGGTCTGGATGCCGTGGAACAGGCCCTCCAGCCAGCCAACCAGCTGGGCCTGGGCGATCCGCAGCTCGGCGTCGGAGGGCACCGACTCGTCGGTGAAGGGCAGGGTCAGCCGTTCCAGTTCCTCGCGCAGCTCGGGGGCAAGGCCCTGCTCGAGCTCGCGCACCGAGGACTTGTGGATCTCCTTGAGTCGCGAGCGGGAGGCGTCGTCGAGCGGAGCCGCGCGCACCTCCTCGAGCAGCTGCTTGATCATGGTGCCGATGCGCATCACCTTGGCGGGCTGCTCGACCATGTCAGCCAGCGATTCCTCGGGTGCTTCCTCGGCGGGCTTCTCGTCGTCGGCGACGACCTGCCCGGTGAAGGCGGCCGCACCGTCGGAGTCGGCGGGCACCGTGACCGGACGCCCGTCCGGGCCGATCACGACGATGGATTCGGGGACATCCTCCGAGTGCGTCATGTCCCCATCATGGCGTGTGTGTCGGGTTCGCGCTAAAACCCCCACGCGGTTACATCGCGGCGCCCGCTGCCCTTAAAGTGGCCACCATGACTTATGACGTCGCGAGGGTTCGGGGCCTGATACCGTCCCTGGGCGACGGCTGGATCCATCTGGACCCGCAGGCGGGGATGCTGGTTCCCGATTCGGTATCTCGTGCCGTCTCAACGGGTTTCCGTACTTCCTCGTTCTCTCATATCGGCCGCCACGGCGCGGCCACCCGCAGCGGCGCGATCCTCGACGCCGCCCGCGAGGCGGTCGCCGACCTGGTCGGTGGAGATCCGGCCGGCGTCGTGCTCGGGCCCGATCGGGCGGTGCTGCTGGCCTGGCTGGCGGAGTCGCTGAGTTCCCGCCTCGGCCTCGGCACCGGCATCGTGCTCTCCCGCCTGGACGACGAGGCCAATGTCGCGCCCTGGCTGCGCATCGCCAACCGCTACGGCGCGCACGTGCGCTGGGCCGAGGTGGAGATCGAGACCTGCGAGATGCCCTCGTGGCAGTTCGAGGAACTGATCGGCCCCACCGCGCGCTTGGTCGCGCTCACCGCCGCGTCCCCGATCGTGGGTTCGGCGCCCGCGGTGCGGGTGGCCGCCGACCGGGTGCACGATGTGGGCGGCCTGCTGGTCGCCGACGCCTTCGGTGCCGCGCCCTACGCGCTGATCGATATCGACGAACTCAACGCCGACGTGGTCGCCCTGAGCGCGCCGTCCTGGGGTGGCCCGCAGGTGGGCGCGCTGGTCTTCCGCGACCCGGCCTTCCTCGACCGCATCCCGTCGATGTCGCTCAATCCCTATGCCAAGGGTGCTGAACGCCTCGAGGTCGGCGGGCATCAGTACGCGCTGCTGGCCGGGCTCACCGAGTCGGTCGACTTCCTGGCCGGGCTCGACGACCGCGCCACCGGCACCCGCCGGGAACGGCTCGAGGTCTCGATCACCTCGCTGCAGGACTACCACGATCAGCTCTTCGACCACCTCATGCAGGTGCTGGAGAAGGTCGACGATCTCACCGTGATCGGCCGCGCCTCCACCCGCATCCCGACGGTCAGCTTCACCATGGCCGGGATGCAGGCGGAGAAGGTGGCCGCCAAGCTGGCCGACGCCCGGATCGGCACGGTCAGCGGTGTGCACGGCGGCAGCAGGCTGCTCGACGCGCTTGGGGTCAACGACGAGGGCGGCGCCGTCACCATCGGCCTGGCGCCCTACACCACCCGCTACGAGATCGACCAGCTCGGCCGCGCGCTGAGCGCGCTCGAATAATCACCGCCCTGCCGCCCAGAACCCACTCTCGGCGAGGTCGAGACGTGAGCGTTGAGCCGCGACGGCGAGTTACTCGCGCACGCGCAGCACCACCTTGCCGAAGGTGCCCGAATCGTCCAGCAGCTCGTGGGCGCGGGCGGCCTCGGTGATCGGCAGTTCCGCACTGATCACCGGCACCACCTCGCCCGCCGCGACCAGCGGCCACAGGTCGGCCCGCACTGCCGCGACCACCTCGGCCTTGCTGCCCGCGCCCACCCGCGGCCTGCCGCGCAGATTGGTCGCGTGCACGGTGCCCCACTTGCGTAGCAGCACACCGAGATCGAGCTCCCCGGTGACCCCGCCCTGCATGCCGATCACCACCAGCTGCCCGTGCGGGGCCAGCGCCTCGACATTGCGCCGCAGATAGGCCGCGCCCATATTGTCCAGGATCACGTCGGCTCCCGCGCCGCCACCGGGGGCGGGCTGGGCCGCCAGCTCGGCGACGAAATCCTGGGTCCGGTAGTTGATCAGCAGGTCGGCGCCGAGCTCGGCGCAGCGCGCCAGCTTCTCGTCCGACCCCGCCGTCACCGCGACGCGGGCGCCCAGCCGCCGGGCCACCTGGATGGCGTGCGTCCCGATCCCGCCACCACCCCCGTGGACCAGCACCAGCTGCCCGGCCCGCAGCCCGGCGGTGAGCACGAGGTTCGACCACACCGTGGCCGCCACCTCGGGCAGCCCCGCGGCGGCCATCGGATCGAGCCCGTCGGGAATCGGCAGCAGCTGGGTCGCGGGCACCGCCACCAGCTCGGCGTACCCCCCGCCGCTGAGCAGCGCGCACACCCGATCACCCACCTGCCAGTCGCGCACCCCTTCGCCGAGCTGCACGATGGTCCCCGAACACTCCAGCCCCGGCACCGCACTGGCGTCGGCGGGCGGGTGATAGAACCCCCGCCGCTGCAACACATCGGCCCGGTTCACCCCCGCCGCGAGCACCTCGACCAGCACCTCACCGGGCCCCGGCTCCGGGTCCACGGTCACCGTCCACTCCATCACCTCGGGCCCACCGAACCCGTTCAACTCGATTGCGCGCATAGCTGGATCCTTCCCCGCCGAAGCCCGTCCCGCGAGCAGCGCCGCCGAACGCCCCGAAACCCGTTTGCGGGGATCGGCTACGATTTCCGACCAGGGAGACGTGGCAGAGCGGCCGAATGCACTCGCCTTGAAAGCGAGCGTGGCGTAAAAACCACCGGGGGTTCAAATCCCTCCGTCTCCGCCAAGGTCCGCCGGATTCCCGGTGAGCCCGTCGAAGACCCGCCGGTAGTACGTGGTGAAGAAGCGGCGGCCGATGATCCGCATCATCAGCAGGCCGAACATCGCCGAGCCGTTCTTCGCGGTGTTGTCCCAGACTCCGTGCACCAGGCTGCCGCCGCCCGGCTCGGCGGTCGCCGTCACCGTGTGCAGGCTCCCGGTCACGAGGTAGGGACTGTCGGTGACGGTCATGTGGACGGTCCCTGGCGTGGACCAGTCGTAGCGCCAGGTGGCGTAGATCTTCGGGAAGTTCTGCCCTTCCTTGACGACCGCCTCGGTGTCACCGACGGAAAAGACCTGGTACATGCCCGCCGAGAGAGCGGGCCAGCGCTGCGGCCGGGTGGCCGAGAAGTCGGTCAGCACCTCGACGATCTGGTCCGGCGTCGCGGTGGTCCGCAGGTCGAATTCGAACGACGTTCGCACCGGTCCTCCTCGCTAGGGCTCGTCCCAGGCCTGGATGGAGGTCTGGTCGACGATGCGGCCGTCGCGCAGGTCGGCCATCGAGTGGACCAGGACCCGGGTGCCGTCGGGGTAGCGGCACGATTCCACGAAGGCGATGTGGTCGCCGTCGGTCAGCAGGCTTTCCAGTCGGTGGGTCATCTCGCGGGCGCACACGTCGTCGAACATCGCGCCGATGGCGTCGCGGCCGTGCAGGACCCTGGGGTGGCTGGGCTGGTCGTGGTGGTCGACCATGCGGATCTCGGCGTCCTCGCCGTAGAGCGTGAGCAGGGTGGTCGCGTCGCGACCCTCGATCCCGCGCCGCAGCGCGTCGGCATCGAATCCCGGAGTAGATGCGGTGCTCATCTGAGGTCTCCTCGCTAGTCGTCAGCGAGCCGGACCACGCCGATTCGGCCCGTTGACCAGCACATTACGCCCGCTTCGCCGTCCAGGGAATGGCCGGGGCCGGGTGGGGACCCCGGGGTCAGGCGTCGGCGCGCTTGACGAAGTTCGGTCGCACGTCCAGGTCCGGTTCGTCGTAGTAGCGGTGGAAGGTGGGCGTCAGGCCCGAGGAGGTGGGCGGGTTGATCCAGCTCCAGTCGGTGGGGCAGCGGCGGCCCGCGGCGGCCTCGCGCTCGGCGTGGTCGCAGAACTGCTTGGCCACGGTGTGATGGTCGACCAGGTGCACCCCGGCGGCCCGGAAGCTGTGCAGCACGGCGTGATTGAGCTCGATGAGCGCCTTGTCGCGCCACAGTGTTCGCACCGAGGAGGTGTCCAGGCCCATCATGTCGGCGATGAGCGGGAGCATGTTGTAGCGGTCGGTATCGCTGAGATTGCGCGCGCCGATCTCGGTGCCGACGTACCAGCCGTTGAACGGGGCGAACGGGTAGGTGATACCGCCGATGTCGAGGTCCATGTTCGAGACCGCGGGCAGCGCATGCCATTTCAGGCCGAGCGAGCCGAACCAGGGGTAATCGGGGTGCGCGAGGTCGACCTCGCGGACGAGTTCGCGCGGCACCTCGAAGTACCGCACCTCCGCGTCGGGCGCGCTGATCAGCACCGGCAGCACGTCGAACGGAGTGCGCTCGCCGCGCCAGCCGAGCGCCTGCGCCTGTTCGGTGGCCGCGATATTGGCCGGGTCGCCGGTGACGGTGCCGTCCCCGTTGCGGTACCCCGCGTAGCGGATCAATTGCGTGCTGACGATGCGGAATTCACGCCGCCCCGGCACCCGCTGCGGGCCGACGGTAACCATCGATTGGATCGCACCGCCATTGGTCGCCAGCCGCAGATGTTCCCAGCAGACACCGGCGAGTTCGTCGGCCGAAGTGACCTGCCGCGCGTCCAGGAGTTTCAGTGAGCGCCAATGTTTGCGGCCGACGCAGCGAGCGTGATTTCGCCAGGCCAATTTCGCACCGATCAGTATTTCCTCGGCGGTCTGGCGATAGGTTCCGGTTTCCCGCAATTCCGCCAGCGCGCTCAGGCGGCGCTGGGCGGGCAGGTGGCCCAGTTCGGGGTAGCGGAAGAATTCGTCGCAGTCGCGTAGCCTGCGCTCCAGGTCGACATCCGGTTCGGTGAAAGCTGTTGGTGCGGTGACAGTTTCGCAGACGAGCGGGCGTGAGCGTTGGTTCACGGGACATCTCCGGTCGGACAGGGGGCGGGGCCGTGCGGACGGAACCAGGCCGCGCGACGAAGCCCGCCGGAAACCCCTCCACCCGGCCGATGCGCCTCCCGGCGGCCGCTTCGCCGCCGGTGCCCGAATTCGCTGTGCGCCAGCCTATTGCCGGTGTGCTGGCGGTGTGCTCGAATTCGCCGTAATCACACCGTGACTGGCTGTCAAGGCCGGATGACCGTGTCCTGAACTAACGGAATCGCGCGGCATTCTCCGGCGCCGTGGCGAAGGCGAGGAACAGCTCGTTCTCGCGCGGATCACCGATTGTCACGCGCACGCCGTCCCCGGCGAACGGGCGCACCAGCACCCCGGCCGCAGCGCTCGCCTCGGCGAAGTCCAGGCTGCGCTCGCCCAGCGGCAGCCAGACGAAGTTGGCCTCGCTCGGCGGCACCTCGTAGCCGGCGGCCAGCAGCGCCGCGCGCACCTCGTGGCGCTGGGCCACCAGCACGTCGGTGCGGTCGAGCAGCTCGCCGCGCGCCTCCAGCGAGGCGATGGCCGCGGCCTGGGCGAGCTTGTTCACGCTGAACGGGATGTGCACCTTGAGCAGCGCGGTGATCACCTCGGGATCGCCCACCGCGTAGCCCACCCGCAGCCCGGCCAGGCCGTAGGCCTTGGAGAAGGTGCGCAGCACCACCACGTTGGGGCGGGTGCGCGCGATCTCGATGCCGTCGGGGTGGTCCTCCGGCGTCAGCCGCAGGTATTCGTAGTAGGCCTCGTCGAGCACCACCAGCACGTGCGCGGGCACCCGGTCCAGGAACCGTTCCAGCGCGGCGCGCCCGTGCGCGGTGCCGGTGGGGTTGTTGGGGTTGCAGACGAAGATCAGCTTGGTGCGCTCGGTGACCGCCGCGGCCATCGCGTCCAGATCGTGCAGATGTCCCTCGGCCAGCGGCACCGGCACCGCGGTGGCATTGCCCACCTGGGTGACGATCGGATACGCCTCGAACGAGCGCCAGGCGAAGACCACCTCGTCGGTCGGCGCGTCGCAGGTGATCTGCACCAGCTCCTGGCACAGCGCCACGCTGCCGCAGCCGACGGCCACGTTGGCCACGGTCACGTCGAGGAAGTCCGCCAGCGCGGCCCGCAGCTCGGTGACTTGGTTGTCCGGATAGCGATTGGCCTGCTCGGCGGCCTCCGCGATGGCCTTGGCAGCGCTCGGCAGCGGCCCGAAGGTCGTCTCGTTGGACGCGAGCTTCACCGCGTCGGGGTGGTTACGGCCGGGAACGTAGGCCGGGATGGTGGCGAGATCGGGCCGGATATGCGCTGACACACCTCCACCCTACGATGAGCGGCCGAATCGACGCGCGGCGCGGCGGCGCAGCCCTACCCAAGTCCAGTTCCGCCGCCTACGCTGGGTTTATGCCGGGCACTTACGACGACGTCGCCCCCCTACGGCCGGTGCGGGCCACCGGCGAGGCGGGCGGTGTGGACACGGTGGAATCCGCGACGCGCACCGCGGTGCCGATCACGGTGGTCGAACCCGAGCGGGTGGCCCGCGGCGGCATCGTCGTCCTGCACGAATCGCGCGAGTTCCCGCCCCAGCTGCTCGAGCTGATGCGTTCGCTGGCCTTCGAGGGCTGGATCGTCGTCGCCCCGCACCTGTTCGACCGCATCGCCGACGACGATGTCCACGACGTCTTCGGCGAGGAACTCTTCGGTGATTTCGACGCCGGTTTCGATTGGCTCACCGGCCGCGGCGTCTTCCCCGACACCATCGGCGTGCTCGGCTTCGACACCGCGGGCACCGCCGCCTTCCTCGTCGCCGCCACCCGCCCCATCGGCGCCGCGGTGAGCGTGGCCGCCCCCGGCATCACCGACCCGCTGCCCGGCCAGGACGCCGCCCTCGTCGCGGTGGCCCCCCGCTTGCAGGCCCCCTGGCTCGGCCTCTTCGGCGCCGACGATCCCGCCACCCCACCCACCGCCGTCGACCAGCTCCGCGACGCCACCGCCCGCGCCGATGTGGCCAGTCTCACCATCACCTATCCCGGCCTGAGTCACCGCGTCGACCGCCCCGACCCCGACGACGATGCCGCCACCGAGATCCGCGTCGACTCCCAGACCCGTATCTACGACTGGTTCGACAGCAATTTACGCTGATTGACCAGGCGTTTTGGACTACTTCACCGGCTCGTGTAATCTTCATTCCCGGCGGTTCGAGAAGAACCGGTGCCCTCGAAAGAGAAGGCTCCAGGAGGCGTGCCAGAGCGGCCGAATGGGACTCACTGCTAATGAGTTGTCCCTTCACGGGGACCGGAGGTTCAAATCCTCTCGCCTCCGCCACACCCGGTTCGCCGGGTAACAACTGAAAACGCACCACCATGCGCCCGTAGCTCAACGGATAGAGCACTTGACTACGGATCAAGAGGTTAGGGGTTCGAATCCCTTCGGGCGCACAACAATCCGCCTCCTACCGGCATCCGGTAGGAGGCGGATTTCGTTTGTGGCGGGATAGATTGTCGGGCGTGAGCGGCCATCCTGTTCTCTGTCCGGCGCTGCCTCCGGCTGCGTATCTCGCGGGCGACTCCGTCGTTCAGGTCGATGATTCGGGGGTGCTCGCGCTGGCGGATGACCTTCGGCGGGGTGTGGTGGATGATGTCGAGTTCGCGCGGGTGGCGTTCGAGTGGGTGCGGGATGAAGTCGGGCACTCGTTTGACGTTCGGGATTCGCGGGTGACGTTGGCTGCGGGTGAGGTGCTGCGGGAGCGGGTGGGGCTCTGTTACGCGAAGTCGCATCTGCTCGCCGCGGTGTTGCGTTCGGCGGGGATACCGACCGGGCTCTGTTATCAGCGGCTCGCGCATGGTGATGGTTTCGTGTCCGGCTGCTTCGGTCGTCACCGCCCTCCGGGGCGCGACCGATGTGCTGTCCATCTACGACACCGGGTTGCCTTCGGCCCTGGACGGCTGAGGTCCGGCAGGGCCCTATTTCCAGGCGGGGAGTGGGGGGAGGGGGCCGGTGAGGTCGTGGCCGGGGGAGCGGCCGAGGAGCCAGGCCAGCAGGGCGTGGGAGGGGCCGACGATGGTGTGGTGCGGACGGCCGGGGCCGAGGGTGGCGATGAAGTCGGTGTCGGTGGCCTGGATGTCGAAGGTGGGGGTGGCCGCGGGCTCGAGTTTGGCGGACAGGTCGGTGATGGTCTCGGGGAGCAGGCGGGCCACGAAGGGCGCGGGCCAGTCGGCGGGGGTGTAACCGGTGCCGAGGTCGACGTGATGGATCTCGGTCTCGCGCAGGCGCATCCAGGGAATCTGAGCGGCGGTGAGGGTGCCGCCCTGGCGGTTGCGGACCTCGGCGTGCCAGTCGGGGGACGGCATGGTGGCGGCCACGGCCTGCCAGCGGTGCGCCGAGCCGGTGAAATCGGCGTGCTGGACTTCGAGCGGGCGGGGCGCGCCTGCCTCGATATCGGCATCGCGGAGCGCACCGCTGGCGTACTGCGGGATCTCGATGCCGGTGCGAGCCCACAGCAACAGATTCAGCAGGCTGTCGGCATTGCGGGACATGTGCGCCAGCACGTGGCCGCGGGTCCAGCCGGGTAAGCGGGACGGCTCGGTCAGCGCGGCCTCGGTGAGGGTGCCGATCGTGGTGTCGAAGCGCGCGGTGGACGCGGCGACCTGATCGAGCAGGTCGGTGGGAGTTGCCGTTTCGCTGGTCACACGGTCGAGCGTAGTGCTCGGGCCGTGGCGGCGCCGCCGATCACGGCCGCCTGTGGACAACTCCGAACCTGTGGATAACTGGGGATATTTCGGGCTTCGCGCCGATCCGCCGGAGCGGCCGCGTGTGACGATTTCAGTCAGCGACGATCGCGTCGGCTTCGATCTCGATCAGGAGCTCCGGAGCGATCAGGGCAGACACCTCGTACATGGCGGCGGCGGGCCGGATCTCCCCGAACACCGCGGCGTGGGCGGCGGCGACCTCCGGCCAGCGGGCGATATCGGTGACGAACAAGCGGGTACGGACCACGTCCCGCAGGCTCGCCCCGGCCTGCTCGAGCGCGGCGGCGATACGGATCAGGACCTCCCGGGTCTGCGCTCCGATGTCGTCACCACCGACCGCACCGCCACTGGGGATCGCGGCCGTGGTGCCGCTGACGACGACATGAGCGCCCACGCGCACCGCCCGCGAATACCCCACGACATCTTCGAAATCGGAGGCAGAAGAGATGTTCACCCGACTAGTGGTCATGGCAGCAAGAATGATCCACCGGCTGCTGGATGACAATTCACATTCCGGTCGTCTGCCGGACGATTCACCACGGTACGCAGGGCAGGTGAACGCACGACCAGGTCTACGCCTCTTCCCCCTCACCGCCGCGCTGTGCGCCGCGGCCGCCCTCGCGGCAGGCTGCTCGACGCCGGGCACCGACGCGGGTTTCACCGCGAGCAAGGACCAGCCGCTGGTGCTCTCCCTCGACGACCTGGTCGCCGCGTCGGGCACCAGCGCGGTGCTCGGGGTGCGCGTGGAACCCGAGCACGGCTCGGTCACCCGGCGCACCGACGGCGCCTACGTCTACACCCCGGACCCGGGCTACACCGGCTCCGACACCTTCGGGGTCACCACCACCGACGCGGTGCGGCTCTACACCACCGATATCCCGGTACTCGGCGAATACGGCGGTGCCACGGTGCAGGGCAGCGGCTACGGCTCGGCCTGGACGCCGGTGCCGGGCAGTACCGACGAGTTCTACGGTCTCACCGACCGTGGCCCGAATGTCGACGGTCCGGGCAAGAACGAGAAGCTCTCGCCGACACCGGAGTTCGTGCCGAAGATCGGCAGGTTCAAGCTGGTCGACAATCGCGCGGTGCTGCAGTCGAGCATCGACCTGCGCAATGCCGCGGGCCTGCCGTTCAACGGCCAGGTCGACACCGCCGCCGACACCGGCGAGACCATCAAGGACCTGCAGGGCACCGTGCTGCCCGCCACCGATCACGGCCTCGATCCGGAAGGCCTGGTCGCACTGGCCGACGGCACCTTCTGGGTGTCCGACGAATACGGGCCGTTCCTGGTGCATTTCGACGCGCAGGGCAAGGAAATCGAGCGGCTGGTACCGGGTGCCGGTCTGCCGCAGGAGATCTCGCTGCGCAGCCCGAACCAGGGCATGGAGGGCCTGACCATCACGCCGGACGGCAACACGCTGGTGGGCATCGTGCAGAGCGCGATCAAGACTCCCGGCCTGGACGGCTCGGCCAAGGAGGTGCCGCTCGCCCGGATCGTCACCGTGGACCTGAAGACCAAGGCGCAGAGGGAGTTCCTGTACCCGCTGCAGGACCCGAAGCAGACCAAGGTCGCGGTATCGGAGATCACCGCGCTGAGCGCGACGACCTTCCTCGTCGACGAGCGTGACGGCAATCTCGCGCCGAAGTCGGACAAGAAGATCTGGACCATCGACATTACCGGCGCCACCGATGTCGGCCCGCAGTCGACGGTGCCGGGCGCGACCTATGACGCCGCCAAGGGCGGCTTGCTGATCGACGGCAAGGCGATCGAGACGCTGGTCGGCGTGGTGCCGACCACCGATGCCGTCGCGGCGTTGCGCAAGGCTGGCATCACGCCGGTCGCGAAGACGAGCAACCTGGACTTGTCGGCCTTACTGGTCTCCCTCGACGACAAGGGCCGCTTCTTCGGCCACGACAAGATCGAGGGCATCGCCACCCTCGACGGCGGCAAGACCGTCTACATCGCCAACGACAGCGATTTCGGGCTGGCCGCGAGCACCGGCGAGCAGCCGCCCTTCGGGCTGAAGCCCAAGACGCTGCCCGACGGGGTGCAGGACACCGGCGAGGTGCTGGTGGTCGACACCACCAAGCTGCCTGCGAAGGTGGACCGCTACACGGTGCAGATCACCGTCAAGTAGTCCACTCGCGGGACTCGACGAGCACGGCGGCGGCCAGCGCGAGCAGCCACAGCGACATCGCGCCGACCTGGATGCGCTGGGCGATGCCCAGAGCATAGGAGCCGGACAGGTTGTCGGCCACCAGCATCCAGATGGTCGCCGCCGACCCGACGACCAGCACGACTACGCCGAACTCGCGCAGGATCCACCAGCGGTGATAGCGGTAGGCGGCGACGCTGAACGCGAACGCGGCGACCGCGATCGAGGTGACCGCCAGGGTGCTGGTGAGGGCGTGCGGTTGGTGCAGCTGCGGGAACAGCCCGCTGTCGCCACCGCACGCGCTCACCGTGGGGTCGCAGTCGCGCAGCGGCAGCATCGCGTCGGCGATGGTCGCGGCGCCGAAGCAGAGCAGGGCCAGCCAGCCGGTCGTGGTCAGCGCGCGACGCCGGAAGACCAGCAGGCCGCCGAGCGCGGCGGGGATCAGCAGCAGGCCGACGAGCTTGTCGGCGGTCGCGAACACCTCGCGGTAGGGCTTGCCCTCGGCGTCGAGCTCGCTGAGGAAGGCGTTGACCGGATCGGTGTCGATCGGGAGGACGAACTCGAGGACCCAGGACGAGTAGCACAGGCCCGCGACGGCGATCGCGGCCGCGATCAGCAGGGGGTAGACACGGGAGAACCGGGCGAGTTCGGTCACATCGATCATTGTGCTGTTCGCGCCGAACAGGCACGATCAGGCGCGGCGGGGTTCACGAACGTGGTTACATCACCCCGCGCACAGGTTGCTGTCAGGTTCACCGGGCAGGGTGGTGAACGAATACCAACCGGGAGGTCTTCGATGAGCTATGTGATCGCGATGGCGAGTACCGCCACGATCCTGGCGATGGCGGTGTCCGGCTATCTTGCCACTCAGGCGCGCAGGGCGCCGGTGCGTGTGCGGGTGCGCGACGGCGCACGGTGGCGCTGAGTTCGACCGTTCGCCGTGCAGCCGGTCAGCGTGGCCGCTGAGCTCCGCCGAATCCGGCCGGAGCGCGGTCGATGACTGGATCCGCGCCGGGTCAATCGGCGTGCGTGGACTGTCTCCGCGCACGGACCAGCGCGCCGATCTGTTCGGCCGCCGCGCGTGGGTCCTCGTGTTCCCAGACGCGCACCACCTGCCAGCCCGCCGCCGTCAGCGCGGCGTCGGTGGCCCGATCGCGGGTCACGTTCCCAGCCAGCTTCTCGGCCCACCACTGGGCATTGTTCTTCGGATCGGTCGCGTGCTCCGGGCAGCGATGCCAGAAGCATCCGTCCACGTAGACCGCGATCCGCAAGGTCGGAAACACCACGTCAGCGCGTCGCCGCTGGCCCTTGATGGGCGGCCGGTCGACGAAATAGCGCAGCCCAGCCCGATGCAGCTCGCGCCGGAGCGCCAGCTCCGGATCGGTATGCGCGCGTCGCTGCCGAGACATCCGCGCGCTGGTCGCGGGGTCTGTCTTCGGCCGCCCGGCGTTCATGCCGCCCAGCCGCCCATCCGGTCGAGGTGGTCACGCACGTCGTCGAGGAAACCGGGCGGGAAGCGCAGATTGCCCATCGAGGTCCGGCGCAGGAAGCCCGCGGTGGCGCGGGGGGAGAGCAGGCGGGATTCGGTGAGGAAGTTCTTCAGGTCCTCGTAGGGATCGTGCACCGGCCAGGTCGACACCGGGACCCGGTGGACGATGCCCGCGTGACCCCAGGCCGCCGCCGGCCACGGCTCGCCGGGGCGCAAGGGTGCGCCATCGGTCAGCGGGGTGAGCGGGGCGGCCAGGCGCTCTCCGACCCAGTTCGCCATGCGCACGCTCACCGCGTTTCCGACCAGCTTCCAGCGGTGGCCCTGCCGCACGCCGGGAACGTCGAGGGCGGGCGCGGTCCAGTCGGCGGCGAAGCCCTGGAGGCGTTCGCCGTCGACGATGCCCGGGGTGACGATCTCGCCCGCGGGCAGCCGCACCGCCGGGGGACTGGCGATACCGAGGCCGGAGCCGCCCTTGAGGGTGGGCACCGCGTTCACCGCCCAGCCGAGGCCGCGCACACCCTCGGTCCAGTAGAAGCCGCAGGGATCGCGGTCGGGGTCGCCGTAGTCGCGTGGGCCCGCGTCGTCGCCGAAGAGCACCTGGCGCGGGTCCTCGGTGCGGGAGGCCAGCATCAGGACTCGCTGTCTGCGCTGCGGTAGGCCGAACGCGCGGCCGTCGACCACGCGATAGGCCCAGGTGTAGC
Source organism: Nocardia sp. SSK8 (assembly GCF_037034205.1). Taxonomy (NCBI): domain Bacteria; kingdom Bacillati; phylum Actinomycetota; class Actinomycetes; order Mycobacteriales; family Nocardiaceae; genus Nocardia; species Nocardia sp. SSK8. The sequence continues at coordinate 315,963 of NZ_JBAGKD010000006.1, forward strand.
CGAGTTCCTCGAGCGCGCCGGTGATGTGACGCATGGCCGCGCCACGGCCCAGTTGCAGCATGAACGGCACGTTCTCGATCAGCAGCCAGCGCGGTCCGCGCTTGCGGCGGACCAGCCGGAAGACCTCGTCGACCAGGCCCGAGCGGCGTCCGGTGATGCCCGCGGTGCGGCCTGCCTGCGAGAGGTCCTGGCAGGGGAAACCGGCCGCGACCAGCTCGGTGTTCGCGGGCAGCGAGCGTAATCGGGTGATGTCGCCGTGCAGGTCGGTCTCGGGGAAGCGGGCGGCGAGCACGCCCTGGGCGCCGGGGTCGATCTCACAGAGCAGCTCGGTGGCCCAGCCGTTCGCGGCGAGGCCGAGTTCGAGCCCGCCGATACCGGCGAACAACCCGACCATCCGAGTCAACGACACTCCCTCTGCTCCGTCAGCGCCACGCGCTGCTCAGCGACCCGCACTCGCTCCGCGGCGAATTGTATCGGCCCGCCCGCCGCCGGGTTCCGGGCGCGAACGTGGGCCCCGGCCGCCGGGCGGAAAATCGGTGGCCGGGGGCAGGGGTCCGGTGCGACTCTTGATGGGCCGAACTTGTCGGACCCCGGTGCGAACATCACCTGGCGTCCGTTCCGGAAAACCATCCATCCACCGGACATCAAGGGGGAACCTTGTCTGTCACATTGGACCTGGCGGCAGCCGACTCGGAGGCCGACAGATCGGAGCCGCCCACACAGCCACCGCGCGGGGGAATGTGGTCGCTGCGGCGGTTCCTGCCACATCTGCGCCCCTACTGGGTGCCGCTGGTCGCCGCCAATGTCCTGGCCATCGTCGCCACCAGCACGGCCATCTTCATCCCACTGCTGATCGCGAAGGTGATCGACGGGCCGATCGCCCAGCGTGACATCGGCGCCCTGGTCTGGCCGGTCGCGCTGGTCTTCGCGCTGGGTGCGCTGGAATCGTTCGGCATGTGGGGCAGGCGATGGCTGGTGTCCAAGCCCTCGACCCTGTTCGAGATCACCATGCGCGCCAAGCTGTTCAGGCAGTTGCAGGCGCTCTCGATCGGCAGGCACGACGGCTGGCAGTCCGGTCAGCTGCTCTCGCGCGCGATCGACGACATGGGCGTGATCCGGCGGTTCGTGGCCTTCGCTGGCCCGTTCCTGGTCGTGCACACGGTGGTGCTGCCGATCGGGCTGGTCGCGCTGTTCGTGATGAATTGGCAAGTGGGGCTGATCTTCACGGCGCTTTCGCTGCCGCTCATCGTGTTCTGTACGCGGTTCGTGCGGCGCTTCGAGGTGGCCTCGCGGCGCTCCCAGGACCAGTCCGGTGACCTGGCGACCATCGCCCAGGAGTCCGCGCAGGGCGTGCGGGTGCTCAAGGCGCTGGGCCGGGGCCGGTTCTTCGGTTCCCGGTTCACGGCGCTCTCGCGCGAATTGCAGCGCACCGAACTGGAGAAGGTGCGCCTGGACGCCACACTGTGGGCGGCCATGGTGACCTTCCCGACGGTGTCTATCGCGATCTCGCTCGGCGTCGGCGGCTACTCGGTGGTGCAGGGTTCGATGACGATGGGCACGCTGGTCGCGAGCATCACCCTGGCGACCTTCCTGCAGTGGCCGATCATCTGGACCGGCTTCCTGCTCTCGGAGCTGTTCGAGGCCCGCACGGCCGCCGACCGGTTCTGGGAGATCATCGACACCCCGCTCGACATCACCGACCCGCCGCGGCCGGTGGAGCTGCCCGAGCGGGTGCGCGGTGAGCTGGTCATCGACGGTGTCAGCTTCGCCTACCCGCGCTCGGGTGACGGCGCCGACGCGGCGGTGCTCGAGGACGTTTCCCTACGGATCCGTCCGGGCGAGACGGTCGCGCTGGTCGGTGCCACCGGCAGCGGGAAAACCGCCCTGCTGGAACTGATTCCGCGGCTCTACGACGTGAGCGCGGGCCGGATCACCATCGACGGCATCGACATCGCCACCCTGCGCCTGGCCGACCTGCGCCGGGTGGTGACGGTGGCCTTCGAGGAGCCGGTGCTGTTCTCGGCCAGCGTGCGCGAGAACGTGGCACTGGGCGACCCGCGCGCGACCGACGCCGATGTGCGCCAGGCGCTCGATATCGCGCAGGCGAGCGAGTTCGTCGACGCGCTGCCGTGGGGCCTGGACACCAGGATCGGCGAGCAGGGCATGAGCCTGTCCGGTGGTCAGCGTCAGCGGCTGGCGCTGGCCAGGGCGGTGCTCACCGGTGATACCGGAGCCGAGCCCGGCCGGATCATGGTGCTCGACGATCCGCTCTCCGCGCTGGACGTGGAAACCGAAGAGCGCGTGCAGGACCGGCTGCGCAGCGTGCTGTCGGGCGCCACCACGCTGCTGGTGGCACACCGGCCGTCCACGGCGGCGCTGGCCGACCGGGTGGCGCTGCTGGCCGAGGGTCGCATCGTCGCCGAGGGCACGCACGAGAAGCTGCTGCGCGGCAACGCGCGCTACCGCGAACTGATGGGAGGTGAACCATGACGAGTACGGAAACAACGACGGCGCAGGACATTCCGGACCGGGAAGCCGACTGGCGCGGCATCGCCAAGGAGGACGATGCCGTCACCGGGACCGGAAACCTGGTGCTGGCCGGGCGTTCCCGGCGGCTGCTGCTGGAGCTGGTGCGGCCCTACCGCAAGCAGGCGCTGCTCACCTTCGTGCTGATCCTGCTCGACAACGCGGCCAAGGTCGCGGGGCCACTGTTCATCGCCTACGGCCTTGACCACGGCATCAGCGCGGGCAGGCAAGGGAATTGGACGCCGCTGATCGCCACGGTGGCCGGGTTCGTCGCGGTCACCGTGGCCTCGGGTGTCACCACGTTCTGTTTCCTGCGGGCATCGGGGTCGCTGAGTCAGCGGGTGCTGTTCGATCTGCGGGTGCGGGCGTTCCGGCACACCCAGCGGTTGAGCGTGTCATTCCACGAGAGCTACACCTCGGGCAAGGTCGTCACCCGGCTCACCAGCGATATCGAGACCCTCCAGGAACTGCTGGAGGGCGCGCTGAACCAGGCCTTCGGCGCGATCCTGTCAGTGGTCACCATCGCGGTGCTGCTGGTCTGGCTCGATCCCACGCTGGCCTCGATCGTGCTGCTCGGCTTCGTGCCGCTGGTGCTGGTGACGCGGTGGGCGCAGCGGCGCCAGCGGGCCGGTTACCGGCGCACCCGCGGGGCCATCGCCAAGGTGATCGTGCAGTTCGTCGAGGCGATGAGCGGCATGCGGGCGGTGCAGGCGTTCCGGCGCGAGCAGCGCAACGACGAGGTACTCGCCGCCGAGGACAGCGAGTACCAGCGCGCGACCACCACCGCGATCCGCGGCATGGGCGACTACGTGGGCCTGTCGAACTTCATCGGCAAGCTGACCACCGTCATCGTGCTGCTGGTCGGCGCTTGGCAGGTGATGGAGGGCGATCTCGCCCTCGGTGTGCTGGCGGCCTACCTGCTCTACCTCGACCAGTTCTACGGTCCGCTCGACGAGCTCGCCCAGGTGTTCAACTCCTACCAGTCCGCCGCGGCGGCACTGGAGAAGATCTCCGGGGTGCTCGAGGAGGAGCCGTCGGTGGCCGAGCCGGACGATCCGGTCGCGCTGCTCGAGGCGCGGGGCGCGGTGCGGATGGACCACGTCTGGTTCGGCTACCACGACACCCGCGTGCTGCCGGAGTTCGAGCTGGACATCCCGGCGGGCCAGGTGGTGGCGCTGGTCGGGGCGACGGGCGCGGGCAAGTCGACGCTGGCCAAGCTGCTCACCCGGTTCTACGACCCGAGCGGCGGCACCATCAGCCTCGACGGGGTCGATCTGCGCAGGCTCACCGACGACGATCTGCGCAGGCATGTCGTGATGGTCACCCAGGAGGCCTACCTGTTCTCCGGGACCATCGCCGACAACATCCGCCTTGGCAGGCCCGACGCGTCCGACGCCGAGGTGCGCGCGGCCGCCACGGCGGTGGGGCTCGACCCGTTCGTGGTCTCGCTGCCCGACGGGTACGACACCGATGTGCGCACCCGCGGTGGCAGGCTCTCGGCCGGTCAGCGCCAGCTGGTCGCCTTCGCGCGGGTGTTCCTCGCCGATCCGGCGGTGATCGTGCTCGACGAGGCCACCTCCAGCCTGGACATCCCGGGCGAGCGGCAGGTCCAGCACGCGCTGGAGACGCTGCTGCGCGACCGGACCGCGGTGATCATCGCCCACCGGCTGTCCACGGTGGCGATCGCCGATCGGGTGCTGGTGCTCGACGCGGGCCGGATCGTGGAGGACGGCGCACCGGCGGAACTGATCGCCGGACAGGGCCGATTCGCCGGGCTGCACGCCGCCTGGCGCGATTCGCTGGTGTGATGCGCCCGTGTTGTACAGCAGCGGGGCTGGTGTCGCTTACCGTAGAGAGGTGACGACCCCAGCCCCGGGCCCGGCCGCAGGCCCCTCCGAGAACCGACCGGCCTCTCGGTGGCCCTCGGTCCTCACCTGGCGTGCCCACGACAACACCCGGATGGAATCGGTGCGGGTGACGGTGAACGGCAACCGGATCAGGGCGGCGGGCCGGATGATCGGCAGCGCGGGCGAGGAGCACCCGGCCTTCAGCGCCTCCTACGACCTGGTCACCGACGAGGCGGGCGCGACCCGCAGGCTCTCGCTGCGCACCACCACGGCGGCGGGGGAGCGGCACGCCTCCATCTCCCGCGACGAGGAGAACTACTGGCTCGTCGACGCGGGCGGCAGCCATGTGCGCTCGACCTTCGGCGGCGCGCTCGATGTCGATGTGGTGCTCAGCCCGTTCTTCAACACCCTGCCCATCCGGCGCTTCGGCTTGCAGAACGCCGTGGGCGATGTGCAGGTGCCGGTCGTCTACGTGCGGCTGCCGGATCTGCTGGTGCAGGAGGCCGAGCTCACCTACTCGAGCGCCGCCGACGGGATCAACGTCCTCTCGCCGGTCTCCAGCGCCACCCTCACCGTCGATCCGGAGGGGTTCGTCCTCGACTACCCGGGCCTGTCCGCGCGCGTCTGACCCCCCGACCGCGGAAGGCGCGGGCTCTCCGGAGATCCATCGTGATCAGCCGATGGAGCGCGGCCCCCAGCTCGCCGCGGGTAGGCGCGCCCACTCACCGCCGATCGGCCATGACGACGCCTACAGCGAGCGCAGCACCCCACCCCGCTGACCGGCCCGCCGCAGTTCACCCAGCCAATCACCATCCCCGGGCGTCACCCCGGTGATCTCCCACCGCTCGCGCTGCTCGTACGCGGTGCGCCCCCGGTAACCCGCCTCGACAAGCTCGCCGAGGGTGCCGTCGGTGCGCAGCGACTCCCGCGCGGCCAGCAGCGCGGCGATGGTCTCGTCGATGACCTCGCCCAGGGCGGTGCCGTTCGGCTCGCAGATCGCGCGCACCAGGTCGGGCGCGGTCCCGGCGACGCGGGTGCCGTCGCGGAACGAGCCCGCAGCCAGCCCGAGCGCCAGCGCCCCGCCGTCTGCCCCGGCCGCCGCCAGCGCCTCGGCCAGCACGTGTGGCAGGTGCGAGATCCGCGCGACGGCCTGATCGTGTTCGGCCGCGACCACCGGGACCACCACCGACCCGCAGTCCAGCGCCAGCCGCACGACCGTCGTCCAGGGCCCGACCCGCGTGCCCTCGTCCACCCCGACCGCCCACACCGCGTCCCGGAAAAGCTCGGGATCAGTTGCCGCCCAACCGGATTCGGCGGTACCGGCCATGGGATGACCACCCACGTAGTTCGCTTCCAGCCCCTGCTCGCGCACCGCGTCGGCGACCGGCTGCTTAATGCTCACCACATCGGTGAGCGGGCAGTCCGGCGCGTGCGTGGCGATCGCGGTGAGGATGGCGTCGACCGCGGGCATCGGGACCGCCAGGACCACCAGCGCGTGGGTGTCCGCGGCCCGGCGCAGCACCGTCGTCAGCTCGCCCGTGACATCGAAACCGTCGCGACGCGCCGCCTCGGCACCCGAATCGGAACGGTTGTAGCCGAACGCCTCGTAGCCCGCCGCGGCCGCGGCGCGCAGCAGTGAGCCGCCGATCAAGCCGGTTCCGAGGACGCAGACAGTGGCGCGCTGGTCGAGAGTCATCGGAACAGATTGGCACACGAGTTCATCATTACGGGCGGGACAGACTACCGTTTGGTCCATGGCAGCACAGCGCTCGGGCACGAACAGGGCGACGTCGGACGACGACTTCGACGTCGAAGGGTTCGCAGTGGCGGTGGTCCGCGAAGAAGGCACCTGGCGGTGTAGTCCGCTCACCAGCGATGCCCTGCACGATCTGTCGGTCGCCGAGACCGAACTGAAGGCCCTGCGCAGCTCGGGGGCGGTATTCGGGCTGCTCGACGTCGACGACGAGTTCTTCGTCGTGGTGCGTCCGGCGCCGAGCGGCACCCGGCTGCTCGTCTCCGACGCCACCGCGGCGATCGACTACGACATCGCCGCCGACGTGCTCGACGCGCTCAATGTCGAGATCCCCGACATCGACCCCGACGACCTCGACGACGTCGAACCCTGGGAAGAGGGCGACCTGGGCGTGCTGGCCGACCTGGGCCTGCCCGAACCGGTGCTCAGCGTGATCCTCGCCGAGACCGACCTCTACCCCGACGAGCAGCTCGGGATGATCGCCCAGCGCCTCGGTTTCGCCAACGAATTCGCGGCGGTGCTGGACAAACTGCCCCGGTGACCACCGAGCAGGACATGATGCGCGCCGCGCTCGCCGCGGCCGCCGACGCCGACCCGCGCGATGTGCCGGTCGGCGCCGTCGTGTTCGACGCCCAGGGCCGGGAGCTGGCCCGCGCCAGCAATGCCAGGGAAGCCACCGGCGACCCCACCGCGCACGCCGAGGTGCTGGCCCTGCGCGCCGCGGCCGCCGTGCACGGCGACGGCTGGCGCCTCGAGGGCGCGACCCTGGCCGTCACCCTCGAGCCCTGCACCATGTGCGCGGGCGCGCTGGTGCTGGCCCGCGTCGACAAGCTGATCTTCGGCGCCTGGGAACCCAAGACCGGCGCCGTCGGCTCGCTGTGGGACGTCGTCCGCGACCGCCGACTCAACCACCGCCCCCAGGTCCGCGCCGGAGTCCTCGAGACCGAGTGCGTCACCCTCCTCGACGATTTCTTCCGAAACCAACGCTGACCAGCCGATTTAACGATCCGGCACCCACTCCGGTATCGTAGTCGGCGGTGGCGTGTCCGAGCGGCCTAAGGAGCACGCCTCGAAAGCGTGTGACGGGTAACCCCCGTCCGAGGGTTCAAATCCCTCCGCCACCGCCAAAAGGAGCCCCTCACCTGTTCACCCAGGTGGGGGGCTCTTTGTCGATCGGGTCAGGCCGTTGCCTGGGGGGACGAAGTCAGGGCCGTCACCGTGCGGTACGCGCCATCGATCAGATCGCGGATCGACGCCAGATAGGTGGTGATCGATTTGAGGCTCTTCGCCAACTGGGTGAGGAGTTTGGCCACGATGGCCGCGATCCGCGCTATCGCCTGGGCGATTACCGCCGGCGTGGCGGTGCCGAGCGAGGCCAATTCCTGGATCGCCCAGCTGACCAGGGCACCCGCCAGCGAACCGAGCAGGTCTCGGACCGCCGTGCGGACGCCGTTGACCAGCTCGGCCGCGGCGGTGGTCAGAGTCGACAGAGCCTCCGCGCCCTTGCCCATGACCTGCGTGAGAGTCGTGAGGCTGGCGCCGAGAGTCCGGTAGGCGTCGCCCGCGGCGCCGGACCAGTCCGCGGTTTCGTTCTTCACCGAGGACGCGAGATTCGTCGCGGACTGGGACAGGCTGCCGCCGATATTCGTCCACGACTGCGCGTACGACTTGATCAGGTCGGGATCTCCCGCCAGCGAATTGAACGCTTCCCGGAGCGGTTTGACGTGTTCGAGCATCCAGGTGCCGAGCTGGCCGGCCGCGAAGCGCAGCTTGTCGCCCGCGCTGTGCAGGGAGACACCGAGCGCGGTGAGCGCCACGGCTTCGGCACCTGGAGGCCCTGGAGCATGAGGGCTACCGGCTGCCCGTAGACGCCGTAGCCGTCGGTGGTCATGGTGAGATAGCGGGCGGCCTCGGCCGCCTTCTCGATCTCATCTCCGTAACCGTCGATCGCCGTGGCATGACCGCCGGTCTGGTTCCATCGGGTTCCGATTCGGGTCGCTACCTGCGGTGGTAGTGATGGATGCGTCGCCGGACGACTTCGGTCAGGACGGCTGCGTCCGGGGTGGGGATGGTGAATACGGGCAGGTTGGGGTCGGTGGTCGACAGCAGGATCGCGGTGGAGATCTTGTTGTTGTAGAGGGGTTTGCCATCGGGGGTGATGAACCAGCGGTGCTGGGTGTACCCCGGGGGGAATGTCCAGAGGGTCACGTCACGAATGCGGTCGAACGGCAGCTCGAGCAGGGTGGTTTCGTCCTCGACACCGACATAGTAGGCCTGCGCGTTTAGTCTTGTCGGCCGCTCGGGTCGCTTGGTCCACGAGCGAAGCGAAATCCTGTCGGCTGCGAGGTAGACCCGGACGAGGACCAGCAGATTGTTGTTGTCGTATCCGCCGTCGGCGTAGAGGTCGATTTCGTCGTCGGACTCGGCGCGGTACAGGGCGTCTACTGGATGGATTGCTATTCCGGCCTTTCCGGCGAGGAACAAGCTCACGCGGCGGACGATGAAAGCCAGGACCGCGAGGACCGGCAGGACGGGCCAGCCGCGGTATCCCAGGAAACCGGCCAGCGCGGACTCGATGACGAGAATCCATGCCTGCGCCCGGATTCCGTCCGACGCCCGATACCACGCGTCCATGGGCCACAGTCCGCGCCGCAGGCGCCGGAGGGCGAGGAGCGGGGGTATCACAACGGCGAGGATGTGCAGCGGAAGCGCCACGAACAGGATCGTCGTCGGCGCGCCCAGCAGTCCGATCGCCAGGACGGCCACGGTGGAGATCGCCGCGACCGCGCTCGGCAGCACGATGAAGGCGAGGCGTAGTCTCCGGACGGCTTCCGGCCAGGTTCGCTGGAGGAGGGTGTTCGTGCCGGGTTGCGCAAACCGGACCTGGGTGATTGCCGTGGCGGGCGTGTGGCGCCGTGGTGCGTAATAGACTGGTAGTACCGAAATCCGGGAAGGAACGATGATTATGCGCGGGCGACAGCCGCCACCCGCGAAGTCCGGGATCGGGCTCGGGGGGAAGCTCTTGGTTCTCGTCGTCTTGGGGTGGGTGGCGGTGGGGCTGCTCGCCGCGGGACAGCGGCACTACTTCGCCAAGCTGCCGCGGGAATGCTCGGATTGGGCGACGATCGCGGTGACGGCCGCCGCCGGACCGACCAACTACATCGGGCTGAACCCCAAAGTCACGGAGTGCCAGGTACCGCAACCCAGTCAGTGAACATGGGCGGCTGGCGCCGCGGGGTTTTCGGCCCCTTGGGCCTCGAACCCGAAGGGCGATACTCCGGCTTCGCCGTTACGTCTCGCCCTTCGGGTTCGAGGCGGCCGAAAACCCGTGGTGGTCAGGAACCCACCGGGACGGCGACCTTCTCGTGCTGTTGCAGTTCGCGTAGGCGGGCGCCCTCGACGTCGATGTCGGGGACGATCTTGTCCAGCCAGCGCGGCATCCACCAGGCCCACTTGCCCAGCAGCACGAGCAGGGCGGGGATGAGGATCATCCGGACGACGAAGGCGTCCAGCGCCACGCCCGCGGCCAGGGCGAAGCCCATGGACTTGGCGGTGACGTCGGTTTCCAGCAGGAACGAGCCGAACACCGAGATCATGATGATCGCCGCGGAGGTCACCACGCGCGCGCCGTGGTGATAGCCCTTGATGACCGCGTCGGTGGGGGACGCGCCGTGCACGTATTCCTCGCGCATGCGGGTCACCAGGAACACCTGGTAGTCCATCGCGAGGCCGAATACCAAGCCGATCAGCATGATCGGCAGGAAGCTGACCAGCGGATGGGGATCGCTGATCAGGCCGAATTTGCCCTCCTGGAAGATCAGCACGGTCGCGCCGAAGGTGGCCGCCATGGAGAGCAGGAAGCCGAGCGCGGCGGTGAGCGGCACCAGGATCGAGCGGAACACCAGGATCAGCAGGATGAACGCGGCGCCCGCCACGATCGCCATGTACGGGACGATCTTGCTCAGCAGCACGTGGTCGATATCGGCGTAGATGGCGGTGGTGCCGGTGATGCCGTAGGAGATCTGGTACTGGTCGTTGAGCTCGGCTTCCGCGTCACGGGCCGACTGCACCAGATCCTTGGTGGACTGGTCGTTGGGGCCCGAGCGGGGGATGCCGTTGATCAGCGCGCCCGCGCCGTCCTGGCTCAGCTGCGGCTCGGTGACCAGCTCCATGTCGGGGTAGGACGCCAGCTTGGCGCGTAGCGCGGTCAGGGCGTCGGCGCGCTGGTCGGGGGGTGTCTCGCTGAGGTCGACGGCGATCTGGAGGACGCCGTTGCTGCCCTCGCCGAACCCCTCGGTGCGCAGATCGTAGGCCTTGCGCACGGTGGTGGTCTTGGCCAGGCTGTCCTCGCCGGGCAGGCCCAGATTCAGGTTCAGCGCGGGCGCGGCCAGCAGGCCGAGCACCACGATGGCCAGCACCATGGTGACCGCGGGGAACTTGGCGATCGCGCGCGCCACCCGGGTGCCGTTGCTGACGATGGTGTCGTCCTCGGGATCGTGCTGGGCGATCAGCGGCAGCTTCGGCTTGAACAGCGCCTTGCCGAACGCGCCGAGCAGCGCGGGCATGAGTGTGATGGCGGTGAGCACGGCGAACGCGGCCGCGACCGCGCCGCCCAGACCCATGAAGGTCAGGAACCGCACCCCGACGATGCTCAGCCCGACCAGCGCGATGATGACGGTCAGCCCGGCGAACACCACCGCCGAACCCGCGGTGCCGAGCGCGGTGCCCGCGGCTTCCTCGGCCGAATCCTGGACCGCCAGTTCGTGTTTGTAGCGCGAGACGATGAACAGCGCGTAGTCGATCGACAGCGCGATGCCGATCATCGAGGCCAGGAAGGTGGTGAAGCTCGGCACCGAGAGCACCGAGGTGGACAGGAAGATCAGCGAGGTCGCCGCGCCGAGGCCGACGATGGCGGTGATGATCGGGACGAACGCCGCGACGATCGCGCCGAAGGCCACCACCATGACCACCAGGGCCACCGCCATACCGATCATCTCGGACTTGCCCGAGGGCATCTCCTGCTCCATCGCGATGGTGCCGCTGATCTCGACGGTCAGCCCGGCCGCGCGGGCCGCGTCGCCCACGGCGTAGGCGGCCTCGCGATCCTCGGCGGTGATGTCGGCGAAATCGGTGATGGTGAACGGGACACTGAGGAAGGCGACCGTCTCCGGTGCGGTCTTGTTCAGCACGTTCAGCGGGGCGGCGCTACAGGTCGACGGGTCGGGTTGCGCGGTGAGGCAACCCATTTCCTCGGTGGCGGTGATCGGGTCGACGATCGGTTCGCTGTGATCGACGATGTCGAGCTGCTCGAGCCTGCCGATCAGCGCGGTCACCTGTTCCCGGTTGGCCGGGTCGGTGAGTTTCTGCCCGGCGGGCGCGCCGATGACGTAGGTGCCGGTCACCGCGTCGAAGGCGAAGGCCTCGGACATGCCGGGGAAGTGTATGTCGAGGATCTCGGTGGCCCGCTCCGAGGGGAGGTTGGGCATGCTGAAATCGTCGGTCATCGGTTTCTGCAGCTGGGCGCCGAGGCCGCCGAGCACCAGGAAACAGATCAACCAGACGGGCAGCACGATCCACTTGCGGCGAAAGGCCAGCTTGCCCCACCGGTACAGATAGACGGACACGGTTTTCTCCTCGCGATGAGCGGATCTGGAGATACAGCCGGGTCGAGCTAAGTCCTGAGTCTAACGACGGAAACGACGCGACCCCCGCACTCCGGGAGTGCGGGGGTCGCGAACTTTCACGCGGGGATCAGCCGACCGGAATCGGCTGCTTCACCGTCTCGGCGTTCTGGGTGCGCAGCTGTTCGAGCTTGGCGCCCTCGACGTCGATATCGGGCAGGACGCGGTCGAGCCACTTCGGGATCCACCAGGACCACTTGCCCATGATCACCAGCAGCGCGGGCACGATCACCATGCGGACCACGAAGGCGTCGATGGCGACACCGGCGGCCAGCGCGAAGCCGAAGGACTTGGCGGTCACATCGGTCTCCATGATGAACGAGCCGAACACCGAGATCATGATGATCGCCGCGGCGGTCACCACGCGGGCACCGTGGTGGTAACCCGAGACCATGGCGTCCTTGGGCGACTTGCCGTGCACGAACTCCTCGCGCATCCGGGTCACCAGGAACACCTGGTAGTCCATCGCCAGACCGAACACCAGGCCGATCAGCATGATCGGCATGAAGCTGACCAGCGGTTGCGGGTCCTCGATCAGGCCGAACGCGCCCTCCTGGAAGATCAGCACGGTCGCGCCGAAGGTGGCCGCCATGGAGAGCAGGAAGCCGAGCGCGGCGGTGAGCGGTACCAGGATCGAGCGGAACACCAGGATCAGCAGCACGAACGCGGCACCGGCGACGATCGCCAGGTACGGCAGGATCTTGCTGAGCAGCACGTGGTCGACATCGGCGTAGATGGCGGTGGTGCCGGTGATGCCGTACTCCATGCCGTACTGCGCCTTCAGGTCGGCTTCGGCGCCGCGGGCCTCGGCCACCAGGTCCTTGGTGTCCTGGTTGTTCGGGCCCTGCTTCGGCACGCCGTTGAGCATGACGCCCTGCTTGGACTCGTTCCACTGCGGCGCGGTGACGTAGTCCATCTGCTCGTAGGAGTCGAGCTTGTCGCGCAGCGCGGTGACCGCTTCGTCGCGCTGGGCCTCGGGCACCGCGGTGAGATCCGCGACGACCATGAGCACACCGTTGCTGCCCTCGCCGAAGCCCTCGGTGCGCAGGTCGTAGGCCTTACGCACGGTGGAGGTCGTGGGCAGGCTGTCCTCGCCGGGCAGGCCGAGGTTCAGGTTGGCCGCGGGGGCGGCCAGGGCGCCGAGCGCGAGCACCGACAGGATCAGCGCGACCCAGGGGGCCTTGCCGATCAGGCGGGCGAAGCGCTGGCCGTTGGTGACCGAGCTCTCGTCCTCGGGATCGTGCTGGGCGACGATCGGCAGCTTCGGCCGGAACAGGTACTTGCCGAAGGCGCCCATCAGCGCGGGCATCAGGGTGATGGCGGTGAGCACGGCGAAACCGGCCGCGATGGCGCCACCCAGCCCCATGAAGGTCAAGAACTGCACGCCGACGATGCCCAGCGCGCCGAGCGCGATGATCACGGTCAGACCGGCGAACACCACGGCCGAACCGGCGGTGCCCAGCGCGGTACCCGCGGCCTCTTCGGCCGAATCACGCACGGCCAGTTCGTGCTTGTAGCGCGAGACGATGAACAGCGCGTAGTCGATCGACAGCGCGATACCGATCATCGAGGCCAGGAAGGTGGTGAAGCCGGGCACCTGCATGACCGAGGTGCCGAGCATGATCAGCGAGGTGGCCGCACCGAGGCCGACGATGGCGGTGACGATCGGGACGACCGCGGCGACCAGGGCACCGAAGGCGACGACCATGACGACCAGGGCCACGCCCATGCCGATCATCTCGGACTTGCCGCTCGGCTGTTCCTGGGTCATCGCGACCGAGCCGCTGACCTCGACGGTCAGACCGGCGGCGCGGGCCTCGGCACCCACCTCGTAGGCGGCCTCGCGGTTCGCCTCGGTGACATCGGTGACGGTGTCGATGGCGAAGGGCACGTTCAGGATCGCGACGGTGTCGGGCGCGGTGTCGCTCAGCACGTTGAGCGGGGCACCCGAACACTGCGACGGATCGGGGTCGGCCAGGCAGCCCATCTTCTCGGCCATCTCGACCGGGCTCATCAGCGGCTTCTCGTGGTCGACGATGTCGAGCTCGGTGAGCTTCGCGATGAAGGCTTCGATCGCGGCGCGGTTGGCCGGGTCGGTGAGCTTCTGGCCTTCCGGCGCGCCGATGACGTAGGTACCGGCGACGGCGTCGAGCGCGAACTGCTCGGACATGCCGGGGAAGTGCTTGTCGAGGATCTCGTTGGCGCGCGCCGAGGGGAGCTCGGGCATGCTGAAGTCATTGCTCATCGGCTTGCTGAGGGCGGCGCCCGCGCCGCCCAGCAGCACGAACAGCAACAACCAGACCGGCAACACGATCCATTTACGGCGGAAAGCGAACTTTCCCCATCTGTACAGGTATACGGACACGTGCCCCGCCTCCACATCGTCGATTTATCTGCCTACCGTGCGGTAGGTAGACTACCGATCAGTTAAGTGGAGAGGCAACCTCGATTTCTTGGGGGTTGCCGCGGGCCACATCAATTGATGGGAGGATTGGCGCATGACTGCCCGAGACGCCGTCGACACCGTTTCCGCAGGTGGCGGCACCAAGCAGGCGATCCGCGATGCCGCGGTCCAGCTTTTCGCCGCCAAGGGTTTCGAGCAGACCAGTCTGCGGGAAGTCGCCGATGTGGTGGGAATCACGAAGGCCTCGCTGTACTACCACTACGCCTCGAAGCTGGACCTGCTGCTGGCGATCATCGACCCGATCATCGACCACATGCGCGACATCGTCACCGACATCGACGCCGTGCCCTACGACAACGAGGGCATCCGCGCGGTCCTGCGCACCTACCTGCGCGGCATGATCCGGCATCGCGACGCCGGTGCGCTGTGCGTGCGCGACACCGCCGCCATCGTCAACGCCATCGCCGACCGCTATCCGGACCTGATGGAACCCACCCGTGAGCTGCGGTTGTGGCTGGCCGGGCCGGAGCCGACGCAGGAGTCCAAGCTGCGCGCCTCGGCGGCCATCGAGGTGCTCGGGGTGGCGCTGCTGTCGAGTGAGCTGGCCCCCGGCGCCAGCGACGAGATGGTGGAGAAGACCCTCCTAGACGCGGCGACCTGCGTCCTGACCGCGTGCGGCACCGCGTAAGTTCGAACCCGTGCATATCACCGCCAGGGTCGATTTCGCGGTGCGAACGCTACTCGAGCTCGCCGCGGCCGACGGGGTCGTCAAGGCCGAAGCCATCGCGGCGGCCGCGCAGATTCCGCCCAAGGTGCTCGAATCGGTGCTGGCCGAGCTGCGTCGCGCCGAGCTCGTGCTGAGCAGGCGCGGACCCGACGGCGGCTACCGGCTCGGCCGGGCCGCCACCGAGATCTCGGTGGCCGACGTGATCCGCGCGGTGGAGTCGCCGCTGGCCTCGGTGCGCGGGCAGCGGCCCGAGGACGTGCGCTACCCCGGCGCGGCCGAACCATTGCAGCGGGTGTGGATCGCGCTGCGGGTCAATATCCGCGCGGTGCTCGAGAATGTCTCGATCGCCGATATCGCCGCCGACCAGCTGCCGGACTTCGTCGCGGAGCTCGTCGCCGACCCCGGCGCGTGGGTCCGGCGCGAACCGCGCACCCCCGCGGGCGCCTGATTCATCGCCTGGGCGAGGTTGTCCATAGCGCAGGTAAAAGTCGGCGGCGTCGGTGATCGGCACGCGGTAGCCTGCGACCATCATGTTGATCTCCCTGCTGCGGACCTACCTGGCCCCGTACCGCGCCCAGCTGGCCGGGGTTCTCGTACTCCAGCTGATCTCGGTCATCGCGATGCTCTACCTGCCCAGTCTCAACGCCGACCTCATCGACAACGGCGTCACCGTGGGCGATATCGGCTACATCTGGACCACCGGCCTGTGGATGCTGGCGGTGAGCTGCGTGCAGATCGTGGCCTCGGCGGCCTCGGTGTACTTCGGCGCGCAGGCGGCGATGGGCGCGGGCCGGGACATGCGCGGCGGGGTGCTGCACCGGGTGGAGACGTTCTCCGCGCGCGAGGTCGGCATGTTCGGCGCGCCCTCGCTGATCACCCGCTCGACCAATGACATCCAGCAGGTCCAGCTGCTGATCGTGATGTCGGTGACCATTCTGGTGATGGCCCCCATCATGTGTATCGGCGGCATCATCATGGCGCTGCGCGAGGACCTCGGGCTGTCCTGGCTGCTGCTCATCGCGGTGCCCGCGCTGGCCCTGGCGATGGGCACCATCGTGGCCAGGATGGTGCCGGGGTTCCGGCAGATGCAGGCGCGCATCGACGAGGTCAACCGGGTGCTGCGCGAGCAGATCACCGGCATCCGGGTGGTGCGCGCGTTCGTGCGCGAGCGTCAGGAGATCTGGCGTTTCGGGACCGCCAACCGTTCACTCACCGATGCCTCGCTGCGGGTGGGCAAGCTGATGGCTTTGATGTTCCCGACGGTGATGTTGATCAGCAATCTGACCGCCGTCGCGGTGATCTGGTTCGGTGGCCACCACGTCGACAACGGCACCATGCAGATCGGCTCGCTCACCGCGATGCTGTCCTACATCATGCAGATCCTGATGGCCGTCATGATGGCCTCGTTCCTGGCCATGATGGCCCCGCGCGCGGCGGTCTCGGCCGACCGGATCGGCGGGGTGCTCGAGACCGAGTCCTCGGTGCGGCCGCCGAAGCTGCCGCAGCCCTTCGCCGGTGACCCGGCCACCGTCGATCTGCGGTTCGCCGAGTTCGCCTTCCCCGGCGCGGAGAAGCCGGTGCTGTGTGGCATCCGATTCACCGTGGAACCGGGCACGACCACCGCGATCGTCGGCTCGACCGGGTCCGGCAAGACCACGCTGCTCAATCTGATCCCGCGCCTCATCGATGTCACCGACGGCGCGGTCTATGTGGGCGGCACCGATGTGCGACAGCTCGACCTCGAGGAGCTGCGCGCCGAGATCGGCCTGGTGCCGCAGAAGGCGTATCTGTTCTCCGGCACCATCGCGACCAACCTGCGCTACGGCAAGCCCGAGGCCACCGACGAGGAGCTGTGGCGCGCGCTCGAGGTCGCCCAGGCGGCCGATTTCGTGCGCGAGATGCCGCAGGGCCTAGACACCCCGGTCGCCCAGGGCGGCACCACTGTCTCCGGTGGGCAGCGACAGCGGCTGTGTATCGCCCGCGCGCTGGTGCGCAGGCCGCGCGTCTACCTGTTCGACGATTCGTTCTCGGCGCTCGATGTCGCCACCGACGCGCGGCTGCGCGCGGCGCTCAAGCCCGAGACCGCCGACGCCTCGGTGATCATCGTGGCCCAGCGCATCCAGACCATTCGCGACGCCGACCAGATCGTCGTCCTGGAAGACGGCGCCATGGCCGGTATCGGCACCCATGACGAGTTGATGCGGCGATGTCCGGAATACCGCGAGATCGTCGAGTCCCAGCTCAGCGCGGAGGAGGCTCGATGAGGCCCGCACCCGTTCCCGGCGCACCGGGGACCAAGGCCAAATCGTTCGGCCCGTCGCTGAAGCGGCTGCTGCGCAGACTCGCCCCCGAGCGGGTGTACGTGGGAACCATCATCGCCCTGGTGATCACCTCGGTGGTGCTCAATACGCTCGGCCCGTATCTGCTGGGCAAGGCCACCAACCTGGTGTTCGACGGGTTCGTCGGCAAGCAGCTCGAACCGGGGCTGAGCAAGGACCAGACCGTCGAGCTGCTGCGTCAGCAGGGGGAGAACACCCGCGCCGACATGCTCTCGGCGATGAACGTCATCCCGGGGACCGGCATCGATTTCGACGCCGTGCGCCAGGTTCTGCTGGTGGTGCTCGCCCTCTATATCGCGGCCGCGCTGTTCGGCTGGTTGCAGGGCTACCTGCTCAATATCGTCATCAACCGCACGGTCAAGCGGCTGCGCGACGAGGTGGAGAACAAACTGCACCGGCTCCCGCTGCGCTACTTCGACACCGCCCCGCGCGGTGACGTGCTCAGCCGCGTCACCAACGACGTCGACAATGTCTCGCAGAGCCTGCAGCAGACCATGAGCCAGCTGCTGACCTCGCTGTTCACCGTGATCGGCATCCTGATCATGATGTTCTGGATCTCGCCGCTGCTGGCGCTGATCGCGCTGCTCACCGTGCCCGCGGCGATCGTGGTCACCGCCCAGATCGCCAAGCGGTCCAAGCCGCACTTCGTCGACCAGTGGAAATACACCGGCGAGGTGAACGCCGCGGTCGAGGAGGCCTACACCGGCCACGAGATCATCACCGCGTTCGGGCGCAGCCGCGAGGTGGGCGCGGAGTTCGACAAGCGCAACCGCAAGCTCTATGACGCCAGCTTCAAGGCGCAGTTCATCTCCGGCCTGATCATGCCCGCGATCATGTTCCTCGGGAACGTGAACTTCGTGTTCATCGCGCTGGTCGGCGGTCTGCGGGTGGCCACCGGCAATCTGTCGCTGGGTGAGGTGCAGGCCTTCATCCAGTACTCGCGCCAGTTCAGTCAGCCGCTCACCCAGATCGGCGCGATGGCGAATCTGCTGCAGTCCGGCGTGGCCTCGGCCGAGCGGATCTTCGAGATCCTCGACGCCGAGGAACAGAGCCCCGACCCGCTGGTGGAGAACGCGCGCCCGGTCGATCGCGGCCGGGTGGAGTTCGAGGCGGTGTCGTTCGGGTACGAGCCGGACACACCGATCATCGAGCGGCTCTCGCTGGTCGCCGAGCCGGGCCACGTGGTCGCCATCGTCGGGCCGACCGGCGCGGGCAAGACCACGCTGGTCAACCTGCTCATGCGCTTCTACGAGCTCGACGCGGGCGCCATCACCATCGACGACGTCGATATCACCACCATCACCCGCGACCACCTGCGCGAACGCATCGGCATGGTGCTGCAGGACACCTGGCTGTTCAAGGGCACCATCCGCGAGAACATCGCCTACGGCAACCCGACCGCCACCGAGGAGGACATCCTCGCTGCGGCCCGCGCCGCCTACGTCGACCGGTTCGTGCACGCCCTGCCCAACGGCTACGACACCGTCATCGACGAAGAGGGTGGCGGGGTGAGTGCGGGCGAGAAGCAGCTGATCACCATCGCGCGCGCCTTCCTGGCCAAGCCGTCGATCCTGGTCCTGGACGAGGCGACCAGCTCGGTCGACACCCGCACCGAGTCACTGGTCCAGCACGCCACCGCCGCCCTGCGCCGGGACCGGACCAGCTTCGTCATCGCGCACCGCCTCTCCACCATCCGCGACGCGGACCTGATCGTGGTCATGGACAAGGGCCGTATCGTCGAACACGGCAACCACGAGCGTCTCCTGGAGGAGCGCGGCGCGTACTACAACCTCTACAACGCCCAGTTCGCGGCTGTGATTGATTGAGCTTGTGTTGTTGGAGCGCTGGCGCGCTCGAGGTCGCGGCCCCTGGAGGGCCGCCGGTCAGGCACCGCGGCTTGCTCCTTCGTCGCCTACGCCGCGGCGCCTGACCGGCGACCCGGCCGCGACCGGCGCTGCGCGCCGCCGCTCCTCGGGGTCGCGGGTGCGGGGCTGGGAGTGCGGTCATGGCGGACTTGGAGTGTTTCGGTGTTTTTGGAGCGCTGGTGCGCTCGGGTCGCGGCTCCGGGGGGTCGCGGGTGCGGGGCTGGGTTCGGGTGGATCGGCGGCACTGGCACGATGGGCGGGTGGCTGATTCCAGCGAATTCGCGTTCAAGGTCGGTGCCCGGCTCGAGGGTGGGCGGCACGGCCGGACCGGGGTGATCAGCACCCCGCACGGGGAGATCTCCACGCCCGCGTTCATTCCGGTGGGGACCAAGGCCTCGGTGAAGGCGGTGCTGCCGGAGACGATGAAGGAGCTGGGGGCGCAGGCGCTGCTGGCCAACGCCTATCACCTGTACCTGCAGCCGGGCTCCGACATCGTCGACGCGGCCGGTGGGCTGGGCGCGTTCATGAACTGGGCCGGGCCGACGTTCACTGACAGCGGCGGGTTCCAGGTGATGTCGCTGGGTGTGGGGTTCAAGAAGGTGCTGGCGATGGAGTCGGTCGACATCCGCTCCGATCAGGTGATCGCGGCGGGCAAGGAGCGGCTGGCCACCGTCGACGATGACGGCGTCACCTTCCGCTCGCACCTGGACGGCTCCAAGCACCGCTTCACCCCCGAGGTGTCGATGGGCATCCAGCACGAGCTCGGCGCCGACATCATGTTCGCCTTCGACGAGCTCACCACGCTGATGAACACCCGCGGCTACCAGGAGAAATCGCTCCAGCGCACGCACGAGTGGGCCCAGCGCTGCATCGACGAGCACGAACGCCTCACCCTCGCCCGCGGCCACCGCCCGTACCAGGCGCTGTTCGCGGTGATCCAGGGCGCGCAGTACGAGGACCTGCGGCGCAAGGCCTGTCGCGAGCTGGAGTCGATCCGTGGTGCGGGCGGCACCGAATTCGACGGCTACGGCATCGGCGGCGCGCTGGAGAAGCACAACCTCGGCACCATCGTCGGCTGGTGCTGCGACGAGCTGCCCGAGGCCAAGCCCCGGCACATGCTCGGCATCAGCGAACCCGAGGACATGTTCACCGCCATCGAGAACGGCGCCGACACCTTCGACTGCGTGAACCCCTCGCGGGTGGCCCGCAACGCGGCCATCTACGTCGACGAGGGGCGGTTCAACATCAACACCAGCCGCTTCCGCCGCGACTTCACGCCCATCGACGAGAACTGCGACTGCTATACCTGCGCGCACTACACCCGCGCCTATCTGCACCACCTGTTCAAGGGCAAGGAGATGCTCTCGGCGACGCTGTGCACGATCCACAATGAGCGCTTCACGGTCCGGCTGGTCGACCGGATCCGCGAGAGCATCGACGGCGGCTACTTCGACGAATTCAAGGCGGAGTTCCTCGGTCGCTGGCAGGGCCGCATCAAAGCGCCCAGCGCCTAGCAGCCTCCCGCACTACCAGCCTGCGCTCGCGATCTAAGGTGGCGCTGCGCGCCGCCGCTCCTCGGGGTCGCGGGTGCGGGGCTGGGAGTGCGGTCCGTGGCGGAATCAGTCGTGCAGTGCGTCGGCGGGGGCGGGAGCGTAGCTCGGTTCGGCCTTCTTGAGGAAGGCGATGACGCGGTAGGTGATCGGCATGACCAGGACCTCGACCAGGGTCTTCCAGACGAAGCCGACGATGACGTAGTTGACGAACGTCTGCCAGGAGTCGATGCCGATGGCGGTCGCGGCGATGGAGCAGAAGATGAGGGTGTCGGCGAACTCGCCGATCACGGTGGAGCCGATCAGGCGGGCCCACAGGTGCTTCTCCTTGGTGCGTTCCTTGATCAGCACCAGGGTGGCCGAGTTGAGCAGCTGACCCACGAAGTACCCGGCCAGTCCGGCCAGCACCAGCTGCGGGGTGGTGCCCAGGACGGTGCGCAGGGCTTCCTGGTTCTCGTAGAAGCCAGCGGGCGGGAGCTGGATGGTCACCCAGAAGCAGGCGACGGTGAGCAGCAGCGCGCCGAAGCCGGTGTAGATGGCGTGGCGGGTGGCGCGGAAACCGTAGACCTCGCTGAGCACGTCGCCGAGGATGTAGGCCAGCGGGAACAGGAAGAAGGCGCCGTCGGTGACCAGCGGCAGGATCTGCACCGGGCCCAGCGTCACCGACAGGTCGGCGAACAGCTCGACGCCCTTGGTGGCGCAGATATTGGAGATGATCAGCGTCGCGGTGAAGAACGCGACGATCACCGGATAGAACCCCCGCGCAGCCTGGGCGAATGCCGCGTGTTCCGGCGCGGGGCGCCCAGTTCCGGCGGGTTTGTCGAGCGAGTTTGCATCAGTCACGGGGTCTATCCAACCAAGGTCGCGGTACGTCATGGTCGCAGGTTGTGGAATACGCTGTACCAATGACGAATCCCGGCGATTCCGACGAGTGGTGGAAGCAGTACGGCGGCTCCGGCGTGTCGCCGGAGTCCGGCGCGCCGGGTTCGGTGCCGCAGCATCCGCAGCCGTCCCAGCCTCCGAGCTACCCCTCCGCGCCGCAGTATCCGCAGCAGCCCGCGCCGCCGCCGTCGCTGTCGAAGCAGCCGGACTATCAGCAGCCCGTGCCGCCGCCGTCGCAGCCGCAGTACCCGAACTACCAGCAGCAACCGCCCCCCGGCCAGTACCCCCAGCAGCCCGGTTACGGCGGCTACCCGGGCCCGGGCTACCAGCCCTATGGCGCGTACCCGCCGCCGCAGGGCACCAACGGCCTGGCCATCGGCGCGCTGGTGTCCTCGCTGATCGGCTTCTGCAGCTGCGGTCTGGGCTCGATCGTCGGCATCATCCTCGGGGTGATGGCGCTCAACCAGATCAAGGAGCGGGGCGGTGAAGGTCGCGGTATGGCGCAGGCCGGGATCTGGATCGGCGCGCTCGCGATCGTGGGCTGGGTGCTGTACCTGATCCTGGTGGTCGTGCTCGGCGTCGTGGGCGGACTCGACTCGAGTTCTACGTACTGATCATCGAACGAAACAGGGGCGCTTCCGGAAAATCCGGAAGTGCCCCTGTCGCTTTACGCGGGTGCTGATCAGCCCTTGACGACCTGGGTGCCGCCGGCGAGCTTGTCGTGCCAGCCCTGCTTGTTCGGGTCCTGGTTGATGGTGACCGCAATGTAGATCATCAGACCGAAGGTCACCAGACCGCCGATGCAGTAGATGATCTGCGGGATCAGGAACGCGTTGCGCTTGATGGACTGCTCGGGGGTCAGGTTGGGGGCGCCACCGGGGGCGACCACGCGCAGGCCGAGCAGCTTCTTGCCGACGGTCGCGCCCTGGGTCACCTCGAGCGCGACGTTGTAGCCCACCAGCGCGAGGGACGACAGCGCCGAGATGATGATGGCCGTGGCGAAACCGGCAGGCAGGAAGAAGTTCACGATGGCCAGCGGGATACCGACGATCAGGGCGTCGATGAAGCGCGCGCCGAAGCGGGTGCCCAGATCAGCGGGCAGCACGCCACCGAATCCCTGTGCGCCGTACTGCTGCCCGTACGCGGGCTGCTGGCCGTAGGGGTCCTGGCCGTAGGCAGGCTGCTGCTGACCGTACGGGTCGGCCGCGCCGTAGGCGGGCTGCTGGCCGTACGCCGGGGGCTGCTGCCCGTAACCCGGCTGCTGGCCGTAGCCCGGCTGCTGCTGCCCGTAACCCGGCTGCTGCTGGCCGTAGGGGTCCTGGCCGTAGCCGCCGGGCTGACCGCCCTGCGGGTACTGATTGGGGTCGTAACCACCGCTGGTCATAAATTAGTCCTCGTCATGATCTAGAGATCGGTCGATGCGTACGTTACGGACATCGGTCAGGTCGGAACAACCCGTCGGGCTCGAGTATCCACGGTTTTCCCGGGATACGGGCGGCGTCGAAAACTTCGCGGAGCTCGGCGGTCGTGCGGGCGGTGTAGCCGAGCGAAGCGGCGATCGCGGACACCACATCCTCCGGCGTGTTGCCCTTGGCGCGTTGGTCCGAAAGGGTCACCGCCCCGTCGCGTTTGGCCAGCCGTTTGCCCTCGGCGTTGAGCACCAGCGGCACGTGCGCGTAGGTGGGCACCGCGAGTCCGAGCAGCTCGGCGAGGTAGGCCTGACGTGGGGTGGACGGCAGCAGATCGTCCCCGCGAACCACCTGGTCGACGCCCTGGGCGGCATCGTCGACGACCACCGTCAGGTTGTAAGCGGGAACACCGTCGCCGCGGCGCAGCACCAAATCGTCGACGGCGCCGCGATATCGGCCGTGCAGCAGATCGACGACCTCGAACTCGGCCACCTCGGCGCGCAATCTGATTGCGGCCCGGCGGCCTTCGGCCCGGCGCCGCGCGCGCTCGGTCTCGGTGAGCTCGCGGCAGGTGCCGGGATAGGCGCCCATCGGGCCGTGCGGCGCGGTGGCGGCCTGCTGGATTTCGCGGCGGGTGCAGAAACATTCATAGGTGCGCCCCGCCGCGGTGAGTTCGGCGACAGCGGCGGCGTAGCCGGGTAGCCGCTCGGACTGCCACACCACCGGACCGTCCCAGTCGATGCCGATCGCGGCGAGGTCGGCGAGCTGGGTCTCGGCCGCGCCGGGGCGCACCCGGTCCAGATCGTCTACGCGGAGCAGGAACTCGCGTTCGGTGGTGCGGGCGAACAGCCAGGCCAGGATCGCGGTGCGCAGATTCCCCAGATGCAGCTCACCCGAGGGGCTGGGGGCGTAGCGGCCTGCTGGCATCAGCTCAGTCTAGGTGGGCTCGCGGCGCAGGCTCGGGCTCAGCTGGTCCTCGGCGATCGGCGCACCGGCGTCGAGGGCCGACAGCAGCGTGCGCGCGTGCGCGATGAGCCCGGCGCGGTCCACCTCGTGCTGCTGGGCATTCGCCGGATAGGCGTCCAGCCGCTCGCTCGCGCGGCGCAGCAGCAGCCCCGCGCCCTTGGTGTTCCCGCGCTGGATGTGGGTGATCCCGACCGCGTACTGCGCCAGGCCCTGCCAGAGCATCCGCTCGGCAACCGGCCCGTTCTTCCAGGCGGCCTCCAATACCTCGTGCGCGTTGAATGCCAAACCGTCGTCCAGCAGTTGCTGAGCGAAGGCCAGAGTTTGCTGGGGCGCCAAGTCGAGGTCGTCGGGAATTCGGGCCACCCCGGGACTGCCGGGCGGTAGCGGTCTGCCGAGTCGGTCCCTGGGGCGGTCGTTACGGGCACGACCTGCGGCGTCGCGGTCACGGGAGATCATTCCCCCATGATCCACGCCCGGCGCCGATGGTGCGCGTGGGGCGGCTGGGACGAGATGGAAATTGACGTATCACGGACCAATCACATGGAAGTAAATCCAGATGTGTCAACGGGTTCAGGAATGGGTATGAGGGCCTGGCAATGCCCCCGCAAACACGAAGCTTCGCAAGCTTGGCAAACAGATATGAGAAAGCAAATTCTCATCCGCAAACTTGCGGAAGACCTGCTAGTGTCTCTTCCGCGGGGGCAGCCCCCGGAGGCGCAAACGCCTCGATGCGCTGGTTCGTGCCGATCTGTTGCGCGCACCGTGTGGCAGTGCTGTGTCTGCCACGAAGTAACTCATCGGTCACGCCGTAAATCGGAATGTTCAACGATTCCAGGAGTAATCCCGTTCTCGATGAAGCAAAGGAGCATGTGCCGTGGAAGTTGATGTGACGGACGCTGTGTGGCGGAAGAGCACCTACAGCGGACCCGATGGGAACTGCGTGGAAGTGGCCTTTCTCGCCGGCGGCGAAGTCGCGGTCCGCGACACCAAGGATCGCGGCCGTGGTCCCGTGCTGGCCTTCGGACCGGGAGACTGGCGGGCGTTTCTAGCCGATGTCACCGCGGGAGAGTTCGCCCGCGGCTGAGCCGCGCTGTGCGCAACGAGTCGGCAGTACGGGCCCCGGGTCGGTAGGACTCGGGGCCTTCTCAGGGGTGGCCTATCGTTGCCGGATGACCAGGATGGCTCCGCGCGACGCGACGATGTTCTGGCTGTCGCGGCGTAGCGCCAACGATGTGTTCCTGCTCTACGTGTTCGCCGAAACCGCAACGGCCACCGGCGAACTCCGCGCTTTCGTCGCCGCGCGTTCCGCGCGCATTCCGGATCTGCGGATCCGGGTTCAGGAGATACCGGGCGATCTCGACTATCCACGCTGGGCGCCCGCCGAATTCACGCCCCAGCAATTCGTGACCCATCCGGCCGACGGTCCGGCATGGCATACCGTGCTGGACCGGATCGGCGAACTTCTGGGTACCGGTGTCACCGCGACCGAACATCCCTGGCGTCTGCATGTCTTCCGTGGGGTGCGCGGGGCGCCGCGCTCGACCGGGCCCGCGCTGGTCGCGGTGTTGCAGGTCTCGCACGCCCTGGCTGATGGCACCCGTGCCGCCGCGATCGCCCGCGCCCTTTTCGGCCCTGACGAAGTTGTCCACAGCAATTCCCCACGCCCTGTGGATAACTCGAGCATACCCCGGTCACGACCTGCGAAAATCCTTGCACAGGCTGTGGATTCCTGTGGACAGATCTGTGGATGGACGCGTACAGGCTGGCCCGCGAGTGTTCTTGGCGCCCTGCGTTTTCCCCAGCAGGTCATCAAGACCACCCGCCGTGGCCGCGCCGCCCACCTGGCGCAGCGCGCACTCGCCGACCGGACCGCCGCGGGCGAAGTACCCACGGCCGCACCCGGCTTCACGCCCGGCCCGCTCAACCCCGCCACGACCGTCGCCGCCGACGGGCATCGGGTCCGGTTGCTGGTCGTCGACTCCGCGGACCTACGCATCCCCGGCCATACCGTCACTCTCGTTGCCCTGACCGCGATTTCGGTCGCGCTCGCGTCCTATCTCGCCGAACGCGGCGCAGCGCCAACCCGTCTCGGGGCCGCGCTACCCATGGCCGTCCCCGCCGACGGCCCCGCGCGCAACAACTATCGCGGCCTGTCGATCGACTTGCACATCGACGAACCGGACCTCCGCACCCGCGCCGCCCTTATCGCCGACGACCTCGCCGCCCGCCGCGAGCGCGCACTCAATCCACTACAGGCCGTGCGGAACCGTGTGGGGGAGACGGTGCCCGCCGTCTTCGCCGTGCGCGATGTGGCCAACGCCGACCTCGACACCGTGCCACCCGAGATCGACGGCAACACCGTGGTCTCCAGCGTCAACCGCGGCGCCGCCGACCTCGCCTTCGCGGGCGCACCGGTGCTGTTCACCGGGGGTTTCCCCGCGCTGGGCACGGTCATGCACCTGACCCACGGCGTGCACGGGATCGGCGAAACCGTCACGCTGTCGGTGCATTCCGATCTCGCGGCGGTTCCGGATCAGGACCGCTATCTCGCCTTGCTCACCGAATCCCTGACCACCGTGATCGCCGCGCTGCGCTGACGTCTGCCCGCCCTGGCCAGTTCGATGCCGATGGTCTGCAGGGCCGAATGCAGCGCGGTCGCCGGATCGTTCCCGGCTGCTTCGCCCTCGATCAGGCCCTCGACCCGGAACGGGCAGCAGTACCCGGTCGCGTCCGGCTGCGGATGACCGATCTCGATGAGCGGCTCGTCGCGCGCGGGGGACAGGGCGGTGGCCAACGCGGTGTCGGCGGCGCGCGGATCCTGGCGGCGGGTGCCGAGCACGGCCTGCGCGTGGATCCGCTCGTACCACTCGACGACGGTGGGCGGAGCAGCGCGCGTGCCGGTTTCGTAGTGGCCGAGGGCCGCCCGGCTGTAGGGCACCCGGGTGGCCAGCGCGGTCAGTGAGAGACCGGCCTCTTCGCGTAGTGCGCGCAGCCGCGCTCCGGTCGCGCTGCTGTGGTTCTCCTGTGCGCCCCGACTGGACATGGACCCATCGTAGAGAACTGTAGACGTTTGTAGACGCTTTTTGCTGTCCAAAAGGTCTTGACGGCGACCATACTTTTCTGTGGCGGCTTCGTCATCACCATACCGCGCCACCCGTGCAAGTACTGACTCGTTCGGAGGGGACAGATGGATATCTATGTGTGGATCTTCGTGGGGCTGTTGGTTTTCGGGGCGCTGACCCGCTACCTACTACTGATGCCGCCGGACGAGCCCGCGCGGCCCAGCGTCTACGACATCGCGATGCGGATTCAGGCCGAGCGCGCGGTACCCGGCCACGCCTCGACGGTGCCGTCGGTGCGGACCAGTTCCGACAGGAGCTTCTCGGCATCGGATTTCTCCCTGGCCAGCGCGCTCCAGCCGCGCACGAGCCCGTCGACCCCGGCCTTCGTGGTCCAGGAACCGACGGCGTGAGCGCCTTGGGGATGCAGCGAGTAGTAGATGACACCGACCGGGAAGGCGATATCCATGCCGCGGACCCAGCCGGTGAGCGCGTCACCGTCCCAGACCCGCATCTCGCCGCGCACCTGCGCGACCGGGTCGTCGGTCGCCGCCGGGGCCTCGGCGTCGCTGTCGAGCAGGAGGTGGTCGCCCTCGTGCCGGATGGTCACCGGCGCTATCTCGACTTTTTCGCCGGAGTCGGCCGGTTTCTGCCTGGCGGCCCACCACCGGCCCGCCAGGTCGACCCGATTGTCGACGATCCCGGCGAGCTCGGCCAGCGAGATCCGCAGCGCCTCGGCCAGCCGGATGGCGACCGGCAGCGTGGGCGACTGCTCCTCGGATTCGTAGCGGGTGATCTGCCGCGAGCTCACCCCGATCGCGGAGGCCAGCGCGGGCTGCGACAGCCCGAGCAACCGCCGCCGCTCCTGGATCACCTTCCCCGTCCCGGTGTTCATACAGACATCGCCTCCATCGCCGGCCCCTACCGTCACACCCTGCACGACCCATCCGCACCAGACCCGCCGACATCGCGCGCCGCGGCCCGCGCCCACGAAGACCACTGGCGCGCCGCGCATGCCGACTGCGTGGCCGATTCTCCCATTTCTTCGTTGCGGCAGGCCCGTTTCGTGCTGACTCAGCACGACGGATGCGGACCGCGGTGTCTACAGCACCTCGCCGCGACGGCCTACAGCACCGGCCTGATCGAGGACATCTGAGCGCGGACCGACACGTTGACGAAGTCGTTGCGAGACGATGAACAGCCCCGATGCGCTACTACCGTCGAGGTATGAGCGCGGACCCACTGCCCGATGGCGAGGGCGACACGATCATCGAAACCCCAGGTGGGCGCCGCTGGTGGATGTTCCGGCGTCCGTTCCTGCTGCCCTCACAGCGCGCCACAGCCGACAATATCGTCGCCGCGCCCACCCCGCTCAAGCCGATCGATCTCACCGATGACGCCGAGGTGTCGCAGGTGCTGGATCTGGCCGTGCGGGTGGGCGAGGTGGTGCTGGCGGCGGGCACCAGCGTCGGGGACACCTCGGCGCAGGTGCGCTTCATCGCCTCGACCTACGGTCTGGACAAATGCGATATCGATGTCACCTTCGACGCGATCCGCATCTGGGCCGACCGTGGGCTGAGTCTGCCGCCCGCCAGCGATATGCGGGTGGTGAAATACCGCTCGCTGGACTTCACCCGGCTGGCGGCGGTCGACCGGTTGACCCGACGGATCCGCAGCCAGGTGGTCCCGGTCGACCAGGCGCACGCGGCGCTCGACGAGATCGTGTCGCTGCGGCACCCGTATCCCCGCTGGGTGTCCACGGCGGGCTGGGCGCTGCTGGCCGCCGCGATCGCGGTGCTGCTCGGCGGCGGGGCGCTGCTGGCGGTGATCAGTTTCGCGACCACCGCGCTGATCGATGTGGTGAACCGGGCGCTACACCAGCTCGGTCTGCCGATCTTCTTCCAGCACATCGTCGGCGGGATTCTCGCCGCCGCGCCCGCCATCGCGCTGGCGGCGATCAGCGACGACTGGCGGGCCGAGGCGGCGCTGATCGTCGCGGCCGGAATCACCGTGCTGCTCAGTGGTTTACAGCTGGTCGGTTCGGTGCAGGACGCCATCACCGGCGCGCCGATCACCGCCGCGGCGCGCATGCTGGAATTGGTGATGATGACCGGCGGCATCGTCGCGGGTATCGGTCTGGCCCTGCGGGTTTCGGTGCTGCTCGGCATCCCGGTGCCGGAGATCGCGGCCAACGCGGGGCGAGACACCGGGTATCTGGCGGTCACGCTGCTGGCCGGTGCGGTGGCGGCGATCGCCTTCGCGCTGGCCTGTTACGCCGAGCGCCGGGCGCTGCTGGCGGCCGGGCTCAGCGGCGCGGCGGGCACGATAACCTTCCTGCTGGCCCAGGACATCGGCTTCGGTCCGGTGATCTCCTCCGGCATCGCGGCCATCCTGATCGGTATGGCCGGTGGTCTGATGGCCCGCCGGGCGCTCACCCCGCCGCTGGTCGTGGCGGTCGCGGGCATCACCCCGCTGCTGCCCGGCCTGAAGGTGTATCGCGGGCTCTACGCCCTGCTCGAGGACGAGACCATTCTCGGGTTCAGCCAGCTGCTCGGCGCGTTCGGCGTGGGGTGCGCGCTGGCCTCGGGCGTCGTCCTCGGTGAGTGGTTCGACCGATTGCTCAGCCGCCGCGGCGCGCCCCGCGACTTCGACCCGACCTACACCAGCGACCGCTAGAGCTGGGCCAGCGGACGCGGCCCGTCGGCGGCCGTCTCGGCCGGGGCCGGGTCCTGGACGCGGGGCTTGCCCGCCGCCCAGCGCATCTGGCTGCGCGCGGCGGGCGCCTCGGTGGCCGCGGGGACCACGAGCAGCGCCAGCGCGGCGCCGTTGCTGCCGACCAGGTGCATGATGCGCGAGCCGGGTTCGGTCTCGGTACCGGATTCGGCCGCGTTCCAGTCGAATCCGAGGCGGGCGAGCTTGCCGATGCGCGGGCCGACCGCGTGCACCAGCTGGTGCAGCTCGGTCATCGGCTGGTCGGTCCGCGGCCACCAGGCGCCGTCGATCGGGCCGGTGGTGCTCTGGTGGTCACGCAGCATCAACCGGATCGGCCCGGCCGCGTCGCGGCCGATGCTCGTTTCAGGTGCTGTATTCACTGACTAGGTTTCTTTCTGAGTTCTGGGCGGCCGATGACGAACGCGACATCGACCGGCGCACGCCGTCCGGTGGACGGGCGCGATGGATGGGTACCCACTTCACTGTGTCGGCACGCACACTTCTGCCGAAGGGGGCGACAGGGCGAAGGGGTGTGGTGGGGGTCTCCCGCACTGTCGGGCCCACTCTACGGGTGCGCACCGACAGATCCACCGATTAAACGAACAGGGCCCCGACCGGCGAACCGATCAGGGCCCTGCTGTGGCGGAGGATAGGGGATTTGAACCCCTGAGGGCGTTAACCCAACCCGCGTTCCAGGCGAGCGCCATAGGCCACTAGGCGAATCCTCCGTGGAGCAGCATAGCGGGTGGCAGGGGGCCGATGCCAAACCGGCCCCCGCTTCACCGTCGTGACCTGCTACTTCTTCAGTGCGGCCAGCACCTTGCGGACCTGGGATTCGGCTGCGGTGGCCAGGGCGGACTTGTCCACGTTGCGCATGCTCTCCACCTCGATCTCGACCTTGACCGAGATATTGCTGTCGTGCGCGGCCACCACGTAGGTGTAGTCGTCGGGGATCGAGCTGT
Organism: Nocardia sp. SSK8; assembly: GCF_037034205.1. NCBI lineage: Bacteria > Bacillati > Actinomycetota > Actinomycetes > Mycobacteriales > Nocardiaceae > Nocardia > Nocardia sp. SSK8. Next base: position 346,645 of record NZ_JBAGKD010000006.1, read on the forward strand.
AGGTCTGCTCCTCGTAGGCGTAGTACGCCTCCGAGCCGAGACCGCTGACCGGGCCGTGGTCGTAGCCCTGGCCGGTGGTCCTGGTGTCGGAGCTCTTCCAGCGCGCGTAGTCGGACTCGTTCTCGCTCTCGGTCTTGAACTCCACCTGCAGGCTCAGATCGGCGCCGTTGGCGTCGCGGCCCGCGCTCTTGTTCTGCGCCGAGCAGTTGTAGGAGCCGCCGCCGATGTACTCGTAGGGGGCGTGCTCGGTGTGGGTGGTGGTCTGGCGGGTGCTCGACCACTGGTCCAGCACCGACAGGTCGACCAGATCGCAGGCGTTCTTGCCCTCGATGAACTCGTAGTCACCGGCCCACTTCGACGAATCCGGGCCGAGCGCGTCCTCGGCCTTGTTCGCGACGAAGACCACCAGCGCGATCACCAGCACGCCGACCAGCAGCACCGAGCCGCCCACGATCCACCAGACGGTGTTGTTGCCCGAGGACGGCGGACGTGGCGGCGTCCCCCACTGCTGCTGCGGTGCCTGGTAGGGCGCGGCGAACTGCTGCGGCTGCGGCTGCGGCGCGCTGACGTACGGGTTGACCGGCGGGGCGTAGGCATTGTGGTCGCCGGTGCCGGGGTAGGGCAGCGCCTGCGGCGGCGGGGTGTAGCCGCCCCCGCGCAGCACGGTGGGGTCGGCCTGGCCGGGGTTCGGCGCGTCGGCGCGTGGCTGCTCCCACCACTGCACGGTCGGATCGGACGGTGGTTTGTCTCCGCCGGGCGGCGGATTCTGGCCGGTCACTCGCGAACCCCTCCTGAGTTGGTCGGGGAGCTCCCCCCATTGCCGATGTCGCGCCGATCGTAACCAGTTCGTCGCGCGGACGCTTCGGCTATACGGCTTCGTACACTGGAGATTCGGGCCGCGCGGGCGGCGCCGGACACCGGAAGAGATGAGGTGGACCACATCGTGGGTGCCGCGCGGACTCCCCGCACCAGGTGGGTGAGCGAAGGGCTGGCGGTGCTGGCCGAATCGGGGATCGACGCGGTCCGGGTGGAGGTGCTGGCCAAGCGCATCGGGGTGAGCAAGGGCGGCTTCTACGGCTATTTCGCCGACCGGGACGCGCTGCTCACCGCCATGCTCGACGACTGGGAGACCAGGGCGGTGGCGAAGGTGCTCGCGCAGGTCGCCGAGACCGGTGATCCGAAGGTCAAGGCCAGGCAGGCCGGAATGCTGACCTTCTCCGGCGACCTGCTGCCCATCGACCTGGCCATTCGCGCCTGGGCCCGCCGCGACGAGGCCGTCGCCGCACGGTTGCGCCGGGTCGACAACGCGCGAATGGCGTTGCTGCGCGAGACGATCGGGCAGATCGTCGACGATCCCGACGAGATCGAGGCACGCAGTCTGCTGGCCTTCTGCGGCATCATCGGCGTGCACTTCCTGGCCGCCGACCACGGCGGTCGCGACCGCGCCGACGTGCTCGCCCGCGCCGCCGACCTGTTGTTCGACCCCACCGATCGCTAGTCGCGCCGACACCCGCTACACTGGCCGACGGATCCCGCGCGGCGCGCATCCTGTGAACTCCCCCAGGGCCGGAAGGCAGCAAGGGTCAACGGGCTCTGCCGGGTGCGCGGGGTCCCCTTATCTTTCGCCGGGTAACGTTGCGGGTACCCCACCTTGCTGCTTCGAAAGGCTGCCCAGGATGCCCCGGCAAACGCAGATCGGTTTGATGAGCCACGCGGAACTCGTGTCCGAGCACGAGTCCCAGACCGCGAACTACGCGACGCTCAAGACCGAGAAGCTCACGCTGGACCTCACCCGAGGTAAGCCCTCACCGGAACAACTCGACCTATCGTCCTCGCTGCTGGCCCTGCCCGGCGACGGCGATTACCGCGACGGCTCCGGCACCGACTGCCGCAACTACGGCGGCCTCACCGGCCTGTCCGAACTGCGCGCCATCTTCGGTGAGCTGCTCGGTATCCCGGTCGAGCAGCTGCTGGCGGGCAACAATGCCAGCCTCGAGATCATGCACGACGTCATCGCCTTCGCGATGCTCTACGGCACCCCGGACTCCCCGCGCCGCTGGGCCGCCGAGGAGACGATCAAGTGGCTGTGTCCGGCCCCGGGTTACGACCGGCACTTCGCCATCACCCAGGCGCTCGGCATCGAGATGATCACCGTGCCGATGAACAACGACGGCCCCGACACCCACGCCATCGCCGCGCTGGTGGCCGACGACCCGCAGATCAAGGGTCTGTGGGCGGTGCCGAACTACTCCAACCCCACCGGCGTCACCTACTCCGAAGAGGTTGTGCGCGAACTGGTGTCGATGAAGGCCGCCGCGCCGGACTTCCGCCTGTTCTGGGACAACGCCTACGCGGTGCACCCGCTCACCGACACCGCCGACCCGGTCCTGGACGTGCTCGGCATGGCCGCCGCCGCGGGCAACCCGAACCGGCCGCTGGTCTTCGCCTCCACCTCCAAGATCACCTTCGCCGGGGCAGGCGTGAGCTTCTTCGGCGCCGCGCAGGCCAATATCGACTGGTACCTCTCGCACGCCGCGAAGAAGAGCATCGGCCCCGACAAGCTCAACCAGCTGCGTCACCTGCGCTTCTTCACCGACGCCGAGGGCGTGCGCGAGCACATGCAGAAGCACCGCGCGCTGCTCGAGCCCAAGTTCGCGCTGGTGCGCCGGATTCTCGAGGACCGCCTCGGCGCGTCCAAGGTGGCCTCGTGGACCGAGCCCAAGGGCGGCTACTTCATCAGCCTCGACGTGCTCGAGGGCACGGCCGCGCGGGTGATCGCGCTGGCCAAGGAGGCGGGCATCGCGCTCACCGCGGCGGGCTCGGCCTTCCCCTACGGCAAGGACCCCGAGGACAAGAACATCCGCATCGCGCCCAGCTTCCCGCAGCTGCCCGAGCTGGAGAAGGCGATGGACGGCCTGGCCACCTGCGTCCTGCTGGCGGCTAGTGAAAAGCTGCTCGAGCTGTAATTTTGGAGCGCTGGCGCGCTCGAGTCGCGGCCCCTGGGGGGCCGCCGGTCAGCCACCGTTTCTTGCTCCTTCGTCGCCTACGAAACGGCGGCTGACCGGCGACCCGGCCGCGACCCGCCGCTGCGCGGCGGATCCCTCCTCGAGGTCGGGATGTGCGGGGCTGGGTCTGGGTGAGGTGCTCCAGGTTTACCGTTTGTGTGCCAGTACGCCGAAGAGGGTGACCGAGACGTGGATGTCGCCGCGCTCGGCGCCCGCGCGCAGGTCGGCGAGGAGTTGATCGCGGTCGGCGGTGGTGATGGTTCCGCGTAGTACCGCCAGGTCGGCGATCCGGCTGACCAGGGCGCCCGCGCCGACGGTGCGGTCCTGTACCAGGGCCTGCGAGCCGACCTCGTCGACGACCAGTCCGGCCCCGCTGAGCAGGCCGGACAGTCTGCGGCCGGAATGTGGGTTGGTGGTCGAGGAGATCAGGGTGTCGATCACGGCGCGCACCACTCGCGGGTCGCCGGGGTGCACGATGGCCGTGGCCCAATCGCTGTCGACCACCACCGCGCGCCCACCGGGGCGCAGTACGCGGGCGATCTCGGCGGCCGCCCTGGCCGGGGCGGTCAGGTGCTGGAAGGCGCGTTCGCACAGCACCGCGTCGAAGGCGTCGCCGCCGAAGGGCAGGCCGTAGGCGTCACCGGAGACGAAACGCGCGCCGGAATCGTGTTCGGTGGCCCGGCGCTCGGCGGAGGCCAGCAGGTTGGGGTCGGGTTCCACGCCGATCGCGGCGCCGGTGGGCCCCACCGCGTCGGCGAAGGCGATCACCTCCGACCCGGTGCCCGAGCCGATGTCGAGGGCGCGTTCGCCCGGGCGCAGCGCGAGCGCGTCGTGGCTCCAGGTGCGCAGGCTGCGCATTCCGGGCTGGGTGACCTCCAGGTCGTGGGCGTCGATGAGTTGGTCCTGGCCCGCTTGATCGAAACGGTCGGGACGGGGGGTGTAGTTGGTCATGGGTACCGCCATCATGAACTCAGAGGCTACTGGTGAAATGTGTCACGATGAATGTATGACTCTGTGTCTCGCGCAGGAACCCGCGGCCGACGAACTGCTGAGTAGCGACGATTTCGCGCTGCTGCTGGGAATGTTGCTCGACCAGCAGTATCCGATGGAACACGCGTTTCGCGGACCCTACAAACTCGCCGAGCGGATGGGCGGATTCGACCTGCGCCGCATCGCCGAGGCCGACCCGGCCGAATTCGAGGAACTCGCCGCCACCCCACCGGCCATCCACCGCTACGGCCGCTCGATGGCCCGCCGCGCCCAGGCGCTCGCGCAGTACCTCATCGAGCACTACGACGGGGTGCCCGCCAACCTCTGGACCAGCGGCGATCCCGACGGCAAGGAAGTGCTGCGCCGCCTGCAGGACCTGCCGGGCTTCGGCGCGCAGAAGGCCAAGATCTTCCTGGCGCTGCTCGGCAAGCAACGTGACGTGCGTCCCACCGGCTGGCGAAAAGCGGCCGGATCCTACGGTGACGAGGGCTCGCGGCGTTCGGTCGCCGACGTCGTCGATGCCGAAACCCTCGCCGAAGTCCGGGAATTCAAGAAACAGGCGAAAGCGGCCGCGAAAGCCGCCGGGTAATTCCCCGGTTTCGATCTGGCTGTTTTTATCCCTCGTCCGCGCGGCGGTTCTGCTCGAAGCTTGCTTCTCGAACAGCTCCACCACAGATGAGGGATTGGCAAGTTTATGAAGATGAGGAAGCTCGCCGTGGTTGCGGCGCTCGTGACCCTGGCGACCGGTGTCGCCGCGGGCACCTCCTACGCGGACCCCGCCGCCGAGGCCGCCGCGCCGATCAATTTCAGCGCCCAGGAGGTCAACGGCACCTCGGTGATCACCACCGACGCCGGTTCGCTGGTCGTCGAGGAGGGCGCCTTCAAGGTCAAGGCGGCCGACGGCACCACGGTGGCCGCGACCCCGCTGTCGTTCCGGCTCGACGAGTTCGAGCTGCCGATCGCGGCGCAGATCTCGGGCAACACCGCGGTGCTGACCCCGCAGCTCGACCCGGCCAAGGCCGTGTACAAGCCCGTCGCCCTGCCCTTCGAGGACAAGGCGCCGTGGAAGTCCGAGTACGACCGTGAGCAGGCGGCCTGGAGCCGGCTGACCTCCACCATCTCCCTCGGTGCCGCGGTCGGCACCCTGGTCGGTGGCCTCGGCGGCGGCGCCATCGGCTGCGTCCTGGGCGGTATCGCGGGCGCGACCGTGGCCTCGGCGACCATCGTCGGCCTGTTCGGTCCGTTCATCCCCGCGGCGGCCATCGGCTGCCTCGGCGGCATCCTGGCCATCGGCGCGCTCGGCACGCTGGCCGGTCAGATCCTGGTCACCGCTCCGGTGGCGATCGGCGCGGTGATCCAGTACGTCACCACGATCAACCAGCCCTTCACGGCACCGGCCACCAAGTAGCCCGGTTGTCGCGTCAGTGCCCTCTGCCTTCCGGCAGGGGGCACTGACGCGTATTGCGCGTGGGTCACGGTCGTCTGACCTGCGGTTATGGTGTGCCGAGCAGCACAATCCGCCGGTTCGGCTTGGATGGGTACGAATTCGGTGTTAGCTTGATTGTTATGTCCGGCAACCATTCCCTCGCTTCGCGGGTCACCTACGTGACCGCCGCGCTGGGTCTGCGTCTGCCGTTGACGCGCGAACTGTGTCGTTCCTGCCGCTGCAGCTGAGCCCTCTCGGCTCGTGTGCTGCCAAGCCACACGTGTAGGCAATCCCGTTGGGACAACGGGATTTCAGCAAGGAACTTCATATGTCTGCTCCCACCATCGACCGCCCCCTTTCCCGGGCGGGTGCCGGTCGTCCTCGTGTTTCCCGTCCGGTCGTCGCCCCTGAGCTGCGCCGCAGCGACAACCCGGCCGCCGCCGTACTGCGCACCGCCGCCTCCGGCCCGGTCTCGCGCGACAATGCCGCGCGCACAACGGGTCTGAGCATCGCCACGGTGAACCGACAGGTCGCCTCGCTGCTGGCCGCCGGACTGCTGCGCGAGCGGCCCGACCTCACCGCCGCGGGCGCGGTCGGCAGGCCGCGGGTGCCGTTCGAGATCGACCACGAGGCCTACCTGACCATCGGCATCCACATCGGTGCCGCCGCGACCAAGATCGTGGCCGCCGACCTGCGCGGGCGCATCCTCGGTGGACTCGCCATCGCGACCCCGCAGACCGGCCAGGAGTTCGCGGTCACCACGGTGGCCCGCAGCGCCAAGGCGTTCCTGCAACGCTGGCACAAGCGCACCCCGCTGTGGGCGGGCGTGGCGATCGGCGGCCGGGTCGACCCGCACACCGGTGTGGTCGACCATCCCAAGCTGGACTGGAAGGGCGCCCCGCTCGGTCAGGTCCTCGGTGACGTACTCGAGTTGCCGGTCTCGGTGGCCCCGCACGTGGAGGCCATGGCCGCCTCCGAACTGCTGCTGCCCACCTTCGACGCGCGCCGCCCCGAGCCCGACACCGAACTGCCCGCCACCCAGCACGGCAGCAGCCTCTACTTCTACGTCCGCGAGACCGCGGGCATCGCCGTCACCCTCGACGGCCGGGTGCACACCCCGAGCAACGGTCCCGGTTCCATCGCGCACCTGCCCACCGGCTCGGACGTGCAGTGCACCTGCGGCAGGCGCGGCTGCTTGGAAGTGACCGTCGGCGACCGGGCCCTGCAGGCCCGTGCGGTCGGCCGCGGCATCATCCCGGCGCACAACGGCACCGCGGGCACCACCATCGCCGATCTGTACCGGGCCGCGGAGTCCGGTTCCGAACCGGCCAGGGAGCTGCTCGCGGAACGGGCGACCATGCTCGGCCAGACCGTGGCCCTGGTGCGCGACATGCTCAACCCCGATCGGGTGGTGCTCGGCGGCCAGGCCTTCACCGGCTACCGGCCCGCCCTCGGTCACGTGGCGCGCGCGTTCACCCAGAGCACCCAGCTGCCGCCTACCGACATCAGGATCAGCGGATTCGGTGGCAAGGTGCAGGAATTCGCCGCCGTGGTGACCTCGCTGAGCGCGCTCTACGCCGACCCGCTCACGGCGATCCGCCGGGTGTAGCCGGAAACCCGCTGATCACGCGAGTACACGGGTAACTCCCCGGCCACTTCCCGGCTTCGCGCCGCAGGACGCGAGGCCGAGAGCTGACGGTCGAGCTACCGGGCGGCCCGCTGAGTTCCCGGGGAGGCGGAAAGGGCGCCTTCGAGCGCGGTGATGAAGAACGGGAACTGCGATGCGAAGCGGTGCAGGTCGCGGTCGCGGTCGTACCCGGCGAACCAATACAGGCCCGGCTGCGAGTCGGCCGAGGGATCCATATCGCGGAAGGCGCGGATCCAATTGTCGGCGCGGCCGCTGATCACGGTGTAGGGCAGGGCACGGGAGAACACCGTCTCCTGATCGATCGGCGGGATCTGTTCGCGGGCAACGGTGTCCAGGCCGCGCTGCATGGCACGGACGCGCCCGACGGTGGTGTCGCCGAAGGTGGTGCGGGTGGGCAGGTAGTTGGGCAGCAGCATGGCCGCCCCGCCCGCCAGCGCGATCGCCACACCGACCAGGGCGTGGCCGGAGGTCAGCGCCAGCGCCACCGTGGTGACCACGCCGACGGCGATGAGGGCCGCGCCGATCCAGCGCGGCAGCGCCCGCTGTTTCGGGTCGGCGAAGGCGCCGGTGAGCACGGCGTCGGCGCGCATGGCGGCGCGGACCGGTTCCAGCTCGACCCGGCCGGGCGCGCGCAGTTCGCGCACCGCGACGGTGTCGGTGCCCTCGGGCAGCAGCATGTCGTAGACGGTGCGCTCGTAGTCGCGCAGCTGGTCGTCGGGGGCGTTGACGCGGCTGATCCGCCAGTCGTTCTCGCCGCGCGCGTTCACCGGCGCGATCCACAGGTAGCGGCGGACCGCGAGATCCACCACGGTGGCGGCGATGTCGACCGGGTCGACCTGCTCGTCGAGCAGCAGGCCCGCCTCGCCGGGCAGCACGCCGTCGGGGGTGGTGAACTCCACCCGGCCACCCTGCTGGGTGAGCGGTTCGAAGGTGTCGTTGCCCGCGACGGCCTCGGCCGCGCGCTTACGGGCGAACAGGATGTAGCCGATCATCGCGGCCAGCGCCGCCAGCAGCGCGCCGAAGGCGGCGAACACCGGCGCGGTGAACGAGAACGGACCGGCCGCGCTGCCGTCGCGCACATCGGCGTTGGCGGGCACGGTGCCCGGCGGCATCTGCAGGGTGAGGTCGATCGCGTCGCCCTTGCGCAGATCGGTCTGGGTCAGATACAGCACGCCGTCGGGTTCGGTGTGCACATCGGCGCACGGGCGCGCGTTGCCCGCCGGGCCGAGTTTGCAGTCCACGATGCCCATTTGATAGCTGGGACTGATCACCGAGACGTCCAGCGCGGCGATATCGGCGTTGAGCACGCCGAGCCAGTGGAACACCTGGGTGCCCGGTGCGTCGGCGACGGTGTTGTGCACCGAGTAGGTGAACGTGGATTCACCCGGCTTCGCCTCGACGACGAACTGGTCGTTGGCCGTGGTCGCGGTGCCCGCACCGGTCGCGGTGACGTCGGTGACCTTGAAGACGCGTTCCACGTCGTCGTCGATCTGCACGCGCAGCGGCAGCGACATCGTGAAATTACCGTCCGCGGGCACCCCGACGGTCTCGGTGACGCGCAGCACACCGTCCTCGGTGAGGGTGAGGTCGGCGGTGATCGTGACACCGGCGGGCGCGGGCTCCGTGTGGGCTACCGGCGCGGCCGCGAGCAAACCCGCCGAAGCGAGCAGCAGCGCGCCTGCGGCGCCCCCCCGAAAAGTCAGCATGGCTGCCTACTCTAGACAGCTTGCTATCCTGCGTCAGCGGCTGTCGGCGACGAACTAGACGAGGGGGTACGGGGGACGTGACCCAACCACCGTACGGATACGGCCCGGCAGGGCCTGGTGGACGTCGGGTTCCGCCGCCTCCTGGCTATGGCCAGCCGCCGGGGTATCGCCCCCAACCGGGTTACGGTCCGCCGCCGGGTTATCAACAGCCGCAAGGTTATCCCCAGGGTTACGCGCCGCGCCCCGCCTCCTACGGTCCGCCGCCGGGCTACCGGCCGCCGCCGATGCCGTACGGTCCGCCCGGCAGGCCGACGCCGCCGCCGCGTAAAGGCGGCGGCCGTTTCGTCTCGCTGCTGCTGGTGGTGATCATCGCGGTGGTCAGCATTCTGGTGCGGTACGCGGTGCGCAACGGGATCGATATCGGCTCGGTGGCCGTCGGCCCGAAGCCGAGCACCACCTATTCGCCCGAGCCCGGATCGGCGCCCGCCAAAACCGGCGACAACCCGCTGCTCACCGATGCCAACGGCAGTCTTGTGCCCGCCTCCTGCGACTACTCGCCGTGGGGCACCCAGGTCGACAAGGCCCGCGCGTTCTTCGAATCGGCGGCCACCTGCCTGGAGGCGGCGTGGAAGCCGGTGATGGCGAAGAACAATCTGCCCTTCGAGTCGCCCACGCTCAGCATCACCGCCACCACCGCGGGCATCACCACCCCGTGCACCGGCTCGACCAGCAATTTCGCCGCCTTCTACTGCGCGGCCAACAAGACCATCTATATGCCGATCAGCCAGTTGCAGACCGAGATGTTCAAGGACAACTGGGTCGTCTACCTGTCGGTGTTCGCGCACGAGTACGGCCACCACATCCAGGCCCAGTCCGGCATCCTGCGCAAGGCCAACAGCGAGCGCGTCGACGTGGGCGCCCGCTCGGACAAGGGGCTCGAGCTCTCGCGCCGGGTCGAGTTGCAGGCCAACTGCTTCGACGGCATGTTCATCGCCTCGTCCAAGGGCGGTAATTCGCTGACCGCGAGCCAGGTCACCCTCGCCACCAAGGATTCCTACGGCCGTGGCGACAGCGCCGGTGACATGCGCGATCACGGCACCTCCGAGCACGGCGGCCAGTGGTTCGAGGCGGGCCTGAACAACAATCTCACCGCCCAGTGCAATACCTTCATCGCCGCCGCGAGTGACGTGAGTTGACCGGACCACAGGGCCCGTACGGCGGTCCGCCGTACGGGTATCGACCGCCGCCGGGTTACCCCGCGCCCTACGGCAGGCCGATGCCGCCGCCGCAGTACGGTCGTCCGGTCCCGCCGCCGTACGGCCGTCCGCTGCCGCCGCCGTACGGCTATGCGCCGCAGGGCTATCGGCCGCCGCCGCGGCGCGGGGGCTCGGGTGTGCTGGGGGCGGTGCTGTCGATCCTGGTGGTGGTCGGTGTCGTCGGGGCGCTGCTGGTCGCGGTGGGGGTGTCGGAGGACTCCACGCGCGATGTCGCCGCGCGCACCACGCCACCGAGTTTCACCTATACCCCGTCGTATTCGCCCGCGCCGACCACGAATCCGGTCACCACCCGGGCGACGACCGCGCGCACCACCGTCCCCACGACGACCAAACCCGCTGGCCCGCAACCCGTGATCGCGCTGGACCAGCACCCGCTGTTCCGCGATGACGACTGGGGCCTGACCAATCTCGACTGCGATCTGCCCCGCTGGGCCACCGACGCCGCGACCGCGCGCGCCTTCTTCGCCGCCGCCGCGGTCTGCCTCGACGACATGTGGCGGCCCAACCTGGCCGCGGCGAACCTGCCGTTCAGCAGCCCCGGACTCGTTGTCGCCGAGAACAAGTCGGAGCTGTCCTCACCCTGCGGCGGTTCCTCCAGCGACGCGTTCTACTGCTCCGCGTCGGCCACGATCTACATGTCGACCAGCGAACTGCTCAACTACCGCACGCCGTTCCCGCCGATGGAGGCGCTGTCGATCTACGCGCACGAGTACGGCCACCACATCCAGGGTCTGACCGGTCTGCTCCAGGCCGCGTCGAACAAGCGGCGGGAGCAGGGCGCCATGTCGGCCGGTGGGCTGGAGGCCTCGCGCCGGATGGAGTTGCAGGCCAGCTGTTTCGGCGGCATGTTCATCGGCTCGGCCGAGGCGGGCGGTTCCTACACGCCGCAGGAGGGCGCCTCGGCGATCAAGAACCACTACCAGCGCGGTGACGGCAACGGCCGCCACCGCGATCACGGCACTCCCGAACACAACGGCAACTGGTACAACCACGGCTACACCAAGAACCGCAATTTCGAGTGCAATACCTGGCTGGCCCCGGCCGACGAGGTCAGCTGAGCTCCTCAGTGCGGGCGGCCCTGGCCGTAGTGGCCCTCGCCGAAGCGCCGCGGCGAGGTGCCGTGCACGCCTTCGGCATACGCGGTCTCGGCGTGCAGGGCGAAGTCGATGCCGGAGGTCTCGTCCTCCTTGCTCACGCGGAAGCCGATCACCTTGTCGATGCCCTTGCCCAGCGCGAACGACACCGCGAAGGCGTACGCCGCGACCACCAGCACCGCGAGGATCTGCTTGCCCAGCTGGGCGAGTCCGCCACCGTAGAACAGGCCGTTCACGCCGTCGGTCATCACCTCGGTGGCGAGCAGGCCGATCAGCACGGTGCCGACGATGCCGCCGACGAAGTGCACGCCCACCACGTCGAGCGAATCGTCGTAGCCCGCCCGGTGCTTCCAGCCGACCGCGAACGAACACACCACACCGGCGGCCAGACCCACGATCACCGCGCCGAGGGTGTTGGTCACGCCGCAGGCCGGGGTGATCGCGACCAGACCGGCCACCACGCCCGAGGCCGCGCCGAAGGTGGTCGGCCTGCCGTCGCGGATCTGCTCGACGATCAGCCAGCCGAGCATGCCAAGGCTGCCCGCGATCAGGGTGTTGAGGAAGACCGCCGCCGCGGTCCCGGTGGCGCCCAGCGCCGACCCGGCGTTGAACCCGAACCAGCCGAACCACAGCAGACCGGCGCCGAGCAGCACGAACGGCAGGTTGTGCGGGCGCATGGCGTCGATATTGAAGCCGATGCGCGGGCCGAGCACCAGGGCCAGCGCCAGCGCCGAGGCGCCCGAGGCGATCTCGACCACCAGGCCGCCCGCGTAGTCGAGGGCGCCGAAGCTCGCCAGCCAGCCGTCGGGTCCCCACACCCAGTGCGCGATCGGCGCGTAGACCGCCAGCGTCCACAGTGGCACGAACGCCATCCAGCCCGCGAACTTGGCGCGGTCGGCGATGGCGCCGGAGACCAGCGCGGCGGTGAGAATGGCGAAGGTGAGCTGGAAGGTGACGAACAGCAGCTCGGGAATGCTGCCGCGCACCGAATCCGGGTTGATCCCGGCCAGGCCCGCGTGGCCCAGATCGCCGATCACGCCGCCGCCCGCGTCGTCGCCGAAGGCCAGGCTGTAGCCCGCGACGATCCACACCACGGTGACCAGCGGGATGGCGATGAAGCTCATCATCAGCATGTTCAGCACGCCGGTGGAGCGCACCATCCCGCCGTAGAAGATGGCCAGCGCCGGGGTCATCAACAGCACCATGGCGGTGGCCGCGAGTAGCCAGGCGGTGGCCGCGGGATCGATCGTTGCGGGCACGGTAACTCCTTTCACGCGGAATGCGTTGCAAGGAAATTACCGAAGACTCACCGGTAACCCTGGGAGCGGATGGGTTCTAGGCCCGGTTTTCCTTCGCCAGCGCGCGGGCGCCCCGGCGGCCGGGAAGTGGCAGGTCATCGCTGTCGGCGAGCCATTCGGCGGTGGTGAGCCAGCGGCGCTGGGCGTGCGCGTCGGCGATATCGAAGAACACGCGGCGGCCGCGATCGTCGCGCACATCGCGCGAGAGCACCGCCCAGCTCGGCGGCCTGCCCTTGGTCGCGGTGTGTTCCACGACGAACCCGGCGACGAGCTTGCCGATCGTGTTCACCGGCTTCTGCGAGACCCGGTTGCCGTACTTGGTGGTGTGCCAGCGCCGGGCCGGGCACAGCGAACCGGGACTCGCGTTGGAGGCGATCCAGCCCGCCCGCTGCGCGCGCTCGATCAGCCACAGGTGCTTGACCGCCGAGGGCGCGATGGCGCCGACGCGTTCGGTGATGAGATCGGTGATCGCGGCGTCGGCGAGCACATCGCGCCTGGTCGGGCCGATGTCGTGCGCGGCCCAGTGCGCCGCGGCGAGCCGGGCCAGAATGCGGCCGAACTCGTCGATGCTGCGCTGGGCGCGCCTGCCGAGCCGCTCGATCCGCTCGGCCTCCCGGCGCATCTCGTTCTGCGCGGTGAGGGTGCGGATGGCGGCCATCGTCGGCACCTGCCCGCGTTCGAGCAGTTGCAGGATGGCGGCCGCGGTCGCCGGGTCCGCCGCGGCGGCGACGGGCAGCGAATCGCGTTTGATGTCGAAGTCCTGGGGGCTGATCGCCCGGCTCAGCAGGCCGACCGCGGCGTGATCGCCTGCGAAGTCGGTGTGGGCGAGCCAGGCGGCTGCGATGTCATCACACGACAGCACGGTGAAACGTTCCTCCGGTCGGCGGTGGGGGAGCGATACGGTGCGCGAAGGTTGTGCCCCGGTCGGGATGAGGGACCGGCCGGGGTCACCAACCTGATGAAGGTTTGGCCACCGAAGTTGCCGAGGACAACGGTAGCCAGCCACTTGCGCCGCTGTCACGGCGATTGACTCTTTCGTTACTTCCAGAATGTGGGTCGTTATCGGGGAACGGGTTTGTGGGTGTGCGATAACCAGGTTTTATTGCTGTTTCGTATGGTGTCCTGGTTGCCGATCGCACTCGATTGCTCGCCTGTTGCGCCTTAGCGGCCAGGTTTTCTCGGACATCTCCCGACGCGCGCAGCGTGTGTGATTAATGTCACGTTTTCGGGCGGCGGTGTGGGCGAGGGGATCCTGGCTCGGCCGCCCGCCCTCATGTCGGACCCAGTCGGTAGCCTTTGGCCGTGGCTCTGTACCGGAAGTATCGACCGGCGACGTTCGCTGAGGTAGTGGGTCAGGAGCATGTCACCGACCCGCTGAGTACCGCGCTGGATACCGGACGGATCAGTCACGCGTATCTGTTCTCCGGGCCGCGTGGCTGCGGTAAGACGTCCTCGGCGCGCATCCTCGCGCGCTCGCTCAACTGTGCCGAGGGGCCCACCTCGCGGCCGTGCGGGGTGTGCGCGTCGTGTGTGGCGCTCGGGCCGGGCGGGGCGGGCAATCTCGACGTCATCGAGCTCGACGCGGCCAGCCACGGTGGCGTCGACGACACCCGTGAGCTGCGCGATCGTGCGTTCTACGCGCCCGCCGAGTCGCGCTATCGGGTGTTCATCGTCGACGAGGCGCACATGGTCACCACGGCCGGGTTCAACGCGCTGCTCAAGATCGTCGAGGAGCCGCCAGCGCACCTGATCTTCATCTTCGCCACCACCGAGCCGGACAAGGTGCTGCCCACCATCCGCTCGCGCACCCACCACTACCCGTTCCGGCTGCTGCCGCCCGCCACCATGCGCGGGCTGCTGGGCAAGATCTGCGAGCAGGAGAGCGTGCCGGTCGAGGAAGCGGTGTATCCGCTGGTCATCCGGGCCGGTGGGGGTTCTCCGCGCGACAGCCTGAGCGTGCTCGACCAGCTGCTGGCCGGTGCCGGGCCCGAGGGGGTCACCTATCCGCGCGCGGTCGCGCTGCTCGGCGTCACCGATATCGCGTTGATCGACAACGCCATCGACGCGCTGGCCGCCGGCGACGGCGCCGCCCTGTTCGGCACCGTCGACAGCGTGGTGGAGGCGGGCCACGACCCCCGCCGCTTCGCCGTCGACCTGCTCGAGCGCCTGCGCGACCTGATCCTGCTGCGCGCCGTCCCCGACGCCGCCGACCGCGGCCTGGTCTCCGGCCCCGGCGATGTCCTCGACCGCATGCGCGACCAGGCCGACCGTCTCGGCCCCGCCACCCTCACCCGCTACGCCGAGCTCCTGCACGAGGGCCTCGGCGAAATGCGCGGCGCCACCGCCCCCCGCCTCCTGCTCGAGGTCATCTGCGCCCGCATGCTCCTCCCGTCGGTCTCCGATACCGAGTCCGCCACCCTCCAACGCCTCGAACGCCTGGAACGCGGCTTCGCCACGGGCGCAGTCCCGTCCGCCCCCCGCCCCACTGCCGACACCCCCCGCCCCGCCGCCGCTTCCCCCGTCGACCAGCCGCCCGCCGCCCCACCCGCAGGCGGCAACCGCCGCCGAGGCGCCGAACTACTCGCCGCCGCCCGCGCGGAAAAGGAAGCCGCCACCGGCACCACGAAGCCCGCTGCCGCCACCTCGGCCCCGCCTACGCCTGACCAGGCTCCCGCCTCGGCACCCGCCTCTGCCCCGGCACCCGCTTCTGCCGCGCCTGCGCACCCCGCCTCTGCGGAAGCCTCGACCTCTACCTCGGCTGCGGGCGCAGCGCCCGCAGTTGCCGAGGCCGCAGCGCCTGGTCACACGCCGTCGGCTGACGCGCCCGAATCGCCTGCCACTGGCGACGAGCACGTCGCCGAACCGGTGACATCTGTCCGGCCGGAGCGGTCCGCCGCTGTCGGTGACGCACCTGCGACGGGTGCGCAGGCCCCGGGCGGTTCCTCGGAAACCGGTGTCGGCCAGGTTGTTCCGGGTGACATCGAGGCCGCTCGTGCGTTCGCCGACGGTCGCGATGTCGCGCCGCAGGCTGCGGGTCAGGCTGTCCCCGGGCAGCGACCGGAACCGCAGTCGCGGCCACGGTCCGAGGCGCGGCCGGAACCTCCGTCGGTGCCGCGACCGCAGGCTGACTCACGTCCGGAACCGCAGCAGATGCCGGAACCGGAACCGCAGCAGGCACCGCCGATGCCGGAACCGCAGGTCGCCGCGCCCGCGGAGGATCTGGTGGGCGTGGTGGATGCCGCGTGGCCGGAGATCAAGGCGAAGGTGCGGGAGTTCGGGCCTACTTTGCAGGCGTTGTTGTCGGGAGCGGCGGTGTCGCGGGTGGACGGGGACGTGATCGTCTTCGCGCATCAGAGTCCGCCGTTGGCGCAGCGATTGTCCGATCAGCGCAATATCGATGCGGTGCGGTCGGCGGTGCGGGCGGTGCTCGGGCGTGAGCTGGGTGTGCGCTGGGAGACCGGTGCGCCCGCGCCGCGTCCGGCGCCGCAGGCCACGGCGCAGCGCGGGGCGGTGGGGGAGAACAAGCCCGCCGCGCGGCCCAAGTTCTCGCGGCCGAGTCAAGCCAGGGGTGGGCAATCGGCGGGCGGTTCGGCGCGTCCGGCCGATGACGATATTCCGCCGCCGGACTTCCCCGACCTGCCCGACGACCCTGGCCCGGACGAAGGCTACGGCGCGCAGACTCCCCGCTCGGGGGGTGATACCGGACGATCTGATGCCGTGCTGGCCCCGCCGACGCCGGAGGAGGAGCAGGAGATGCTGGCCGCCGCCGCGGTGCCGGTGGCTCCCGGCGACCGGCAGGACCCGGACGAGGTCGCCCTGGCGTTGCTGCGCAACGAGCTCGGAGCCAAGAGTCTGGATGGTTGACAGCCACCCGTTCGACAACGTTAAGTTAACCGGAGTTCGCACACCACGGTAGTATGAACGGGTGGCCGGGAACACCGGATGGGCATGGTTCTATGCTCCGCTGGTGCTTGCCGGGATTTGTACGGCGTCGAGACAGCTGGTCGTGGCGTTCGTGCGGCCACCGCACCCCAAGGAAGGAAACACTCCGATATGACCACAGAGGCCTACATCTACGAGGCCATCCGCACTCCGCGCGGCCGCGGCAAGAAGAACGGCTCGCTGCACTCGGTCAAGCCGATCGATCTGACTGTTGGTCTGATCCAGGAGCTGCGTGGCCGCTTCCCCAACCTCGACGAGGACCAGATCTCGGATCTGATCCTGGGTGTCGTCACCCCGGTCGGTGACCAGGGCATGGACATCGCGCGCGTCGCGGTGACCACCGCCGGTCTGCCCGACACCGTCGGCGGCTTCCAGCTCAACCGCTTCTGTGCCTCCGGCCTCGAGGCCGTGAACCTGGCTGCGCAGAAGGTTCGCTCCGGCTTCGACGACCTCGTCATCGCCGGTGGCGTCGAGTCCATGTCGCGCGTGCCGATGGGCTCCGACGGCGGCGCCTGGGCGCTGGACCCGGCCACCAACTACGACGGCTACTTCGTGCCGCAGGGCATCTCGGCCGACCTGATCGCCACCATCGAGGGCTTCTCCCGCGATGACGTCGACGCCTACGCCGTGCGTTCGCAGGAGCTGGCCGCCGCGGCCACCACCGGCGGCTACTTCGCCAAGTCGATCGTCCCGGTCAAGGACATCAACGGCCTGGTCGTGCTGGACAGCGACGAGCACATGCGTCCCGGCACCACCGCCGCCGACCTGGGCAAGCTGAACCCCTCCTTCGCCGGCATCGGCGAGCTGGGTGGCTTCGACGCCGTCGCGCTGCAGAAGTACACCTACATCGAGAAGATCAACCACGTCCACCACGGTGGCAACAGCTCGGGCATCGTCGACGGCGCCGCCCTGGTGCTGATCGGTTCCGAGGAAGCGGGCAAGAACTCGGGTCTGACCCCGCGCGCCCGCGTCGTCGCGACCGCCACCTCCGGTGCCGACTCGACCATCATGCTGACCGGCCCCACCCCGGCCGCGAAGAAGGCCCTGGACCGCGCCGGTCTGACGATCGAGGACATGGACCTCGTCGAGATCAACGAGGCGTTCGCCTCCGTGGTGCTGAAGTTCCAGAAGGACCTCAACGTCCCGGACGAGAAGCTCAACGTCAACGGCGGCGCCATCGCGATGGGCCACCCGCTGGGCGCCACCGGCGCGATGATCACCGGCACCATGGTCGACGAGCTCGAGCGCCGCAACGCGCGCTACGCGCTGGTCACCCTGTGCATCGGTGGCGGCATGGGTGTCGCCACCATCATCGAGCGCGTCTGATCCCGGCCGACACTTCTCATAGGAGAGAACGAAAAACTATGACTGACAACATCATCGGCTGGGAGAAGGACGCCGACGGCGTGGTCGTCCTCACCATCGACGACCCCAGCCAGGGCGCCAACACCATGAACGACGCGTACATCACCTCGATGGCCGCGACCGTGGACCGCCTGGAGGCCGAGAAGGACGACATCACCGGTGTCGTCATCACCTCCGGCAAGAAGACCTTCTTCGCCGGCGGCGACCTGAAGAACATGCTCAAGGTCGGCCCGGACGACGCGGCCGAGGTCGTCAAGATGCTCGAGGGCGTCAAGGCCCCGCTGCGTCGCCTCGAGCAGCTCGGCAAGCCGGTCGTGGCCGCCATCAACGGTGCCGCCCTCGGCGGTGGCCTGGAGATCGCGTTGGCGACCCACTACCGTGTCGCGGCCGACGTCAAGGGTTCGGCCATCGGCCTGCCCGAGGTGTCGCTGGGCCTGCTGCCCGGTGGCGGCGGCGTGACCCGCACCGTGCGCATGCTCGGTCTGCAGGGCGCGCTGATGCAGGTGCTGCTGCAGGGTCAGCGTCACCGCGTCACCAAGGCCAAGGAAATCGGCCTGATCAACGAGGTCGTCTCCTCGGTCGAGGAGCTGCTGCCCGCCGCCAAGGCGTGGATCGCGGCCAACCCCGAGGCTGCCCAGCCGTGGGACAAGAAGGGCTTCAAGATCCCCGGTGGCACCCCGTCCACCCCGGCCTTCGCGGCGAACCTGCCCGCGTTCCCGGCCAACCTGCGCAAGCAGATCAAGGGCACCAACATGCCCGCCCCGCGCGCCATCATGGCCGCGGCGGTCGAGGGCGCGCAGGTCGACATCGACAACGCGCTGACCATCGAGGGCCGGTACTTCACCAGCCTGCTGACCGGTCCGGTCGCGAAGAACATGATCCAGGCGTTCTTCTTCGACCTGAACCACATCAACGGTGGTGGCTCGCGTCCCAAGGACGTGCCGAAGCGTGAGATCAAGAAGATCGGTGTCATCGGCGCGGGCATGATGGGCGCGGGCATCGCCTACGTCTCGGCCAAGGCCGGGTACGAGGTCGTCCTCAAGGACGTCGAGCTCGCCAACGCCCAGAAGGGCAAGGCGTACTCGGAGGCCATCGAGGCCAAGGCCCTCTCCCGTGGCAAGACCACCCAGGAGAAGTCCGACGCGCTGCTGGCTCGCATCACCCCGACCGCGGACGCCGCCGACTTCAAGGGCGTCGACTTCGTGATCGAGGCCGTCTTCGAGAACCCCGACCTCAAGAACAAGGTCTTCCAGGAGATCGAGGACATCGTCGATCCCGACGCGCTGCTCGGCTCGAACACCTCCACCCTGCCGATCACCCTGCTGGCCGACGGTGTGAAGCGCTCCGAGGACTTCATCGGTATCCACTTCTTCTCCCCCGTGGACAAGATGCCGCTGGTGGAGATCATCAAGGGCGAGAAGACCTCCGACGAGGCGCTGGCCCGGGTGTACGACTACACCCTCGCCATCAAGAAGACCCCGATCGTCGTCAACGACAGCCGTGGCTTCTTCACCTCGCGCGTGATCGGTACCTTCATCAACGAGGCCATCGCGCTGGTCGCCGAGGGTGTCGACCCGGCCACCGTCGAGCAGGCCGGTCTGCAGGCGGGCTACCCGGCCGCGCCGCTGAAGCTCAGCGACGAGCTGAACTTCACCACCATGCAGAAGATCTACAAGGAGACCGCCGAGGCCATCCTCGCGGCCGGTGGCGAGCTCAACGCCGCCGCCGCGAAGACCGCCGAGGTGCTCGACACCCTGGTCGGCAAGTACGACCGCAAGGGCAAGGCGGGCGGCGCGGGCTTCTACGACTACGTCGACGGCAAGGCCACCGGCCTGTGGGAAGAGCTGCGCGGGCTCTACAACACCAGCCGTGAGCTCCCGGAGGGCTACACCTTCCAGGACCTCAAGGACCGGATGATGTTCGCCGAGGCCATCGAGACCCAGAAGTGCTTCGACGAAGGCGTGCTCACCAGCACCGCCGACGCGAACATCGGCTCGATCTTCGGCATCGGCTTCCCGGCCTGGACCGGTGGCGTGCACCAGTTCATCGTGGGCTACCCCGGCGGCCAGGAGGCCTTCGTGGCCCGCGCCGACGAGCTGGCCGCGAAGTTCGGCCCGCGCTTCGAGGTCCCGGCCTCGCTGCGCAAGTAAGTCGCTGACGGCGCCACCACGGCGCCGGAAGTCCTCGAACAGCCCCGTCTCGCACCCGCGAGGCGGGGCTGTTCGGATGTTGTTGGGCAGCAACCCTGTATCGAATCTCCACCCGATAGATGCCGGATCGCGCTAGCTTGGATATGTAGACACACGCCGGTGCCGCCGATTCGATTCGAGGGGTGGTCACATGGATCCGGAACCGACCCGCATGCAGCCCGGGCCGTCGGAGCCGTCGCCGGTGGGCAACAGTACCCAGCGGGCCAAGGCGCCGGGGGAGCCGGACGAGGCGGTGATCGCCGAGCTGGACGCCATGGGGCTGACGGGGGCCGTGGAGATCGGTCGCGGCGGATTCGGCGTGGTGTACCGGGCGTTGCAGCCCGCGCTGGACCGGGTCGTCGCGGTGAAGGTGCTGTCCTCGGAGATCGATGTGGAGAGCCGCGAGCGGTTCCTGCGCGAGGAGCAGGCCATGGGCAGGCTCTCCGGACACCCGAATATCGTCGACATCCTGCAGGTGGACGCCACGCCCACCGGGCTGCCGCTGATCGTCATGCCGTACTTCGCGCGCGGCTCGCTCGAGCAGCTCATCCACGACACCGGCCCGCTGACCTGGTCGGACACCCTGCGCGCCGGGGTGAAGCTGGCCGCGGCGATCGAGTCGGCGCACCGCGCGGGCATCCTGCACCGGGATGTGAAACCGGCGAACGTGCTGATCAGCGGCTATGGCGAACCGCAGCTCACCGATTTCGGCATCGCCCGCATCCCGGGCGGTTTCCAGACCTCGAGCAGCATGATCACCGGCTCGCCCGCGTTCACCGCGCCCGAGGTGCTCAAAGGCCATGAACCGACCGTGCGGTCTGATATCTACGGTCTCGGCGCCACCCTGTTCGCGCTGCTCACCGGCCATGCCGCCTTCGAACGGCAGGCGGGGGAGAAGGTGGTGGCCCAGTTCCTGCGGATCACCACCCAGAACGTGCCCGACCTGCGCGCCCAGGACATCCCCGACGACGTGGCCGCGGTGATCGAACGCGCCATGTCACCCGATCCGGCCGACCGCCCCGCCTCCGCCGCCGAATTCGGCGAACTGCTGCGCGAGGTGCAGCGCGCGCACGGCCAGATGCCCGACGAGATGGCCCTGCTCGGCGCCGACGAACCGGCCGAGCACGCGCCGGAATCGCTCAAGGCCGTCACCGCCCGCCGCAGCTGGCCGCTGACCCTGCAACCGGCGGGCGCCTCGGTGCCGATGCGCACCAGCACCACCATGCCGCCCACCGCCGCCACCAAGTTCCGCCCGCCGACGCCCGCGCGCGAGCCCTTCCCGCGTCAGCGGCTGCTCGACGTGCTGCGCGCGGGCGGCAACCGCAGGCTGGCGCTGGTGCACGCTCCGGCGGGCTTCGGCAAGAGCACCGTCGCCGCGCAGTGGCGCGCCGACCTGGTCGCCCGCGATATCCCGGTGGCCTGGCTGGGCATCGACGGCGACGACGACAACGAGATCTGGTTCCTCGGCCACCTCATCCAGGCCATCCGCCGGGTGCGCCCCGATGTCGGCGCCGGGCTCGAACAGGTACTCGAGGAACGGCCCGCCGACGCGGTCGCCTTCGTGATCGCCACCCTGATCGACGAGATCCACGCCAGCGACCGCCCGGTGGTAGTCGTGGTGGACGATTGGCACCGGGTGCGCGATGTGGGTGTGCACCGGGCGATGGCGGCGCTGCTCGACAACGGCTGTCACCACGTGCGGTTCGTGGTGACCAGCCGCGACCAGTCCGGGCTGCCGATCAGCAGGCTGCGGGTGCGCGACGAACTCGTCGAGCTGGGCGCCGAACAGCTGCGCCTCACCGAGGCCGAAACACGCCAGATCCTGGTGGAGCGCAACGGTTTCGCGCTCACCGACGAGCAGATCGAACAGATCCACGCCGCCACCGAGGGCTGGCCCGCCGCGATCCAGCTGGTGAGCCTGACCCTGCGCGGCAAGGGCGACCCCACGCAGCTGCTGAGCTCGCTGGCCGAAGGCGGCCACGGCATGCGCGAGTACCTGGCCGAGAACGTGCTCGACAGCATGGATCCAGAGCTGCTGGAATTCCTGATGGCCATCTCGGTGGTCGAACGGATCAACGGCCCGCTGGCCTCGGTGCTGGCCGAGGTGCCCGACGGCGCCGCGCTGCTGGAACAGGCCGAGCAGCGCGAACTGTTCCTGCGCCGGATCGAGCACGACCCGGAGTGGTTCCGCATGCAGCCGCTGTTCGCCGAGCATCTGCGGGCCCGGCTCGACCGCGTGCATCCCGGACGCTCGAAGATCCTGCACCGCAAGGCCGCGCGCTGGTTCGCCGAACATCAGCTGCTGCGCAAGTCGGTCGACCACGCGCTCGCCGCCACCGATCTCAAGCTCGCCGCCGACCTGCTCGAGAGCGGCGGCATGGACCTCATCGACGGTTCCCGGCTGGCCACCCTGCTCGGTTCGGTCTCCAAACTGCCCGTGCAGCAGGTGACGTCGCGGTCCAAGCTGCTGATGGCCGTGGCCAGGGCGAATATGAACCTCCAGCAGACCGGCACCGCGCGCTCGGCGCTGGGCAGGCTGTCCAACCTGCTCGCCCGCGGCGCCACCGAACCCGAGCTGGCCCAGCAGCGCTGCGCGGCCACCGTGCTCGACGCCGCCGACCGGGTGGCCCACGACGACACCGCCGGGGTCACCGACCGGCTGGCCACCTGCCTGGAGAATCCCGCCGAGCTGCCCGCCTGGGTGGTCTCGACCGCGGCCAACCTGGTCTCGTTCGTGCGGCTGTGCGAGTTCGATTTCGCGGGCGTGACCGAGATGCAGGACTGGGCGCGGGAATATCACGCGGTGTCCAAGGATCCGCTCGGTCCGGTCTTCGGGTTGTGCGCCCGGGGCGCGGCGGCCTACGAGCAGCTCGATATCGCCGCCGCCACCGAGTACTACCAGCGGGCCTACGACACCGCGCGCGAGCACGCGGGCCCACGCTCGGACGCGGCGCGGGTGGCGGCGGCGCTGCTGGGTGAGGTGGCCTATCGTCGCGGTGACCTGGATCTGGCCGACCGGCTGCTCGACGAGAGCCACGAGCTGGTCACCCGGGTCGGCCCGGTGGACTTCCTGGTGGCCACCTTCGTCATCGGGGCCAGGGTCAAGGCCGCGCTCGGCGACCAGTACACCGCCGCGGCCCGGCTCGACGAGGGCGCCCGGCTGGCCGCCGACAACGACCTGGCCCGCCTGGACGCGCACGTGCGCGCCGAACGCTCCCGCCTCGGCCTGCCCACCGGCGAGAACGGCGACCGCTTCGCCGCCGACGCCTCGGGCAACGGGTCCCGCCGCAAGTCGGGGGCGGCGGTGCTCATCGCGGAGGCCAAGGAGATCGCCGAGATCCGCGAACTACTGGCCCAGCAGCGGCTGCGCGCCGACGACCGCGCCGCCCGCCACGCCCGGGCGCTCTACTCCCGCCTGCTCGACCAGCCCCGGCCCCGGGCCGAACTGGACGCCACCCTGCTGCTGGCCGAGACACTGGCCGCGGCGGGCTGGATCGGCGAGGCCACCGGCCTGGTTCTGCCGGAGCTGCGCACCTGCGCCGAACTGGGCTGGACCAGGCCGCTACTGGACGCGGGGCCCGGCGTGGTCGGGTTGCTGCATGTGCTGCGCACGCAATCGCACGACGGCAACCAGCACCCGATCCTCGCCGAACTCCCCGGCCACTTCCTCGACGAACTGCTCTGACTACGGCGTCCACCACGGGCGCAGCGGCACATCCCAGTGCCCCTCGGCGTCCAGTTTCACGCCGAGCACGTGGTGCAGTTGGACCACATCGCGCTGGAATCCGAGACGGCAACCGGCCATGTACAGGCCCCACACCTTCGCGGTGCCCTCGCCGACCTCGTCCACGCACGCGTCCCAGTTCTCGACCAGGTTCTTGCACCATTCGTGCAGGGTCAGGGCGTAGTGCTCGCGCAGGTTCTCCTCGTGCAGCACCTCGAGCCCCACGTTCTGGGCCTCGGCGATGATGCGGCCGGACCCGATGAGCTCGCCGTCGGGGAACACGTACCGGTCGATGAAATCACCGGCCTTGGTGGTGCGGGTGTTGTCCGGGCGGGTGATGCAGTGGTTGAGGAACAGCCCGCCGGGGCGCAGCTTGTCCTTGATGAAGCCGAAGTAGAACGGGTAGTTGTGCACCCCGATGTGCTCGGTGAGCCCGATCGAGGAGACGGCGTCGAAATCGCCCTCGGGGATATCGCGGTAGTCGCTGTAGCGGACCTCCGCCAGCTCGGACAGGCCCTCCTCGGCGATCTTGGCCTGGGCCCAGGCCGCCTGCTCGGCGGACAGCGTGGCTCCGATGACCTTCACCCCGCGCCGCGCGGCGTAGCGGACCATGCCGCCCCAGCCACAGCCGATGTCGAGCAGCCGGTCGCCTTCCTTCAGCCGCAGCTTGTCGAAGATCAGCCGGTACTTGTTCTCCTGGGCCTGCTCGAGGGTCCAGTCCGGTTCGCCGTAGACCGCGCAGGTGTAGGTCATCGACGGGCCGAGGACGTACTCGTAGAACTTGTTGGAGACGTCGTAGTGATGGTGGATGGCCTCGGCATCGCGAGTCTTGGAGTGGCGCAAGCCCTCCAGGGCGATCCGGCGCCAGCGCGGTAGCGTCTCCTGCGGCGGCGGGGCGATCGGCTTGAGCCGTTCCCAGCCCAGCGAGCGCGCGATGGTCACCAGCGACAATGCCGACGGGCGATGGAACTTCATGCCCTGCATCGCCTCGAGGATCTCGTACGGGTCGCCGGGATGGACCCCGTCGGCGACCATGTCGCCGGAGATGTAGGCGCGGGCCATGCCCAGGTCGCCGGGGGCGGTGGCCAGGTAGTTGATCCCGCGCGGGGTCTTGATGTCGAGGGTGAATTTCGCGTCGGCGGGGCCGGTGGCGCTGCCGTCGTAGGCGTTGAGCCGGATCGGGATGTCACCGTCGACGAGGGTTTCGAACACCTCGGCGATGGTGAGCCTGGTTCCCAGCTCGGCGAATACCTCTGATCGGTCCTTGAATGTCGTCACTTGCGTTGCACCGCCTTCGAATACAGATTCAGCAGTCGTTGGTCCGGGTCGTAACGGGTCTTCAGTTGCGTGTAGGTGTCGCCACCGTAGAGCGCGGCGAACTCGGTTTCGTCGTAGAACGCGTCCGAGTACAGCGATTTGTGACCGTCCAGGGCGGACACGGTCTTCTCGATGGCGCGGTTGGCCGTCCCTTCGGGCTGGCCGGGCACGGTCGGCACGGCCGACCAGAACCCGACATTGACGTAGGTGCGACCAGGCTCGAGCGGGTACAGCGGCCACGGGCGCTCGGGCCGGGCACCCTCGACCGCGCGTTCACGCAACCGCAACGGGCACAACCAGATCGGCTCGATGGGTATTTCCCGCAGGAACCATTCGACGAATTCGGCGGTGCGCCCGACCGGCACCTCGATGTCCTGCACCACCCGCTCCTGCGGCGGATTGCCCTTGCGGGCCTCGAGCCGGTCGCCGATGTGGTACTTGCGGTCCAGCGCGACCAGCTTCCAGTAGAAGCTGCTGCGGCGGTACTTCCTGGGCCAGAAGCGGCGGATCTTCGGGTTCTGGGTGCCGAAGGCACGTGAGCACCAGAACCAGTCGGTGTCCCAGCGCCACAGGTAGTCGTGGATCGTCAGCCGGTCGCGCTGTACGCCCTCGGCGTGCTGGAGGGAGCGGTAGTAGATGTCCATCCCGGTGTAGTCGCTGACCGGGCCCAGCTCGTCGGTGCGGCGGCCCAGCGTCAGGTAGCTCTCCTCGGCGGTGAACACCACGCCGTCGAGGTAGTCGACCTGTTCGCCCTGGTAGCTGCGGTCGACGACGATGCGTTCCAGCTCGGCTTCCAGTTCCCGCAGGTCGTGGAAGCGCACGTGCCGCAGCTCGACGAACGGCGGCACCGGTTCGAGTTCGATCTTGAGCCGGACGGTGTAACCGAGGGTGCCGTAGGAGTTGGGGAAGCCGTGGAAGAGTTCGGCGTGCTCATTGGTCGGGGTGGCGGTGACGATCTCGCCGGAACCGGTCAGCACGTCCATTTCCAGCACGGATTCGTGCGGCAGGCCGTTGCGGAACGAGGTCGACTCGATGCCGAGCCCGGTCACCGCACCGCCCAGGGTGATGGTCTTGAGCTGCGGCACCACCAGCGGCGCCAGGCCGTAGGGGAGGGTGGCCGCGACCAGGTCCTCGTAGGTGGTCATGCCCGCGACATCGGCCGTTCGCGCCACCGGGTCGACGGCGATCACCTGTCCGAGTCCGGAGACATCCAGGCCGGGCGCGGTCGTCGCCGCCCTGGCGCGGAACAGGTTCGACGTCTTCTTGGCCAGGCGGACGACAGCGCCGGGAGGGATGGCGCGATAGCTTGCCAGCAGTCGTGCCACGCCCTCTCGGTGCGCAGGGTATCCAGACTCGCGTGCGGCCGGTGCGTGGCCGGCTCTGCCCAACAGACTCACTGCCACTCCTCGACGCTAGTACTCCGGGGCCCGCCCGGCCACCGGATAGTTGTGCGTCGTCACGAAAAGTCCCCTGGCCGGGGGTTCGGAAAGCGCACAGGGCAGGATGTAACCCGGTCGAGATATCGCACCCGGCGACAAGGAGTCAACAGTGGGACAGGTCAGCGCCAGCAGTTCGATCGTGGTCGCGGCGGATCCGCAGCACACCATCGAGGCGATCGGCGACTACGAGACGATCCGCCCCCGCATCCTCTCCGCGCACTACCGCGACTACAAGGTGATCGAGGGCGGCAAGGGTGCCGGGACCGTGGTCGAGTGGACCCTGCAGGCCACCGAGAAGCGTTCGCGCAACGTACGCGCGAATGTCACCGTGTCGGACTCGATCCTGACCGAGCGTGACGCCAATTCCTCGATGGTCAACACCTGGACCGTCACCCCGGAGGGCACTGGTTCGCGCGTCACCGTTCGCACCACGTGGCAGGGCGCGGGCGGCATCTCCGGCATCTTCGAGGGCATCTTCGCCCCCCTCGGCCTGAAGAAGATCCAGGCCGAGGTGCTGGCCAACCTCGCGCGCGAACTGGCCTGAGGCCGCTGGTCCTTCGCGATCAGTCCTTCGCGATGTCGAAGAGGTTTCCTTCGGGGTCGGCGAGGGTGGCCCACTGGACGCCGTACTCGTCGAAATCGCCGATGTGCTTGCCGCCCAGGCTGATCGCGCGCTCGATGTAGTCGCGCCATTCGGCGGAGTGGTAGTCCAGATGCACCACGTTCTTGCCCGGGGTCTTGTCGTCGACCTGGATGAACATCAGGGTCGGCGACAAGCCCGCGGTCTTGCCGACGGTGGCGAAGTGCTCCGAGGCTTCCGGGTCGACCGGCACGTCCAGCAGCTGGGCGTAGAAGTCGGCCAGGGCCCCGGCGTTGTGGCAGTCGAACGTGACATTGGCGAGTGCGAGGGTCATCGGGTTTCTCCTTCGGTGATCGGCCAGCACACCTCGGTGCGGTAGTCGGCCGGGTTCTCGGTGAGGTCGGGTCCGACGAGATAGCGCTCGCGGACCGGTTCGTCGGGCAGGGCGGTGGCGTGCTCGGCGACATGGCTGCCGAGTGCGCCGTAGGTGCGGTCGAAGTCCTCGAAGGCGCCGGTGTGCACGGCGATCGCGAAGCGCAGGGCCGGGAATCCGGTCACCTCCAGGCCTTCGGGCACCACGAGTTCGGTATCCGGCGGGATCGGCACGTAGGCGGTGACCGAGCCGGTGTCCTCGGTGAAGAACTCCGTCGAATAGGTCGCGCCCGCGACACCGCCCGGCGTGACGCCGAGGGCGAGCAGGCTGGTGTAGAGCTGCTCGAACGCCGCATCGCACCACGGTCCGATCGCGCGATGCTCCACGCGTTCGGTGCGGGTGAGCGCGGTGAACCCCGGTTCCACCCGGTAGTCCACCCGGATCGGCGGCGCGGGTTCGGTGAGCAGCGCGCGCAGCGAGGCGATCACGTCCTGGGTCCGCCGCAGCTCGGCCTCCATCCGGACCAGATGCGCCCGCAGGGTGGCATCGCGTTCAGCCGGATCGGTGGCCGCCAGCACCGCGCGGATCTGCGGTAACGGCATGTCCAGATCGCGCAGCCTGCGGATGAGATGCGCGCGCTCGACCTGCCCGGTGGAGTACCTGCGATAGCCGGTGCCCGCGTCCACCACGACCGGCTCGAGCAGCTCGATCTCGTGGTAGTAGCGCAGCGTCTTCACGCTGAGGTGGGTGAGGCGGGCGAATTCGCCGATCGCCACGGTGGCTGTCATGGGAACCAGCCAACACCCTCCAGCGGGGGGAGGGTCAACAACGGCTCAGGCGGGGGCCAGCACGAAGGCGGCGAGCAGGGGCCAGTCGCCCTCGCGCCACCAGGAGTAGCCGAACCAGACGCCGGGAGCGATCTCGCGGATCTCGTCGTAGACCTGCGGGGTCGGGGAGGGGGCGTAGTTCAGCGCCCAGGTGGTATTGCCGTCGAGGATCGAGGACGCCCGGTAGACATCGGCGGGGAAGGCCTCGATGCCCGCGCCGGTGACGCGGTTGGTCAGGGTGCCGCCGTCGGGGCCGGTGCGGAAGACCTTGCCGATCCACAGCGCGGGCGCGACACCGGTGAACTGCTGCGGGCGGGTCACCCAGCCGTTGGTGACGCCGTTGGGGACGGCGCCCGCCTCCGCGTCGCGATAGATCTGGTCCTGCTGGGTGACGCTGCAGCGAAATCGCAGCGAATCCAGGGTCGCCCCGGGGTTGCCGGTGTCGACGACGCAACCGCGTCCGTAGTCGGTGACCTCCGCCGAAGCGGTGGGGGCGGCGAGAAAGAGCAGGCAGACGGTCGACGCGCACAGGGCTGCCGCGGCGGACAGTCGAGCACGGGTGGCTTTCATCTGTTCTCCCTGGGGTAGCTGTACCTGGCCCGACCTCGTTCGATCGTAGGGGCCGTGCCGCGATCCGGATCGAATGTGGTACGCCAGCAACGAATCTGTTATCTGAACAGGCGCCGGTAACGGTCCGGTCGGTATGCGCGGCCCCGGGCGCCGATGTGGGACCATCGCCCGCGAAGCCGTGCGTACTAGGCTTGGAGCCGACGACTTTCTAGAGAGGACATCCTGTGCAACCCGGTGATGGTCAGTTCGATATGCAGGCATTGCTCGCCCAGGCCCAGCAGATGCAGCAGGCGGTGATGCAGGCCCAGGCCGAGCTGGCCGAGTCCGAGGTGCAGGGTCAGGCCGGTGGCGGGCTGGTGGCGGCCACCATCAAGGTCAGTGGTGAGGTCACCGCGCTGACCATCGACCCGAAGGTGGTCGACCCGAACGATGTCGACGGCCTGCAGGACCTGGTCATCGGCGCGATCAACGACGCGATGGCCAACGCGCAGAAGCTCGCGGCCGAGCGGCTCGGCCCGCTCTCGGCCGGTCTCGGCGGCGGCTCGCTGCCCGGTCTGCCCGATTTCTGATGTATGAGGGGCCGGTTCAGGATCTGATCGACGAGCTGGGCAAGCTGCCCGGTGTCGGTCCCAAGAGCGCCCAGCGCATCGCGTTCCATCTGCTCGCCGTCGAGCCGCCGGAGATCGACCGGTTGCAGGCGGCGCTGCAGAAGGTGCGCGACGGTGTGCAGTTCTGCGTGTCGTGCGGCACCGTCGCCGACGGCGAACTGTGCCGGATCTGCGCCGACCCGCGCCGCGACCGCACGATGATCTGTGTGGTCGAGGAACCCAAGGACGTCCAGGCGATCGAGCGCACCCGCGAGTTCCGTGGGCGCTACCACGTGCTCGGCGGCGCGCTCGACCCGCTCAGCGGCGTCGGGCCCGACCAGCTGCGCATTCGCGAGCTGCTCACCCGGATCGGCAATCAGGACGACGGCGTCGACGTCAGCGAGGTGATCATCGCGACCGACCCGAACACCGAGGGCGAGGCGACGGCCACCTATCTGGTGCGCATGCTGCGTGATTTCCCCGGGCTCACCGTCACCCGGCTGGCCTCGGGCCTGCCGATGGGCGGCGACCTGGAGTTCGCCGACGAGCTGACCCTCGGCCGCGCCCTGTCCGGGCGCCGCGCGCTCTGATCAGAACTCGACGCGGGTCCAGGAGACTTCCGCGCCCGCGTCGGGTTCGCCGTTGGCCCAGGCCCAGATAATGCGCGCGACCTGCGCCGGATCCGCCAGCGTGGTGCCGAAGTGCTGGTCGGCCGAGCCGTCGCGGTATTCGAGGGTGTACGGGCCCGCCGGGTCGCGATAGGTCTGGATGTAGCGCTGCTCGCCGCGCTCGACGATCAGATACGGATTCGGATCCGCCAGCCCCGCCACCCAGCGGTGCGCCAGTTCCTCGGTGAGATACGGGAATTCACCGGCTCCACCGTGCGTCACGGCGATCGGGATGTGCCCCGCCGGATCGATCAGCCAGCTCAGCTGCGGATCGTAGACGGCGTACCCGCGCGGCGTGGCGAGGTCGAACAGCAGCGTGCGCACGAACCCGATCGCGTCGTACGGCGAAGGCACATACAGCGTGTCCCCACTGGGCCCACCCACCGCCTCGACACTCAGGAAAACGTCATCGGTGGGCAACTCACTGTTGCGCTCGTTCAACTCCGCCGCGATCTCCGCGATCGCCCCCGACTCCGGCTTCCCCTCCTGCCCGGCCAGATAGGCGTCCACCTCATCGATAGACCCGGCGACACCGGACGGAAGAATGATGTGGTCGTAGCTCACCAGCCCAGCCTACGTGAGCTGGGAGATCGCTCGTCATAGCCGGTCGGCGGCCATCGCTAGAGGCCGCGGACGTACCGGATCGACGCGGCGACGGCGCCCATGTCCAGGCTCAGGGTGGGATCGTCGGCCACGGCCTCGCGGATTTCGAGGAGGGCGTCGTCGATGGTGGAGCTGAAGACGCTCCATGTCTCGGACGGCAGATCGTAGGTTTCGATCAATGCCAGTGCTGCGGAGTCGACTTCGGCGGTGGGGTACCCGGGTCGCTCGTCGGCGAGGAATCGCACTACGCCGTCGATCGGTGCGCGTCGATTCGCGAGGGCGGTGAGCTCTCGGCTCACGTACTGCCGGACGGGCAGGCCGGCCGCGCGTGCGCGCCGTCGCAGGACCGTGGAGGTCGGGGCGGGCAGGTCATCGATGTCGATCAGCGCCATGTTCGACACGGTAGGCGCGGTAGGAGTGGATCGGTAATGGTGGCCGGATCCGCGGCTGTGGTGGGGTGGGGCGTTACCGGGTGGTTTCGTGGGGGTGTGGGTCGGGAAACGCCGGGGTTGGGCGGGGGTGGTGGGGGCGTTCGGTGTGGTCAACTGGGGTATGGGCATCAAGGTGTCGCTCGAGCACCGGACCGCGTATTCGTTCGATCGGGTCGTGGAGGTGCATCCGCACGAGGTGCGGTTGCGGCCTGCGCCGCATTCGCGCACGCCGATCGAGGCGTATTCGCTGGCGGTGTCGCCTGCGGGGCACTATGTGAACTGGCAGCAGGACGCGTTCGGGAATTTCGTTGCGCGGCTGGTGTTTCCGGAGCCTACGCGGGAATTGTCGATCACTGTGGGGTTGATCGCGGATCTCGAGGTGGTCAATCCGTTCGATTTCTTCGTCGAGGATTACGCGGAGTATTTCCCGTTCGCGTATCCGGCGGCGCTGGCGGCGGATCTGGAACCGTATCTGCGGCCGGTCGGTGCGGCCGGTGAGCTGGTGCGGGAGTGGGTGCGGGTGCATCGGCCGCAGGGGCGGATACGGTCCATCGACGGTCTGGTTGAGCTCAATTACGCGCTGCGCAATACCGTCGGCTACACCGTGCGGATGGAGCCGGGGGTGCAGACGCCCGAGCACACCTTGCGCAGCGGGCTCGGATCGTGCCGGGACTCGGCGTGGTTGCTGGTGGCGATCCTGCGGGAACTCGGGTTGGCCGCGCGGTTCGTGTCGGGGTATCTGGTGCAGCTCACCTCGGATACGCCCGCGCTGGACGGGCCGTCGGGGCCCAGCGCCGACTTCACCGACCTGCACGCCTGGACCGAGGTGTACCTGCCCGGCGCGGGCTGGGTCGGCATGGACCCGACCTCCGGCCTGTTCGCCGGTGAAGGCCATATCCCGCTGGCCGCGACCCCGCATCCCGGTGCGGCGGCGCCGATCACGGGCGCCACCGGGATCACCGAGGCCACCCTCGAATTCAGCAATGTGGTGCGCCGGGTGCACGAGGATCCGCGGGTCACCCTGCCCTACACCGACTCCCAGTGGGCCCGCATCACCGCCTCCGGCGCGGCCATCGACGCGCGGATGACCGCCGCCGACGTCGGCCTCACCATGGGCGGCGAACCCACCTTCGTCTCCCTCGACGACCAGATGAGTCCCCAATGGACCACCGACGCAGACGGCTCGCACAAACGCGAACGCGCCGTCGACCTGGCCGACCGCCTGCGCGCCATCTACGCCCCCACCGGCATCGTCCAATACCGCCAGGGCAAGTGGTACCCGGGCGAACCCCTGCCCCGCTGGGAGATCGCCATCGCCTGGCGCGCCGACGGCCAACCGATCTGGACCCACCAGCACCTGCTCGCCGACCCGTGGACCCCGATCGATCAGTGCGGCACAGACCTCGCCGCGCGTGATGGCGGTGATCTCGGAGCTGTGCAACCGCAGAATGCCGCGGTGGCCGAGCAGTCCGTCGATGCTGGGTGCCGCGCCTCGGGAGCGGGCACGGGGGCGACAGCTGGTGTGGGCGAGCGGCGAGGAGGGCTCCCGCTCGCGGATAACGCTGACGCACGGGCGTTCACCGCGCACATCGCCCACGTGCTGGGCCTGCCGGACCGGCAGGTGCGTCCCGCCTACGAGGACCCGCTGGCCAGGCTGGCCGCCACCGTCGGTGCGCCCGAAGGGGAACCGCCGCAGGACGATATCGATCCTGGGGCGGATTCGCCGGAGACCAGGCGGGAATTGCTCGCGCGGCTGGATGCGGCGGTCGACGAGCCGAGTGCGTTCGTCCTGCCTCTGCACCGCAGGGACGACGGCGCGGGATGGGCGAGTGCGGACTGGCAGTTGCGACGGGGACGCGCGGCGGGCGGACCGGGGCGAATCGTACTGGCCGAGGGGGATTCGCCTGCGGGACTGCGGCTTCCGCTGAACTCGTTGTCGTGGCACGAAACGCCGGCGCCGCCCGAGGCCGATCCGCTGTTCCAGGGACCGTTGCGGCTGCCGCGTACGGAACCTCCCGGCGAGGTGGAGGAGGTGGATTTCCGGCCGACCACCGCGCTGGTCGCCGAAGTACGCGCGGGGCGGCTGCACGTGTTCCTGCCGCCGCTCGCCGAACTCGACGACTTCCTCGACCTGCTCGCGAAGGTGGAGCAGGCGGCGGTGGCGATCGGGCGGCCGGTGGTGCTCGAGGGGTACGCCCCGCCGGGTGACGCACGGCTACACACCTTTTCGATCACCCCCGATCCGGGCGTGATCGAGGTCAACATCCAGCCCACCGCTTCCTTCGCCGAGCAGGCCGAGGTGCTGGGCACCCTCTACGAGCAGGCCCGGCTCGCGCGGCTGAGCACCGAATCCTTCGAGGTCGACGGCACGCACGGCGGGACCGGCGGCGGCAATCACATCACCCTCGGCGGCATCAGCCCGGCGCGCTCGCCGCTGCTGCGGCGCCCGGATCTGCTGGTCTCGATGCTCACCTACTGGCAGCGTCATCCGGCTCTGTCGTACCTGTTCGCGGGCCGGTTCGTCGGCCCCACCTCGCAGGCACCGCGCGCCGACGAGGGCCGCGAGGACGCGCTCTACGAACTCGAGATCGCCTTCGCCGAGATCGCCCGCCTCACCGCCGAGCCGGTCACGACCCACCCACCGGCGGAAATCCGTTCCGCCCCCTGGCATATCGACCGCGCCCTGCGGCATCTGCTCACCGACCTCACCGGCAATACCCACCGCGCCGAATTCTGCATCGACAAGCTCTACAGCCCCGATTCCGCGCGCGGCAGGCTCGGCCTGCTGGAACTGCGCGGCTTCGAGATGCCGCCGCATTTCCAGATGGCGATGGTGCAGTCACTGCTGGTGCGCGGGCTGGTCGCGATGTTCTGGGAGCGGCCGTACCGGGCGCCGCTGCTCCGGCACGGGGCGAATCTGCACGGCCGCTATCTGCTGCCGCACTTCCTGACCGCCGATATCGCCGAGGTGGCCGCCGATCTGCGCGCGCACGGCATCGACTTCGACACCAGCTGGCTCGACCCGTTCACCGAGTTCCGTTTCCCACGCATCGGCACCGCGACGATCGGCGAGGTGGAGGTGGAGCTGCGTGGCGCGATCGAACCGTGGCTGACTCTCGGTGATCAGGCCACCGAACAGGGCACCGCCCGCTATGTCGACTCCTCGGTGGAGCGCTTGCAGGTGCGGGTGGTGGGCGCCGACCGCGACCGATATGTGCTGACCTGCAATGGCATGCCGGTCCCGCTGCTGGCCACCGGCAAGGCCGACGTGCAGGTGGCGGGCGTGCGGTATCGCGCCTGGCAGCCGCCGAACTCGCTGCACCCCTCGATCACGGTCGACGCGCCGCTGGTCTTCGATCTGGTCGACCCGGCGACCGGCCTGTCGCACGGCGGCTGCACCTATCACGTCGTGCACCCCGGCGGCCGCGCCTTTGATGACGCCCCCGTCAACGCCGTGGCGGCCCAGTCCCGGCGCAATCGCCGCTTCGAGGCCGCGGGACACACCGTGAATCCCCAGGATCCGGCCGAACTCCGTGCGAAGATCGCCGCGCAGTCGACCGACGTCGGCGCACCAGGCATCCTGGATCTACGTCGCGCGCGCACCGTGTGGGACACCGCAAGCCACCGGTAGCGCCCCCGCACCCCACTCCAGAAGGGCGAACCAGAAATGCCCGACCCACGCGTGAACGCAACCCCGCACATCCCGACCTCGAGGAGGGATCGCCGACGCAGTCGGCGGTTCGCGCCCGTCCCGTCGATCAGGCGCCGTTTCGCAAGCGACGAAGGAGCAAGAAACGGTGCCTGATCGACGGGACCCCAGGGGGCGCGAACTCGAGCGCGCCAGCGCTCCAAAAACAGAGCTGGCGCGTTACCGGGCCGCGAGCGACGCCGACGCGCGGTTCGACGAGTGCGGCAGGCCGACCACCGGCTACTACGACGAACTGGTCGACAGTCACGGCCGGGTGCGGGCGATGTGGTCGGAGCTGTCGACGGGTTTCGCCGAGCAGGGCGTGGCCGGGATCGGGCGGATCGAGCAGCGCGTGCGCAGGCAGATCGAGGACGACGGCGTCACCTACACCGAGGTCGGCGTCGGGGACGACACCGCCACCACCTCGCCCTGGCGGCTCGACCCGATTCCGCTGCTGGTCTCGGCCGATGACTGGACCCGGCTGGAGAGCGGTCTCGTGCAGCGCTCGCAGGTGCTCGACGAGGTGCTCACCGATGTGTACGGGCCGCGCAGGCTGCTGAGTTCGGGGCTGCTGCCGCCCGAGATCGTCTTCGGCAGCACAGGTTACGTGCGGGCCGCGCACGGCATCACCATTCCCGGTACCCATCAGCTGTTCCTGCACGCCTGTGACATCAGCCGCTGGAGCGACGGGCGCTTCCGGGTGCTGGCTGACTGGGCGCAGGCGCCCTCCGGCGCCGGATACGCGCTGGCCGATCGGCGGGTGGTGGCCGAGGCCATGCCCGAGGCGTTCGAGCACGCGGTACCGCGCCCGCTCACCCCGTTCGCGCGGGCCATGCGGCTCATGCTCGAGGAGGCCGCGCCGGAACTGGCCGACGGCGAGGAGCCCGTGGTGGTGGTGCTCAGTCCCGGCTCGCATTCCGAAACCGCCTTCGACCAGGCCTATCTCGCGCAGACATTGGGTTTCCCGCTGGTCGAGAGCGCCGATCTGGTGGTGCGTGACGGCGCGCTGTGGATGCGCTCGCTGGGCAGCCTGGAACGCGTCGACGTGGTGCTGCGCCGGGTCGACGCGGAGTTCTCCGATCCGCTGGACCTGCGCCCGGATTCCCGGCTCGGCGTGGTGGGGCTGGTGGAGGTGCTGCGGCGCGGGGCCGTCACCGTGGTGAACACGCTGGGTAGCGGGCTGCTGGAATCACCGGCGCTGAGCGCGTTCCTGCCGCGCGTCGCCCGGTCGGTGCTCGGCGAGGATCTGCGACTCGAGGGCATACCTTCCTACTGGGGCGGCGACGATACCGAACGCGCGCATCTGGTCAGCCATCTCGACGAACTGGTGGTGCGCTCGGCCGTCGACGGATCCACCATTGTCGGCCCCACGCTCTCCTCGGCCGAACGCGGCGAGTTGGCCGCCCGGATCGAGACCGAGCGGTGGAAGTGGGTGGGTCAGGAACCCGCCGAGTTCTCCGTCGCGCCCGCCGTCGAAGGGGCCACCGGGCTGGCGCCGGTGCCGGTCGGCATGCGGCTGTTCTCGCTGGCCCGGCGCGGGGGGTACACGGCGATGGCCGGTGGACTCGGCCAGCAGCGGATGCGGCTGGAACCGAGCCGCAGCGTGATCAAGGTGGCCGCCAAGGACGTGTGGGTGCGCGCGGCTCCGGCCGTCGCCGCCGCGGTCGCGGCCGAGGCACCGCACGAGGAGCGGGTGCGGCGCGCGGTGCCGGTGGTGGAGGCGGTCAGCTCGCCGCGTGTGCTCAACGACCTGTTCTGGATGGGCCGCTACAGCGAACGCGCCGAATCGGTCGTCCGGCTGCTGGCCGCGACGCACGACGTCTACCAGGACCACCGCTACCGGCCCTGGCACGACGGCGCCGAGGGCCTGCCGATCCTGATGCGCGCCCTGTCGGCCACCACCGGCACGACGGCCCCCGCCTCGGTACTCCCCGGTGAAACCGGCCCCGCCCCCGAGGCGGTCGCGCTGCGTCAGATCAGCTCCGGTGGTATGGATCCGGACAGCGGTGCACCAGACGCCGAGCAACGACCGGATCCCGACGACGAACCGGCGGAACATCCCAGCGATCCGCACAGCCTGACAACGGGCCGTACGCGAGCGGAGCCGCCCCGCGCTACGGACCGCCCGACGGGAGCAGTCGGCCGGGTGGAGGACGAGCGGCCCCGGACTACGGATCGTCCGATGGCAGCGGTCGGCGGGGTGGGGGAGGAGCCGCCCCGTGATCCCGACGGCGCGAGCGAGGATCTGGCGACCGCAGTCCGACGTGCGGTGGCGGGGGCGTCGGCGGATGGGTTCGCCTATCTCTCCACGCTCACCGCTGACCGGAACCTGCCCGGCTCCCTGTCGTACGCCGTCGACCACTACGGCTCGGCAGCGCGGGCCGTACGCGACCAGCTCTCGGCCGACACCTGGATGATCCTCGGTGCCGTCGATCGCGCCCTGGCCGAATTCCGCAGTGCCAGCGACGAACAGGAGAACGCACTCTCGGCGGTGCATTCGCTGACCTTGGCGGCGCTGCTGTCGCTGTCGGGGATCGGCGCGGAATCGCTGGTGCGCGACACCGGCTGGTACGTCATGGATATCGGTAAGCGGATCGAGCGCGGGCTCGCCCTGGCCGCGCTGCTGAAATCCACGCTGACGCAGGTGAACGCGCCCGAGGTGGAGACGGTGGTCGCCGATGCCGTGCTGGCAGCGACCGAGTCGGCGGTGAGTTACCGCCGCCGCCACCGCGGTTCGGCGCACGTGGCCGCGCTGGCCGGGCTGCTGCTGTTCGACGCGGGCAACCCGCGCTCGCTGGTGTATCAGCTCGACCGGCTCGAGGCCGACTTCCAGGCGCTGCCAGGCGGTTCCGGCGCCACTCGCTCGCAGCGGCTGCTGGCCGACGCCCAGCGCATGCTGCGCCGCGTCGACCCGGCCGAGCTGGAGAACACCGACGCCGCCGGGGTGCGCACCGAACTGGTGGAACTGCTGGAAGGGGTGCACTTGCGGCTGCGCAAGCTGTCCGAATCGTTCGAGGCCACCAAACTCGCGGTGCCGGTGGCCATCCAGCCGCTGTGGGGCAACACCAGGATGGTCGGATGAGCAGGCGCTACCGGGTGGTGCACCGCACCACCTACAGCTATTCCGACGAGGTCACCAGCTCCTACGGCCGGGCCTTTCTCACGCCGCGCGAGTTCGCCGGGCAGCGGCTGCGCGAGCACGACATCGTCATCGATCCGGTGCCCTCGGACCGCTCGGTCGGCAACGACGTCTACGGCAATGCGACCACCTACTTCCACGTCACATCCGAGCACCGGACGCTGGAGGTGACCGGGGAGTCGCTGGTCGACGTCGACGGCGATCATCCGTCGACCATGGCGGGCACCGACATTCCGTGGGAATCCGCGCGTCCGGGCGCGAGCACCGGCCCGCTCGCGGTCGAGTTCACCCTCGATCTGCTGCCGCCGGAGATCACCCCGGAGGTCACCGAGTACACGGCGAAGAGTTTCGCGCCGGGGCGGCCACTGCTGGAAGCGGTCACCGAGCTGAACACCCGGATCAATCGCGACTTCCGCTATGTCTCGGGGTCGACCACGGTGAGTACGCGGGTGGCCGATGTGTTCGCCGCGCGCGAGGGGGTCTGCCAGGATTTCGCGCGGGTGGGCGCGGCCTGCCTGCGTTCGCACGGGCTGGCGGCGCGGTATGTGTCGGGGTATCTGGCGACCGATCCGCCGCCCGGCAAGGAGCGCATGGTCGGCGTCGATGCCACCCACGCCTGGGCGGCGGTCTGGCTACCCGGCACCGACCCCACCGACCGCACCGGCCGCTGGATCGCCTTCGACCCCACCAACGACCAGTTCGCCGACGAGCGCTACGTGACCGTGGCGTGGGGCCGCGACTACCAGGATGTCCCGCCCCTGCGTGGCATCATCTACACCGACGCCAAACAGTCCACGATCACGGTTTCGGTCGACGTAGCCCCGGTGGAGGTGTAGTCCTTTGCGTGATTTCGGGTGCCCCAACTGCGGGCAGCAGCTGGCCTTCGAGAATTCGGTGTGTCTGTCGTGTTCGAGCCCGCTCGGGTTCAGTCCGCGGGAGCGCGCCCTGGTGGTGATCGGCGATCCGCCGGGCGCGGCGGCCGTCGATCCGGCGGCCGGGGTGGTCTGCGGTGAGCGTTTCCGGCTCTGCGACAACCTGCATGTGGCGCAGTGCAATTGGCTGGTCGCCGACGAGAACGGCGCACCGGGCCCGAAGCTGTGCGCCTCGTGCCGCCTCACCCGCACCCGCCCCAATGACGCCGACATCGCCGGGCTGGCCGCCTTCGCCGAGGCCGAGGCGGCCAAGCGCCGGTTGATCTTCGAGCTGGTCGAGCTCGGGCTGCCGATCGTGGACCGGGTGGCCGACCCGGTGCACGGCCTGGCCTTCGACCTGCTCTCCAGCCGCACCGCCGACGTGCTGACCGGCCATATCGACGGCGTGGTCACCGTCGACCTGGCCGAGGCCAATGACCCGCATCGCGAGCAGCTGCGCATCGAGATGGCCGAGCCCTACCGCACCCTGCTCGGGCACTTCCGGCACGAGATCGGCCACTACTACTTCCCGGTCCTGGTCTCCGGTGAGAACGCGCTGGCCCGCTTCCGCGAACTCTTCGGCGACCCCTACGCCGATTACCAGGCCGCCCTGGACCGCCACTACTCCCAGGGCGCGCCCGCCGGGTGGGACAACGACTACGTCTCCTCCTACGCCACCATGCACGCCGCCGAGGACTGGGCCGAGACCTTCGCCCACTACCTGCACATCCGCGACACCCTCGACACCGCCGCCGCCTTCGGCTTCGCCCCCGCGGGCGCCACGCTGGACCGCCCGCAGGTGGGCCGGGCGGGCTTCGACAAGATCATCGAGCTGTGGTTGCCGCTGGCCTGGTCGCTGAACATGGTCAACCGCTCGATGGGCCACGACGATCTGTATCCGTTCGTGCTGCCGGACCGGGTGCTGGAGAAGATGCGTTTCGTGCACGATCTGTGCACCGACGCCAACACCGCCGCACCGGGGGTGCTGGCCTCGGCCTAGCAGGGGCGCCGGAGCGGACAAACCCGGCATTTCGGGTGCGATGTAGGTCACCACCCACTATTCTCCCGTTCTGAGACCAACGCGTCTCAGAACCGCGAGGATGGCAATGAACTCACCCCTGGTCACCGTCGGACTTCCCCTGGCCTTGGCGGTGATCATGTTCGGCCTCGGCCTCTCGCTCACTGTCGCCGACTTCACCCGGATCGCCAGGACGCCGCGAGTGGTGGCGATCGCGCTGGTCTGCCAGGTGATCGTGCTGCCGCTCATCGCCTTCGGGCTGGTGCTGCTGTTCGGGCTGCCGCCGATCCTGGCCGTCGGCATGATGCTGCTGGCGGCCTCGCCCGGCGGGACGACAGCGAATCTGTTCAGCCACCTGTTCCGCGGTGACGTGGCACTGAATGTCTCGCTCACGGCGGTGAATTCGGTGCTCGCGGTGGTCACCGTGCCGCTGGTGACCAACTTCGCCATCGACTACTTCGACCCGTCCGGCGGGGCCGACGCGATCGGCCTGCAGATCGGCAAGGTGCTGCAGGTGTTCGCCATCGTGCTGGTGCCGGTCGCCGTCGGCATGCTGGTGCGCCGGTTCTCGCTGAGCTTCGCCACCCGGATGGAACGCCCGGTGCGGATCGGTTCGGCGGTCACGCTGGTGCTGGTGATCGTGGGTGCCATCCTCAGTGACAGCGGCGCCGCCGACGCGCTCGCCGACGTCGGCGCGATCACCCTGGTGTTCTGCCTGATCAGCCTCACCATCGGCTACGCGGTTCCGCGCCTGCTCGGCATCCACATCCGCCAGGCCATCGCCTGCTCGATGGAGGTGGGCCTGCACAACAGCACCATCGCGATCACCATCGCGCTCAGCGTCATCGGCAGCATCGAGATGGCCATGCCCGCCGCCGTCTACGGCGTGGTGATGTTCCCCCTCGCCGCGACCTTCGGCTGGCTCATCACCCGGCGCCGGACGCCTCGAACCGTGCCCGCCGAGTGATCGGCCGCGCGCCGAGTAGCTCACCTGGTAGACGAACACCCCGTGGCGGGCTAACCTCTTAGCTAAGGAGGCGTTATGGCAGGTCACGCGGCGGGACAGTTCAATATCCACGACGCGAAGACGAATCTGTCGCGCATCATCGAGCGGGTGGAGCAGGGGGAGGAAATCGTGATCAGTCGTGCCGGTACTCCGGTCGCCAAGGTCGTACCGCTGAGTCGCCGGGTCAACCGGACCGGCCGTGGCTCGCTGCGGGGGCGGCTGGTGTTGTCGCCCGAATGGGACTCGCCGGAGACCAACGCCGCCATCGCGCGCGACTTCGACGCATGAGCCTGCTGCTGGACACCCATGTGATCCTGCGGTGGCTGACCGACGATCCCACTCTGGACGCCGACCTGCGTGAGCGGCTCGACCACGACCCGGATGTCTACGTCAGCGCGGCCTCGGTCTGGGAGATCGCGATGAAGCAGGCGGCGGGCAAGCTGGCTGGACCGGCGGATCTGCCGGAACGCGTTGTCGGCAGCGGCTTCCTTCCGCTGCCGATCGAGGCGCGCCACACCATCGAGGCCGCCCGCCTTCCGCTGATCCACCGCGATCCCTTCGACCGGATCCTGGTCGCGCAAGCCCGCTGCGAGGACCTCACCCTCGTCACCCGCGACCCGCTGTCGTTGCGGTACGCGGTGGCGTCGCTGCCCTGCTGATCAGGCGCGGAGGCGTTCTCGGCGGAGGCGGTCGACCTCGGGGAGGTCGAGGGGGGTGAGGTCGGTGGGGGAGATGCCGAGGGCCTGGGCGATGAGGAGGTCGGCCAGTTCGGGGTTGCGGGCCAGGGCGGGGCCGTGCAGATAGGTGCCGATGACCGAGCCCTGGACGACGCCCTCGGTGCCGTCGCCGACGCCGTTGCCGACACCGCGGGTGACGCGGGCCAGGGGCTGGGCGGCGGGGCCGAGGGTGGTGCCGCCGCGGTGGTTCTCGAAACCGGTGAGTGGGGCGGACAGGCCGGGGATCAGGGGGGTGGTGGTCACCTCGCCGATGGCGCGCAGGTCCTGGGGGGAGGTGGTGACATCGAAGAGGCCGACGCCGTCGACCTTCTCGCCCGCCGAGGTCTCGTACCAGTTGCCGAGCACCTGGATGGCCGCGCAGATGGCCAGCACCGGCGCGCCCTTGGCGGCGGCCTG
The DNA here is from genome assembly GCF_037034205.1 of Nocardia sp. SSK8. Lineage (NCBI taxonomy): Bacteria > Bacillati > Actinomycetota > Actinomycetes > Mycobacteriales > Nocardiaceae > Nocardia > Nocardia sp. SSK8. The sequence goes on from NZ_JBAGKD010000006.1 coordinate 388,599, forward strand.
CTGCAGGCCGGGGTACTTCTGCAGGTGCCGGGTGGCCAGGCGCTGGGCGGAGTCCTCCGCGCCGCCGAGGGTGTAGATGTCGAAGGAATCCGGGACCGGGTCGGCCAGGGTGATGTCGACGATCTCGGCGTCGTAGCCGCGCATGCGCAGCCGCTGACGCAGCACCAGGGCATTGCCGCCGTCGCCGTAGGTGCCCATCACATCGGGCAGCACCAGGCCGATACGGATGGTCGAGCTCACTTGCGTGCCTCCAGGTCGCGGTTGAGATCGCGGAACGCGGTGTAGTTGGCGAGCACCTCGACGTGCCCGGCGGGGCAGGAGGCGATGGCGCGCAGCGGATCGGGGACGAGGGTGTGCTCCACGCCCGCGTAGGTCAGGCGCACGGCCAGGTCGGTGGCGCGTTCGCCCGAGGCGACCACCTGCACGCCCTCGAAGTGCTCGAAGCGCACATCCCACAGCCAGGACAGGTCCTCGCCGTCGGGCACCTGCCCGTTCACCGCGATCACCAGCCCGGCCGAGGTCGGCTCGATCATCGACAGCGCTTCCTGCCAGCCCGCCGGGTTCTTGGCCAGCAGCAGCCGCGCGTCGTGCTCGCCGACGGTGACGGTGCGGTAGCGGCCCGCGATCTCACGCACGGTGCCGGTGGCATCGGTGGCCTTGGCGGGCGCGGCGCCCAGCGCGACTGCCGCGGCGACGGCCTGCGCGGCATTACCGCGATTGGCGCGTCCGGGCAGCGCGAGATGCAGCGGCGCGCGGAAGCCGTCGGGCCCGCACAGGTCCTCGCCCTCGAGCCACCACTGCGGCCGCGGCCGGTGGAAGTCGGTGCCCGTCGAGCGCCAGTTCTCGCCCTCCCAGACGATCGGCTCGCCGCTGCGCGGGCAGCTGGTGGCGTCCACGGCCCAGCCGCTGCCCGCCGACACCCACACCACCTTCGGGTGGTCGTAGGCGATCGAGGCGACCAGCACGTCGTCGCAGTTCGCGATGACGACCGCGTCGGGATGACGCTCGAGCCCGGCGCGCAGCTTGCGCTCGATCATATTGATCTCGCCGACCCGGTCGAGCTGGTCGCGGCTGAGATTGAGCAGCACGATCGCGGCCGGTTCCAGCGCGTCGCTGACGTGCGGCAGATGCAGTTCGTCGACCTCGATGGCGGCCAGTGCCACCCCGGGGTGCAGGCTCAGCGCCGCCACGATCCCCGCGTCCATGTTCGCGCCGTCGGCCTGGGTGGCGACCTCGCCCAGCGTGCCGAGCGCGGCGGTGGTCATCCGGGTGGTGGTGGACTTGCCGTTGGTGCCGGTGATCAGCACCGTGCGCCTGCCGCGCCCGAGCTGCGTCATGATCGACGGATCGATCTTCAACGCGATCAGGCCGCCGATCATCGAACCCTTGCCGCGGCCCGCCTTCTGCGAAGCCCACGACGCTGCCGCCGCCGCTCGCAAAGCCAGGCGCCCACGCACCGAGATGTCTGCCACGCCGCGAGTCTATGTGCGCGGTGTTACGGGCGATGTACGGGAGCGGGGGTGCGCTCAGCCGATCCGCGCGACCAGGGTGCGGACCACCTCGGCGGTGACGTGATCGCGCCAGGTCAGGAAGTGATCGGGGGTGTCCAGGCCCGCGGCGGTGGTGTCGCCGGTGATGGCGAAGGCGAAATTGCCGAGATGACAGGTCGCCGAGGATTCGAGGATTTTGCCGTAGGTGCATTCGGTGGCGCCCCAGTCGGGGGCGACCGGATCTGCGGTGAGGCGTTTGGCGTCGGCGTAGAACGCGGCGACGGCGTCGTGTTCGCCGACCGCCGCGATGGTCAGGGTGATCTTGGTGTTCTCGGTCGCCGCGTCCGTGTCGGGCAGCGTGAAGGCGAAGACGCAACCACCGTGCGGGATATTGCGGACCAGCTCGTCCTCGACGGCCTGCACGGTTTGTGGCGTCCGCGAGATCCCGGTGGCCTGCGGCAGGATCGCGGTGATCTCGGCGTCACTGAGCAGCGCGCACGCGTCGGGCCAATTGTCGCGGGTGGCGGGCAGGCTCGCGACGATCCCCCCGTTACCCGCTGAGACGCGCTAAAGAACGCCGCTATTCTGGGCCGCCGCGCCCGGTAAAGCAACAGGCGTTCTACTGATCGAACAGGTTCGGCAGTCCCTGGGCGTAACGCTCGGCGTCGATGACCCGCAGCGGTTCCAGCTCGGGTGTGCGGCGCAGCCGGAAAGTGGTGCAGCGCTGGGCCGATGAGCCCGCCACGTCGAGCAGCGCGTTGACCGCGGCGCGCGCGGACTCGTTGGCGCCCTCCATGGTCGCCAGGTCCACCTCGGTGCGCACGTAATCGCCTGCGAGGAAAAGGTTTTCGATCGAACCGTGCGCGTCGGGGCGGGCGTCCCAGGAACCCGCGGTATTGATGAGCAACGGGTCGGCATTCGCATTGCGGCTGCCCTGCCAGGTGATTCCGGGATCGAGAAACCAGGAATGCACGTCGGCGGGGCGCAGCAGTTGTTCGCGATCGTTGAGATGTTCGCTCAGCTGCGCCCACACCTCGCGATAGATCTGTTCGTGCGTGCATTCCTCGGCGGGCTTGCCGTAGAGGATTCCCGGGGTGTGCCAATCGGAGATGTCGACCGAGAGGCAATCGGCCACCGCGCCGTCGCCGAAGGAATTCAGTTTGCGGGTCCAGAGCTGGTTCTGGCTGATCGAGGTCAGCGACCACGGCGAGTCCACGAACGCGCTGTGCCCGCGCGAGATATTCAGCGGGGTACGGAAATAGATCTGCAAGCCGTTCATCCAGTCGACGAACAACCGCCGCGTCGCCTCGAGTTCCGGGGCGACGGCCAGGATCTGCGCCGACCAGAGTTTCCGGGCCTGCTCGACCGGCATGGCGACGACGAAATAGTCCGCCTCCACCGTGCGCCCGTCGCTGATCCGCGCCCCGCTGATCCGGCGGTCGCGCATGGTCAGTTCATCGACGCGCGCGCCGAGTTCGAATCGCACGCCCAGCCCGCGCAGATGCGCCACCCACGGGTCGATCCAGGCGAAGTTGGTGGTGTTGTTGAGGACCCGGTCCAGGCCGCCGTCATTGCCCAGGCCCAGCGGATTGCCCAGGAACTGTTCGCCCATGCTGCCGATGGTGCGGGTGCTGGCGAGGTCTGCCTTGGCGGCGACCATGATGCTGGTCAGCGAGCGTGAGACCAGCGCGCGGAATTCGTGCGAGCGCTCGTGGCCGCGCACGAAGTCCTGCCAGGAGGTGTGTTCCCACTGGCCGAAGCGGCGCGCCTCGCTGCTGCTGTTGAACACCAGCAGGCGATTGGCGAAGTAGGCGGCCTCGGCGGGCGGCATCTTCGTCATCGTGGCGATGGTGCCCGCGAGGGTCTCCCGGATCGCTTCCGGCGTGGTGGGGGCGGTGATGCCGTCGGGCAGGGCGAGCAGGATGTCGTCGCCGTCGCGGCGGGAGAAGCGGGCCTCCGGCACGGAGATCAGGTTGGACCACACGCCGTCGGCATTGCCCGCGACCGGAATCCGGCGCATCGTGTCGGGCAGGTTCTGATAGAAGCCGGGGAAGAAACGGAAGCCGTGCTCGCCGGGCAGATCGGGCCTGCCGTCGCGGCCGGTGCCGGGCACCGGGATGCTGCGCGCCTTGCCGCCGAAGGCGCGCGCCTCGTAGACGGTGACCTCGAAGCCGCGTTCGGCCAGCTCATGGGCGGCCGTCAGCCCGGCGACACCGCCGCCGAGCACCGCGACCCGCCGTCCGGGGGGCGCGCCCAGCGCGAAACCCGGCGCTCCCGCCATCGCCCCTGCCGATACCGCCCCCGCTGCGACCGTGCCGCGAAGAAACGTCCTTCGCGAAACGGGCAACCGCTGTTCCGCCATACGCTGTTCAGCTGCCTTGTTCGAGTATTGCTTGCAATTTGCTACCACTGTAGAGCGCGGCGAAAAGCGGGCCGCAGGGTACCGACCGGTCGTCCGGAAAACGCGTCGGACGATCGGCACACATGCTAGCCATACGTTTCCTCGATCGTCCGCCGAATCGGACATCACACTCCGGCGAGCCGAGGGCTCGATTCCGGCACCGGCGCGGGGACGGCGCGGCGGGTGCTGGTCGCGGCGAAGGCCCCCGTGATGACGATCACGCCGCCGAGCAGCGCCGCCGCCGAGGGCTGCTCGCCGAACACGAGCCAGGCCGCGGTGATGCCGACCACCGGCACGAGCAGCGACAACGGCGCCACCGTGCCCGCCGGATACCGGCTCATCAGGTACGTCCACAGGCCCGATCCACAGACGGTCGCGAGCACGGCGATATAGGCGAGGGCGGCCAGCGCGGGCCACCCGGCGGGGGTGGTGACGGCGGTGCCGAGCGCGCGGAACCCGGTGTCAGGGCCCTCGACAAGCAGGGACAGCGTCAGCATCGGCAGGACCGGCACCACGCACGCCCACAACGTCACGTGCAGGGGGTCGGCAGCGGGGGATTCGGCACCCGTCCGCCGGGCGCCGATGTTCCCGAAGGCCCAGCCGAGGCCACCGGCCAGGGTGAGCAGGACCGGGAGCAGGGTGGCGGTGGCGAAGCGGTCGGCGGCGATGATCGTCATCCCGGCGACGGCCACCGCCAGTCCGGCGAGCTGTGTGGGCCGCAGCCGTTCGCGCAGCAGCACCGCGCCGAGCACCACGGTGAACGGCGCCGAGGACTGCAGCACCAGCGAGGCCAGGCCGGTTGGCATCCCGACGCGCATGGCGGTGAACAGGAAGGCGAACTGGGCGATGCCGAAGCCGGTGCCGTAGAGCAGCAGCCAGCGGGCGCGCACGGCCGGGCGCGGCACGAAGAGCAGCACCGGGATCGCGATCACGGCGAAGCGCAGGGCGACGAAGAAGAAGGGCGGGAAGTGGTCGAGGCCGATCCGGATGGCCAGGAAGTTCAGGCCCCAGAGGACGACGACAGTGAGGCCGAGCAGGCGGTCGCGGGTGGTCACGCACTCATCGTGCGGTCGGCAAACCATCAGGACAATCGAATAAAAGTGCAGCAATAACGTAGATTTACTTCATGTTCTCGATTGAACGCCTGCGCATCCTGCGCGAACTCGCCGACCGCGGCACCGTCGCCGCTGTGGCCGAGGTGCTGTCGATGACACCGTCGGCGGTCTCCCAGCAGTTGAAGGTGCTCGCCAGGGAAGCGGGCGTGGCGCTGCTGGAACCGGACGGGCGTCGGGTGCGGCTCACCGACGCGGGCCAGGCGCTGGTGCTGCGCGCCGACGACGTGCTCGCCGCCATGGACCGTGCCGTCGCCGAGATGGCCGGGTACCGGGGCTCCCCGCGCGGGCAGGTGCGGGTGGCCTCGTTCCCGTCCGGCGCCGCGCTGCTGCTCCCGCCGGTGCTCACGGCGCTGGCGGGCACCGGTGTGGAGATCGTGGCGGGCGACGAGGACCTGCCGCCGAGCGAGGCGCCGAAACTGCTGGCCGACTACGACATCGTGCTCACCCACCGCGACGAACGCGCGCCCTCGCTGGCCGGTCCGCGCATCGCGGCGCGGGTGCTCATGCGAGAGCCGATCGATGTGGCTGTCGCGCACGATCATCCGCTGGCGGGGCGGGAATCGGTGCGCGCTGAGGAACTGGCCGAGGAGACCTGGGTGAGCGTGCGCGGCGGGTTTCCCGTCGACGACGTGCTCGAATCGATCGCGACCATCACCGGGGTCCGGCCCCGGATCGCGCAGCGGCTCAACGAGTTCCGGGTGATCGAGACACTGGTGGCCTCGGGCTACGGTGTCGCGCTGATGCCGCGCTGGGCGGTCGCGCATCCGGGACTGTCGGTACTGCCGCTGGCGGGAGTGCGGGCCGCGCGGGTGTACGAGATCGTCACCAGGCCGCAAGCCGACCAACGGCCCGCCATTGCGACGGTGCTCGACGCGTTCGAGGGCGCGGCGCGGGCAGTGAGCGCGGGGTGACGGCCGGGTTCCGGCAAGCGTCGAAGATCAGCCCGATCGGTGGCACGCCGGTGCTCCGCGTGCGTGATCCGGGCGATCGCGAGCGGGCCGACTGCCCGCCCGCGATCGGCTCCGATCAGTACTGTCCCGGCTGGTACTGCGGCTGCTGCTGACCCGGGTACGGCTGGCCCGGCTGGAACTGCTGCTGGCCGTGGTAGCTGAAATCGTCGGCCACCATGGCGGCCAGCTCGAGCAGCGCGCGCCGAGTCGGCTTGCTGACCAGCTCGAGATCGATCTCGGCGCCCTCGGCCAGGTGATCGTCGAACGGGACGATCTGCACCGCGCGGGTGCGGTCGAGGAACAGCTTGCGCAGCTGGTCCAGGTCGACCGTCGAGGCGCCGCGGCGCGAGGCGTTCACCACCACGACCGTGCGCTCGACCAGCTTGCTGTAACCGTGGTGATCGAGCCAGTCCAGCGTCGCCGAGGCACTGCGCGCGCCATCGATCGCGGGGGAGGTGACCAGCACCAGCGAGCTCGCCATATCCAGCACGCCCGACATGGCCGAGTGCATCAGACCGGTACCGCAGTCGGTGAGGATGATGTTGTAGAAGGACTGCAGGATGCCGATCGCCTTGCGGTAATCGGCCTCGCTGAAGGCCTCCGACACGGCCGGATCCTGTTCGGAGGCCAGCACTTCCAAACGGCTCGGCGCCTGCGAGGTGTGCGCGCGGACATCGGAGTAGCGGGTGATGTTCTGGTGGTCCTCGAGCAGGTTGCGCACCGTCGAGCGGGTCTGGCGCGGCACCCGGTGGGCGAGGGTGCCCAGGTCGGGGTTGGCGTCGATGGCGATGACGCGGTCACCGCGCTGGGAGGCGAAGGTGGAGCCGAGGCCGACCGTGGTGGTGGTCTTGCCGACGCCGCCCTTGAGCGAGAGGATCGCGATCCGGTAATCGCCGCGGACCGGCTGGTTGACCCGCTCGGCCAGATCGCGGTGCACCACATCGGCGGCCGACTCACCCGGGTTGATCACACCACCGGAGACCTTGTGCACGGCCCGGCGCCACCCGCTGCGCGGCGCCTTGCGGGCCCGCTTGAGCAGGTTCAGGTCGTTGACCGAATGCCCCGGCTGACCGGGCATGGGCACATGCTGCGGCTGGAACGGCTGCTGCGGCTGCGGCTGACCGCCCTGCCACTGCGGCTGACCGGGCGGCGCGGCCTGCGGCGCGGGCTGGCCGGGCATCCCGGGAGCACCGGGCATCGGCTGCATGCCGGTCTGCGTCGGCGGCTGATACACCTGCGGCGGCGGGGGAGCCCAGCTGTAGATCGGCTCACCCTGCGGGTCCTGCGGCGGTTGCTGCTGCTCCTGGCCGGGGAACTGACCCGGTGCCTCGGCACCGGGGTACTGCTGCTGCTCCTGGCCCGGGAACTGGCCCGGTGCCTCGGCGCCCGGGTACGGCTGCTGCTGTTCGACACCCGGGTAGGGCTGCGGGCCTGCGCCGGGGAACTGCTGCTCGGCACCGGGATACTGCGGGGGCACACCGGGGTACGGCTGCTCGCCGCCCGTCGGCGGTACGGGCCAAGGCTGCTCACCACCGGACGGCGGGGGCCCGGGCCACGGCTGCTCGGCGGTCTGCCCCGGCTGACCCAGGCCGGGCCACGGCTGTTCGGCACCCGGCGCGGGCTGACCCGGCCCGGCGGCCACCGGATGCGCGCCACCGCTCTGATAGGGGTCCGGCGACGGATACCCGGGCGGCGCGAACGGGCCCGGCGCGAACCCACCCGGCTGGAACACGGTCTGCTCGGCCAGGCCGATCTGCGGTTCCTGTTCGGCGCCAGTAGACTCCTGCGCTTCCCCTGTACCGGCAGCCGATTCGGCTGCGGCACCGGCGTTCTCGGGAGTGTCGTCGGTCGCCGTCTGCACACCGGCGGTACCGGACGCAGCGTCGGCCGTGTCAGCCGACGGACTCTGCAGCCAGGGCGGAGAGGTCGGATTATGGTCGTTGTTGGTCACAGTTCCCCCACTTGCTCGATCGGCTCGAGCAGGAAAGTCGGCCTGAATGTGCAGATAAAACGCTAGCACGGAGGTAGTGGGGACGCCGGGGGGTGATGGCGGAGCCCGGGGTTTACCCGCCCCGGGTGGTTTACGGCTGTGTTTG
>NZ_JBAGKD010000007.1:0-390831 GCF_037034205.1 Nocardia sp. SSK8
CACCAACCCCGGCACCACCAACCCCGGCACTACCAACGGCGGGAGCACCAACGGCGGGAGCACGACCGGCGGCACCAAAGATATGGGCACTGCGGGTGTGTGGCGTCCGGGAGACATCGCGAATGTGCTGGAGTCGGCGAGCAAGATCACCGGCAACATTCCTGATCTGATCAAGGCGATCGGCTCGCTGGACGATGACGTGGACGACATCGTCAAGGCTGGTGGCGAGGCCATCAAGTCAGGCGGCGAAGGCATCTCGAAGGTGCTCGACTCCGTCAACAAGATGGACGACCCGGCAAGCAGCACAACCAACCCCGGGACCACAAGCCCCGGCACCACGGACCCCGGAAGCACCAACGGCGGCACCACCAACCCCGGCACCACCAACCCCGGCACAACCAACCCCGGCACCACCAACCCCGGAAGCACCAACGGCGGCACCACCGATCCTGGAAGCACCGGCGGCACAACCAACCCGGGCACCACCAACCCCGGCACCACCAGTGCCGGGACCGCTCCTTCGACGGTTACACCGGCGACCACTGCCCCGGCGAACATTTCCCAGCCGACGCAGTCGTCACTTGTCGGACTGCCCCCGGTACGCCCGTCCACCGAGAACGAGCGGGAGCGCCATAGCGACCCGAGCCTCGCCACCGCTCCCACCGTGGTGACGATCGACCAACAGGAGTCCACGTCGTGAATCCGATCGTCCAGCTGCAGCAAATCGGCGACCAGCACACGGCGGCGGTACGGCGTATCCGCGACCGGTTCGAACAGGCCGACCAGCGCGCGAAGGAGGCTTCCCGGCAGCTCGCTGTCCGGGAGCGGCAACAGCGTCATGTCGACCGCCGCATCCAACGCCCGGCCAAGAAGCCGACTACCGGTGCTCTGACACCCAGCGATCTGCTCAGCCATCCGGAACTCCTCGTCTGGGCTCTCAAGAAATAGGGGTGATGGCGCACGATGGGTGGCGCCGGGGCGGGCGACCCCGGCTGCCCGGCCGCTGAATCGGCGGGCTACGGTACGTGCCGAGCGTTCGCAGAACTCGCCTGAACTGGCGGGTGCTGCCACGCTCGCTTCGAGTTCGGTTCCACAGCGGTTGCGGGGGCCAGGCCCCCGATGACATCAGGAGCGGGCCATGACCAATCCCCCCGAGGGACAGCAGCCACCGAACATTCCGTCCGGGCCGCCCGGGTATCCGCACGCCGGGTTCGAGGCGGGCGCGAACCCGATTCCCGGCGCACCGGGTAATCCCGATGTGTTCCCGCCGCCGCAGCCGCCGAAGAAGAAGCGCACCGGGCTGTTCATCGGGCTGGGCGTGCTCGCGCTGGTGGTGGTCGGCGCGGTGATCACCGGCGTCGTGCTCACCCTGCAGGGCCGCACTCCCCTGTCCTCGGACGAGAAGAAGATCGAGGTCGCCATCCGCGACTTCTACGACACCCTCGACTCCGAGGGCTTCATCGCCGCCGCGGCCCTGGCCTGCACCGCCGACCGCACCGAGATCGAGAACCTCTCCGACGAACAGCGCAAACAGTTCGACGCGGCCACCGTCCAGGTCACCATCGACGAGGTGAAGGACATCGTCGTCACCGGCGACACCGCCGTGGCCACCGTCACCGGCCAGCTCACCCTCTCGGTCGAGGGCGAGGAACCCAATACCGAGAGCAGCACCGAGGAACACCTCGCCAAGGAAGACGGCACCTGGAAGATCTGCTCGGTCCCCGCCACCAAACACTGACCGAACTTCCTTGCCGCCCGGGGTATTTTGCTGGGGGAAGCCTCATCTCCCCGGGGCGGGAAGGACGTCGATGGTCGCGGGCGGTGGGCGGGTGCTGGCGGTGGTGCTGGCGGCGGTGTTCGCGCTGGGTGGGTGTGGGTCCGCGCCGGGGCGGGCCGATGAGATCACCGTGTACGCCGGGCAGGACGCGGGGCTGGTCGCGGAGTGGGCGGCGGCGTTCACCGAGGAGACCGGGGTCGAGGTGATCGTGCGGTACGGCGGGGATATCGCGTTGGGGCAGCAGTTGCTCGCCGAGGGGGCCGATTCGCCCGCCGATGCCTTTCTCAGTGCGAACGCGCCGGTGATGACGCTGGTGGAGCGGGACGGGTTGTTCGCCGACCTCGACCAAGGGACGCTCGATCAGGTGCCCTCCCGCTTCCGGCCCGCCGGTGATGCCTGGGTCGGAATCGCCGCGCGCACACCGGGTTTCGTCGACAACCTGACGGGCCTCCCGGTCGGCGGGCTCCCGACCTCGTTGCTCGACCTGGCACAGCCCGCCTGGCAGGGGCGGTGGGCGGCGGCCACCGCGAGTTCGGATTTCCAGGCGATCGTGGCGGCGCTGCTGGCCCAGCGCGGTGCCGAGGCGACCCGCGCGTGGTTGCGCGGGGTACGGGCGAACGCGGTAGCGCTGCCCGACGGTGCCGCTGTCGCCGCGGCGGTGAGCACGGGCAGGCCGGAATCCGGGCTGGTCTTCCAGGACGCCTGGTACCGCGAACAGCAGACCGGAACGGCTCTGCACTATTTTCCGGCGCCGGATCCCGGCGCATTCCTCAGTGTCGCGGGTGGCGCGGTGCTGCGATCGAGTACGAAGCAGGAGGAGGCGCGGAAATTCCTCGCCTTCGTCACCGGCCGGGCGGGACAGGAAATTGTTCGCGACGGCGGTTCGATGCAGTATCCGGTCGCCGCGGATATCGGCGCCGACCCCGCCCTGCCCCCGCTGACCGAGCTGCGGGCGGCCGTCCCGGATCCGGGCAGGCTCGACGCGGCGCAGGCCGAGGCCCTGCTGGCCGAGGCCGGACTGCGCTGAGGCGGGTTCCGATCACGCTGATCGCAACTCTCGTCCCGGACCGCCGCGCACGGCACTATCAATGGCGAGGCGGGCGTGGCTGAGTGGTTTAGGCAACGGTCTGCAAAGCCGTTAACGCGGGTTCAATTCCCGCCGCTCGCTCCAACGGGGAAAGCGGTCCGGGTCGTGAAATGATCGGATTCATGTCACGACCCGGACCGCTTTCCCAGGACCCCATCGCCGAGGCGTATCGACAGTGGATCGAACACGGCTGGGGTTCGGTGGCCGACGGCATGGCCCTGGTGACCTCGCTGGTCCGGGCTCAGCAGATCGTGATGGCCAGGGTCGACGTGGCGCTCAAGCCCTCCGGACTCACCTTTTCCCGCTATGAGCTGCTGCAATTGCTCAGTTTCAGCAAGACCGGCGCGTTACCGATGGCCAAGGCCAGCGCCCGCCTGCAGGTGCATCCGACCAGCGTGACCAATACCGTCGACCGGCTCGAGGCCGCGGGGCTGGTGAACCGGGTGCCCCATCCCACCGATCGCCGCGCCACCCTGATCGAAATCACCGACGCCGGAAGACAATCCGTGGCCGCGGCCACCGAGGCGCTCAACGCGCAGGTCTTCGCCGAACCCGGCCTGCCATCCGAGCGGGGCCGCGAACTGCTCCATCTGCTGGCACAGTTCCGCCACGACGCGGGCGACTTCGAGACCGACGATCCGGAAAACCTCGCATTCCACGCGACCTGGCGGCCGGACCGAGATTCCTCCCCCGGCGCCCTTGGCAGCTAGCCGAAAAGCAGCCACCATGGAGCGATGGTGCTGGTCCTGGGGGTCTCGGCGGGTGCGGGCGGTGCTCGCGCCGTCCTGACGCACTCCGATCAGCCGCACCTGCCGCCGCTGGACCGGGTGCGGGTGCCGCGCAGGCCGGGCGCCTCGGTCGCCGAATCGGTGCTCACCGCGGTGCGGCGGATGCGGGTGGCCGCGCTCGCGCGCGACGAGTGCGTCACCGACACGGTGGTCACCTGCCGGTCGGAACTGCACGCCGACGCCATCCGAGCCGCGGCGGGCCAGTCCCTGGCGATCGTCGACGAACCGCTCGCCCAGCTGCGCTACCTGCGTTTCACCGGTCAGCTGCCCGCCGCCGACTCGGTGATCCTCTACGACCTGGGCAGTTCCGGCCTGACCATCACCCACGCCGACTGCCGCACCGACACCATCCTGGCGAGCCGCCGCAGCACCGTGCTCAGCGGCGACGGCTACGACACCCTGCTGCGCTGGCAGCTGGCCCGCGACGGCGTGGCCACCGACGCGCGCACCAGCCGGGCGCATCGCGAATCGCTGAGCGAGGAGCGGGTGGTCACCGCCGCCGACGCCGATACCGGCGAGCGCGCGGTGCTGACCCGCAGCGATCTGGCCGGGCTGTGCGGGGAGGGGCTGCGGCATTCGGCCGCCTTCGTCGGGCAGCTGATCACCGAGACGGGTGTGCGGCCGGGCGCGCTGGTGCTGCTCGGCGGCTGCACCCGCAATCCGACCTTGCGCGCGGATCTGGCCGGGCTGGTCGGGCTGCCGGTCGTCTACGACCCGGAACCGGAGTACGTCTCGGCGCGCGGCGCGGTGCTGCTGGCGGCCCGGCGGCCCTCGTCCCGGCTGCGGATGACCCGGTTGCGCGCGGGCGCGGCCGAGGCGGCGCGGGCCGGGCAGCAGCGCCCGGCCCGGCGCCGGTTGCTCGCGGCGGTGGCGGTAACAGCCACTCTCGGTGGCGCGGTGGCCGGGCTGATCGGCACCGACGCCGCGCCGCGGTCCCCCGACAAGGGGACCGCGCCGACGACAGCGCAGTTCACCGAGGGGTCGCTGCGCTGGAAGCCGAACTAGCTGTTGGTGAAGTTGGCCGGACGCTTCTCGACGAACGCGGCCATGCCTTCCTTCTGGTCGTCGGTGGCGAACAGCGAGTGGAACACCCGGCGCTCGAACAGCAGGCCCTCGGCCAGGGTGGTCTCGAAGGAGCGGTTCACCGCCTCCTTGGCGATCATCGCGACCGGCAGCGACATCGAGGCGATGGTCTGCGCGGTCTCGAGCGCGGTGTCGAGCAGCTGGTCGGCGGGCACGATGCGCGAGACCAGACCGGCCCGCTCGGCTTCCTCGGCGCCCATATTGCGGCCGGTCAGGATGAGATCCATGGCCTTGGCCTTGCCGACCGCGCGGGTCAGCCGCTGCGAGCCGCCGATGCCGGGGATGACGCCGAGCTTGATCTCGGGCTGCCCGAACTTGGCGTTGTCGGCGGCGATCAGGATGTCGCAGAGCATGGCCAGCTCACAGCCACCGCCGAGGGCGTAGCCCGCGACGGCGGCGATGGTGGGCTTGCGGAAGCTGGCCAGGCGGTCCCAGCGGGCGAAGAAATCGGCCATGTACATGTCCATGTAGGACTTGGGGGCCATCTCCTTGATGTCGGCGCCCGCCGCGAAGGCCTTCTCGGAGCCGGTGATCACCACGGCGCCGATCGAGTCGTCACGCTCGAGCTCGTCGAGCGCGGCGATGACGTCGTCGAGTACCTGGGCGTTGAGGGCATTGAGCGCCTTGGGGCGGTTCAGCGTGATCCAGCCGACCCCGCCTTTCCCTTCGCCGCCACCCTTGCGCTCCAGCAGAATCGTCTCGAATTCGGTCACGACACCCTCTTGTTCCTCAATGGTCACGGATGGTCCGAACCATACCGAGCCGCGACGGCCCGCGCGGCACGCCCCGTGGGAGACGGCCGGTCCGCGCGCCGCTACGGCACAATCGGGACATGGGCACCGACCACTTCGTGCGGATCAGCCGCCTGCGGGCACTCATCGACCACGAGAACACCGGCGCGGACGAGCGGGCCACCGCCCAGCGGATGCTCGACCGGATCCTGCGCAAGTCCCCCGGCGGGTCCGCGACCGCGCACCCGGATCGGGTCTACGGCGCCCGGCACGACCGGCCGGGCAGGCACGCGAGCACGTCCTCGATCGTGGAGTCGGTGCGCGAGGACATCAGTTTCGCCCGGCTGTTCACCATCGCGGGTGAGCCAGGGGAGCTGCGGGTGCACAGCCCGCTGGCGGCCGCGCCCGCCGAGGTGACGGTGTCGGTGAGCACGCCGTTCGCCGACCAGATCGTGGTCACCATCGAGCACATCCCGCCGGCGTGGGGCTGGGAATCCGACGAGTTCGAGCGCACCACCGCGACCGCGGACCTGCGCGGCTTCGCCGACGAGCTGGCCGAGATCATCGACAGCTACAACCACGACGGCAGCGATGTCGGCCCGCGCTTCTTCCGCACGATCCGCGCCCAGGAGACCACGCTGTTGCGCTGAGCGGTCTCACGCCGCCCGCGGCCGGGCCACCAGCACCGGCAGCCGCGCCGCGCGCAGCAGCGCCTTGCTCGTCGACCCGAAGACCAGCCCGGCCAGCGGTCCACGCCCGTGGCTGCCGATCACCAGCAGCTGGGCCCGCGCGGATTCGGCCAGCAGCGAATGCGCCGCGGAATCCGCGTCGACCACCCGCCGCACCCGCACCTCGGGATAGCGCCCGCCGAAACCGGCGATGTTCTCCGCCAGCACCGCGGCCGCGCGCCGGGCGTCGTCGCCGCAGGCGTGCACGGCGACCAAGTCCACCTGACGGCGAGCCGCCTCATCGAAGGCGGCGCGCACGGCGGCGACGCTGTTGCCGCCGCCGTCCACCCCGACGACGACCGGTCCGGCCCGCGGCAGCCCGTCCAGCGCCACCTCGGCCCCGACCACCCCCACCGGGCAGTGTGCGCCCCGCACCACGGGCGCGCTCACCGACCCCAGCCCGCCGAGCCGGATCCCGCCCGGACCCCGTCGCCCGACCACCACCATCCGCGCCCGGGTCGACCGCGCGATGACCGCCGGGGAGACCGGCGCGAAAGTAACTTCGACGCTGGTGACCAGCGACCGGTCGACCGCCTGGGCGACCAGATGCGCCTCGTGCGTGATGACCCGCCCGCGCTCGTAGAGCCAGCGACGGCCGAAATCACTCGGTGGCGTGACGTATCCGGAATCGGTGCGGATCGCCATCGAGGTGACGATGTGCAGTTCGCAGTGATGCAGTCCGGCTTCGGCCGCCGCCCAGGTGACGGCCCGGTGCGAGGATGGTGAACCGTCGACGGCGACCACGATCACGGGCCGTGGGCAGTGTGGCATCGGCCTCTCCTTCCTCAGCGGCGGTCGGGGGTGTCGGGGACGAGCAGCACATCGGCACCGGCGTCGCGCAGCACGCCCTGTCCGGTGGAGCCCAGCAGCGCGTAGCCGAGCCGGGAGTGGCGGCCGCCGCCGAGGACGATGAGGTCGGCGGTCAGCTCGGTGGCTGCCTCGGTGATCCGCCTGCGAGGTGGCCCGGCGGCGACGAGGGTGCGTTCCGGGGCGCGCGCCAGGCTCTGTGACAGCCGGGCCAGGTGCCGGTGGATCGATTCCGGGTCGGCCGTGCGCACCCGGGTGCGCCGCGGGCCGGGCAGGCTGGCGTGCACGAGCGCGTGCTCGGCGCCGAGGGTGAGCATGGTTCCCGCCCGCGCGGCGTTCGCGGCGACCGAGGAGCTGTCCACGGCCAGTACCACCCGCCGATAGTCCCGCGCGGGAACGTTTTTCACCACCAGCACCGGAATGCGGCTGGAACGCACCAGGGTTTCGGCGGTGCCGCCGAGCAGCGCGCGGGCCACCGGGCGGGCACCGCGGGCCCCGACCAGCAGCAGGTCGGCGGCACGGGCGGCGGCCTCGTCGACGATGACGGAGTTGGTGTCGCCCGCGCGGACCACGATGTCCTCGCAATGCTCCCCCGCGAACCGGTCGACATGGGCGCGCAGCCGGGCCGTGGCCGCCGCGACGGCCGCCTCGTCGGCGTGGCCGGGCAGCGCGTGCACGGCGGTGAGCCGGGCGTGATGGACGGTCGCCAGCCGGGCCGCGCGGTCCAGGGCCCGGCCCGCCTCCTCGGACAGATCCGTCGCGACCAGCAGGTGCGCGGGCGGGGCGGCGCTGAGCGCCTGCATGTGCCGGGGCCTGGCCTTCCACTGCCGGTGCCCGCGCACCGAGCGGATCACCGCCTTCTCGGTCTCGGCGATGAGGAACACCGCCAGGCCCACGGCGATGACCTTGAGCCATTCGGTCCCGCTGAGCCCGGACGACCCGAAGATCG
Organism: Nocardia sp. SSK8; assembly: GCF_037034205.1. Classification (NCBI taxonomy): domain Bacteria; kingdom Bacillati; phylum Actinomycetota; class Actinomycetes; order Mycobacteriales; family Nocardiaceae; genus Nocardia; species Nocardia sp. SSK8. The sequence continues at coordinate 7,951 of NZ_JBAGKD010000007.1, forward strand.
CCTGCATGAACGGCGCGTAGGTGAACAGCAGTTGCAGCACGACGCACGCGCTGATCGCGCCGAGCACGTACTTGCTGCCGAACAGGCCCTCCCGGTTGAGCACCGAGCCCCGGATGTGGCGGCTGTTGATCAGGTAGAACATCTCGGTCACCACGATGGCGTTCACCGCGAGGGTGCGGGCGGTCTCGACGCTGGTCCCCGAGTCGATCTCCCACAGGAACAGCCCCAGCGCGCCCGCCATCATCAGCACCGAGACCAGCGCGACCCGCCAGACGAAGAAGCCCGACAGCAGCGATTCGGTCGGTGGCCGGGGTGGCCGCCGCATGACGCCCGCCTCGGTGGGTTCGAAGGCCAGCGCGAGGCCCAGGGTGCTGACGGTGGCGAGGTTGATCCACAGCACCTGGGCGGGGGTGAGCGGCAGAGTGAGCGGGAACAGGATGGCCGCGATCACCACCAGTGCCTCGCCGCCGTTGGTCGGCAGCATGAACAGGATGAACTTCTTGAGGTTGTCGTAGACGCCACGCCCTTCCCGCACGGCCGCGGCGATGGTCGCGAAATTGTCGTCGACGAGCACCATGTCGGAGGCTTCCTTGGCGGCCTCGGTGCCGCCGCGGCCCATGGCCACGCCCACGTCGGCCTGGGCCAGCGCCGGGGAGTCGTTGACGCCGTCACCGGTCATGGCGACGACTTCGCCGGAGTTCTGCAGGGCCTGCACGATGCGCAGCTTGTGTTCGGGGCGGGTGCGGGCGAAGATCTCGGCCTCGCCGACCACGCGGCGCAGCGCCTCGTCGTCGAGGGTGGTGATATCGGTGCCGGTCAGGGCCTCGCGGCCGCGGCCCAAGCCCATCTGGGCGCCGATCTCGGTGGCGGTCGCGGCGTGGTCGCCGGTGATCATCTTGACCGTGATCCCGGCCCGGTGGCAGTCGCGCACGGCGGCGATGGCCTCGGTGCGGGGCGGGTCGATGATGCCGATGAGGCCGAGCAGGGTGAATCCGTCCTCGGTGTCGGCCAGGTCGAGGACACCGTCGGCCGCGGGCCGGTCCCGGTAGGCGACGGCGAGCACCCGCAGGCCCTGGGCGGCAGTCTCGGCGACCCGGTGCCGCCAGCGTTCGGCGTCGAGCGGCACCGCGCTGCCCGCCCACAGCTGCCCGGTACAGGACTCGAGCACGCGTTCGGGGGCGCCCTTGAGATAGATCCGCTCCTGGCCGGGCAGGTCGGCCTCGTGCAGGGTGGCCATGAACCGCCGCTCGGATTCGAAGGGGATCGCGTCCAGCCGGGGCCAGGCCTGCTCGGCCTCGGCGCGCGCGAGACCCGCCTTCACACCGAGGACCAGCAGGGCGGCTTCGGTGGGGTCGCCCTCGATGTCCCAGGTGCCGTCGACCTCGTCCAGGCGCGCGTCGTTGCACAGCACCCCCGCGCGCACGGCCAGGCGCAGGGCTTCGCCGCTGTCCGGGTCGACGGGTTCGCCGTCGGTGTCGGTCAGGTCGCCGACCGGCGCGTAGCCGACGCCGCCGACGTCCACGGCGCGGTCGGCGGTCACCACCTTCTGCACGGTCATCTCGTTGCGGGTGAGCGTGCCGGTCTTGTCCGAGCAGATCACCGTCACCGAGCCGAGGCTCTCCACCGCGGGCAACCGCCGGATCACCGCCTTGCGCCGGGCCATCCGCTGCACCCCCAGCGACAACGTCACCGTCATGACCGCGGGTAGCCCCTCCGGAATCGCCGACGCCGCCAGCGCCACGACCAGCGTGAACATCTCCGAGGGCGGTTCCCCGCGCACGGTGACCCCGAGCACGAACGCCAGCACGGCCACCCCGAGGATCACCGTGGCCAGCCATCGGCCGAAGTGGCCGATCTGGCGCAGCAGCGGCGTGGTGGTCTTGCGGATGCCCGCCAGCAGCTCGTTGATCCGCCCGAGCTCGGTGTCGACGCCGGTGGCGGTGACCACACCGTCGGCGCCGCCGAACACCGCGACGGTGCCCGCGTAGGCATTGCCGCGCCGGTCCGCGGGTTCGGCCGCGTGCTCGACCGGCGCGGCGGTCTTGTGCACCGGCATGGATTCCCCGGTCAGCGCGGCCTCGTCGATCCGCAGGTCACGGACATCGATGAGGCGCAGGTCCGCGGGCACCCGATCGCCGGAGGCCAAGCGCACCACATCGCCGGGGACGAGCTCGGCCGCCGGGATATCGATGATCTCCCCGTCCCGGTTCACCCGGGCGCGCGGCGCGAGCGCGGCGCGGATCGAGTCGAGCGCGGTCTCGGCGCGCCCCTCCTGGATGAAGCCGAGGATCGCGTTGACCACGACCGCGCCGAGCAGCACCGAGGTGTCCACCCAGTGCGCCAGGAACGCGGTGATCACCGCGGCGGTGAGCATCACGTACAGCAGCACATTGTGGAACTGCCGCAGCAGCCGCCACCACCAGCGATCACGGCGACCCGCTGGCAGGGTGTTGGGCCCGTGCTCGGCCAGCCTGCGCGCGGCTTCGGCGGCGCTGAGCCCGGTGGGTGCCGAGCCGAGCCGTTCCAGGGTGGCGGTGGCGTCGAGGGCGTGCCAGGCGGGCGCGGCGTCGCGCGTTCCCGCTGTTCCGGGGACGTCGTTGGCCATCCGTACCCACCGCCGATCCGCTCGGCTCGACCGGATGAATCCCGGAGGTCCGCGGCGGGAGACGACCGATCCGGACGCGCGGGCACGGCCGGGGCGGTCTCACCGCGGCCGGGGTCCGCACACGGCGAGCCATCATCGTCCGGGCACCGGGCCCGGCGTCTGTCGTGTGGTCTGAACTCAGTGTTTCATCTCGGGACGGGCGCGAGAATAAGGTCTGATACCCATTTCGGCGCACTCCCGGCTATCGCGGTCGCAACACCAGCACGATCAGCCCCACCGTGAGCACCACCGCCCCGATCGCCAGCACCAGACTCGCCACCGCCGGACCGCCCCCGGTGCGCTCGGCCACCACCTGCCCCACCGCGATCGCCACCGTCGCCGCGCCGCCCAGCACGAGCACCGGTTCCCGACGCACCGCGTAGAGCCCCAGGCAGGTCAGCCCGATCAGCCCGGTGAGCACGGGCGCCCACAGCGAGTCACCGAAACTCACCGACTGCGCGCCGACCACCGCGACCACGCCGCCGATCACATACCCGGCCCACTCGGCGACCAGCAGCCGCGCCCAGGCCAGCCCGAACCACACCGCCCCGAACCCCAGCAGCACGATCCCCTGCCACGGATCGCGGACCGCGAACACCGCGTCGGTCACCTGGAACACCGCCGCGACCCCGAACACCGCCACCGCCACCATCCCCAGCACGGTCGGTATCAGCAGATACCCGAGCACCGCGACGAGCAGCCCCGCGAGCACGGCCGGATGCTCGGCGGCCCCGTGCTCGCCGAACGCCGTCGCCACCGCCCCGGTAAGCGCCCCGGCCGCCAGCACCAGCAGCACCGCCGCCAGCCGCACCCGCCCGGCCCCGGCGATCGGCACCCGCCGGAACACCCCGCGACACCCACCCGCCAGCACCACCGCCCCGCCGATCGCGCACCCGGCCACCACCACCAGCAGCACCACCCGCCCCGATTGCGCCACCTCGCTCCACGCCCGCCCCAGGAACAGCGCGAGCCCGGCCGCGACCAGCCCGGCACCGAGATAGGCGACGATCTCCGCCGCGACCCACCCCGCGGGCGCCCGTCCCGCGCGTTCCTGCTCGTCGACCGCCCGCAGCACCGCCCCGCGCTGCTCGGCACTGATCACCCCCGACGCCACCAGCCGTTCCAGCGCCACACCCACCCTGTGCTCGCGAACCATCCGAGCAGTATGGCGAGCCCGGCGGCGAATCCGGGCCCAGCGCGGCGGAGCGTTTCCCGGCACAGTGACGCCGTTCACACTAGAATTAGTTTGATGTCCGAGTATCGGGCGTGCGACCAGTCGGCGGAGGAATGCCATGGGCGAGTCCAGCGCACTGCATGTTCCTGTTCATCCGGTGCGGTTCGTGACGTCGGCGGCGCTGTTCGACGGCCACGACGCCGCGATCAACATCATGCGGCGGATCCTGCAGAGCCAGGGCGCCGAGGTGATCCACCTGGGCCACAACCGCTCGGTCCGCGAGATCGTCGACGCGGTCCTCGAGGAAGATGTCCAGGGTGTGGCGGTGAGCTCCTACCAGGGCGGCCACATCGAGTTCTTCGAGTACCTGGCCCAGGCGCTGCGCGAGGCGGGCGCGGGGCACGTGCGGATCTTCGGCGGGGGCGGCGGGGTGATCGTCGCCGAGGAGATCGCGCGGCTCGCGCGCGGCGGCGTGCGGATCTTCTCCCCCGAGGACGGCCAGCGCCTCGGCCTGCCCGGCATGATCAACGAACTCGTCCGCGAGTGCGATGTCGACCCGGCCGCCACTCCACCCGACCTGGACGCCCTCTACACCGGCGACCGGCGCGCCCTGGCCCGCACCCTGACCTGCCTGCAACAGGGCGCGCTGACCGCACCCGACCGCACCGCCATCCTGACGGCGTCGGCCGCGCGCCGGGTGCCCGTCCTCGGCATCACCGGCACCGGCGGCTCCGGAAAGTCCTCGCTCACCGACGAATTGGTGCGCAGGCTGCGCACCGACCAGCAGGACAAACTGCGCGTCGCCGTGCTCGCGGTGGACCCCACCCGCAGGCGCGCTGGCGGCGCGCTGCTGGGTGACCGTATCCGGATGAACGCCCTCGACGGCGACCACGTCTACTTCCGCTCGCTGGCCACCCGCGGCAATCACGAACTCCCCGACGACATCGACACCATGATCGCCGCCTGCCGGGCCGCCGGTTTCGACCTGGTGATCCTGGAGACCCCCGGCATCGGCCAGGGCGACGCGGGCATCGTCGACCACGTCGACGTGGCGCTCTACGTGATGACACCCGAGTTCGGCGCCGCCTCCCAGCTCGAGAAGATCGACATGCTCGACTACGCCGACGTGGTCGCGGTCAACAAGTACGAGCGCCGCGGCGCCGCCGACGCGGCCCGCGACGTGGCCCGCCAATTGATCCGCAACCGCGCCGAATTCGGCGCCACCCCCGCCGACATGCCCGTCTTCGGCACCAGCGCGGCCACTTTCGACGACGACGGCGTCACCGCCCTCTACCAGCACCTCACCGGCCTGCTCACCGAGCACGGCCTGACCCTGGAACCCGGCACGCTGCCACGGGTGGACACCAAGGTCTCCACCCGCTTCGCCCAGCTCGTGCCGCCCGCCCGCGTGCGCTACCTGGCCGAGATCGCCGAGACCGTCCGCGCCTACCACGCCACCACCGCGACGGAATCCGCCGCCGCACAACGCGTTCAGCGCCTGACCCTGGTCCACGACGAACTCCCCGACGACACCGCCGTCACCGAACTCCTCGACCGGGCCCGCGCCACCCTCTCCCCCGAATCCGCCGCGCTCCTGGCCGAGTGGCCCGCCCTCGCCGAGAGCTACCGCGGCGCGGAACAGGTGGTCCACGTCCGTGACCGCGAACTGCGCACTCCCCTGCGCCGCGAATCCCTGTCCGGCTCCAGCATTCCCCGCGTCGCCCTGCCCCGCTACACCGACGACGGCGAACTCCTGCGCTTCCTGCGCGCCGAGCACCTCCCCGGCCGATTCCCGTTCACCGCAGGGGTTTTCCCGTTCAAGCGCGACAACGAGGACCCCGCGCGCATGTTCGCCGGGGAGGGCGACCCGGCCCGCACCAACCGCCGCTTCAAGGTCCTCAGCGCGCACGCCGAGGCCACCCGCCTGTCCACCGCCTTCGACTCGGTCACCCTCTACGGCCACGACCCGGCCGAACGCCCGGACATCTACGGCAAGGTCGGCACCTCGGGCGTCTCGGTGGCCACCATCGAGGACATGCGCACCCTGTTCGACGGTTTCGACCTGTGCGCGCCGACCACCTCGGTCTCGATGACCATCAACGGCCCCGCCCCCACCATCCTCGCCTTCTTCCTCAACACCGCGATCGACCAGGCGCTGGACCGTTTCACCGAGGCCGAGGGCCGCGCGCCGACCGCGCAGGAGGCCGCCGAGATCCGGGCGCGCACCCTGTCGACCGTGCGCGGCACCGTGCAGGCCGACATCCTCAAGGAGGACCAGGGCCAGAACACCTGCCTGTTCTCCACCGAATTCAGCCTGCGCATGATGGCCGACGTCCAGGAATGGTTCGTGCGCAACGAGGTCCGCAATTTCTACTCGGTGTCCATCTCCGGCTATCACATCGCCGAGGCGGGCGCGAACCCGATCAGCCAGCTCGCCTTCACCCTCGCCAACGGCTTCACCTATGTGGAGACCTATCTCGCGCGCGGCCTGGCCATCGACGATTTCGCCCCGAATCTGTCGTTCTTCTTCTCCAACGGCATGGACCCCGAGTACACCGTGATCGGCCGGGTCGCCCGCCGGATCTGGGCTGTCGCGCTGCGCGAGCGCTACGGCGCGGGCGAACGCGCGCAGAAACTCAAGTACCACGTGCAGACCTCGGGCCGCTCGCTGCACGCCCAGGAAATGCAGTTCAACGACATCCGCACCACGTTGCAGGCGCTCATCGCGGTCTACGACAACTGCAACAGCCTGCACACCAATGCCTTCGACGAGGCCGTCACCACGCCCACCGAGGATTCGGTGCGCCGCGCGCTGGCCATCCAGCTGATCATCGCCAAGGAATGGGGCCTGGCGATGAACGAGAATCCGCTCCAGGGCAGTTTCGTCGTCGACGAACTCACCGATCTCGTCGAAGAGGCCGTGCTGCGGGAATTCGAGCGGATCAGCGAACGCGGCGGCGTGCTCGGCGCCATGGAGACCGGCTATCAGCGCGGCCGCATCCAGGACGAGTCCCTGCGCTACGAACAGCGCAAACACGACGGCACGCTGCCGATCGTGGGGGTGAACACCTTCCGCGGCCCCGACGACGAGGCCGCGCACGGCCCGCTCGAACTGGCCCGCGGCACCGAGGCCGAGCGGCAGTCCCAGCTCACCCGGCTGCGCGAATTCCGCGACGACCACAGCGAGGAATCCCATCGCGCGCTCGCCCGGCTGACCGAGGTGGCCCACACCGACGGCAATATCTTCGAGGTGCTGATGGACGCCGCCCGGGTGTGCACCTTGCAGCAGGTCACCGACGCGTTCTTCGCGGTGGGCGGGCAGTACCGCCGCACCGTCTAGCCGCCGATGATCTCCGGCGGCAGGAACGCGCCGCCGAGCTGCACGGCGATGGCGGTGGTGTGCTCGACCAGGCGTTCGGCGTCCACGTCGAGGGCGCCGCTGCGCCAGGCGGTGAGCAGCTCGATGAAGCCGCCGATCCCGGCCAGCGTGCTCATCCGGAACGCTGTCTCGTCGACGCCTTTCCGCAGGTAGGGCCAGGCGATCGCGACCATGAGGTCGGTGGAGTCGGTGAGCATGGTCTGGCGCCGTCGTTCGAGCACGGCGCTGCCCGCGTGCTCGGCCAGCAGGATGCGGGCCCGGCCGCGCTGGTCGGTCTGCAACGCGACCGCGCGCGCGATCACCGCGTGCAGGATCTCCAGCGGGGTGCGGTCGCTGTGCTCGGCGACCACCACCGCGAGATCGGCGAACACCTCCGCGCAGACCTCGTCCCACGCCACCCCGAGCAGTTCGTCGCGGTCGGCGAAGCTCTCGTAGAAGTACCGGTCGTTGAGCCCGGCCCGCTGACACACCCCGCGCATGGTCACCGCGGCCCAGCCGCTGTCGAGCCAGATGTCCAGCGCCGCGGACACCAGCGCCTCGCGCCGCCGCGCCCTGCGCTCCTCTGCGGTCCGCCCACCCCAGGTCCGGGCCGGTGCACGTACATCCATGGTTGACAAAGTACCCCGTCACGCGCCTAATTGGTGTCAGGTGCGGCCAATGGTGGCATACGCCACCAGTTTGGAATCGGCACCGGGCGAACCGGGAGTTGCCATGCGACTGTTTCCCTTCGGCGGTCCCCGCCGGACCACCCGCGCCGACGCCGTGGTCACCGGCGCGGGCAGCGGCATCGGCCGCGCCTTCGCGGTGGAACTGGGCAGCCGCGGCGGCCGGGTGCTCTGCTCCGATATCGACTCCGAACGCGCCGCCGACACCGCCGACCTGGTCGAGGCCGCGGGCGGCAAGGCGATCGGCGCTGGCTGCGATGTCACCTCGATCGCCGAGGTCACCGGGCTGGCCGAGACCGCGCGGGACTGGTTCGGCGGCGCGCCCACCGTGGTCGTCAACAACGCGGGCATCGGGGCGGGCGGTCCGCCGGTCGGCGAGTTCTCCCTCGACGACTGGCAGCGCACGCTCGGGGTGAACCTGTGGGGCGTCATCCACGGCTGTCATGTCTTCGCGCCGATCCTGCGCGCGGCGGGCCGGGGCGCGCTGGTGAACGTGGCCTCGGCCGCGGCCTTCGGCGCCGCGCCGCGGATGGCCGCCTACAACGTCAGCAAGGCGGGCGTGCTCGCGCTCTCGGAGACCATGGCGGCCGAGCTGGCCGGGACCGGCGTCGGGGTCACGGTGCTGTGCCCGACCGGCGTGAAAACCGGGATCATGCAGGCGGATTCGCCGATGGACGAGACCGCCGAGCGCCTGGGCGGGCTGCTGCTGCGCTGGACCGGGCGCGCCCCGGAGTCCATCGCCCGCGCCACCCTCGACGCCGTCGATCGCGGCGAGCTGTACGTCGTCCCCCAGCTCGAGGCCAAGCTGCTCTGGCAGGCCAAACGCTGGATGCCCACCACCTACACCCGTTCCGCGGGCCTGCTGGAGCGGGTCGTGCGCTGATCCACCATCTCCCGAGGAGGCCGAACAATGACGTTCGCATATCCCGACATGCTCGCCACCATCCGCGCCCGGCAATGGGCACTGGCCGATATCGACTGGGACGCACCCGGTGCCGAGACCATCACCGATGAGCAGCGTCCCCGGCTGGCCGCCTTCATGGCCGATCTGGTGTGGATCGAGCACGTGGGCGCCCGCGGTTTCGCCGCGCTGATCCAGCAGGCGCCACCCGGCGCGCTGCGCGAGATCTACCGGCACTTCCACGCCGAGGAGCAGAAGCACGCCAATGCCGAACTCGCGCTGATGCGCCGCTGGGGCATGCTCGACGGCGACGCGATGCCGTTGCCCAACAAGAACATCCGGCTGGTGATCAGCTGGCTGGACCGCTACGCCGAGGGCCTGCGCCTGCCGGTGCTCGGCACCGTCATCCCCTCGCTGGAGACCGCGCTGGACGGCGCGCTGGTGAAGTTCCTGCTCGACGAGGTCGAGGACCCGGTGTGCCACCAGGTGTTCCGGCACATCAACAACGACGAGTCCCGGCATCTGGCCGTCGGCTTCCAGGTGCTCGAACAGCTCGGCGCTGGCCCGCTGCGCAAGATCGCCATCGAGACAGCCGGTTTCGCGGTGCGGCCGTCGTTCGTGCTCGGCGCGCTGCTCTACGCGCCGCTGCTCTCGCGCATGTCGGCCAATATCGTCGCCCTCGGCCTGGACGAGGAGAAGCTGTGGCAGGCGGTGCGCCGCTACGAGAACGTGGGCGAGCGCAGCCCCGCGATCCGCAGGCTGCCGCTGTATCACGTGGTGAAGATGCACGGGAAGGCCACGATTCACCGGCGTCAGCCGTTTCAGCTGCTCGCGGATGTGTCCAATGCCTGTATCGACCGGTTCCCGGTGCGGGTGCTCGGGCACCGGCCGTCCTGGTCCAAGGAGCTCACCTACGAACCGGTGGCGAAATGATCCCACCGCACGCCGACACGTTCACCGGGCGTCAGCTGCACCGCACGGACTTCCGGCCGCGCCACGAGTTCACCGGCGAACGCGTCGCGATCATCGGCGGCGGCGCGGCGGCGGCCCGGCTGCTGCCCGGAATCGCCGCCGAGGCCGCCCGGGTGACGGTGTTCCAGACCGACGCGGTGTGGATCCTGCCCCGCACCCCGCTGCCGGGCACCCTGCTGCGCCGCCTGCCACCCCCGCTGCTGCGCGCCGCCGCCCGCGCGAATCTGCGTGCCCAGGTGCGGGATTCGTGGCTGCGCCACCGCCTGACCCCCGACGACGACGCGGGCCTGGCCCTGCACAACAGCTACTACCGCACCCTGCGACAGCCGCACTGCGCCCTGGTCACCTGGCCGATCGCCCGGCTGTCCCCGCTGGGGGTGCGCACCGTCGACGGCATCGAACACCGGGTGGACAGCATCGTCTACGCCGACGACACGGGCCACGTCGTCCGCAGGTTGGCCCGCCCCGGCCGCCTGCCCGCCTCGGCCACCCGCCTGAAGGAGACAGCATGACCACCGGAATCGATCACGAGATCATCATCGTCGGCGCCGGGTTCTCCGGTATCGGCGCGGCCATCGAGCTACGCAAGGCCGGTTTCGAGGATTTCCTGATCGTGGACGAGGCCGACGGCGTCGGCGGGACCTGGCACTGGAACACCTATCCCGGTGTCGCCGTGGACATCCCGTCGTTCAGCTACCAGTTCTCCTTCGAACAGCGCACCGACTGGTCACGGGTCTACGCCCCCGGCCGGGAACTCAAGGCCTACGCCGAATCGTGTGTGGACAAGTACGGCCTGCGCCCCCGCATCCGCTTCGGCACCACCGTGCTCGGCGCCGATTTCGACGAGGTGGGCGAGCGCTGGGTGCTGCGCACCGGCGACGGCGCCGAACTGTCTGCGCGCTTCCTGATCAGCGCGACCGGCGTGCTCACCCGGCCCAAGCTGCCCGAGATCGCGGGCATCGAGTCCTTCGCGGGCCTGACCATGCACACCTCCCGCTGGGATCACACCCAGGATCTGCGCGGCAAGCGAGTGGCCATCATCGGGACGGGCGCGTCGGCGGTGCAGGTCATCCCGGAGATCGCGCCCGAGGTGGACCGGCTCACCGTCTTCCAGCGCACGCCCATCTGGTGCCTGCCGCGCCCCGACCTGCCGCTGCCCACCGCCGCGCGCCTGGCCCTGAGGGTCCCCGGCGGCCGCACCCTGACCCGCCTGCTCAGCCAGACCTACGTCGAGTTCACCTTCCCACTGGCCGCGCACTACTACACCTCGCTGCCCACCGCCGCGATCGGCGAACGCGCGGGCCTCGCGCACCTGAGACGGCAGGTCAAGGACCCGGCCGTGCGCGCCGCCCTCACCCCGGACTACGCGCTGGGCTGCAAGCGCCCGAGCTTCTCCAACGACTACCTGGCCACCTTCAACCGCGCGAACGTCACGCTGGAGACCGACGCCATCGCCGAGATCACCCCCACCGGCGTGCGCACCGCCGCGGGCACCGAACATCCGGCCGATGTCCTCATCCTGGCCACCGGCTTCAAGGTGATGGAGTCGGGCAATATGCCGACCTACGATCTGCACGGGGTCGGCGGCCGCGACCTGGAGAAATGGTGGGACGAGAACCGCCTGCAAGCCTACGAGGGCGTGAGCGTGCCCGGTTTCCCCAACTACTTCTCCATCATCGGCCCCTACGGCTACAACGGCGCCTCGTACTTCACCCTGATCGAGAACCAGACCCGCCATATCCTGCGCTGTCTACGGCACGCGCGCACGCACGGCGCGACCCGGGTGGAGGTCACCGACGCGGCGAACGACCGCTTCTTCCGCGAGATGCTGGCCCGGCGCGGCGGCCAGGTGTTCTGGCAGGACAGTTGCGCGCTGGCCAACAGCTACTACTTCGACGCGCACGGCGATGTGCCGCTGCGGCCCTCCTCGACGGTGGAATCGGCCTGGCGCAGCGGTCACTTCGACCTCGACGACTACCGGTTCACCGGTCCCCGCCGAGCTGCCGAGGTCACCGGCGCCCGGTAGGTTCGGATGTCGTGTATCCACCCATGCCGCACTCGCCCCCCGCCGTTCCCGTCGCCATCACCGCCTCGGACGGCATCAGTCTCAAGGGCAGGCGGGCGAAGATGCTGGCCGAGTTCGCGCCGGGCTTCGTGGTGGAACTGGGACCGGGGCTGAATCAGGTACAGCTGGCGCCCGGCCGCTACCGGGTCCAGCTGTGGTCGCAATATGTGGTCTGGAAGGTCGGCAAGGCCACCCTCGACATCGACACCACGCGCGGACCGGTGCACTTCCACTACGCGGCGCCGCACACCCTCTACAGCCCCGGCGCCGCCGGGTTCCACCCGGTGGCGCGGCCGGGCCGGAATCTGCTGATCGGGTTCTACGCTGTCGCGTTCCTGGTGCCCACGCTGGTCGTGCTGATCGCCTATCTGCGCTGAATCCCCGGCACGTCCGGTGATGCGGTCCGCGCCGCCGCCGCGCGTGTGACAATCGCCGGGAGCATTCGGCGGCGATGGGACGCGATATGGATCTGACCGGCCTGGACATCCTCGACGCGCACATCCACCAGTGGGATCCGCACGCCACCCCGCGCGAGTTCAGCGGCCTGGCCAAGCTCATGCGCAGGCTCCCGGTGCCGGTCGACCTCGCCGCCAAGCTGGCCCCGCGCCGCGACCGCGAGTTCATCGGCGATCCGCGCGCCTTCCTCGGGCCGTACCTGCCCGCGAACTACCGGGCCGACACGGGCCCGACGGCCGTCGAGGCGATCGTGCACGTCGAGGTCGAGTGGGCGGGCTGGAAGCCCGACGAGACCCGCTGGGTGGCGAGCCTGCCCTTCGGCGTCGACACACCCGCGCTGGCCGCGGTGATCGGCTCGGCCGACCCGGCCGCCGTCGATATCGGCGCCGTCCTCGACGCGCACCAGACCGCCTCGCCGCTGCTGCGCGGCATCCGCACGATGGTCGCTCACCACCCCGATCCCGGCGTCAAATCCTTCGCCGCCGCGGGCGCCCTCACCGCACCGGCGTTCCTGCACGGCTTCGCCCAGCTCGCCGAGCGCGGGCTCGCCTTCGACGCGTGGGTCTACTCCGGGCAGCTGCCCGAGCTCGCCGCGCTGGCCGACCGTTTCCCCGAGGTCCCGATCGTCCTCGACCACCTGGGCACCCCCGCCGGGGCGTTCGGCCCGGTCGGCAAACACACCGGCCGCACCCCCGCCCAGCGGCACACCCTGCTCGAGCGCTGGCGCGCCGACCTCACCGAACTGGCCGCGCGCCCGAATGTGACCGCGAAGGTGAGCGGGCTGATGATGCCGGTGCTCGGCCACCCGCTGCCGCCGCGCGGCACCTCCACCCCGGTGCCCCAGTTGGTCGAACGGACCGGGCCGCTGCTGGCGCACGCCTTCGACGTCTTCGGTGCCGACCGCCTGATCTGGGGCTCCAACTTCCCCATCGACAAGCCCTTCACCACCCTCACCGGCGCCGCCGAGACGGTCGCCACCGGCCTCACCGCCGCCGGTGCCACCACCGCCGACCTGCGAAAGGTCTTCCGGGACAACGCCGTGCGCGTCTACCGGATCGACACGGGTTCCTGAGTGAGCGAGGCTGTCGGTGGCCGGGTCTAGCATCGCGACCATGAAGGCAACCGGCACATTCGAGATCACCGCGTTCGACCCCACCGACCTGCTACCCCAGCCGCCCATCAACACCGGGCTGCCGGTCGGGGTGTCCACCATGACCAAGGCGTACGCGGGCGAGATCGAGGGGCAGTCGGCCACGCTGTTCACCGCCGCGTTCGACATCGCCAGCGGCGCGGGCACCTACATCGCGATGGAGTCCTTCGACGGCGCGCTGAACGGCAAGGCGGGCGCCTTCAATTTCGTGCACTCGGCCACCACCGGCGGCACCGACCGCACCGACGAGTTCTTCCACATCGTGCCCGCCAGCGGCACCGGCGAACTCACCGGCATCACCGGCACCGGCGCCCTGTACGTCGACGAGCGCGGCGGGCACCATATCTGGTTCGAGTACGAGCTGGGCTAACTGTCGAATTCCGGGTAGAGCGACCGTAATTCGCGCAGGCCGGTGGCCGCGATCTGCTCGTCCTCGGCGGTCATCCGCAGGGCGCGGCGCAGCGGCACCGGGTCCAGATCCTCTAGCACCGGATGGAAGGCGAGGCGGGGCAGCTCCGGCAGGGTGAGCGCGTCGCCGTAGGGGTCGTCGGTATCGGCGGTGCGCGCGGCCTTGGCCACGCCGCCGATCAGGGTGTCGAGATTCAGCCCGCGCAGGGTGAGGATCTCGCCGGGCTGCTCGTCGAGCCGTTCGGCGAGCAGGTAGCAGACCGCGGCGACGTGTTTGCACGGCCAGCCCATGTCCGGGCAGGTGCAGGAGAAGTCCAGTTCGCTGGCGGTCATGGGCAGCAGGTGCGGGCCGAGCGCGGGCGGCAGTGCGCCGGAGGCGATCTCGGCGAGCATGCCCGGCGCCTCCCTGATCTCGGCCAGCAGCAGCTCGATCTCCTCCTCACGCAGCGGCCGGATGCTCAGCACCGAGGTGAACGGGCTGGGCTGGCTGCCCTGCACCTCGGCGGTGACCGCGCCGCGCTCGATGCGGTAGTTCACCACCTGCCCGACCCGGGCGTAGGTGCGGCCGCGTGCGAGCCTGCCCGCGTCGGCCACCTGCTCCACCGCGTCCAGCAGCGCCTTGCCCCACCAGGTCCGGCCGAAGCCGCCGCGTGAGCGCGCGCCGCCGGTGACCGGTCTGCGCGGTCCGAACTGGCTGAAGTCGGCCATCTACTCCCCCACCGCCTCGGCGCCCAGGGTGAACAGGTCGCGCAGTTCCTCGGTGCTCAGCTCGGTGATCCAGTTCTCGCCCGCGCCGACGGCCAGTTCGGCCAATTGCTTCTTCCCGCTGATCATGTCGTCGATGCGTTCCTCGATGGTGTCGACGCACACCAGCTTGCGCACCTGCACCGCGCGCTGCTGCCCGATCCGGTAGGCGCGGTCGGTGGCCTGGTTCTCCACCGCCGGATTCCACCAGCGGTCCAGGTGCACCACGTGATTGGCGGCGGTGAGATTGAGGCCGGTGCCGCCCGCCTTGAGCGAGAGCAGCATCAGCGGGGGGCCGTCGGCGCGCTGGAACCCGGTCACCATGTCGTCGCGCCGCTGCTTGCTCACGCCACCGTGCAGGAACGGGATCGGGCTGCCGAAGCGTTCGGTGAGATAGGGCAGCACCAGGTCGCCGAACTCGCGGAACTGGGTGAACAGCAGGGCCTTCTCGCCGTCGGCGATGACCGCTTCCAGGATGTCCTCGACCAGGGCCAGCTTGCCGGAGCGGTGCCCGCCGCGCCGCAGCATCGGCGAGCCGTCGCCCAGGTAGTGGGCCGGATGGTTGCAGACTTGTTTGAGCCTGGTCAGCGCGCCGAGCACCGCGCCCTTGCGGGCCATGCCCTTGGCGTCTTTCAGCTTCTCCAGCATGTCGTCGACCACCGCCTGATAGAGCGCGGCCTGTTCGACGGTGAGGTTGGCGCGCACCGTCATCTCCAGCTTCTCGGGCAGGTCGCTGATCACCGCCGGGTCGGTCTTGAGCCTGCGCAGCACGAACGGGTCGGTGATCAGGCGCAGGCGGTCGATGGCGTGCTGGTCGCGTTCGCGTTCGATCGGCACCGCGAAGCGCGCCCGGAACGATTGCGGGCTGCCGAGCAGTTTCGGCATGGCGAAGTCGAACAGCGCCCGCAGTTCCTCCAGGCGGTTCTCCACCGGAGTTCCGGTGAGCGCCAGGCGATGTCGCGCGGGCACCGCCCTGGCCGCGCGGGCCTGCCGGGTGACGGCGTTCTTGATGTGCTGGGCCTCGTCGAGCACGATGCGTTCCCACTGCTGCTCGGCCAGCAGGGTCACGTCCCTGGCCAGCAGCGCGTAGGTGGTGATCACCAGGTCCACCTCGGCCACCGCGGCGGCGAATTCCGCGCCCTTGGCCCTTGCCGCGCCATGATGCACCAGCACCCGCAGGTCCGGAGCGAAACGCTGCGCCTCGCGCTGCCAATTGCCGACCACCGACATCGGGCACACGAGCAGTGTTGGCCCGGGCCGTCCGTCGCCCGGGCCGCGAGACACCGTGCTCACGCCACCGCGACCGCCCTCGGCGGTGCGCCCGTCGGGCGCCACACCACCCAGCGCTTCTTCGGCACCCGGCGCGGACGTGCCCAACACGAGCGTCCCCGGCGCGGGTGTGCCCCGCGCGGATTCCGGATCGGCGGACCCGGTTTCGCGCTCGTGCACGAGCAGGGCCAGCACCTGCACAGTCTTGCCCAAGCCCATGTCGTCGGCCAGGATCGCGCCACAGTTCAGGCGGTTCATGGTGGCCAGCCAGCTCAGGCCGCGTTCCTGGTAGGGCCGCAGCTGGGCCTTCAAGCCGACCGGCACCGGGACCGGCTCGGGTTCGCCCTCGCGCGCGAACAATTCGGCCGCCCAGCCCACGGCGGTGACCTCGGTGACCGGGACATTGTCGACGCGTTCGGCGGCCAGCTGACCGATCATGTCGGCCAGGGTGATCGGTGACTCGTCGGCGTGCTGCGCCACATACCGCGCGGCCGCCGCCAGGGCACGGTGATCGGCCTGCACCCATTCGCCGCGCAATTGGACCAGGTCGGACTTGCTGCGGATCAGCCGCGTCATCTCGGCCTCGGTGAGGACCATGTCGCCGAGCGCCAATTCCCAGCGGTAGGAGAGCAATCCGCTCAACCCGACCGTCGATTCGGCGGCCGCCGGGCTGCTCACCCGCAGCCGCATACTCGGCTCGGCGATATTCCAGGCGCGTGGCAGCAGCAGGCGGATGCCCGCGTCCTGGAGGGCGCGCGCGCCGTGCGCGACCAGGTCGGCGACGACCGGGGTCGGCAGCAGCAGGTCGAGGCCGCGCGGGTCGGTGGGCAGGTCGCGCAGGCGCGGATAGGACTTGCGGGCCTTGGCCAGTTTCTCCGCGGCGGTGCGGACCAGGACCGGGTCGTCGTCGAGGGCGACCGGTTTGGGCGCGTCGTCGACCGGGCGCAGGCAGACCTGCAGGCGCCACAGCGCCACGGCATCGTCGTCGGTGCCGAACTCGCCGTCGGGCTCGCACAGCCGCAGCACCAGTTCGGGTTCGTCGGCGGCGTAGCCCTCGCGCCACTGGGCCAGGGTCTCGGCCAGCCGGTAGGAGCCCCCGTCCAGGGGGGTGTCCTCGACCAGGGCCGCGAGCAGCGGGTGGGTCAGCGTGCGGTGGGTGACGTACTCGCGGGCGATCGGGTCGGTGAGTTCGGTGACCAGGTCGTCCAGCACGGCCGCCGGTGCCCCCGCCACCCGCAGCGCCTGCGGCATGGCGGCGACCAGCTCGGCCAGCCAGGCACGCTGACGCTGCCCACCGACCAGCCGCCACCGCACCCACCACTGCCCGTCGGCGCGTTCGACCTGCGGCACCACCCGTCCGGCCCGCACCCAGCGCTCGATCCCCCGGGCGACGTGAGCGAGGAAGCGCAGGTCACCGGCGATGTTCGCGCGCGGCAGCGGACCGCGCAGCACGACGGCCGCCGTGGGTGGCGCGAGCGCGTGCGCGCGCACCTCGGCGGTCTCGGTCTGCCCCGCGGCGTCCACCACGAGCACCTGCGCGCGATGCCGGAACCGGGCCCGATCCAGAATCTCGCCCAGCACCGAACCGACCGCCACCGGTTCCCCGTCGTGCCACAGCAGCAGCCCCGAACCGGGTGACCACAGAGCGTGCAGCATGGGGTCCATCCAAGCAGGCGGCACCGACAGCATCGCCGACGGCCGCACCGCTGGATTTCTCACCGCGTCCGGAACATACTGGGATATCCCCTGGTCACGGGCCGGTCCACCGACCGGCACCGACCCACACTCCAAGTACTGTGCGGAGGGCAGCATGACGATTCTGCTCCAGGTACTCGAGCAGAGCTATACCCCGGCAACCCCGTGGGAGCGGCGCAAATTCACCTTCGTCGATGCCGCGAAGATCGTCGGCATGCGCCTGGACGGGCAGTCCGGCGTCTGGCTGGATCTGTCCCGGCCCGGTGAGTCCCAGCGGCTCGCGCACACCGCCGACCCGCGCGAGTCCATCACCTTCCTGCTCACCGTGTTCGCCAAGATCGCCGAGTGCGAGGACCGCGGCGGTTCCTGGCTGATCGGGCACGACGGCACCCGTGTCGCCTCCATCGCGGCCACCCGTTTCCCGCCGCACGCCAGCGAGCAGGCCGCCGACGATATCCTCGCGCGGGCCTGGCTCTAGCCGAACCTGTCGGTACCACCGGCTACACCTGCGGGTATGGCGAAACTGACGTGGTTGCTCGTGCCGGTGCTCGCGGCCGCGAGCTGCGCCGTGCACGCCGACCCGGTGCGCCCCGCACCGGGCAGTCCCACCCGTGCCGAAGTGACGGCGCTGCTCGACCAGGTACGCGTCATCCCCAGCCGTCCCCACCCCGGCGGCTACGAGCGCGGCTGCAAGACCGGCCAGGCCTGCGTCTTCGGCCCCGCCTGGTCCGACGACACCGACGCCCCCGGCGGGCACGACGGCTGCGACACCCGCAACAACGTCCTGGCCGCCCAGCTCCGCGACGTCGTCCGCCGCGGCCGCTGCGTGGTCGTCGAGGGCGTCCTCACCGACCCCTACACCGCCACCGAAGTCCCCTTCCGCAAATCCGAGGCCGGTCGCGTCCAGATCGACCACGTCTACCCGTTGGCCGCGGCCTGGGACATGGGCGCCGCCACCTGGCCCACCGCCCTCCGCCACCGCTTCGCCAACGACGTCACGATCAACCTCCTGGCCACCACCGCGTCAGCCAACCAGGCCAAACGCGACAGCACCCCCAGCACCTGGCTCCCACCCGCCCCCGCCAACCACTGCTTCTACGCCGCCAAGTACCTGACCGTAGCGGTGACCTACGCCCTGCCCGTCACCCGCGCCGACCACACCGCCCTCGCCGAGGTCTCCCGTACATGTCCCTAACGACCTCGTGCATAGTTGGCTGGCGGGGGCTGGGATGATCTTGGTGTAGGTCGTGGGGCGGTGTTGTCGCGGCGTCGGGTGACGGGGGCTCAGCCCGCAAGATGACAACCGAGCCCAGCCTGCGGCCGGTCACAGCTCTCGGCAACTATGCACGAGGTCGTTAGCCGCCCCCGCACGGATTCCGATTTAACTGACCGCCGATAGCCCAGACGCACTGCACCGCAACAGATTCGATGCGACCGAAATCGACCATCGAACCCCGGCGAAGTAGAGTCCGAGTGGCCCGACCAGCATCGGACCACGCAGGAATATCGAAGACGTGCGAGTTGGAGAATGTGATGTACGAGGAAGTTCTAGGTGGCGAAAATGGGCAGGCTCCGCCGATCAAGAGCTACGACACTTCTATCCATCCAAATTTTCCGGTGGTGGACACGAGTAAATTCAAGACGCTTCGCGATTACACCGGCGAGCTCATTAAAGCCAATGCTGCCCAAGCGGCGGCGGTGGGGTTCTACTTCAGCTCGAAAGATCGCCCCGTCGCCAAAAAATTGTTCGACCACTATTATCGCGTGACCGGTGTGCGGGCGGATCACATCAGATTGAACTGAGGCAGCAGTCCCACATCTGCGACATCTACAATTTCCATACCGACGATGATTACGGCAACATGGCCCAGTCCGCCGTGAACACCATGGCGCAGAGCGAGGAACTCGGCCTCGCCAAGTCGTTCCTGGTATACGGTTCCGGTGCGGTGCACTCCTGGTCGGGTTCGAAATAGGTGGGATATGTCTGATAGGAACAGCAGGACCGATGATGTACTGGTCCCGGCGATCTTCGGAGTCATCATCGGCGGCTTACTGGCGGTGATCGCCTATTTCCCCTTGGTTGTGCTACTGCAGAGCGTCTTCGACGTGCCCGAGCCCACTGCGACTCCCAAGAAATACCGAGGCGACACGGAACCGATCTCGCCGTGGTATTGGATAACGTGGATGGTTCCGGCGCTCGTCGCGATTCCCGCCGGATTGGGATTGTCCTGGTGGCGGCGCATCCGAGTTTTCGCACTGGCGTCTACGGTGACATTCGTCCTCGGCGCTGCCGTGGTTGCCGCTGTCGTGATTTCCTTCGAGATCAACGGATTCGCACCCGACTGACCTGACCGGAGTAGCCGGGTCAGACGGAGACAGCGTGTTCGAACCACACGTTGTCTCCGTATCCGTACCGAATGGTACCCAGGTCGACGATCACCTTCTCCGGGAGTTCGAATTCGCTCGCGTTGTAGACCGGGGTGGCCCGGCCGGACTCGTAGCCCAAAGCGCCGGAGATCCGCTGGATCGTGGTCGTTATCGCGTCCTGGCGAGTCGCGGCCGACTTCTTCAGCGCGTCGACGGCGGAGGTGATCTGAGATTTGGTCGGCTCGTCCATCGGCTGGTCGATCAGCTGCGCCCAACTGGCCAGGGGGAGCGTGAAATTAGCGAAAGTCATGCACTTCGTGAGAGCGCTCACCAGGTCCGCGGCCTGGTTGTAGACAAGCCGTTCGAGCAGTAACGCGCCGTTCTCGACGATCTTGGAGACCGCGTCGAGATCGATGCTGCGGGTGTCGAACGACTGTCCGAGGGTGGTCGCGGTAGCTCCGAACGCGGTCGCGGCTGCACCGGTCCAGTCGGCCTGTATCCACCCGGTGCCCGCGGACAGCCTGTGCCTGGGGCGCGGCGTCGCCTTCGCGGAGGCGGTATTCATCGACGACAACCTGACCAACGTCGCGCGGGTTCGATCAGCTGGAATACCCAGTCGCTGGGCACGTTGGGGATGGACCTCACCCGAACACGACACAGTCGCGGCCGCACAAGGAATCGACTCGATCGACCTTCACGAGCTGGACAGACTATGAGCGGCTACCCGGCTTGATCGACAGGTGGCCTATGTCATTTTCCTGATGTAGCCCCAATGATGCGGGGACCTTCCGAGGTGGTTGGAACATGCCAATTGCAGCGCCTACCTGGGAGTTCCCGCTCATTGGGCACCCTCGTGCCGTGCCTGGCCGTTCGACCCCAGTACTGAGACAGCCGTCGTGCGCCGTGGCACACTGGCGACCAGAATGAGGGACATGGCAGTGGACAAACCCCCTTCTCTGGACCTTCTACGGACGTTCCTCGCGGTCTACCGAACAGGAACGTTCACCGGTACCGCCAAGCTCCTCGCCATCACGCAACCCACTGTCACCAACCATATCGGGACACTGGAACGGCAGCTGGGGCGTGAACTGTTCGAACGAAGCGCGGCCGGAGTAACGCCCACCGCCTACGCCCACGAGATGACCATCGCCTTCGGCGACCATCTCGACCATATCGACCGGTTCTTCCTCGACGAGTTCACCGACTCCCCGTCGATGCGGACGATCCACCTCGGTGGACCGCCCGAATTTACTGCTGGCTGCCTGATCCCAGCGCTGACCGGCCTCGACACTGCGGCTTTCCCCCGCATAGAAATGGCCTTCGGCCTGGCCGACGACCTCATCTCCGACCTGGCCAACGGTCATCTGGATTTGGTCGTATCCACCGTCCGGCCGCGCGAACCCGGTGTCACCGCCTGGCCAATCGCCGACGAGGAATTCTGGCTCGTCGGCGCGCCCTTGATCGCCCCGCAATCGCCAGGCCTGGACAGCATCCAGCAACTGCCGGTCGTCACCTTCAGTCGCACGCTACCGCTGGTGCGCCGATACTGGACGACGGTCTTCGACCAACAACCCGACCTGCGCGTAGCCGCGGTGTTACCCAACTTGTTCGCTGTGAAGTCAGCAGTGGTGCATGGAATGGGTATGAGCGTGCTGCCCAGTTACCTCGTCTCCAGCGAGGTAACTGATGGCACTCTGGTCCGTCTGCATGACCCCGACGTCCCGCCGATCAACACCCTGTATCTGGCAGGTCGAACGGCGGAACTGAACAGAAAGTCTCGGCTCCGCGCCGTTGCCGCAACGATCGTCGAGGCTGTCAAGAAGCATCAAGCTGCCATCACACCGTGACGGCCCTTGGCGCGATGGGGGCCACTGCACGCCATCGTTGGTGGTGACGGTGGATGATCGTGGCCATAAACAAACTGATCGGCTTCACCGAAGGTTCACCGATACAGTCGATTTCGGCGACACCCCGTAACTCATCTCGGCCGCGAATGACGCCGTGGCCAACGGGAGCCACCAATATCAAGGGGATCACAAAACATGAGTAACGGACGCGTTCTGTTCATCCTGACCAGCCACGACGACCTCGGCGGAATCCGTAAGACCGGCTTCTACGTCAACGAGGCCGCGCACCCCTGGAAAGTACTCACCGAGGCCGGCTACGTCGTGGACCTGGCGTCGGTCAAGGGTGGGGTTCCGCCGCAGGACGGCCGTGACGTTACCGATGCCGACCAAGAAGCGTTCCTGAGCAACCCGCATATCGCTCAGCAGCTCGCCAACACCAGCACCGTCACCGACTACGATGCGGCCGACTACGACGCCGTCGTCTACATCGGCGGCCACGGCACCGTGTTCGACTTTCCTGGCAACAAGGCCTTGGCCCAGTTCTCCGCACAGGTCTACGACAACGGCGGCGTCGTCGCGGCGGTCTGTCACGGCCCTGCGGGCCTGCTCGACATCACTCTCTCCGACGGCAGCTACCTCGTCGCCGGAAAGAATGTCACCAGCTTCACGAACGAGGAAGAGGCCGCGGTCGGTCTCACCGACGTCGTTCCCGTACTACTCGAAACGGCCCTCAACGACCTCGGCGCCGTCCACCACCCGGCACCGAACTTCACCGATAACGTCATCGTTGACGGTCGTCTGGTCACCGGGCAGAACCCCGCTTCGGCTACCAGCCTCGGCGAAGCCATCGTCAAGGTGCTCGCGAATCGCTGACCGAACACACCTGCCCGTAAGCGATGCCGGCAACTTCGGGTGCGGCGGCTACTCGCCGGTGGCGACCGGGCGTTTCGGGTCGTTGGACCATTGGGACCACGAGCCCGGGTAGAGGGTGGCGGGGATGCCTGCGAGGGCGAGGGCGGCGATCTGGTGGGCGGCGGTGACGCCGGAGCCGCAGTAGACGGCGACGGGGCCGGAGCCGAGGGCGGTGAAGCGGGCGCGGAGTTCTTCCGGGGTGCGGAAATGGCTGGTGGCGTCGAGGTTTTCGGTGGTGGGGGCGCTGATGGCGCCGGGGATGTGGCCTGCTCGGGGGTCGACCGGTTCGACCTCGCCGCGGTAGCGTTCGACGGCGCGGGCGTCGAGGAGCAGGCCGGGCCAGGTCGCGGCGGCGTCGGTGTCGATGACGGGGAGACCGCCGGGGCGGACGATGAGGGCGCCGGGTTCGGGGTCGGGTTCGGCGCCGGTGGCGAGCGGGCCGCCCGCGGCGGTCCAGGCGGGCAGGCCGCCGTCGAGGATGCGCACGTCGGCCAGGCCCGCCCAGCGCAGCAGCCACCACGCGCGGGCCGCGGCCATGCCACCGGTGGCGTCGTAGACCACCACGGTGGCGCCGTCACCGAGTCCCCAACTGCGCGCGCACTTCTCGAAGGTGCCCGGGTCGGGCAGCGGGTGCCTGCCGCGCGACGAGGCGGGCGCGGCGGCCAGCTCGGTCTCCAGGTCGACGAACACCGCACCCGGAATATGCCCGTCCAGATAGTGCTGCGGACCATCCGGATCACCCAGCGCCCACCGCACATCGAGCAGATGAATCTTCTTGTCCGCCAGCTCTTCCCGCAGCTGCGCCGCCGAAACCACCACCGCGCCCACGCCCACTCCTCCTAGCCGAATCGACCACCGAGCCCCCGTAGCGCCAGCCTACGCACCCTATCCCGGCCACCGGAACGAAATCCGGCGGCATCACCACACCGACCTGTCAGCAGACCGGTCAGCCAGAGAGGGAGCCGGGACAACGAGGCCGTCGCCCCGAGGCCGAAGGGCACTCGACGAGTCAGCGGCATTCGCGGTAGCAGCAACGCGACAGCCCGACAGCAGAACGCGACAACCCCAACGGAACGCGCCAGCAGCAGCGGCGGCAGCGGCAGCAGCGGCAGCAGCGGCGGCGGCAGCGGCGGCAGCAGCGGCAGCAGCGGCGGCGGCAGCGGCGGCAGCGGCGGCAGCGGCGGCAGCGGCGGCAGCGGCGGCAACGGCAGGCGGCAGCGGCAGCAATAACAGCAACAGCAACAGCAACAGCGGCGGCAGAGGCAACAGCGGAGATCAGGCCAGTTTCGGGGTACTGGCAGGCGACGGCGGGGTCGGGGGGCGGCAGGATCTGGGCAATGTCGCAGGTCTCTACCGTTGAATCCCAGGTCGCTGTCGAGCGGGCGGGGATCGCGCAACCGCTCGGGGCGGGGGCGATCACCGCGCTGGTGGGGTTCACCAGTTCGTTCGCTGTGGTGCTGAGTGGGTTGCGGGCGGTGGGGGCGAGTCCGGCGCAGGCGGCGTCGGGGCTGCTGGTGCTGTGCCTGACGCAGGGCATCGGCATTCTGCTGCTGAGTTTCCGGTACCGGATTCCGATCACGCTGGCCTAGTCGACGCCGGGTGCGGCGCTGCTGGCCGGTACCGGGCTGGTGGCCGGTGGGTGGGCGGGCGCGGTCGCGGCCTTCGCGGTGACGGGGGTGCTCATCGTGATCACCGGGCTGTGGCAGCGGCTCGGCGCGCTGGTCGCCGCGATTCCGGTGCCGCTCGCGCAGGCCATGCTCGCGGGGGTGCTGGTGCCGCTGTGCCTGGCGCCGGTGCAGGCGCTGCGCACCTCGCCCGCGGTGGTGGTGCCGGTGATCCTCGTGTGGCTGGTGCTCCAGCGGTTCGCGCCGAAGTGGGCCGTGCTGGTCGCCTTCGCCACCGCGGCGATCGGCACTGGCATCGATATCGCCGTCAGCCACCGCCACCTCGATCTCGCCGCCATGGTGCCGTCGATGGAATGGACCGTGCCGCACTGGCATTGGCAGGCCGTGGTCGGCATCGCGGTGCCGCTCTACATCGTCACCATGGCCTCGCAGAACATCCCCGGCGTGGCCGTCATGCGCTCCTTCGACTTCCAGGTCCCGTGGCGGGCGTCCATGCTGGTCACCGGTATCGGCACCCTCGCGGGCGCGATGGCGGGCGGCCACGCGATCAACCTCGCCGCCATCAGCGCCGCCCTCTCGGCCGCCCCCGGCGCGAGCCCCGACCCGAAACGCCGCTGGATCGCCGCGGCCACCGCGGGCGCCACCTACCTCGTCCTCGGCCTGGCCTCCGCCGCCCTGGTCACCCTGATCGCGGCCGCCCCCGCGGGCACCCTCGAAACCGTCGCTGGCCTGGCCCTGCTCGCCACCCTCGCCGCGGCCCTCACCGGCGCCCTGACCGACCCCGACGACCGCCTCCCCGCCCTGGTCACCTTCCTCGTCGCCGCCTCCGGCACCACCCTCTTCGGCATCGGCGGCGCCTTCTGGGCCCTCCTCGCAGGCCTCCTCCTCCGGCGCTTCCTCCCTCGCACCACCTGAGACCAGATCCGCGCTCTGCTCTGCCACCACAGGCAGGATGGAGAGCATGACCGAGAGCACCGGCGAGTACTCGATCACCATGCCCCGCGCCATCGCCGAGGCAGCCCGCGCACGCAGCGGGCCCTCCGGACTGTCGGCGTATGTCTCCGCCGCCGTCGCCCGCCAGCTCGAGCGGGACAATCTCAATGAGATCATCGCGGTCGCCGAAGCCGAGCACGGTCCGGTGACCGACGAGGAAATCCAGGCACTGCGCGAGCGACTTCAGCAGATCCGTGCCACGCAGGGCGGCCAGGGCACGGCGTGAGCAGCGTGACGCCCGGCGGCACGCTGGTCCTGGACTGCGAAGGTCTGGCCAAGGCCGTGGCACGCGATCGCACCGTCACAGGGTGGCTCGCGCCGATGACATGCGCGGAAGCAGGATCGCGGTCGTCGAGATCTAGCCGCGACGAAGCGACTCAGACGCGGCTGAGCAAGGTGAGGGGATCTTCGAGGAACCCCGCCGTGGTGGCCAGGAAACGAGCGCCCAGCTCTCCGTCGACCATGCGGTGATCGAAGCTCAGCCCGAGCGTGGTGACCCAGCGGACGGCCAGTTCGTCACGGAACACCCAGGGGCGCTTGCGGATCGAGCCGAGGCATAGGATGGCCGCCTCGCCCGGGTTGACCAGGGGCACGCCGGAATCCACGCCGAAGACCCCCACATTGGTGATCGTGAACGTGCCCCCGCGCAGGTCGGCGGGGGTGGCATTGCCGGAGCGGGCCGTCTCGGCCGACCAGCTGATCTCGCGGCACAGTTCGTGCAGGCTGAGCGTCTGCGCCTCTTTGAGATTGGGGACGAGCAGCCCGCGCTCGGCGGCGACGGCGATGCCCAGGTTCACATAGTGCTTGGTGACGATCTCCTGGTTCGCCTCGTCCCAAGCGGCATTGATCGCCGGGTACTCGGCGATCGCGGCGAGGGTGGCCTTGGCGACCAGCGCCAACGGGGTGAGGGTGAGGCCCTCGAAGGATTTGGTGGTGCGCAGGTGGTCGAGCAGTTCCATCGAGGCGGTGCAGTCGACGGTGACGAAGGTGCTGGCCTGCGGAATCGTGCGGGAACTGGCCTGCATGGCGGCGGCGGTGCGCTTGCGCACGCCCGAGATCGGGGTGCGTTCCTCGCGCGCGGTCGGCTCGATCAGGCCGCCGTCGGTGTCGGTGACGCGGGTGTGCGGCAGGGGCGGTATCTCCCCGTTGCGGGCGGGCGTGCGCGGCGTGGTGACCGGTACCGCCGCGCGCACGTCCTCGACGGTCACCGCGCCCTCGGGCCCGGATCCCGCGACGTACCAGAGATCGATGCCGAGCTCCTTGGCCAGTTTGCGCGCCGCGGGCGTCGCCGCCGCCCGGTGCGTGCTCGGCGTGCTGGCCGCCATCGCCGCAGGCGCGGCTTTCCTTCTCCGTGAGGTACTTTCGGCCTCCGGCCCGTACCCGACCAGCACATCGTTACGGCCGACGCTCTCCGCGGTGGGCGGTGCCGCCACCTCGAGATCGTTGCGCACCCGGATCAGCGGCGCACCCACCGGCACCGTGTCGCCCGGCTGGGCCAGCAGCTCGACGACCACCCCGGAGAACGGCGAGGGCAGCGCCACCACGGCCTTCGCGGTCTCCACCTCGGCGATGGTCTGGTTCAGTTCCACCCGGTCGCCGACCGCGACCGACCACGACACCAGGTCGCCGTCGGCGAGGCCCTCGCCCAGGTCGGGCAGGCGGAATTCGAGAACATGACCGTCGTCGGCTTGTTCCGGCACTAGGGCACCTTTCTGGTCACGCGAGACAGCGATCGACGGCCGCCAGAACGCGGTCGGGGTCGGGCAGGTGGTGCTTTTCGAGCTTAGCCGGGGGGTAGGGGATGTCGTAGCCACCGACGCGCAGCACCGGCGCCTCCAAGTGATAGAAGCAGCGTTCGGTGATCCGCGCGGCGATCTCGGCGCCGAGCCCGGCGAACACCGGGGCCTCGTGCACCACGATCAGCCTGCCGGTCTTGTCCACCGAATCCGCGATGGTGTCCACATCCAGCGGCGAGAGGCTGCGCAGATCGATCACCTCGAGCGAATGTCCTTCCTCGGCGGCGATCTTCGCGGCGGTCAGCGCGCTGGCGACGGTGCCGCCGTAGGCGACGATCGTGGCGTCGGTACCGGCGGTACACACCCTGGCCCGGTGCAGGGGCAGATCCGGTTCGCCGTCGAAATCGACCTCGGCCTTGTCCCAGTAGCGCCGCTTCGGTTCGAAGAAGACCACCGGGTCGTCGAGCGCGATCGCCTGGCGCAGCATCGAATACGCGTCGGCGGGCGTGCTCGGCGCGACGACCCGCAGCCCGGCGGTATGCGCGAAATACGCCTCCGGCGATTCCGAATGATGCTCCACCGCGCCGATCCCGCCACCGAACGGAATGCGAATCGTCAACGGCGCCTTCACCTTACCGCCGGTGCGGTAGTGGATCTTGGCGACCTGGGAGACGATCTGGTCGAAGGCCGGATAGACGAACCCGTCGAACTGGATCTCCACCACCGGCCGGTAACCGCGCAGCGCCATACCGAAAGCCGTTCCGACGATGCCGGATTCGGCCAGCGGCGTGTCGATGACGCGATTGTCGCCGAAGTCTTTCTGCAGGGTGTCGGTGACCCGGAAGACCCCACCGAGCCTGCCGATGTCCTCGCCCAGCAGCACGACCTTGGCGTCGTCTTCCATCGAACGGCGCAGCCCGGTGTTGAGCGCCGCGGCGAAGGTGGTGATCATGACTGCGCTCCTTCGGCGAGATACTCCGAGAACCGCTGGGCCTCTTCGGTGATCAGCGGATGCTCCGTGGCGTAGACGTGGTCGAACATGCTCGCCGGATCCGGGTCGGGGAACTCCAGCGTCGCGGCGCGCACCCGGCGGGCGACATCGTCGGCGGTCGCGGCCACCTGCCGGGCGAACTCGGGATCGAGCAGGCCCTCGCGGTCGAGCAGCAGCCGCATCCGTTCGATGGGGTCGCGCTGGGCCCAGTACTCGGTGTCGGCGGCGGTGCGGTAGCGGGTGGGGTCGTCGGCGGTGGTGTGCGGGCCCATCCGGTAGGTCATGGCCTCGATGAAGGTGGGGCCGCCGCCGGAGCGCGCCCGCTCGACGGCCTGCCGGGTGACGGCAAGGACCGCCAGCACATCATTGCCGTCGACCTGCACCCCCGCCATGCCGTATCCGTCGGCCCGGCGCACCAGCGGCACATGACTCTGCACCGCCACCGGTTCGCTGATCGCCCACTGATTGTTCTGGCAGAAGAACACCACCGGCGCGGTCCAGGCCGAGGCGAAGCCGAGCGCCTCGGCGATATCGCCCTGGCTGGTGGCGCCGTCGCCGAAGTAGGCGATGGTGGCGATATCGGCGCCGTCGAGATGGGCGGCGTAGGCGTAGCCGGTGGCGTGCAGGCCCTGCGAGCCGACGACGATATTGGCATTGGTCATCCGCACCGATTCGGGGTCCCAGCAGTGGTGCGAGACGCCGCGCCACAGGGCGGTGAGCTGCTCGGGCGGGACGCCACGGCAGTAGGCCACCGCGGTCTCACGGTAGGAGGAGAACACGTAGTCGTCGGGGTGCAGCGCGTGCGCGGAGCCGACCTGGGCGGCCTCCTGGCCGAGTAGCGGCGGCCACAGGCCGAGCTGACCCTGGCGCTGCAAGGCGGTGGCCTCGACGTCGATCCGGCGGGTCACCACCAGGTCCTCGTAGAGCGCGCGCAACTTTCCGGCATCCACGTCGGCGACCAGTGCGGCGTGCTCGCGATCGAACACGCGACGGCCGTCGGGTTGCACCAGCTGGACCGGGTAGGTCTGCTTCTGCGGCATCGAGATCGCCTCCTCTCCACCGCGCCTTGTGGGCCCGATGCGGGTACGACAATCGCGGAGTGCGATGTGTATCACTCAGCATCCACGATTACGCCGACTGCGCAAGCGATCAACACAGGAATGAGCAGAATGCATGGTCTGGAGCGGTCGAACGCTGTCATACTGCGTTGTATGACCAGTCGCGAACCCGACGCCGTGACACTCGACGCCACCGACGCGCGACTGCTGCGCGAGCTGATCGCCAACCCGCGCGCCACCGGGGTGGAGCTGGCCGCCCGGCTGGGGCTCTCGCGCAATACGGTGCAGGCCCGGCTGGCCCGCTGGGACAGCGGTGGGGTGCTGGGCAGCTTCGAGCGGCGGGTGGAACCGCGAGCGCTCGGCTATCCCCTCTCGGCGTTCGTCGCGGTGGTGGTCGACCAGCATCAGCTCGACACCGTCGTCGACGAGCTGGCCGAGGTGCCCGAGGTCACCGAGGTGTGCGGCACGACCGGTTCGGTCGACCTCACCGTGCGCGTGGTCGCCCGCGACGCCGACGATCTCTACCGCATCGCCGGGCAGATCCTCGAGATCCCCGGCGTCGAGCGCACCAATATGGCGCTGGTCATGCGCGAGCTGGTCGGCCCGCGCACCGGTCCGCTGCTGGATCGGCTGGCCGGTCCGGCCTGAGCCGGAACCCTTCCCCGCCGTGACGGCCGCGGTTAGGGTGCGGGCATGGAAATCGAGGGCAAGGTCGCGATCGTCACCGGCGCGGGCGGGGGTATCGGCGCGGGATTGGCGCGGCGGCTGGTGGCCGGTGGTGCGCGGGTGGTCGTGGCGGATCTGGACGCGGACACCGCGGCGAAGGTTGCCGGTGAGCTGGGCGAGCGGGCGGTCGCGGTCGGCGGGGACGTGGCCGACCGGCAGGTCATCGCGGAATTGATCGCGACGGCCGAACGCGAATTCGGCCCGGTGGACCTGTATTTCGCGAACGCGGGCATCGGTGGCGGTCCCGGCCTGGACAGCACCGAGGCGCAGTGGTCGGCCGCGCTCGAGGTGAATGTGCTCGCGCACGTGCGCGCCGCCGAACTGCTGGTGCCCGGCTGGGTCGAGCGCGGCAGCGGGTATTTCGTGTCGACCGCCTCGGCGGCGGGCCTGCTCACCCAGATCGGCTCGGCGCCCTACTCGGTGACCAAGCACGCCGCGGTCGGCTTCGCCGAGTGGCTCTCGGTCACCTACGGCGACCAGGGCGTCCGGGTGAGCTGCCTGTGCCCGATGGGCGTGGACACCCGGCTGCTCAGCGGTGACCTCATCCCCGAGGACCCGGAGGCCGCCGCGCTGGCGATCAAGGCGGTCAAGACCGCGGGCAAGGTGCTCTCCACCGAGGAGGTCGCCGAGACGGTGGTCGAGGCGATGGCCGCCGAGCACTTCCTGATCCTGCCGCACCCGGAGGTGCTGCACATGTACCGCAACAAGGGCGCCGACTACGACCGCTGGATCGCGGGCATGCGCCGGTTCCAGTCGATGCTGACCGCGTCCTAACCGGTGACGAGTTCCGCTGCCGCCGTGCGGATCACCTCGGGGATCGGCACCGGCTTGCGGGTCCGCTCGTCGACGTAGACGTGCACGAACTCGCCGGTGGCGGCGAGTTCGTCGCCCGCCTCGGCGACCCGGAAGATGGCCAGGTCGTAGGTGATGCTGGAGTTGCCCAGCCGCGCGATGCGCAGGCCCACCCGCAGCTCGTCGGGGAAGCTGACCGAGCCGTGGAACCGGCACGAGGTCTGGGCGACGACGCCGAGCGCGGGCAGCGCGGTGATGTCCACGCCGGTGGCCCGCATGAGCCAGGCGTTCACCGCGGTGTCGAAGTAGGAGTAGTAGGTCACGTTGTTCACGTGACCGTACTGGTCGTTGTCGGCCCAGCGGGTCGGCATCGGCCACAGCACGGGGTAGGTCATGGTGTCATCTTGGCAGCCCCGGCCCGGCACGCTCAGGCCGACGAGGCCACCGCCGCCGCGGCTCCCTGCCGGTGATCGCGCGGGCTCACCCCGAAATGCCGTTTGAAGGCGGTGCTCAGCGCGAAGGCGGTGCCGTAGCCGACCTGGTGGGCGATGGATTCCACGGTCGCGTCGGATTCGGCGAGCAGGTCGGCGGCCAGCGAGAGCCGCCATTCGGTCAGGAAGGTCATCGGGGGCTCGCCGACGAGCTCGGTGAACCGGCGGGCCAGCGCGGCCCGGGACATGCCGACCGCCTCGGCCAGCGCGACGACCGTCCACGGATGCGCCGGATTGTGCTGGAGCAGCCGCAGCGCCTTGCCGATCAGCGGGTCGCTGTAGGCGTGATACCAGGCGGGGGCGTCGGACCGGGCGAACCAGGCGCGCAGGGCGGCGATGAGCAGCAGGTCGAGCAGACGGTCGAGCACGGCGCCCTGGGCGGGGCGGTCGCGGGTGACCTCGTCGACGAGCAGGTCGAGCAGCCGGGTGTCGAGATCGCCGCGGGGCAGCACCGCGACCTGTGGGAGCGCGCGCAGCAGGCGCCTGCTCACCGCGCCCGCCGATTCGTAGGTGCC
This sequence comes from Nocardia sp. SSK8, assembly GCF_037034205.1. NCBI lineage: Bacteria > Bacillati > Actinomycetota > Actinomycetes > Mycobacteriales > Nocardiaceae > Nocardia > Nocardia sp. SSK8. The sequence continues at coordinate 39,526 of NZ_JBAGKD010000007.1, forward strand.
GGTGACCATGAGGGTCTCACCGTCGGGGTCGGTGCCCCACTGGCGAACGCCGAGACTCAGTGTCTCGCAGAGGATCTCACCGTCCGGCGTGGTGGTGACCTGACCCGGCTGGATGATGATCTGCGGTGCCGTGGCGGGATCGTCGGCGACCGTATACGGCTGCGGCCCACGGAAGATCGCGACATCACCGGCGACGAGCTGGCGGGGCGGCGCGGAATCGGTACTGACCCAGGCCTTTCCGCGGATCATCGAGAGCACGGTCAACGGCGCCTCGTCCTGGATCCGCAACGACCACGGCGGGTTCAGCAGCGAGCACATCAGGAACGCGCCACGGGCCCGTGGACCTTCGAGCAATCCGGCCAGAGCATCCATCTGTTCCACCCTAGCGACGACCCGCGCCCGGCAGTACCCATGCCGGTTCGGCGGTAGACGACCGCGCATGGGCGTGAGCGGCACAGCGATGTTCGCGTGGCCGTCCGGCCGGTGTACTGGACACATGCCAGAAAACAGCAATGACCAGCAGCTTTTCCTCGTCACCGGCGGCACGGGCAAGACCGGCAGCCGGGTGGCCGCGCTCCTGGAGGGCGCGGGCCACCGGGTGCGCCTCGGCTCCCGGACCGCCCCGATCCCCTTCGACTGGACCGACCGCGCCACCTGGGCACCCGCCCTCACCGGCGTCGACGCGGTCTATCTCGCCTACCAGCCCGACCTCGCCGTCCCCGGCGCACCGGACGTGGTGCGCGTCTTCACCGCCGCGGCGGTGGCCGCCGGGGTGCGCTCGGTGGTGCTGCTGTCGGGACGCGGCGAGCCCGAGGCCCTGGAATGCGAACGGATCGTGCGGGATTCGGGTCTGTCCTGGACCATCGTGCGGTGCAGCTTCTTCGCGCAGAACTTCAGCGAGGGCGCGTTCCTGCCCGATGTGCTCGCCGGGGCCGTCGCCCTGCCCAACGGGGATGTGCCCGAACCGTTCGTGCACGCCGACGACATCGCCGAAGTGGCCGCCGCCGCCCTCACCGATCCCCGGCACGCGGGCGAACTGTACGAACTGACCGGGCCGCGCGCGCTGACCTTCGCCGAGGCCGTCGGCGAGATCGCCGGGGCCGCCGGGCGCGAGATCGGGTTCGTCCCGGTGCGGCGCACGGAATTCGTTGCGGCCCTGGCGGAATACCAGGTGCCCGACGACGTGATCAGCCTGCTCGACTACCTCTTCGGCACCATTCTCGACGGCCGCAACTCGGCCACCGCCGACGGGGTTCGCCGCGCGCTGGGCCGCGAAGCTCGCGACTTCCGCGACTACGCCGAGGCGACCGCCGCGACCGGAATCTGGACGCCGACCGCCTGACGCCGCGCGCACGACCCGCGCGGCGAGCTCGGTGGGAGCCCTCGCCCGAAGGATTCGACGGCATCGGCACGACCCGCGCGCGGCGAGCTCGGTGGGGGCTCCCGTGCCGACGGTGTATTCGTCCGCGACACGTGAGGCAGACGACTCTGCCCAGGTCGATGTGTCCGCGAGGCGTGTACGAGCGGATCTCGGAGTGAGGCGAGCTCCATGGTCCCTCGGACCGTGGCCGGTACCGTCGAGACGGTGACTCCAGCGACGATCGACCGGCGCCTGCGTAAGGCCAGGGCGGCCGTATTCGGCGCGTTCACGCTGAACGGATTCCTGCTGGCCCTGTGGGTGGTGCACATTCCGGCGATCACCGATCGGACCGGGGTGTCGGCCTCGCTGCTGGGGATGCTGATCCTGTTGCTGGCGGGGGCGGCGATCGTGGGGATGCGGCTGGCCGGGCCCGCGGCCGACCGGTTCGGCAGCCAGACCCTGGTCGCGGTCGCCGCTACCGGCATCTCGGTGACCGCCATCGGGCCCGGGCTGGCGACCGGGCCGGTCACCCTCGCGCTCGCGCTGGCCTGTTTCGGACTGGGCAACGGCGCGCTCGACGTCTCGATGAACACCCAGGCGGTGCACGTCGAACGGGCCTACCACCGGCCGATCATGTCGGCTTTCCACGCCATGTTCTCCGGCGGCGGCTTCGCCGGGGCCCTGGTGGGCGCGGCCGCCCAGCGCGCGGGCTGGGCACCCCAGCTCACCCTCGCCTGCGCGGGCGTCGCCGGACTGATCACCACCGCCCTCCTGGTCCCGCACCTCCTCCGTCACCACACCGACCCCGACACGGCCTCCCGCGCCGAACACTACGACACCGGCTCCACGAGCGCTGTCGGCTGCGAGCCCTCAGCCGCACCAGGCCGCACTCGCGACGAGGCCAGCGGCTCCCCCGCATCCGACGTGAGCCACGTGACCGCACCCGGCACCACGGCCGAGCCGGGCCTCGCCGACGCCGATGGCATGCGGAAGTCTGCCTCCAGCTCGCGCAGCCGAGAGGCACAGCGGGCGCGGAGACGGCGGGTGTATTCGCTCGGGCTCATCGCCTTTGTCCTGTTGCTCGCGGAGGGCGTGGCCGGGGACTGGAGTGCGTTGCAGGTGCGCGAGCGTCTCGGTGCCACCGAGGCCGATGCGGCGCTGGCGTTCGGCGCGTTCTCGGCGACCATGACGGTGGGCAGGTTCCTGGCCGACCGGGTCGCGGGGGCGTTCGGTCCGGTGGCCATCGTGCGGTACGGGAGCCTGCTCGCCGCCGCCGGATTCGCCGTCGTCATCGTCTCGCCGTGGCTGCCGCTGACCCTCGCGGGCTGGGCGATGTGCGGGCTCGGGCTCGCCGGTGGGGTCCCCCAGATCTTCAGTACCGCAGGCAATCTCGGCGGTACTACCGCCGCCACCGATATGTCGCGCGTGTTCACCGTCGGGTATCTGGGTCTGCTCGCCGGACCCGCGATGATCGGCTGGCTCACCGCCCTCATCCCGCTCACCGCGGCGCTCGCGGTGCCGCTCGTGCTCACCCTGGCCTGCGCGGCGGCGGCGAAGGTCGTCAGCCGGTGAGCGGGTGACTACCCTGGGCACAGCCCGACCCCCTGCGCCCCGATGCCTCGCTGGTGGAGGCCAGGCACACCGTCGAGGCTCGGCAGGTCCAGGTCAGAGATACATCCCGACATCCGGGGTGCGGTCGGTGGTGGAGCGGATGTGACTCTCCCCGTCGCGGTGGGCGACGAGTTCGGCGAGGGTGGCGCCGTCGGGGAACGTCCGGTCGCCGTCGTGGTTCTGGCGGGCGAGCCAGTCGCGGGCCTCGGCGGCGGTGAGCCTGCCGACCTCGAGCTGGGCCAGGCAGCGCCCGGGCCGGACGACGGCGGGATGCAGCCGGGACAGGTCCTCGTTGGTGGTGATGGCGATCAGCACCTTGCGACCCTGCCCCAGCATGCCGTCGGTGAGGTTGAGCAGGCGTGAGAGTTTCTGTCCCGCAGCCTCTTTCGCCTCGCCGCGAATCAACTCGTCGCAGTCCTCCAGCACGAGCAGGCGCCAGCGGCCGTCCTCGTCGTCGCCGTCGGCGCCCGCGGCCACCTCCATCAGGTAGCCGGGATTGCTGAACAGTTCCTCCGGATCGACCACGCAGTCGACCTGACACCACGGCGCCCACGCCCTGGCCAGCGCCCGCAACGCGGTGGTCTTGCCGGTGCCGGGCTCGCCGTGCAGCAGCACGAGCCTGCCGCGGACCTCGGCGACGGCCAGCTCCATCAGCCGCTCCAGGCCCGCGGCGACCTCGGCGGAGTAGTTGCCGCGGATCTCCGGCCAGGCCGGGGCCGTGATCCGGCGACGACGGCGCGCGGGCCTGCGCACGTCCATGTGCCAGAAGCCCATCTCCACCGTCGCGTCCGCGTCGCGCGCCTGGGCGGCGCCCTCGGTGGCCTCGGCCAGCACCGCGACGGCGAGTTCGTCGGTCGTCGCGGTCACCTCGACCGTGGCCGACCCGCCCGCCCAGCGCACGGCCCGCAGCGACCAGCCGTCCCCGGCGGCGAGCAGCGCGCTGCTGTCGTCGTCGGCGACGGCGCGCACGATGCGCGACCCGGCCGGGCGCAGGGCGGCGTCGGGACGGGCCCGGTCCAGGTGGGCCTGCCGGGCGAAGGGCTGATCGCCGCGCAGGAACGGCGCGAGCGCCAGCGCGTCGACGGCGTCGCGGGTGGAATAGGTGGAATCGATGGCGGCCGACCACGGGAACGGCTCGGCCGGTTCCTGCGGCCGATGCGGCGGATCGACGAGCCGGAGCGGTTCATTACGAGTGGACATCGGGCCCATCCTCGCGGGCCGCCGCCCGGAATGTCCAGTGAGTTCCGGGCGGTCCGCCCGCCCGGTGCCCCGGAAAAAACCGCTGGCACGTGCACTCGAATCATCGGTAACGTCGAGGGCGTGACTTCCACCCAGAGCACGCCGGACGAAGCGACGTCAGCCCCGCGGGCCGGGCTCAAGGAGTGGATCGGATTGGCCGTGCTGGCCCTGCCGACGCTGCTGATCTCGATGGATCTGAGCGTGCTCTACCTGGCCATTCCGCACATCAGCGAGGCCCTGCGACCGAGCAGTTCGCAGCTGCTGTGGATTCTCGACATCTACGGGTTCCTGGTGGCGGGTTTCCTCATCACCATGGGCACCGTCGGTGACCGGATCGGCAGGCGCAAACTGCTGATGATCGGCGCGCTCGCCTTCGGTGTCGCCTCGGTGGTCGCGGCCTATTCCACCAGCGCGAGCATGCTGATCGGCACCCGCGCGCTGCTCGGCATCGCGGGCGCCACCCTGATGCCGTCCACGCTGGCGCTGATCCGCAATATGTTCCACGACGACCGCCAGCGCACCACCGCGATCAGCGTGTGGATGACCAGCTTCATGATCGGCATGGTGATCGGCCCGCTGGTCGGCGGCGCGATGCTGGAGAACTTCTGGTGGGGCTCGGTGTTCCTGGTCGCGGTGCCCGCCATGGTGCTGCTGCTGGTGGCGGGCCCGCTGCTGCTGCCGGAGTACAAGGACCCGAAGCCGGGCAAGCTCGATCTGCTCAGCGCGCTGCTCTCGTTGCTGTCGGTGATGGCCGTGATCTACGGCATCAAGGAACTGGCCAAGGACGGCTGGGCCTTCGACGCGGTCGCGGTGCTGGTGGGCGGGCTGATTCTCGGCACCGTGTTCGTCCTGCGCCAGCGCACGCTCACCGATCCGCTCATCGACCTCGGGCTGTTCGGCAATGTGCGGTTCAGTGGTTCACTGGTGGCGTTGATGGTGGCCATGCTCGCGATGGGCGGGCTGTTCCTGCTGCTGTCGCAGTATCTGCAACTGGTGCTGGGCCTGTCGGCCTTCGAGGCCGGGCTGTGGACGGTGCCGCAGGCGCTGGCCATGGTGGTGGCCGCCGGGGTGGTGAGCGCGCTCGCGCCCCGGGTGCGCCCGGCCTATCTGATGACCGGTGGGCTGCTGATCGCGATGGCCGGTTACGTGATCTTCACCCAGCTCTCCGGCGCCGACGACCTCGCCCTCATCGTCACCGGCATGGTGGTGTTCTCGCTCGGGCTCAGCCCGATGTTCGTGCTCGGGCTCGATCTCATCGTCGGCGCGGTCGACCCCGCCCGCGCCGGTGCGGCCTCGGCGATCTCGGAGACCGGCCAGGAACTCTCGGCCGCGCTCGGTGTGGCGGTGATCGGCAGCATCGGCACCGCGGTGTATCGCGGCCGGATGGCCGAGGAACTGCCCGACGGGCTCCCGGCCGAGGTCGCGCACGCCGCCGAGGACACCCTCGCCGGTGCCCTGCACGTCGCCGCGATGCTGCCCGAAGCGCTCGGCGCCGAACTCAGCACGGTCGCCCGCCAGGCGTATACCCATGCGCTGCACGTGAATTCGGTGGTCGCCATCGGCCTCACCGCCGTGGCCGCCGCCCTGGTCATGACCTTGCTGCGGCGCATCCCGGCCCCCAACGAGACCACCCCCGAAACCACGAGCTGAGCGCGCCGGGCGGGCGTGCGTGGTTGCGCAGTCCCCGCGTACCTGGGTCCTGGTGACCGGCAGCGCCGCCGCCGACACGCCCCCTACAACGGCAACTGACCAGCACCACAGCCACTCCGCCAGATTGCACGTCCCCGATCTCGTGAGATAGCTTGTCGCTATGGCGAATTCGCGACACCACGCCCACGACGGCTTGGTCAAGCACACCCTCGGCAAGCCGGCCAACGCCGCCGCCCTCGCCCGCCCCCTCGTCGAAGCCGCCGCGCCCTGTCTCGCGGCCCGAATCGATTGGAACAACCTGACCCGCGAATCGGTCACGTTCGTGTCCAAGCATCTCGCCCATACCGAAAGCGACGTCCTCTACAGCACCACCATGGGCGGCCGCCGCGCCTATCTGTACATCCTGCACGAACACCAATCCAGCACCGACAAACTCATGCCGATGCGCCTGCTCGAATACGTTCTCTCGATCTGGAAACACCACCGCAAAGCCCACCCCGACGACACCGACACCCTCCCGTTCGTCCTGCCGATCGTGACCTACGCCAGCCCCAAGGGCAAACCCTGGTCGGCCAGTCTCCAGCTCGCCGATCTCATCGCCATCGACGACGACACCCGCACCGAGCTCGACCCCTACCTGCCCCGCCTGAGCTACCTGCTCAACGACCTCACCACTACGCCCCTCGAAGAGCTACTCGCCCGACCCGGCACTCCCGCGACCCGCGTCCTGCAGGTCGTGCTCAAACTCGTGCCTGGCAACACCCACTTGCACCTGGAACTACGCGTACTCGAACCCGACCTGAGGCTGATCGACCAGGATGAACTCGCCGCGGTTCTGACGTACATTCTTAGTGAAGGCGACACCGCCGACCATGATGTGCAGACCCTGGTCGATGACATCGGCCCCGAAGCGAAGGAGACCTACATGACAACCGCGAGTCGGCTCCGTGCTGAAGGCCGAGCCGAAGGCCGTGTCGAGGGCCGCGTCGAGGTGCTCATGCAATTGATGGCCGAGAAGTTCGGGCCGATCCCCGCCCGGATCGTGGACGCCATGCGCACCGCCAGTCAGGAACAGCTCGACACCTGGACCGGCCGTCTGCTGTCTGCCCGCACCCTCGACGATCTCGGTATCGCCTGACGGCGCGGTGCGGATCGCCTACCACAACGACGACGGACCCCGTCGGGAGCACATTCCCGACGGGGTCCGTTGTGGTGGGCAGGATCAGCCGAGGCTGAAGGGCTGGCCCCAGAGGCGGAGTTCGGAGCGGCCGAACTCGGTGGTCACCTCGACGGCGACGAAGGCGCGCGCCTGGGCGTAGCCCGCGCAGCCCGACAGGCCGAGGGTGGAGTCGGCCCAGGTGACCGAGCCTTCCTGGCCGAAGAACTTGATGGCGGGGACGCTGCTCTGGGCGCCGTAGGCGTCCGGGCCCTCGACATCGAGCAGCCAGAAGGTCGACGCCTGGCCGGGGCCGAGGGTCAGCTGGCCACCGGTGGTGACACCACCGCTGCCGTTGCCGCCGGAGTTGACCGCGCCGTTGACGCCACCGGTGGCGTTGCCGCCGGAGATGTCGACCTGGCAACCCACGACGTAGCCCGGGTAGAGCTTGACGCCCTTGTGCGCGCTGTGCACCTGCACCTCGGCCCGGCCGGAGGCCCAGACGTTGCGGTGCAGCGGGGTCGCGCCCATCGAGGGGCTGATGTTGACCGATTCGTTCACCAGGCGGATGGTCACCGCGGTGCCGTCGGGCAGCGTCTGGGTGATCTCGCCGCCGGGCAGCGGGATGAAGGTGTCGGCGTTCGCGGCGCCGGTGGAGAACAGACCGAGCGCGACGGCCGCGGCACCGGCCACGGCGGCCAGGCGGGCAGTCGCCTTCTTGAAGGTGGTCATCGAGTGATTCCTATTCGTTCGAAAGGGGCGACAGCTCAGCCGATGCTGAACGGAGCACCGTAGAGAGTGGTCTTGGAGTAGTTGTCGCCGATGATCTCCACCACGGTGTAGGCCCGGGCCTGCGCGTAGCCGGCGCAACCCTGGATCTGCAGCTCGACGTCCTTGTAGCTGACGTGGTAATTGCCCTTTTCGATGATGTCGAAGCCCTCGATGCCGACGAACTTCACCTCGCCGGGGCCGATCTTCACGCCGATGGAACCGCTGGCGTTGGCACCGGTGGTGGAGATGCCGCCGGACAGACCCGCCGAGATGGCGTTGTCGGCGATGCTCACCTGGCAGCCGACGATGTAGCCGGTGTTGATCCGCGAGGAGCCGTGCGTCGAGGAGTTGTTGGTGCCCGGGTTACCGGCGCCGCCGACCCACGGGCGCGGGTCGCCCTTCGGGGTCTCGGCGACCTCGGCCAGCACGGTACCGCTCACCCACGCGACGCGACCGGCGCCGTTGGCCGCCATCGACGGCGAGATCAGGGCGCTCTCCGCCACGCGCTTGATCACCACTCCGGGACCGGCCTTCTCACCGTCGGGGAGCGGAACGAAGGTGTCCGCGTTCGCCGTTCCGCCGGCGACGGCCAAAGCGGCCGCGGCCGTGGCCATTGCGGTGGCCGCAAGCATTTTTCGCATCGTGGATGTCCTCATCAACTGTTGTGACCGATTCGCACCGATCTTGAACAGCTGGCACTCTAAACAGGTAAGCCTCACCTATCAAGACGTTGCCCTCGCTAAACTCTTCAGTAGTCAGGCAAGGCTCACCTAGCTAACCCTTTCTTAGGCTAACCTCCCAACGGAGTAGTTCGATGTGAAAGAGAATTCCTGATGAGAAGTCCGCGCTGGTTCGGCTGGTCGCTGACGGTCGCGTTGCTGATCGCGGCCTGTTCGCTGAGCCTGCTGGTGGGCACGAAATCCATTCCGGTGGGCGAGGTCTGGCAGGCGCTGACCGGGCCCGTGACCACGCCTGACCACGTCACCGTCACCGAATACCGGCTGCCGCGCACGGTGCTGGGACTGCTGTGCGGGCTGGCGCTGGGCGTGGCGGGCTGCCTCATGCAGGGCCTGACCCGCAACCCGCTCGCCGACCCGGGATTGCTGGGAGTGAACGCCGGTGCGGCCTTCGCGATCACCGTCGCGGTGGGAATTCTCGGCGTGAGTGAGATCACGTCCTACGTCTGGTTCGGATTCCTCGGCGCGGCGCTGGTGTCGGTGGTCGTCTACCGGCTCGGCACCGCGGGCCACTCCGGCACCGACCCGATCCGGCTGACGCTGGCCGGGGTCGCCGCCACCGCCGTGCTCGGCGGACTCACCCGCGGCCTGATGCTGCTGGACCCCAAGGCCTTCGACGAGATGCGCCGCTGGGACGCGGGTTCGCTGACCGGCCGTGGCTTCGAGATCATCGCGGGCGCCGCGCCGTTCATCCTGACCGGCCTGCTCATCGCCGCCGTGTGCGCGCGCTCGCTCAACGCCGTTGCCCTCGGCGATGATCTGGCCAAGTCGCTGGGCGTGCACGTGACCCGCACCCGGCTGCTCACCGCGCTGGCGCTGGTGCTGCTGTGCGGCACCGCGACCGCGGCCGTCGGCCCGATCGCCTTCGTCGGCCTGGCGGTGCCGCACATCGCGCGCTGGCTGGTCGGCCCGGATCAGCGCTGGATCTTCGCGTACTCGCTGGTGCTCGCGCCGCTGCTGGTGCTCACCGCGGATGTGCTGGGCCGCATCATCATCCGTCCGGACGAGGTGCCCGCGGGCCTGGTCACGGCGTTCCTCGGCGCGCCGATGCTGATCTGGCTGGCGCGCCGGTCGCGAGTGGGAGCCACCACATGAGCCCTTCCAAGATCGATTTCGGGCGGACCATGCTGGTCGTGCGGCCGCCGCGGCTGCGCCTGACCACCAGGATCGGGGTGCGCACCGTGGTGGTGTGCGCGATCCTGCTCGTCATCGCCGTCGCGACCGCCGTCATCGCGCTGGGCAGTGGCGAATTCCCGATTCCGGCGCCGCGGGTGCTGCGCGCGCTGTTCCTCGGTGACGAACGCTTCGACCGGCTGGTGGTGTGGGACTGGCGGCTGCCGCGCATCCTGATGGCGCTGGCCCTGGGCGCGGCGCTGGGCGTGAGCGGGGCGATCCTGCAGTCGGTCACCCGCAATCCGCTGGGCAGCCCCGACATCATCGGCTTCAGCACCGGCGCCTACACCGGCGCGCTGCTGGTGATCCTGATCTTCGGCGGTGGCAACTTCCAGACCGCCGCGGGCGCGATGGCCGGTGGGCTCGGCGCCGCCCTGGTGATCCACCTGCTCGCCTTCCGGCACAACGTGACCGGGTTCCGCCTGATCATCGTCGGTATCGGCGTGAGCGCCATGCTCGCCTCGGTCAATACCTGGCTGATCATGCGGGCCGACCTGGACGCGGCCATGTCGGCGGCGGCCTGGGGCGCGGGCTCGCTCAACGGGCTGTCCTGGGCGCAGGTCGCCCCGACCATGATCGTGCTGGCCGTGCTGACGCTGGCGCTGATCCCGGCCGCGCCGCGCCTGCAGATCCTCGAACTCGGCGACGACACCGCCCGCGCGCTCGGGCTCGACGCGAGCAAGGCCACCGGCTGGCTGATCGCGCTCAGCGTCGGCTTCACCTCGCTGGCCACCGCGGTGGCCGGGCCGATCGCCTTCGTCGCCCTGGCCGCCCCGCATCTGGCCCGCAAACTCACCCGCACGCCCTCGATCGCGCTCGTCCCGGCGGCGGCGATGGGCGCGACCCTGCTGATCACCTGTGACTGGATCGCCCAGCACGCCTTCGCCCCGACCACCATCCCGGTCGGCGTGGTCACCGGCTCGATCGGCGGTCTGTACCTGGCGTATCTGCTCGTCGCCGAAGCGCGACGGAAATAGGGAAAGCGATGATGAACGAGTCTCACGCCGCGCGCCTGCGCGCCGAAAAGGTACGCCTGGGCTACAAGGGCCGCACGATCAGCGACCAGCTCTCCGTGGACATCCCGGACGGCAAGTTCACCGTGATCATCGGCCCGAACGCCTGCGGCAAGTCCACCCTGTTGCGCGCGCTGGCCCGGCTGCTCACCCCCGAGTCCGGCCGGGTGCTGCTCGACGGCAAGCCGGTGGCCGACTATCCGGCCAAGGAACTGGCCCGCCAGGTCGGCCTGCTGCCGCAGACCTCGACCGCCCCCGACGGCATCCGGGTGGCCGATCTCGTCGCGCGCGGGCGCTATCCGCACCAGACACTGCTGCGGCAGTGGTCGCGCACCGACGAGGAGGCAGTCGCCGAGGCGATGGCGGCCACCGGCGTCGCCGAGCTGTCGGCCCGCCCGGTGGAGGAGCTCTCCGGTGGTCAGCGCCAGCGGGTGTGGATCTCGATGGTGCTGGCCCAGCAGACGCCGATCATCCTGCTCGACGAGCCGACGACCTACCTCGATATCGCCTACCAGATCCAGCTGCTCGATCTGTGCCGCTCGCTCCAACGCGATGCGGGCCGCACGGTCGTCGCGGTGCTGCACGACCTCAACCACGCCTTCCGCTACGCCGACCACCTGATCGCCATGCGCGACGGACGCGTGGTCGCGGCGGGTGAGCCCGGTGCGATCGTCACCGCGGAGCTGGTCCACGAGGTGTTCTCGCTGCGCTGCCGCATCGTCGACGACCCGGAAACCGGGACACCCCTGGTGATCCCACTGGCGGAGAACGCCGCCCAGGTGCATTGAGAGAGGAATTCCCACCCATGATCACCACCCGTTCGTCGGGCCGCGTGCGCGCCGCCCTAGCCCTGCTGATCCTCGCGCTGGTCGCGGCGCTCACCGCCTGCGGCACCGCCGATTCCGGCACCGCCGCGTCCGGCACCCGCGAGGTCTCCTCGGCCAAGGGCCCGATCCAGGTGCCCGCCGACCCGCGGCGCATCGTCGTGCTCAACGGCAATCTGGCCGGGTATCTCTACGACCTCGAGGCCACCGTCGTCGCGGCGGACCCGCGCCTGCTCGGCGTGCCGAACAAGCCGGGCGAGTTCCCCACCGGCTGGGCCGAGGACGCGAAGGCGCAGGGCACCCAGGCCGTGCCGTCCGGCGAGAACATCAATCTGGAGTTCATCGCCGCCCAGCGCCCGGACCTGATCATCGGTGGGGGCCAGGGTTACCCGGGTCAGCAGTCGGTCAATGCCTACGACCAGCTCAGCGCGATCGCGCCGACCGTGTTGATGCCGACCGAGACCACCAACTGGCAGGACCAGCTGCGCTTCGTCGCCGACACGGTGAACAAGCCCGCCAATGTCGACACCCTGATCGCGAACTACCAGGCCAAGCTCACCGAGGCCAAGAACAAGATCAACGCGCCCGCCGGGGCGACCGTGGTGATGCAGTCGATCAAGAGCCAGAAGCCGACCCTGTTCGTGCCCACCGCCGCGCTGCCCGCGCTGCTCGCCGAGGTCGGCTTCACCCTCGACACCCAGATCGAGGCCAAGGCGGGCAACCCCGCCAAGGAGCAGAGCGCCGACTTCATCAGCTTCAGCCCCGAACTGCTCAACACCGTGGTCGACGCGCCCGTGCTGTTCACCATCCCGCTGGCCGGTGGCCGCTCGCTCGACGAACTGCGCGCCGACCCGATGTACGCCACGCTGCCCGCGTTCAAGGCGGACAAGGTCTTCGAACTGCCCGCCACCAGCTCGCGGCCCGACTACCGCACCGTCATGACCACCCTCGACCTGCTCGTGGAGCGCTTCCGATGACCGCTCCCGGGGGACTGCTCCTCGACCTGAGCCCGCTGCGGGCCTCGCGCCCGTTCCGGTGCGCGTTCGCGGCGCGGCTGGTGTCGGTGCTGGGCATCGGCCTGCTCATGGTGGCGCTGCCGCTGCAGGTCTATCAGCTGACCGGCTCGAGCGTGCAGGTCGCCGGTGTGGCCACCACGACCGCCGCCGCGCTGTTCTTCGGCAGCCTGGCCGGTGGCGTGGTCGCCGACCGCTACGACCGCCGCACGGTGATCCAGTGGTCGCGCAGCGCCGCGGGCCTGGGCTTCCTGATCCTGGGCGTGAATGCCGTGCTGCCCGAACCGTTCCTGTCGGCCATCTATCTGGCCGCCGTCATCGACGGCCTCGCGGGCGGGGTGAGCGGTTCGGCGCTGATGGCCATGGTTCCGGTGCTGGTCGGCCGGGAGAAGGTCGCGGCCGCGGGCGCGCTGGTCTCGCTGACCACCGACCTGGGCACCATGCTCACCCCCGCCGTGGCCGGTCTGCTGGTCGCGAAGACCGGGGTGGCCACGGCCTACTTCCTGTGCGCGCTGGCCACCACCGCGACCGTCGGGCTGATCACCGCGATCGGCCCGTCGCCGCCGCCGGAGCGCGAACTGCAGAACCCGCTGCGGGAACTGGCGGCGGGCATCGGTTTCGCGGTGCGCCACGAATCCATCCGCCTCATCCTGCTGACCGGCCTGATCGGCATGCTCGTCAGCGGCCCGCTGGTGCTGCTGCCCGCCTTCGCCGATGTCGAACTCGGCGCGGGCGCTGGCACCTTGGGCCTGCTCTACGCGGCGCCCGGCGCGGGCGCGGTGCTCGGCACGCTCACCAGTGGCTGGATGAGCCGGGTCAATACCGGCCGGGCGCTGCTGATCACGCTGGCGCTCATGCCGATCGGCGTGATCGCGGCCGGGCTCTGGTCGCACTGGGCGCTGGTGTTCCTCGGACTGGCCGGGTTCGGCCTGGCCAGGGCCGTGAACATGGTGCTGCGCTACGCCATGTTGCAGCAGGCCACGCCCGACCACATGCGCGGGCGCATGTCGGGTCTGCTGATGGTGCAGTCGGTCGCGGGTACCGCGGTCGGCTCGATGGTGGCCGGTGTGGTCGGCCAGATGTTCGCTCCCGGACAGGCGCTGGTGCTCTACGGCGTCGCGGTCCTGGTTCTCACCGGTCTGATGGCGCTGGCCGCCGGGCCGCTGCACAGAAAGGAACAGGCGTGAAAGATCGCACCGCCTACGCCGGCAATATCGCCGAGGTGCTGGCCGGCGAGCACTACGCCAAGGTGCCGTACCCGATCGGCCTGCGGGAAGTGGAGGTGCTGCGGGTCGCCCCCGTCGGCGCCGCGCTGCTGCGGATCACCTTCGGCGGCCCGGACATCGCGCAGTTCCACAGCTATGTGCCCGATGAGCATGTGCGCCTGATCTTCCCGGGCGAGGACGGCGTGCTGCGCCTGCCCAAGCTCGACGGCAGCATGCTCGAATGGGGTAACCCGCGCCCGATCTCGCGTGAGTACACCGTGCGCCACCACCGTCCCGAGGACGGCGAACTCGACATCGATTTCGTCATCCACCCCGGCGGCCTCGCCTCGGACTGGGCCACCGCGGTCACCCCGGGCACCAAGGTGCACATCGCCGGTCCGCCCGGTGGCGTGGTCATCCCGGAGACCTACGACGACTACCTGCTCGCCGGGGACATCACCGCCGTGCCCGCCATCGCCCGCTGGCTAGAGCGGATGCCGCGCGCGACCACCGGCTGGGCGTTCATCGAGGTGGCCGGGCCCGCCGAGGAGATCCCGCTCGACGCCCCCGCGGGCATGCGGGTGCGCTGGCTGCACCGCGGCGAGCTCGAGCCGGGCACCAGCGACGTGCTCGAGCAGGCCGTGCGCACGGTGGAAGTGCCTGCCGGACACCGCGTTTACGCGTGGGTCGCGGGCGAGGCGGGCTGCCTGCGCGGGGTGCGCAAGATCATCCGCGACGACCTGGGCATCGGGCCCAAGGACTCGCTCATCGCCGGCTACTGGAAGCGCGGCGTCGCCGATTTCGATCGAGAGGAATGACAGATGACCGACGAACAGGTGATCGGCGACGTGGCCGCCGTGCTGGGTGTGGACCCGGCCGAGCTGGCCACCGATACCGATCTGCTCGACGCGGGGCTCGATTCGGTGCGCATCATGTCGCTGGTGGAGAAATGGCGGTCGGCTGGTCATGAGGATATCGATTTCCCCACGCTCGCAGGCGATCCCGTGCTCGGATCCTGGATCGAGCTGTTGGCCTGAACCGCGGGGTGGCGTGCCCGGCACGCCACCCCCGGCGGGGTCAGTTCCCGTGCGCGCCCTCGGCCAGCAGCTGCCGCAGCTCCTTGCGGCTGGTCTTGCCCACTCCGGTCTCGGGGAACTGCTCGACCACGACCACCGTGTCGGGCATCTTCCAGGCCGCGACGCCGCGCTTGCGCACGAACGAGCGCACCGTCATGAGGGTGGGCCGCCGCGCCGGGTCGACGGGCTGGACGAAGGCGCAGATGCGCTGCCCCAGCACGGGATCGGGCGTGCCGACGATGACCGCGTCGCGCACGTCGGGATGCTCGAGCAGATGCGCCTCGAGCTCCTCGGCGGAGACCTTCTCGCCACCCCGGTTCACCCAGTCCCCCGCGCGTCCCGCGACCACCAGGTTGCCGTCGGGCCGGATCGAGACGATGTCGCCGGTGCGGTACCAGCCGTCGGCGGTGAAGCTGCGCGCGTCGGCCTCGGGATTGTCGTAGTAGCCGCGAATCGTGTATGGGCCCTGGGTGATCAGATTGCCCTGGCCACCGGGCGCGACCTCGGCGCCGTCGTCGTCGACGACCGCGACCTGGTCGAAGTCCGACATCGGCCGCCCCTGGGTGCTCACCACCACGTCGAGCGGGTCGTCGAGCCGGGTGTAGCAGACCAGGCCCTCGGCCATGCCGAACACCTGCTGCAGGGTGACCCCCAGCGCGGGACCGATCCGGCGCGCGAGTTCGTCCTGGCAGCGGGCTCCGCCCACCTGGATCACCCGCAGGCTGGACAGGTCCGGGGTGTCGCCCGCCTCGGCGCGCTCGGTCCACAGCCGGGCCAGCGGCGGGACCAGGCCGGTGATGGTGACACCGAACCGCTCGATCAGCGGGAAGGCCGTGGCGGGTGTGGGATCGGGCGTCATCGCCACCGCGCCACCGGCCCACAGCGCGCCGAGAATGCCCGGCGAGCTCATCGGGAAGTTGTGCGCGACCGGCAGGGTCGCGAGATAGACCGTGTCGCCGTCGAGTTCGCAGATCTCGGCGCTGCGGCGCACGCTGTAGAGGTAGTCGTCGTGGGTGCGGGCGATCAGCTTGGGGATGCCCGTGCTGCCGCCGGACAGCTGCAGGAACGCCACGTCACCGGCGGCCGCGCCCGGCAGATCTGTGGGCTCGTCCCGGAATCCGGCGAGGTCGTGGGCGCCCTCGGGCGCGGTCTGGCCCTCGTCGAGCACCAGCAGCAGGTGGCGCAGCGCGGGCACCTCGGCGCGCACCGATTCGGCCAGCGCGGCGTAGTCGAAGCGCTGGTGCACGCCGCTGGTGATCATCGCGGTCGCCCCGGCGGCCCCGGCGATCGGGACCAGCTCGGCGGCGCGGTGCGCGGGCAGGCAGAACACCGGCAGCGCACCGAGTTCGAACAGCGCGAAGATCACCTCGACGAACTCGGCGCGATTGGGCAGCTGCACCAGCACCCGGTCACCGCGCGCGATCCCCAGGCGGGCCAGACCGGTGGCGAGCGAGCGCGCCCGGTGCCGCAGCTCGGCGTAGGTCCAGCTGTTCGCCGTGTCGAGCACCGCGATCCGGTCGGGCATGTCGGCGGCGCGGGCGGCCAGCACGTCGCCGAAAGTCTCGCCGCTCCAGAGTTTTTCGTCTCGGTAGCGGTGCGCCAGCTCAGCGGGCCACGGGGTGAAGCCGGGGAGTACGGGTTCGGTCAAGTCGAGCACCTCTTTCCAGCGGGCATTCCGGTGTTGCGGCCGGAGGTTATGAGGGAAGCTAACCATCCGACGGTATATTCAGGTTAGGCTAACCTCATGTCTAATGGTGATTCCAGTGGGCGGATCGTCGTCGTCACCGGCGCGGCCGGGGGCATCGGCGCCGCGATCGCCGCGCGTTTCGCGGCCGAGGACCGGGTGGTCTCGCTGTGGGACCGCGATCCGGCGGTACACGAGACCGCCGCCGCCCTGACGACCGAAACCACCCGCTATGTCAACGGGAATTCCGCGGTGGCCACGGTTTCCGCGGCGGTGCACGGCGTCACCGTCGACATCACCGACGCCGACTCGGTGCGCGCGGCCTTCGACCGGCTCACCGCCGAGCACGGCACCGTCGAGGTGCTGGTGCACGCCGCGGGCGTGATGGTCGGCGGCACCCCGCTCGAGCTCGATGTCGCGGACTGGACCCGCAGCCTGACCGTGAACGCCACCGGCACCATGCTGGTCACCCAGCGCGCCGCCGCCGACATGGCCGCCGCGGGCGGCGGATCGATCGTGGTGGTGTCCTCCAATGCCGCCACCGCGCCGCGCGTTGGCATGCCCGCCTACGGCGCCGCCAAGGCCGCCGCCACCGCCTTCACCCGCTCGCTGGCCCTGCAGGTCGCCCCGCTGGGCGTGCGGGTCAATGTGGTCTCCCCCGGGTCCACCGACACCGCCATGCTGCGCGACATGTTCGGCGGCGACCCCCTCGACGAGGCCGCCCGCACCGCGCTGCTCGACGGCGATCCCGCCGCGTTCCGGCTCGGTATCCCGTTGCGCCGCATCGCCGCTCCCGCCGACATCGCCTCGGCCGTCCACTTCCTGGCGTCCGACGGCGCCCGCCACATCACCATGCACGACCTGCGGGTCGATGGTGGCGCAACGCTAGATATGTGACCGAAAGGGTGATCACCATCAGTACCGACAGTTCAGACCCCGCTTTCGTCCTGTCCCGTCCGCACCGGACCGTCTCCGCGTCCGCGGGCGGGACGATCTTCCGCTCCGCGCACGACGCGGTGACCGCGCTGCGCAGCGGGCGGATCAGCCACATCGTCGGCGCACTGCCCTTCACCCCCGGCGCCCCGACGGCGCTGTGGGCGCCGGACTCGGTCACCGTCACCGACTCACCGCACCTACCCCGGGCGCACGTCGCCACCCCGCGCTTCGAGCTCGACGAGGCCATTCCGGCTCCGGCCGAGCACCAGCGCCGGGTCGCCGCGGCCGTCGAACTGCTCGGCAATCCCGCGCATCCGCTGCGCAAGGTCGTGCTGGCCCGTGCCCTGCGCGCGGTCTCGGCCACGCCGGTGCGCGCCATGGACATCCTGGACCTGATGGTCGGCTCCGACCCGCACTCCAACGGATTCCTGGTCGACCTGTCCGCCGCCGGTGGCCGATATCCCGGCCGCCACCTGGTCGGCTCGAGCCCGGAGATCCTGGTGCGCCGCACCCGCAACGAGGTACTCAGCCACCCGCTGGCCGGTTCGACCCGCCGCCTGCTCGACGACCCCGAGGCCGACCGGCTGGCCGCCGACACGCTGCTGACCTCGCCCAAGGACCAGGCCGAGCACCGCTACGTCGTCGACCAGGTGTCGGCCGTGCTCAGCGACCGCTGCGCCGACGTCGTCACGCCCGCACCGGAACTCACCAAGACACCGGCCATGTGGCACCTCGGCACGCCGATCTCGGCGACCGTCCCGCTGGCCGGGCCCTCGGCCCTGGAACTCGCCGTCGCCCTGCACCCCACCCCCGCCATCTGCGGCACGCCCACCGGCGCCGCCGCGCGCCTGATCGCCGAGCTGGAAGGCGAGCGCGGTTTCTACGCGGGCGCGGTCGGCTGGTGCGACGCCGACGGCAACGGCGAGTGGATGGTGAGCATCCGCTGCGCCGAGCTGTCCGCCGACGGCACCACCCTGCTCGCGCACGCGGGCGGCGGGATCGTCGCCGCCTCCGATCCGGCCGCCGAACTGGCCGAGACCACCGGCAAGTTCCAGCGCGTCCTCGGTCCGCTCGGTATCGCGGATCTGCCCGTCACCGTCGGCTGAGGCCGGCTTTCCATCCGAACGAGAGATCGTCATGCCTATCCCCCCGATCGCGCCCTATCCGATGCCCGGTGCCGACGAGTTCACCGCCGACCAGGTCGACTGGACCGCCGAACCCGGGCGCGCCGCGCTGCTGATCCACGATATGCAGCAGTACTTCCTCGACGCCTACGACCAGCACCGTGACCCGGCGCGCACGCTCATCGCCAATATCGCCCGCCTGCGCGATCGCTGCCACGAGCTCGATATCCCGGTGATCTACACGATGCAGCCGGGCAACCAGCATCCCTCCCGGCGCGGCATTCTCGCCGACTTCTGGGGCAGCGGCATGGCCGAGGGCGCCGACACCGAGGTCATCAACGCCCTCGCGCCCGAACCGCAGGACATCCAGGTCACCAAGTGGCGCTACTCGGCCTTCCAGCGCACCGACCTGCGCGAGCTGCTCGGCTACTACCAGCGGGACCAGCTGCTGGTCACCGGCGTCTACACGCACATGGGCTGCATGCTCAGCGCCGCCGAGGCGTTCATGGGCGATGTGCGCCCGTTCCTGGTGCACGACGCGACCGCGGACTTCAGCCGCGAGGAGCATGTGATGGCGCTGAACTATGTCGCGCGCCGCTGTGGCGCGGTGACCGGTACCGAGGAGCTGCTGCGTCAGCTGGACCCGGCCCGGATCGAAGCGGACGCCTGAGCGATCCCGCGTCACCGGATTCCGGTGACGCGGGCCACAATCCGCACACCCCGAAGAACTTAGGTTAACCTAACCCCCGCTCCGGCCCGCCCGGAGTACGGGGGACGAACGTCGATGGAGGAAGTAGCTGTGAGCTCGGTGGAACGGGACGACGTGAGCGCCGAACATCCCGGATTACCGCTCACCGGAGCGCAATTGGGCATCTGGAACGCCCAACGCCTCGATCCCGACTCGCTCAGCTACCTGGTCGGCGAGGTGCTCGAGATCGCCGGGTCCGCGCCGATCGATGTCGACTTGCTCGACACCGCGATCCGGCACACCATCGCCGAAACCGACACCATGCGCCTGCGTTTCGCCGAGACCGCCGACGGGCCGCGGCAGCGGATCACCGAGCACGAGCCCGAGCTGCGCCCGCTGGTGGATCTGCGCGGCGAGGCCGACCCGGTCGCGGCCGCGCACCGGCTGGTCGCCGCCGAACGCGAGCGCTCGGCCACCTACTGCCGCGCCATGGTCGAGCGCCAGCTCTACACCTACACGCTGCTGCGCCTGACCGACACCGACGTGTGGTGCATCCAGCTCTACCACCACCTGATCATCGACGGCTACAGCGCGGCCATGGTCTCGCGCCGGGTTGCCGCGCACTACACCGCGCTGCGCCGCGACGCCGCGGTGCCGCGCCTGCGCTGGGGTTCGATCGAGACCCTGGTCGCCGAGGACCTGGAATACCGGGCCAGCCAAGCCCATCAGCACGACCGCGACTACTGGCGCGACCGGCTCACCCCGCTGCCGCCGCTGGACGGGCGCGGTCGCGCGCCCGAGGGCGTGGTCGAGCGGACCCACGAGGTGCGGGCCGTGCTCGACGCCGCGCAGGTGGACCGGATCAAGGAGGCGGCCACCGCGGCCGGGATCACCTGGGCCGATGTGCTGGTCGCCGGGTATGTGGGCTTCGTGCACCGGCTGCTCGGCGAGACCGATGTGGTCATCGCGCTGCCGGTGATGGCGCGCGTGGGCAAGACCGCGCTGACCACCCCGTCCATGGCGGTCAATGTGCTGCCGCTGCGGATTCCGGTCTCCAGCCAGGACCGCCTCGGCGATCTCGGCAAGCGGGTCTCCGACGCCCTGCGGGAGATGCGCGCGCACCAGCGTTTCCGCGGTGAGGACCTGGCCCGCGAGTTCGGCGGCGCCCAGACCGGCGCGCTGCTGCACGGCATCGGCATCAATCTCAAGGCCTTCGACTTCGCCCTCGACTTCGACGGCGCCACCGGCACGCTGCGCAATGTGGCCGGTGGTCCGCCGGAGGATCTGGGCCTGACGGTGACCCCGCTGTCCGAGGATCGGATCCAGCTCGGATTCGAGGTCGACGCCCGCTCCCTCGACGCCGACACTGTGCGCCGCCGGATGGACGCGCTGGTCACCCTGATCACCGGCCTGGTCGACGCCGTCGACAAGCCCCTCGGCGCGATCAACCTGTACCCGAACGAGATCGGCGCCGACCGCGTCGCCCCCGCCCTGCCCGGCGCCCCCGAGGACGCGGTGGAGGTCTTCGACCGCATGGTCGCCGCCCGCCCCGACGACATCGTGCTCGTCGACGGCGCCCACCGCCTCACCGCCGCCGACCTCGCCGCCCGCGTCCACCGCCTGGCCCGCTACCTGCGCGCCCGTGGCGCCGGTCCAGAAGACATCGTCGGCATCGCCCTGCCGCGCACCGTGGACCTGGTCGTCGCGCTACTCGCGATCCGCCACGCGGGCGCGGCCTACCTGATCCTCGACATCAACCACCCCGCCCAGCGCCTGGCCGACATCATCGACGACGCCGCACCGGTGCTGATCCTCACCGACGACGCCGTGGCGGGCACGGTATTCGCCGATCGCAGGGGGTCGGTCTCGCTGGCCGACGCCGCGGAGACGGTGTCCGCCGACGGATCGCCGACACGTGCCGACCTCGCGGATACCGCGGTGTTGATCCGCCTGTCCGACAGCGCCGTTCGCGAGGAGATCGCCGCACTGGCGGCGGGCCCACTGACCACCGACGAGCTCGCCGCGCCGCGTGCGGACGCGCACCTGGCCTATGTCGTCTACACCTCCGGTTCCACCGGCAAGCCCAAGGGCGTGCAGATCTCGTGCGGGGCAATGGCTCAGCTCCTGCATCACCACCGGTCGACCGTGTACGCCCAGACCGCCGAGCGCGCGGGTGGGCGGCAGTTGCATGTCGCGCACACCTATTCGTTCGCGTTCGACGCGGCACTGGATCAGCTGCTGTGGCTGTGGTGCGGGCATCGGGTTCACCTGTACGACACCGAGATCCAGAAGGACGCGGCCGCGCAGATCGCCGCGCTCGTCGCCGACCGCATCGATGTCGTCGATACCACGCCGTCGATGGCGACCGCGCTGATCGACAACGGTCTGCTCGGTGCCGCGCACCGCCCGGAACTGCTGCTGCTCGGTGGCGAGGCGACCCCGCCCGCGCTGTGGTCGCTCATCGTCGATTCGGGGGTGGCGGCGCGCAATATGTACGGCCCCACCGAGGCCACCGTGGACGCGCTCAGCGCGCCGGTGACCGGGGCGCTTCCGCACGTCGGCGGGCCGCTCGACGGCACCCGCGCCTACCTCCTCGACGGCGCGCTGCAACTCGTGCCCGACGGCGAGATCGGCGAACTCTACTTGGCCGGACCGCAATTGGCGCGCGGTTACCTCGGTCGCGTCGCGGTGACGGCGGACCGGTTCGTCGCCGACCCGTTCGCGGCGGGCGAGCGCATGTACCGCACCGGCGACCGGGCGCGCTGGCTGCCCGGCCACGGCTACGACTACCTCGGGCGCGCTGACCAGCAGATCAAGGTGCGCGGCTATCGCGTGGAACTCGGCGAGGTCGAGGCCTCGCTCGGCGCGCTGCCCGGCGTGGCCGCCGCGGCCGCCACCATCCGCAAGTCCGGCGACAGCACCCGCCTGGTCGGCTACCTGGTCCCCGAGGCGGGCCGCACCCTCGACGCCGACCAGCTGCGGCACCGCCTGACCACCCTGGTCCCCGACCACCTGGTGCCCTCGGCCCTGGTGGTCCTCGACGCGCTGCCGACCACGGTGAACGGCAAACTCGACCGCGCGGCCCTGCCCGCCCCCCAGCTCACCTCCACCGGACGGCCACCCCGCACCGAGCAGGAACGCGCCCTGTGCGGCGTGGTCGCCGACGTCCTCGGCGTGGCCCAGGTCAGCGCCACCGACGACTTCTTCGGCCTCGGCGGCGACAGCATCACCGCCATCGGCGTGAGCAGCCGCCTGCGTGCCCTCGGCTGGGACGTCCAGCCCAAAACCCTGCTGGCCCAGCGCGATCTGGCCACCATCGCCGCCGCTGCCCAACCGGCCGACCAGCAGACCGGCACCCCGGCACCGGACGAGGCCACCGGCCCCGTCCCCACCCCACCCATGGTCGCCGCCCTGCTCGCCGCGAACCCGGACCGCGCGGCCGTGGCCGGTTACGCCCAGTGGACCGCCCTCACCCTGCACGAGGACCTCACCCTCGACCACCTCACCACCGGCCTGCAAACCCTCCTCGACCGCCACGACGCCTTGCGCCTGGTTCTCGACGAATCGGACAGGCTGGAAGTAGCGGGCGTCGGCACCGTCCGCGCCGCCGACTTGGTGCGTGAGATCGATTCCGCCGAACCGAATGCGCGCGACGTGGTCACCACCGGTAGCTCCGCGCGCGATCGGTCCGACTTGCCGACCGAGACTGATACCGGCACAGGGGATTCGCTGAACACTCAGGGCGAGGCGACCAGACCCGACGCTGCGTCGCGCCGCGCGGACGACGAACCGGCACCGCGTCTCACCGATACGTCGGCCGCCGAATCGGCGCGGGTACCCGCAGGAACAACCGAGAGCGCGATCAGGTCGGTCGCGGACGGGCTCGTGGCGAAGCTGGACCCCGCTGCCGGTGTCGTGATTCGCGCCGCGCTGGTGCGCACCGGGCCGGGCCAGCCCGACCAGCTGGTGCTGGTTGCCAATCACCTGGTGGTGGATGGTGTTTCGTGGCGCATCCTGGTGCCCGAGCTGTATGAGGCGTGTGTGGCGGCGCGGGAGGGACGACCGGCCCGGCTGGCGGCGAAGGGGAGTTCGTGGCGGCGTTACGCGACCCTGCTCGCCGAATCCGGTGCGGCGGGTGACCATCGCGCGGAGCTGGCGCACTGGGAGCGCGCGCTCGGGGACAGTACTGTCCCCACGCTCGGTGGTCGACTGCTCGACCACGGCGTCGATCTGGTCGAGAGTGCCGAGCAGACAAGGACTTACGCGGCACCGGAGATCTCCGAAGCGCTGCTGACCACCCTGCCCGCCGCCTATCGGGCCAAGACCGACGACGTCCTGCTGGCGGCGCTCATGCTGGCGCTCAATGCGTGGCGGCACGAACGCGGCGAGGCCCTCGAAGCGGGCAGGCCGGTCGCCGTCGAAGGGCACGGACGCGAGGCCCTGCGCGCCGACACCGATTTCGCGGGGACGATCGGCTGGTTCACCAGCGAGTTCCCGGTGTGGACCCCGGCGACCGGCATCGCCGACCCGGACGGGCTCGCCGAGGCACTGGCCGGTGGCGCCGCCGCCGGACGGCTGCTGCGCGCGGTCAAGGAAGCCAAGCGGGCGGTCCCCGGTAACGGTGTGGGCTACGGCGTGCTGCGCAGACTCGATCCGGAGACCGCGCCACGCTTCGCCGACCGCCGCGCCCCGGAAGTGCTGCTCAACTATCTCGGCCGCTTCGGTGGCGGCGGCGCGGCGGGCTGGAGCCTGCCCGAACACGACGCGTTCGCGGTGAGCGAGCCACAGAGCAAAGCGCTCACCGAGGTGTTGGCGCTCAATGTCTTCGTGCACGAATCCGCCACGCAGGCACCCCGGCTCGCCGTCGAGTGGACCGCCGCGAGCCGGGTTCTCGGCGCGCACCAGGTCGCACAGATCCAGCGCCACTTCGAGTTCGCGCTCGAGGCCTTCGCCGCCCACGCGCAGCTGTTCCCCGGCGGGCTCACCCCGTCGGACTGCGCCGGACTGTCGGTCACCCAGGAGACGGTCGACGCCCTCGAGGCCACCCACGGCCCGCTGGCCGAACTCCTTCCGCTCTCACCCTTGCAGGAAGGCCTGCTGTTCCACGCGATTCGTGACGGCGCCGACGATGTCTACACCCTGAGCGCCCGCGTCGACCTGCACGGACCGCTCGACGGCCCCCGCCTGTCGGCCGCCTTCGACACCGTCATCGGTCGGCACCCCACCATGGCAGCGGCCTTCCACTACGCGGGCCTGGACCAGCCGGTGCAGGCAGTGCCCCGCGCGGTCGGGATGCCGTGGCGGGAGGTCGACCTCTCCGGACTGCCACCGCGCATCGCGCAAGCCGCCGCCGACCGGCTGGAAACCGAGGCCACCCGGCACCGCTTCGCGGTCGACCGCTCCCCGATGCTGCGCGCCACCCTGATCCGCATGCCCGATGACGCGCACCGCCTGGTGCTCAACACCCACCACCTGGTGATCGACGGCTGGTCCACCCCGATCGTGCTGCGCGAGGTCCTCGCCACCTACCACGGCGACGACCTGCCCTCCCCTGCCTCCTACCGCGACTACCTCGCCTGGATCGGCACCCGCGACCGCGCGGCCGTCCGCACGGCCTGGTCTCAGCGGCTGGCCGGACTCACCGCACCGACGCTGGTACGCACCGACACTCGCCTCGCCCGCGAGTTCCGGCAGTGGGAGGTGCCGCTGCCCACGGAGCTGTCCACCGCGCTGGCCGAACTCGGCCGCCGCCGCGGCCTGACACTGAACACCCTGGTCCAGGGCACCTGGGCGCTGGTGCTCGCCGCCCTCACCGGCCACACCGATGTCGTCTTCGGCGCCACCGTCTCCGGCCGCCCCGCCGAACTGCCCGGTGTGGCGGGCATGGTCGGCCTGTTCGCCAACACCGTGCCCGTGCGCTGCGCCTTCGACCCCGAGCGTGCCCTGCTCGAGCAACTGGCCGAACTCCAGGAACACCAGTTCGCCATGCAGGAATTCGACTACGCCGGACTGGCCGAGATCGAACGCATCGCGGGCCTGGGCACCCTCTTCGACACCCTGGTCGCCTTCGAGAACTTCCCCAATGCCGGTACCGGCCAACCGGATTCGCACGAACTCCGCCGCGGCGAATTCCACAACCACGGCAACACCCATTACCCCCTCACCTTGATCGCCCCACCGGGCGACCACCTCACCCTGGTGATCTGGTACGACCGCGCCGCCGTCCACGACACCACCCTCACCCGCATCTCCGACCGGATCACCACGATCCTGCGCGCGATCACCACCGAAAACCCCTTGCCCACACCGCTCTTCGAGCCATTCTCCCCTCCCGGGACCGTCGCGACCGCGTCCATCAGGTCGACGGGCGCGACCACCACCCTCGCGACCGGACGACCCGCCGCGACCACAACCGGCGCGACCAGCTCACCCGGCACACCGACGTCCGCCACCACAACGGCCACCAGCGCCGCTACACCGGCCGTCACCACGGCATCGATGACGGCACGTGCGCGGCCCGTCGTCGATCAGCTGGATCCGCGAGGTGACACCCTCGCCGTCTGGGGCATCCCCGTCGACCCGACCTTCCCCGCCATCACCGCCGAGGGCGTCACCATCGACTTCGGGGACTTCGAGGCTCGCGCGAATCGCGTGGCCCGCTGGCTGATCGGGCAGGGCGTCGGCCCGGAAACCGTGGTGGCCGTGGCCATGCCGCGCACCATCGACTCGGTCGTCACCGCACACGCCATCTGCCGCGCCGGTGGCGCCTACCTGCCGATCGACCCGGAACAGCCCGCGCAGCGCGTGGCGCAGATCCTCGACACGGCGGCCCCCGCCCTGGTCCTGCACTCGCTGGACGAAGCCGACCTCAGCGGCTTCGACGACGCACCGCTCACCGACGCCGACCGCCTGGCCCCGCTGCGCCCGGCCAATACCGCCTGCCTGCTGTTCACCTCCGGCTCGACCGGGGTGCCCAAGGGCGTGAGCCTGTCGCACGCGGCCATCATCTCCACCTTCACCTGGCTGCACCGCGAGGTCCGGTTCGGCCCCGGCGACACCATGCTCTACCGCACGCCGCCGATCTTCGACGCCTCGCTCATGGAGATGTTCCTGCCCCTGCACGTGGGCGCCCGGATCGTGCTGACCCGGCCCGGTGGCCACCGCGACCCCTACTACCAGGCACAACTCATGAGCACCGAGCGGGTGACCGCACTGTGGATGACCACCTCCATGCTCACCGTGCTCGCCGAAGAGGCCGATCTGTCAGGCTGCGCCGACCTGCGCTGCGTCCTCACCGGCGGCGAGGTACTGCCGCCCGCGACCGCGCACCGGATGCGCGAGCTCACCGGGACGGCGGTCTACAACTTCTACGGCCCCACCGAGGCCGCCATCGGCTTCACCTTCCACGAGACCGTCGACGCCGACACCACCTCGGTGCCGGTCGGCGCCCCCGCCGACGCCGTGCGCATCCTCGACGACCAGCTACGTCCGGTCCCCGACGGCACCATCGGCGAGCTGTACATGACCGGTGTCCGGCTGGCACGCGGGTACCTCGCCCGTCCCGGCCAGAGCGCGGCCGCCTTCGTCGCCGACCCGGACGGGTCCGGGGTGCGCATGTACCGCACCGGTGATCTGGTGAAACGCAACCCGCGGGGCGAGCTGGAATACGTCGGCCGCACCGACAGTCAGGTGAAGCTGCGCGGCCAGCGCGTCGAACTCGGCGATATCGAATCGGCTCTGCTCGGGTGCGACGGTGTCGCCCAGGCGGTCGTGCTGTTGCGCGAGGACACCCCGGGTGACCAGCGTCTGGTCGCCTATCTCATCGCCCGCTCCGGCGTCGTGCTCGACACCGACACGGTTCGTGAGCAGCTGCGAAAGGCACTGCCCGCGTACATGATCCCGTCGGCGTTCCTGGTCCTGGACCACATTCCGCGCACCGCGACGGAGAAGATCGCCCGCCAGGACCTGCCCGTACCGGAATCCGTTCCGTCCGTGCGGAAATCCGCCGATGCCCGCGCCACGGCGTCGGTAGGCAGCGCGACGTGGCCGAAGACCGGTGCGCCGAGCCACCGGAGCGGGGCGGTGACCGCCGATCCCGCGCCGGACGGCCTGCTCGGCACGATCCGCCAGGCCATGGCCGCGGTGCTGTCGATCGACACCGTCGGCACCGACGACGACTTCTTCGAGCAGGGCGGCCACTCGCTGCTGGCGGTCCGCCTGGTCGGGCGGCTGACCAGGGCCGAGCTGCCGGTCGTCCTCGATGACGTCTTCTCCGCGCCCACCCCGCGCGCGCTCGCCGCCCGCATCGGCGCGGTCGACCCCGACGCGCAGCGACCGACCGAGGGCCTGGCCAGCCTGGGCAGCCGCCTCGATCCGGTACTGGACCTGCGGGCCGAGGGCACGGTAGCGCCGCTGTTCTGCATCCACCAGATCGGCGGCACCGCCTGGAAATACGCGCCGCTCGCTCGCCTGCTGCGCGCCGACCGCCCGATCATCGGGCTGCAAATGCCCCAGCTCACCGAGCCGGACAAGCAGACCCCCACCCTCGACGACCTGGCCCGCTTCTACCTCGACCAGGTGCGCCGCATCCAGCCGCACGGCCCCTACCACCTGCTCGGCTACTCCCTCGGCGGCAATATCGCCCACGCGATGGCCGCCATCCTGGAGGCCGAGGGCGAACAGGTGGCCTATGTGGGTCTGCTCGACTCGCATCCGCTGTCGAACCTGACCGAGCGGGCCGCCGCGACCCTGGCCGACCCCTCCGGCATGGCAGCGCTCGTGCCCGAAATCGGCGAGTACCCGGCCGAATTGGCGGCGGTGGTGGTGCATGCCGCGACCGAGCTGCTGCGCATGGTCACCAAGTCCGAATCCCCCAGCTACAGCGGCGAAATGGCGCTCTACTGCGCGGACAACGGCCTGGAACCCGAACGCGTGCACGCCCAGCTCACCGGCTGGCAGGCCGCGGGCGCACGGCTGGTGATCCGGCGACTGCCCTACACCCACAACGAGATCGCGATGCCGACCGGCTGGATCGAGGTCGCCGCGCTCATCGACGCGGATCCCGCGATCCGCACCTGAACTTTCCACCTGGATAGAAAGAAGGAAACAACTCCCATGTCAGCGCACCGAATGACGGCACGCATGCGTGCCGCCGCCGCACTCCTGATCGTCGCGGTAACCGCGACGGCCGTGGGCTGCAGCAGCTCCACCTCCGACGAGGCCGCAAGCTCCGGCACCCGCCAGGTGGACACCCCCAAGGGCCAGGTCACCGTCCCGGCCGACCCGCAGCGCATCGTGGTCCTCAACGGCGCCCTCGCCGGATACCTCTACGACCTCGACGCCAAGGTGACCGCCGCGGATCCGCGCATCCTGGGCGTCACCCTGGAGCCTGGCGAGTTCCCGGCCGCCTGGGCCGCGGACGCCAAGGAACAGGGCACCGTGGCCGTGCCCTCCGGTGACGACCTGAACCTGGAGTTCATCGCCGCCCAGAAGCCGGACCTGATCATCGGTGGCGGACCCGGCTGGCCCGGTCAGCAGACCATCAAGAACTACGACAAGCTCGCCGCCGTCGCCCCCACCGCCCTGGTGCCCTCCGACGCCGCCAACTGGCAGGACCAGCTGAAGTCGGTCGCGAACTACGTGAACCGTCCCGACAAGGTGGACGGCATGATCTCGGCGTACACCACCAAGGTCGCGCAAGTGAAGGCGGGACTGAAGCTGCCGCAGGGCGCGGCGGCGGTCTACCAGTCCCAGGCCGACGGCAAGCCCATCCTGCTGGCCCCCGAGACCCCGCTGGCCAACCTGCTCACCGACGTCGGCATCACCATCGACGACAAGATCGAGGCCAAGGCGGGCAACCCGGAACGCGCCCAGGCCGGTGACTGGGTCACCTTCAGCCCCGAACTCCTGAGCACCGTCGTCGACGCCCCCGTGCTGTTCGTCATCAAGCTCGACGGCGGCCGCGACATCGCCCAGCTGAAGCAGGACCCGGCCCTGGCCATGCTCCCCGCCTTCCAGAAGGGCCAGCTCTACGAGCTCCCCGCCACCGCCAAGCGCCCCGACTACCGCGAGGCCATGGCCACCCTGGACCTCCTGTCCCAGCGCTTCAAGTGATCCCCCCGGCGGCTGAGTCCTGACCCACCCGCCACCCCTCACCCCGTCCGCCGAACCCCGGCGGGCGGGGTGATCCGCGTTTCCGGGGGTCAGATCGCGCGGATCATTCCCACGGGTCGATGACGGTGACCCCGGTAGCGCGGAAGGCCGAGTCGCGCGTCGCCACGCTCATTCCGGCGGCTTTCGCCGTGGCGGCGATGTACCCGTCGGACCTGCCGATGGCTATTCCCGCGGCGCGGGCAGTCGCCATGAGGTCGGCATACGCCGCGGCGTCGGCTAGGCCGAACGGCAGCACACGACCGGCGAACAGCGGCATGATCCGGGTCTCGAAGCGTTCCCGCATCCGGTCCCGCCGAGCTCCGTCGGGCATGGCCGCCAGTCCGTAGCGGATCTCGGCGACGGTGATGGTCGAGAGGTAGAGCGTGCGGAACGGGGTGGCGTCCAGCCACGCGATCACCCGCGCATCAGGGGCCTTGCGCATCGTTTCGGAGATGACATTGGTATCCAGGACGATCACTACTCGAACTCCAGTGGCTCGGCAGGTGCACGGTCACGATCGTTGATCAGGTCGTACTCGTCGTCGGTCAGCTCGAACTCGCGACCGATCTCGGCCAGCAGCGAACCGAGCTTGATGTTCTCGTCGGGTTCAGGAGTGACAGCATCGGTCAGAATCGCCCGGACTTCGGCTTCGGTACTGCGCCCGTTCGCCGCCGCACGCAGACGCAGCCGGTCGCGCACATCATCGGGTAGGTCACGAACAGTCAATCGGGCCACGGGAGATCACCCACTCTACAAGTGGCGCTATTGGCGCCATTGACGTCACTGGCGCCAATTCTAAGACCCGTCTCGATCCACCGCAAGGCAGCCCACCGGCTGTTCCGAGCGGTTCAGCGCGGAGTGTCGCCGAGCGCGCGTACCGCGGCCGCCACCTGCCCGCCGATATCGAGGACGAGACGGAAGACGTCGACGGCGACGAAACTGCCGTCGCACCACAGGATGTCGCAGCCGGTCGAGCCGTAGGGGCCGACGCCGAGCAAGATCGCGGCGGCGGTGCCTGGGTCGGCCAGCCGGGCGAGGTCGTCCGGGGTGCGGATCGACAACGGTGGATGGTCGAGGCCGAGCGGGTCGACATAGGTCTCGGCCGGGACATCGGCCACCGCCCGGACAACGCGCTGGAACAGCTCCTTGTTGTCCGGATTGCCGCTGCCGGTGAGCATGGCGACCGGGTTGTCCAGGTCGGCCCGCAGCGGGATGCCGAGACGCACGATCACCAGGTCGCGGCTCGGCACGACGGTCAGGAACTGGCCGAGCGCGCCCTCATAGGAGTACATGTCGCGCGGGGAACCGGGGAACTGGGGGCGGTCGTAGAACGTCGCGGTGGGTACCTCGGTGCCCCGGTAGGTGTCACCGGAATTGAGCCAGGTCAGGAAGCCGTAGCCCGGATTGGCGGCGGTGCCGGTGGTCGCCTGACGCAGGTAGTCGGCGGCGATGAGCTGGTCGCCGCCCCAGCGTCCCTCCTGCAGCAGTAACCTGCCGAGTCGGGCGAGGTCGTCGGGACGCATGGCCAGCCCACCGTTGACGGCGGTATTGCCGCTGCGATCGCGCAACCAAACCCAGTGCGCGCGGTCGATCCCCAAGGGCGCGAACAGTTCCCGCTGGGCGAAGTCCTGGAAGTCGGCGCCCGCGGCGATCTCGATGATCTTCGCCAGCAACATCGGGGTGTTCTGCGCGTACTGGAAGGTGCTGCCGGGCGCGAACTCGGCGGGCGCGGCGAGGGTTTGCGCGACGGCGTCGGTCTGGAGTCCGGCGAGGTCGGCGGGCCAGCTGAAATGCAGCCCCGTCGTCTGGGTCAGCACCTGGCGCACAGTGAGATTCGCGTGCACGGGATCGGCCTGTGGGAAGAACCTCCCGAGCGCGTCGTCCACGCTCAGCAGGCCCAGGGTCACCGCACGGCCGATCACCGCCGCGGTGACGCCCTTGGTGGCACTGGCCAGCGGCAGCGGCGCGTTCCCCGTCGGGGTCCGGTCGCCGACCAGGCAGCCGTGCCGATAGACCTGGACCGCGATTCCACCCGCGCGCGTGCCGAAGTCGAGCGCGTCGTCCAGTGCCGCCGCGTCCATGTCCACGTCGGCGGCGCTCGCGCGTGGCAATGGCTGCCCGGATACCGGCTCGGCACAGCGCGTTTCACCGCCCGGTGCCGAGGTGGCGATCGGGGCCGCGACGGTGATCGCGACAGCGGCGATAGTGGTGATCCAGCAGAGGCGGCGAGCCATCGTTATTCGCTTTCGGGTACTCGGGATGCGGTGGGTCATCGCAGGGCGTCGGCCTGCGGATTGCGCTCGACGCTGTAATAGGTCGGGTCGGATCTCAGCAGCCAGTCGGGGCCGACGAAGAAGCGGCGCGCGGTCTCGTCACCGAAAGCGACATACTTCAGCCACGCCACCGCGGTTCCGGACGACCGGTAGGCACCGGGGCCGTCCACCGGCGAGAAATGGGTCACCCCACGGGCATTGGCGATCCAGGCCGGGGCGTGGAAGGTCAGGTTGTACTGCCACCAGCGCACCCAGGCGAAGTCGGGGACGACGAAATCGTTGTAGCCGGTGAGGAACAGCGTCGGCACGCCGATGAGGGCACCGACCCCGACCGGACCCGGTTCGATCGCCAGCACCCCGATCACCGCGAATTCCGGATCGATCACCTCGGCGATCGGCGGGAACAGCGCCGCGGCCTGCAAGGAAGCGCCGCCACCCGCGGAATGCCCACCCAGCACCGTGCGGCTCAGATCGACCTTGCCGAACAGCGGCGAGCCGGGATCGCGATGCTGGACAATCGCGGCGGCCAGGCCCGCGGCGGGCAGGTAGGCCAGCGAGTTGACGAAGTCGTAGGCGATCACGACGACGAATCCGTGGCTCGCCCACTGCCGGGCCAGGGTGTCGTACATGCCGGGGTTGGCGGTGATCCCGCCCTCGAACAGGATCAGCGGCACCTTGTCCAGTTCGGCGATATCGGCCGGGTAGTAGGTGTTCACACCGACCGGCGACTGCAGTCCGTAGGGAAAGGCCTGGGTGCAGCGCGCGTCGTCGCGATTGCCGAACAGGTGCACGGTGAGGTGCGCGATCATCCCGGCGACCGATTCCTGGCAGGGGTTGGTGACCACGGGGGTCGCGACGGGGTGCGGGCCGGGCTGATCGAACACGCTCTGCGCGGTGGTGCCGGGGGCGATGTCCTCGGCCCGCGCGTTCGACAGTCCGGAAACGAGCGCGGCGACCAGCACGACAACCGACAGCGCGCACGCCCGGCGGGTGAGTGACCTCATCGTCGAGAACTCCGTTCAGCACACCGGTTTCCCGGCCGTTCGATTGAGACGGCTCCGTCTCAATCGCAGAGTAACGGAGATGTGGCGTGCGACACAACCACCCGAACGGCCCCCGACACAACAAAACGGGCCCCGCCGTTCCGGAGAACAACGGGGCCCGCGTGCGTTACCGCGTGAGTTACAGCGCCTTCAGTTCCTCGGTGACCGCACCGACGGACTTCTTGGCGTCGCCGAACAGCATGGAGGTGTGGTCGGCGTAGAACAGCGGGTTGTCGATGCCGGCGAAGCCGGAGTTCATCGAGCGCTTGAGCACGATGACGTTCTTGGCCTGGTCGACATTGAGGACGGGCATGCCGTAGATCGGGCTCGACTTGTCCTCACGGGCCGCGGGGTTGGTGACGTCGTTGGCGCCGATCACCAGGACCACGTCGGTCCGGTTGAACTCGCCGTTGATGTCGTCCATTTCCTTCATGGCGTCGTAGGACACCTCGGCCTCGGCCAGCAGCACGTTCATGTGGCCGGGCATACGACCGGCGACCGGGTGGATCGCGTACTTGACCTCGACACCCTTGCCCTCGAGCAGGGACGCCATCTCCTTGACCGCGTGCTGGGCCTGGGCCACGGCCATACCGTAGCCGGGCACCACGATGACCTGGTTGGCGTAGGCCATCTGGATCGCGGCGTCGGCCGCCGAGGTGGCCTTGGCCGACTTGGCCTCGCCGCCGCCGCTCGCGGCCGCACCGCCACCGCCACCGAAACCACCGGCGACGATGGCCGGGATGGACCGGTTCATGGCCTTGGCCATGAGGTTGGTGAGGATGGTGCCGGACGCGCCGACGATCATGCCCGCGACGATCATCGCGGTGTTGTTCAGCGCCAGACCAGCGGCCGCGGCCGACAGACCGGTCAGCGCGTTGAGCAGCGAGATGACGACCGGCATGTCCGCGCCACCGATCGGCAGCACGACCATCAGGCCGAGCACACCGGCGAGCACGAGCAGCGCGATCATCCACAGCTGCGAGACGCCACCGTTGTCGGCGCCGAGGCCGATCACCACGGCGCACGCGACCGCGCCGACCAGCAGCAGCAGGTTCAGCGGCTGCTGCAGCTTGCCGATGCCGATCGGCTTGCCGGACAGGATCTCCTGCAGCTTGGCGAAGGCGATGATCGAGCCCCAGAAGGAGATCGAACCGATCACCGCGGCGAACAGCGAGCCGATGATGATGTGGATGCTCGGCTCTTCGTGCAGCGCCGAGAAGCCGGAGCTGTCGATGAACTCGGCCCACGCGATGAGCGCGACCGTGCCACCGCCGACGCCGTTGAACGCGGCGACCAGCTGGGGCATCTCGGTCATCTTGGTACGCACGGCGGGCGGCACACCCAGCGCCACACCGACGACCAGACCGGCGCCGATGAGGATCCAGTTCAGCATGTCCGCGTGCCGGATGGAGATCAGCGTCGCGACGACCGCCAGCGCCATACCGACGGCGGCGATCTGGTTACCGCGCACCGCGGTCTTCGGGCCGGTCAGGCCCATCAGACCGTAGATGAACATGGAGAAGGCCACGATGTAGAGGCCGTTGACCAGGTAGGTCATGTTGTCGACTGCGTGCATCACTCGGCCGCCTTCTTCTTACCCTTGAACATGCCGAGCATGCGGTCGGTGACCACGAAGCCACCGATGACGTTCAGGGTTCCGAACACCACGGCGACGAACAGGATGACCTGCACCAGCAGCGACGGGTCCTTGACATTGCCCAGCGTCACCAGCGCCCCGAGCACCACGATGCCGTGGATGGCGTTGGTGCCCGACATCAGCGGGGTGTGCAGGGTGTTGGGCACCTTGGAGATGACCGCGAAACCGACGAACCCGGACAAAACCAGGATCGCGATATTGGCGAGAAGTTCGGTGTACATCAGGCTTCCACCTCACGGGTGACACAGGAATCGGCGAGCACCTGATCCTCGAAATCGGGCGCGAGCTTGCCGTCGACCAGCATCAGTTCCAGCAGCGCCGAGATGTTCTTGGAGTACAGCTCGCTGGCGTGCTCGGGCATGGTGGCGGGCAGGTTCAGCGGCGAGGCGATGGTCACCTCGTGCTTGACCACGATCTCGCCGGGCTCGGTGAGCTCGCAGTTACCGCCGGTCTCCCCGGCCAGGTCGACGATCACGCTGCCGGGCTTCATGCCCTCGACAGCGGCGGCGGTGACCAGGCGCGGCGCGGGACGGCCCGGCACCAGCGCGGTGGTGATGACCACGTCGAAGCCCTTGATGGCGTCTTCGAGGGCCTTCTGCTGCTGGGCCTTCTCGTCGTCGGTGAGCTCGCGGGCGTAGCCACCCTCACCGGCGGCGTCGATGCCCAGGTCGAGCCACTGGGCGCCGACCGAGCGCACCTGGTCGGCGACCTCGGGACGCACGTCGTAGCCGGTGGTGCGGCCACCGAGACGCTTGGCCGTGGCCAGCGCCTGCAGACCGGCGACACCCACGCCGAGCACCAGCACGGTCGCGGGCTTCACGGTGCCCGCGGCGGTGGTGAGCATCGGGAAGAAGCGGGTCGACTCCGCGGCGGCGAGCAGCACGGCCTTGTAGCCCGCCACGTTGGCCTGGGAGGACAGCGCGTCCATCACCTGGGCCCGCGAGATACGCGGGATCGCCTCGACGGCGAAGGCCTGCACGCCCGCGGCCTTGAGGGCGCCGATCTGATTGTCGGCGTTGCGCGGCGCGAGGAATCCGATCAGCGTCTGCCCGGAGCTCAGCTTGGCCACCTCGGCATCACTGGGCGGGGCGACCTTGACCACGACTTCGGCCGACCACGGATCGCCGATGGTCGCGCCTGCCTCTACGTAGGCCGCGTCGGGAATGAGCGCGCCGAGGCCCGCACCGGCTTCCACGACCACCTCGACACCCTGCTTGGACAGGGCGGGGATGATCTTGGGCACCACTGCGACTCGCCGCTCACCCGGGCCGGACTCGCGAACGACTCCGACACGCGCTCCGCGTGGCGATTCCTCGCCCACGTTGTGCGTTGTCTCCACTAGTCAGACTTCCTTTTCGTGCTGGCTTCGAGCCTGGGAACAACGGGCAGCCGAATGTTACCTACGAGTAGGTTCAGCTGAAATCCTCGCAACTGTACTCGGCTGGCGGTGAGCCTAGCGGAGATGCCTGTCACAGCGGATAGTTGGACGAGCGTCCACAACATGTCCCGGCAAATCGGACCAGCTCGACGCAAGGATCGGCGCACACGAACGTGACGCGCGTCATGCCCGGTCGAGCCTCGGGGTGTTGCGCGGGCCACACCACACCGTAGGGTCGAGTCCGTGAACGACTGCGTCTTCTGCCGGATCGTTGCGGGGACCGCACCGGCCACCAAAGTCTACGAGGACGACGCGGTCTGCGCCTTCCTGGACATCCGTCCGATCACCCGGGGACACACCCTGATCGTCCCCAAGAAGCACGCCACCGAGCTCGACGACCTCGCGCCCGAGACCGGCGCCGACCTCTTCCGCACCGGCCACCGGCTGGCCCGCGCCCTGCGCCGCGGCGGCCTGGCCAGCGACGGGGCCAACCTCATCCTCAACGACGGCACCGCGGCCTTCCAGACCGTCGGCCACGTGCACCTGCACGTGGTGCCCCGCAAGCACGGCGACAAACTGGCCTTCGCCCGGGGTTTCCTGCTACGCAGACCCTACGAACCGAACTCGACCGCCGCCGCGATCCGCGCCGGCCTGACCGCACTGGACGCGGAATCCTCGCCGTCCGCGGAAGGAACACAGGGATGACCGAGCGCACGCCGGACCGCGAGCACCTCACCGACCTGCTCGCCCAGCAGTGGGAGGCCATCGCCGCCCTGGTCGCCGACCTGGACGAGAACGCCTGGCGCAGGCCCTCCCCGCTGCCCGGCTGGACGATCTTCGACGTGGTCGCGCACGTGGTGGGCACCGAGTCCTGGCTGCTCGGCCAGACCCCGCCCCCGCACGACCCGCTGCGCCCCAAGACCGATGTGCGCACGCTGCCGCACGTGCGCAACGAGGTGGCGGTGCTCAACGAGATCTGGGTCGACCGGTTGCGCCCGCTCCCGGGCAAGCGCCTGCTCGCGCTGTTCGACGAGGTGACCGAGCAGCGCCGCGCCGCGCTGGTCGCGCTCGACGACGCGGCCTGGGCCGAGCCGACGGTCTCGCCGGTCGGGCAGGTGCCCTACGGGCGCTTCATGCGGGTGCGGCTGTTCGACTGCTGGATGCACGAGCTCGACCTCGCCGACGGCATCGGCCGCAGTGTCCCCGAGGGCGGCGAGCGCGCGGAGACGGCCTTCGCCGAGCTCACCCTCGGCCTGGGCCGGGCGGTGGTGAAGGGCGCCAAGGCACCCGAGGGCGCGCGGGTGACGCTCGACCTCACCGGTCCGGTGACCAGGCAGGTGCACGTGGCGGTGATCGACGGGCGGGGCGTGCTGCTCGACGAGCCCGACGGCGATCCCACCACCGTGATCCGCCTGGACTCGGGCCTGTTCGCTCGCCTGCGCGGCGGCCGGACCAGCGGCGACGCGCATCTCGACCAGGTCGGCATCGAGGGCGATCCGGCCCTCGGCGACCGGCTGGTGCGCAACCTCGCCTTCACCATCTGATGCGATTGTTCCTGGCCTCCTATCGATTCGGCGCCTTCGCCGACCGGCTCGCCGCGCTGGTGGGCGAGCCGGGACGGGTGGCGGTGATCCCGAACGCGTGCGACGCCTGGCCCGCGGCGTGGTCGTCGGCGGTCACCAGCGACGTGAAACCCCTTCAGGCCCTGGGTTATTCACCCGAGGTGCTGGATCTGCGCGACTACGCCGGACAGCCCGCGCAGCTGGAGAAGGCCCTGCGCTCCTACCCGCTGGTGTGGGTACGCGGGGGCAATACCTTCGTGCTGCGCGCCCAATTCGCCCGCAGCGGAGCCGATTCCGTACTCCCCGCGCTACTCGCCGAGGACGCCCTGGTCTACGCGGGTTACAGCGCGGGCGCCTGCCTGCTCGGCCCCGACCTGCACGGTCTCGAGACGATGGACGACCCCGGCGAGGTCCTGCCCGCCACCGGCACCGCCCCGCGCTGGGACGGCCTCGGCCTGGTCGACCGTCACCTCGTCGTCCACCTCGACTCCCCCACCGACCCGGACGGCGAATCCGCGAAACTCCTGGCGAGATACCAGGCCGCGGGCACCCCGCACTGGGCACTCACCGACGCCGACGTGGTCCTCGTCGACGGCGAACACCCCGAAGTGCTGCGCGGCGCGCACTGACCGATCACACCTTGCTCAGGACGGGTGCGCCCCGGAACACGATCCAGCGCAGGGCACAGTACATATAGACACCCTCGCAGGCACCGGCCACGAGGCGGGCCAGATGGTATTCGAGGCCCAGTGCGGTGAGGCCGGAGCCGACGCCGAGGATGAAGGCCAGATAGTTGATCAGTACGACCACCGCGTAGACCGCGGCCTGCCTGCCGACCGGCGCGTGGGAGTGGAAGTTGAAGGTGCGGTTGAGCAGGAAGCTCAGGCCGAAGGCGGCGATGTAGGCGAGGGTGATCGACAGCCAGATCGGCAGGCCGACGGCGCCGTGCAGCACGGTGAGCAGGACCAGGTCGACGCCGAAGGTGAAGCTGTTGATCAGGGCGAAACCGAGGAAGGTGGCCGGGACGTAGCGGGCCAGGCCCCACGGCAGCCGGGCGACCACGGCCGCGCACCAGCGGCTGAATCGATCGGCCACCGAGTCCGTGAGCTGCTCCACCCGGCCACCCTGCCAGCGGCAGGTGTCGCGCAGATGAGCAGACGGCAAACGCGGTGCGGGGCGGGCGGTCCGCGCCGTCAGCCGCCGACCACGGCCGCCGGGCGCGCCTCGAGGGCCGCCCAGGCCGCCAGGCAGCGGCGGCGGGTGAATTCGTCGGCCTCGGCGAGGAGGGCATCGCGCAGTGTCTTGGGGTCGCGGGCCCAGGCGAGGGCGATCTCGTTCAGCGCGGTGTGGCCGAACAGGCCGGTCGCCTCCAGCGCCGCGAGCCATTCGCCGTGCTCACCGGCGCGGACGGCCCGCATCGCGTCGATATCGATTCCCGCGTCGGCGTACTCCGCCGCCAGCAGGGCGCCGACGAGCTCGCTTCGGTCTTGCGATTCCTGCATCATCCGGTCCTCCCTGCGAAAAACGGTGCGGCACAAGGGCACCGCGTGATCGATGCGCATCGGCGCACCGTGGAGCAGAACGCGAAACACGGGGACACTCCGGCAATCCACCCGCCGGAAACACCGTCTGGAGCATTGTGACCGCTCGGACGCCGTAAACACCAACCGGGCGCGCCGAATCACAACCATGCCGACTGCGCATCGTTATGACGCACACCCATCTGGTCGGCGGACCAGTACACGCTGGTGGCGGCCGTCTTCCGATATTCCCGCGCACCGGCGGGTGGCGATCGCCTGACCCGGCGGGCGACGGCGGTTAGCGTTGCAGGGTGGACGCGAAACTGGGTGCGCTGGTCGATTCGCTCGCGGCGGGGGCGGTGGTGGTCGACCCGGATGTGCTGGCGGGGTATCGGCAGGACTGGGCGCGAGATCCCGACGCGGGAACGCCGCTGGCCGTGGTGCGGGCCCGGAGCACCGAGGACGTGGCCGCCACGCTGCGCTGGGCGCACGCGCACGGGGTGCCGGTGGTGCCCCGGGGCGCGGGGTCGGGGCTCTCGGGCGGGGCGACGGCGGTGGACGGCGGGATCGTGCTCAGCACCGAGCTCATGCGGGAGATCCACGTCGACCCGGTGACACGCACCGCGGTGGTGCAACCCGGGCTGCTCAACGCGGAGGTGAAGCGGGCCGTCGCGGCGGAGGGGCTGTGGTACCCGCCGGACCCGTCCTCGTTCGAGATGTGCTCGATCGGCGGCAACGCGGCCACCAACGCGGGCGGGCTGTGCTGTGTGAAATACGGCGTGACCACCGACTACGTGCTCGGCATGGAGGTAGTGCTCGCCGACGGCACGCCGGTGCGCCTCGGCGGGCCGCGCCTGAAGGACTCGGCGGGCCTGTCGCTGACCAAGCTGTTCGTCGGCAGCGAGGGCACCCTCGGCGTGATCACCGAACTCACCCTGCGGCTGCTGCCCGCCCAGCCGCCGCAGGCCACCGTGGTGGCGAGCTTCGGCTCACTGACCGCCGCCACCGACGCCATCCTGGCCATCACCTCGACGCTGCGGCCCGCCATGCTCGAGTTCATGGACTCGGTGGCCATCAACGCCGTCGAGGACGAGATGCGGATGGGCCTGGACCGCACCGCGGCCGCGCTGCTGGTGGCCCGCTCCGACGCGCCGGGCGAGTTCGCCGGGCACGAGGCGCAGCTGATGGTGACGCTGTGTGAGAAGGCCGGGGCGAGCGAGGTATTCCACACCGAGGATCCCGCCGAAGGCGAAGCCTTCACCGCCGCACGGCGTTTCGCCATCCCGGCGGTGGAGCGCATCGGCTCGCTGCTGCTCGAGGACGTCGGCGTGCCGCTGCCCCGGCTCGGCGAACTGATCACCGGCATCACCACCATCAGCGAACGCAACGACGTGCTGGTCTCGGTGATCGCGCACGCGGGCGACGGCAACACCCACCCGCTGATCGTGCACGACCCCACCGACCCCGACAACACCGCCCGCGCGCACCGCGCCTTCGGCGAGATCATGGACCTGGCCATCAGCCTGGGCGGCACCATCACCGGCGAACACGGCGTCGGCAGGCTCAAGAAGGGCTGGCTCCCCGACCAGGTGGGCCCCGAGGTGATGGAGCTGACCCGCCGCATCAAACACGCCATCGACCCCACCGGCATCCTCAACCCCGGCGCGATCCTGTAGGAACATCGCGCGGCGGCCGCGGGTTAGCATCCGGTATGACCACCAGGCTCGAACACAACGTCGCCGACACCCGCTACGAGATCTACCACGACGACGTCCTCGCGGGCTACGCCGACTACGCCGAACGCGAAGACGCCAAGGTCCGCGACTTCCACCACACCATGACCTTCCCCGAGTACCGGGGCCGCGGCGTCGCCGCCGACGTGGTCAAGTACGGCCTCGACGACTCCCGCGCCGCGGGCTATCGGGTCGTCCCCACCTGCTGGTACGTCGAGAAGTACATCGCCGAGCACCGCGAATACGCCGACCTGGTCGCGTGAGGTCAATCGATAACGAAGATCAGCAGCCGGGCCGCGTGCGACCGGGAGAAGAAGACGAAATCCGTGGCTGCGCACACGCCGTAGTCGTCGGGTGACAGCTCGACATGGAAAGCCATCCGCACATCGCCGAGCGCCGTTTCGATGACGCCGACCACCGTGCTCAACTGGTCGGCGACATCGGCCCGCTGCCTGCCGAGCGCGGCCATCCCCGTCACCGCCGCACCGAACACCGTGACCCACCTGGTGATCGGCATGATCGGCCGCACGACACGGACCGAGCCTCCGGTGATCGACCGCACCACCTGTGGCAGCGGTTCCCGCAGAGGCGCCCACCGTCGACGAACACCACCGAGTGCCGCCAGCCGCGCGGGGTCGGATAGACGTACACCGATTCCGGCGTACCCCACCGCCGATGCGTGGCACCCTTTCTGCGACCCATACCCGTCAAGGTAGCGCGTAGGAGCCCATACGTACGAAAGTCTCTGTGCTGCTTTGATATATCGATGAGCACCGAGTTCTTCCGACTGATCCGACCTGTCCGTGCCGTCGAAGCGGCCCCGGGCTGGGCCGCACAGTTTCCACAGTTCGAAGCGATCGTCGGCTATTCCGATCTCGGGCACGTCTTCCTGGCCGAGGCCGGGGGCGAGTTCGCCGTGCTGCATCCGTTCACGGCGGCCGCCAAGAGCTACGGCAGGTTCCCGAGCATCGAGGAATTCGCCGACACCGTGCTCCGCGACCCAGGATTCGCCGCCTATGTGCTGCTCCCCGACCACGTCGCCGAAATCCGCGCGCTGCTCGGACCACTCGGCGAGGATCAGGTCTACATCCCTACGCCGTACCCGTTCCTCGGCGGCTCGATGGAGCCCGGCACGTATACCACCGGCGACATCTGGACCTTCCTCGACTTGGTCGCGCAGTTCCACGGCGCCGACACGACACCGCGCGAAGCGCCACCTCGCATCGCCCAGTTCGGCGACGAACAATTCGCCGTCGCGCTGGCCGACTGGGAGTGGATCGGGCTCGAGGGTAAACAGCCGGTCTTCACTTCGTTGTTCGGTGACGTCTTCCTTACCAGCGCGGACGGCGTCTGGCTGCTCGACATCGTCGAAGGCTCACTGACTCGAGCATGGGCGACCGTGGAGGAATGCGAAGCCGCTCTCAACGACCCGGAACAACAGTCACGCCTGCTGCGTACCGAACTGGTCACCGAGCTCGCGGCACGCGGCACGGTGCCCGCACCCGATCAGATCTACGACTTCACCCATCCACCCGTCCTCGGTGGCGAGCTGAGGGCGGACAATGTGGAGGTGATGGATTTCGCCACCGCGGTCGGCATGGCAGGTCAGATCCACAACCAGGCCCGATTCATCCCCGAAGGCGCGCGGGTATCGATCGTCACCGACGAGCCGCCCCGCCGCTCCGGCTGGCGAAAACTACTCGGCCGGAAGTAGACCGGACAGCAGTGGCCCCCGGCGGGAGATCCGCCGAGGGCCACAGGACCGT
Source organism: Nocardia sp. SSK8 (assembly GCF_037034205.1). NCBI lineage: Bacteria > Bacillati > Actinomycetota > Actinomycetes > Mycobacteriales > Nocardiaceae > Nocardia > Nocardia sp. SSK8. The sequence goes on from NZ_JBAGKD010000007.1 coordinate 81,870, forward strand.
GCGTCAGAGTGAGATCAGCGCAGGATCTGGCGGGCCATCACCAGGCGCTGGATCTGGTTGGTGCCCTCGTAGATCTGGGTGATCTTGGCGTCGCGCATCATGCGCTCGACCGGGAAGTCGGTGGTGTAGCCGGCGCCGCCGAAGAGCTGGACGGCGTTGGTGGTGACCTCCATGGCCACGTCGGAGGCGAAGCACTTGGCGGCGGCGGAGATGAAGCCGAGGTTCTTCTCGCCGCGCTCGGCGCGGGCGGCCGAGGTGTAGACCATGAGGCGGGCGGCCTCGATCTTCATCGCCATGTCGGCCAGCATGAACTCGGTGTTCTGGAAGCTGGCGATGGTCTTGCCGAACTGCTTGCGGTCCTTGGTGTAGGCGATCGCGGCGTCCAGCGCGCCCTGGGCCAGGCCGACGGCCTGCGCGCCGATGGTCGGGCGGGTGTGGTCGAGGGTCTGCAGCGCGGTCTTGAAGCCGGTGCCGGGCTCGCCGACGATGCGGTCACCGGGGACGCGGCAGTTCTCGAAGTACAGCTCGGCGGTGGGCGAACCCTTGATGCCCAGCTTGTGCTCGAGCGGGCCGACGACGAAGCCCTCGTCGTCCTTGTGGACCATGAACGAGGAGATGCCGTTGGCGCCCTTGTCGGCGTCGGTCACGGCCATCACGGTGTACCACTCGGACTTGCCGCCGTTGGTGATCCAGCACTTGGAGCCGTTGATGATCCAGCCGTCGCCGTCGGCCTTGGCGCGGGTACGCATGGAGGCGGCGTCGGAACCGGCCTCGCGCTCGGACAGCGCGTAGGAGGCCATCTTGCCGTTCACGAGGTCGCCGAGGACCTTCTGCTTCAGCTCCTCGGAGCCGTTGAGGATCAGGCCCATGGTGCCGAGCTTGTTGACGGCCGGGATCAGCGAGGACGAGCCGCAGACGCGGGCGACTTCCTCGATGACGATACAGGTGGCGACCGAGTCGGCACCCTGGCCGCCGTAGGCCTCGGGCACGTGCACGGCGTTGAAACCGGCCGCGTTGAGGGCGGTCAGCGCCTCCTCCGGGAAGCGGGCGTTGCCGTCGACGTCCTTGGCGTAGGGAGCGATCTCCTTCTCGCACAGACCACGGATGGCACCGCGGAGCTCATCGTGGAAGTCCTCGAGCTGGAACAGGTTGAAGTCGGGGTTTCCCGCCATCGGGCACACTCCTGGTCGTGGTGGTGATCGCTGCGGTCGACAGCGCGTCTTCGTCGGCACTGAGTGCCAGTCCATCGCAGATTATACGCCCGGCACTCTGTCGCTACATGGGGATATGTCGATGGCACTCAGTGCCGTCGATACGTCACTTTGGTGCGGGGACGCTCACAGATTATCGAGCCGGGCGGTGAGCAGGTCGGCGACCTGACGCGGCGGCATGTCGCGCGGGAAGACCGCGAGAACCAGCTCGTCGGGCCCGGAAACCGTCCGTCTGCCGCGCGGGATCGCGGCCAGCTCGGCACGCAGATCACCCACCTCGGCCCCCGATTCCCCGCGCACCATCCGGCGCAGCAGATAGTTGTGCGTCGCGGTCACCGCCGCGGTGAACTGCACCCGCACCAGATCCGGCACCTCCGGCAGTCGCTCGCGCAGGAACTCGGTGAACAGCCGCTCGTAGCGGAACACCGTGACGATCTCGCGCTCCCGCAGCGCGGGCACCCGGCGCACCACCTGATACCGGCGCGCGGCGATGTCCCGCCACTGGGTGAACCGCTCGAACACTCCGATCACGGCCTCGCACACCGCATCCCACGGATCCCCGCCCGCCCGCGCCAGGAACTCCTGCGCGGTGGCGAGCTGGAATTCGTGATCGGCGAAGATCACGTCCTCCTTGGACCGGAACTGCCGGAAGAACGTCCGCCGCGAAATCCCCGCCGCCACCGCGATCTCGTCCACCGTCGTCGCCTCATACCCCCGCTCGGCGAACAACCGCAACGCCTGATCCACCACCGTGAGCCTGAACTGCGCCGCGTCATCGTGTGCCACGGGAGTCAACGGTAGCCACCGCCCCGAACCGGGAGCACACCAGCCGACCGGCGGCTGGGTATCGTCTCGCTCGACGTTTCGACCAGGTGGGGGTAGATGATGAGATCCAGATTCGGGCTGTCGGTGCTGGCGGTGGTGATGGCCGCGGTCAGCGCGTGCTCGACCACCGTCACTGGGACGGCGGGGCCGGATACCGGAGCCGCCGCGCCGACCGCGTTCGGGGTCCCCGTCACCGCCGCCGACAAGCAGACCTTCGACACCCTCGACCAGGTGCGCTCGGTGGACCCGTGTGGATTCGTCGATCGCGCGTACTTCGACGCCGCGGGCACGATCTCGCTGCTGGGTCCCAGTACCGAGCTCGCCCAGTGCGCGATTCGGTTCACGCCGAACGGCGCGCGCAACCCGTCGTATCTCTACATCGATCTCGACCACAATCCCCCGCTGAACACAGAGCCGACGCGGCAGATCGCCGGGGAACCGGTCGTCGCCTTGGGCCCGGACAGCTACGGGAACTGCAAGTACAAGGTGCCGCTGCGGTTCCCGATCGTGGACACGGGGTCCGGACAACAGGATGTCGTCGAGATCGCCACCGTCGCCTACGCGATGGTCTCCTCGTCGAGCTTCGACAGCTCGGAGTTCGGCTGCGGGCTTGCCGAGCGTCTGGTCACCGCTATCGCCACCGCGTTCCGCGACGACCGTATTCCCCGTCGCTCGGCCGCGGCGACCCCGGTGTCCGAGATCGAGCTGCTGACCCACAACCCGTGCGAGATCGTGGCCGCGCTGCCCTTGCAGGTGCGGCTGTCGCGACTGCTCGTGGACTTCGAACCGCTCGGGTGCAGCTTCATGGTCGACGACAACGACGATGTCGCCGAATCGGTCCTGGTGACCTTCGGTTTGACGCGGCGGCCACTGGAATCCTTCCGCGCGTCAGATTATGTGATCTCCGTAGACGGGATCCCGGTACTCATCCACCGGGACGAGACGATTCCCCCACCGACCTGCATCGAAACCTTCTCCGTCGGCCCGGAACTCGATCCGGCCACCGGGGTCGAGGAGGTCTCCAGAGCGAAAGTCCAGCCGATCGTGAACATCACCGGGCTGTGCTCGACCACCGAGCAGATCCGGCCCGCCGCGATGCGCCTGTTCGGGGCGACGGCATGAGGCGCGCAGGGAAAGTGCGCGCGGCGGCAATCGTCGCGGGCGCGATGATGCTGCTGACGGGCTGCGGAGACCTCGTCGGCACGGCGGTCCCGGAGAACGCCCGGTACCGCGGCTCGCTCATCGACAGGTTCGGGAACCCGCTCGACGGCGCCGCGGCCTCGATGGGCGAACAGGACGCGGCCCGCCGCATCGACCTGTGCGCACTCATCAACGGCGCTGCCACGCGAGAACTCGGCACAGTGACCTACGCCGGTCCGGATCAGAGTCTCGGCGACTGCCAGGTCTTGATCGGTGACCGCACGGGCCCGGTGACCAAGGTGAACGTGTCGATGTCGATCCAGCCGGTGCTCGGTGGGACCAAGACGATGTACGGGTCGCGGGTCGGCAACGGGCCGCACGACAGCGGTTCCAGCTGCTCGATCGCCGTGATCTACAACGAGGAGCGGGCGATGTCGTTCACCGCGGACGGCGACAACACCGCGAGTGCCTGCCCCGCCCTGCACGCGATCGTCACCGAGGCGGTGCCGCTGCTCGACGATCCGCCCAGCCGTGCCGTTCCGCTCGGGGACCCCTGTTCGTTTCTCGACACACTGTATCCGCCGGAACAGCCGTTGTTCCTGTCCGGTTTGAACCCCTCCACCTGTGACTATTCGCTCGGCGTTCGCGAGCCCGACGACAGCAACCGCTACATCGTGGGGACCTCCACCGCGATCAGGGTCCTGATCGACCAGCCGCCGCCGGACGCCCGCATGCTCCAGCTCGCGGGCGTCCCGGCCTACGAGCAGCCCGGCGCGAACACCTACTGCACGATCACAGCCTTCGCCGGTGTCGCCCAGCCCTTCGTCCGGCCGGGGTGGGACGGGGAGCCCACGGATTACGTGGAAGTGCTCGATATCGCGGGACGCGATTGCGCCGTGGTCCGCGAGATCGCCGTGGCGGCAGTGAAGACCTACCTGGGGCGCTGACCGCCACGGCGGGTGGGCTCAGCCGAGGAGCTTGGTGCGGAGGGCTTCGTCTTTGGCGAGGACCATTTGTTCGAGGCCGGACTGGAACTGTTCCATGCGGGTGCGCAGGGCGGGGTCGTGGGCGGCGAGGATGCGGACGGCCAGGAGCCCGGCGTTGCGGGCGCCGCCGATGGAGACGGTGGCGACGGGGACGCCCGCGGGCATCTGGACGATGGAGAGCAGGGAGTCCATGCCGTCGAGGTACTTCAGGGGAACGGGGACGCCGATGACGGGCAGGGGGGTGGCGGAGGCGACCATGCCGGGGAGGTGGGCGGCGCCGCCCGCGCCGGCGATGATGACCTGGAGGCCGCGGGACGCGGCGTCGCGGGCGTAGTCGAGCATGCGCTGGGGGGTGCGGTGCGCGGAGACGACGCCGACCTCGAAGCGGATGCCGAACTCGGCCAGCGCCTCGGCGGCGGCCTCCATCGTCGGCCAGTCGGAATCGCTGCCCATGATCAGGCCGACCTGGGGACCGTTCGTGCTCACTGTGTGGGTTCCTCTCGAAGGGGGTGGGCGGTTACTCGCCGTGCGGGTCCCAGCCGTCGGTCCAGACGGCGTGGGACATCCAGTGCGCGGCGCGTTCGGCCTTCTCGCGGGTCGCGGCGACGTCCTCGCCGAGGATGTTGATGTGCCCGATCTTGCGGTCAGGGCGCTCGCCCTTGCCGTAGAGGTGGACCTTGGCCTCGGGCAGGCGGGCGTAGAGGTGATGCAGGCGCTCGTCCATGGGCATCTCGGGTGCCTGCGCGGCACCCAGGATGTTGGCCATCACCGTGACCGGGGCGAGCGGGGTGGTGTCGCCGAGAGGGTAGTCCAGCACCGCGCGCAGGTGCTGCTCGAACTGGCCGGTGCAGGCGCCGTCCATGCCCCAGTGGCCGGAGTTGTGCGGGCGCATGGCCAGCTCGTTGATCAGGATCTCGCCGTCGTGGGTCTCGAACAGCTCCACGGCCATCACGCCGACCACACCGAGCCCGGCGGCCAGCTCGAGCGCCATGGTCTCCGCGCGGGCGCCGAGGTCCTCGGGCAGGTCGGGGGCGGGGGCGATGACCACGGCGCACTGGCCGTCGCGCTGCACGGTCTCCACCACCGGCCAGGTCGCCGCCTGACCGAACGGCGAGCGCGCCACCATGGCCGACAGCTCGCGCTTCAGGTCGACCTTGGCCTCGGCCAGCAGCTGCACCCCGTGCGCGAGCTGGTCGGTGACCAGCCGCTCGGCCTCGGCGGCGTCGGCGGGCATCCACACCCCGCGGCCGTCGTAGCCGCCGCGCACGGCCTTGAGGACGAACGGCCAGCCGTGCTCGTCGCCGAAGGCGATGGCGTCGGCGGGCGCGGTCACCTCGACGAAGGCGGGCACCGGCAGCCCCAGCGCCGACAGCTTGGTGCGCATGGCCAGCTTGTCCTGGGCGAAGATCAGCGCCTGCGGCGGCGGGGCGACGTTCACCCCCTCGGCGACCAGCACGTCCAGGTGCTCGGTGGGCACGTGTTCGTGGTCGAAGGTCAGCGCGTGCGAGCCGACCGCGGCTTTGCGCAGCGCGGCCAGGTCGTCGTGGCTGCCGAAGACGACATCGGGGGTGACCTGCGCCGCGGGGTCCTCGGGCGCGGTCGCCAGCACCCGCAGACGCTGGCCGAGGGCGACGGCGGCCTGGTGCGTCATGCGCGCGAGCTGGCCACCACCGACCATCGTGACGGTGGGCATGGCAGACGGATCGAACGAACGTGCACTCACGTCGTGCAATGTTGTCATGTCGAAAGCGAATCTTTGCGACCGGTACACTCGGAACTCGTGTCAATCGTCGACGACGTGGTCAGCGTCCTTCCCCCGCGCCTGCGCGAAACCGCGTATCGGCACCGTGAGCTGATCAAGTTCGCCATCGTCGGAGCGACGACGTTCGTGATCGACAGCGGCCTGTTCTACCTCCTGAAATGGACGGTTCTGGCCGAGAAGCCGGTCACCGCCAAGATCATCTCCGGCGTGGTCGCGGTGATCGCGTCCTACATCCTGAACCGGGAATGGTCGTTCAAGAATCGTGGCGGACGCGAGAAACATCACGAGGCGCTGCTGTTCTTCGGGGTCAGCGGCATCGGCGTGGTGCTGAGCAATATCCCGCTGTGGATCTCGAGTTACGTGCTCGATCTGCGCCAGCCCGATGTGAGCTTCCTGACCGAGAACATCGCCGACTTCGTCAGCGCGTTCGTGATCGGCAACTTCCTGCAGATGGCGTTCCGGTTCTGGGCGATGCGCCGCTGGGTCTTCCCGGACGAGATGAACGAGATCGTCGCCGAGCTGGAAGACCTGATCGAAGAAGAGCAGGAACACCTCGGGCGCGGTTAGCGCGGCTCGGGCAGGGTCGCGGTTGACGACCGGTTGACCTTCGACCCCAGGAACACCGCGAACAGCGCCGGACGGCGGCGCTGCAGTTCCAGCCTGCCCCCGTCGGCCTCCACCAGAGCGCGGGCCAGTGCCAGGCCGACACCGGTCGAGCCGCCCGCCGAGAAGCCGCGGTCGAAGACGTGCGGGGCGAGCTCGTCGCGGATGCCCTCGCCCTCGTCGGCGACCTCCACGCAGATCAGCGGGTCGCGCGAGCTCATGGTCGGGACGGTGCGCACCGAGACCGTGCAGGTACCCGCGCCGTGCATGAGGGCGTTGTCGACCAGCACCGCGACGGCCTCGCGCAGCCGGGAGCCGGTGATCGGCGCCTGGAGCGACTCGTCGCCGGTCAGGCGCAGTTCGCGGCCCTCCTCGGTGAACGGGTGGGCCCATTCGGCCACCACCCCGCGCAGCTCGGCCATCACCGGGATCGGGTCGCGGTCGGCGGCGTCCTCGTCGCGCGAGGCGCGCACCAGTTCGTCGATGGCGTCGGTGAGCCGGTCGACCTGGGCCATCGCCTCCTCGGCCTCGTGCACCACCTCGGGGTCGGCGTGGGTGGACAGCTCGTCCAGGCGCAGGCGCACCGCGGTCAGGCGGCTGCGCAGCTGATGGGAGACGTCGGCGACCAGCGCGTGCTCGCGTTGCAGGCGGCCCGCGATCTCGACGGTGGCCGAGTCGAGCACGTCCGAGACCCGGTCCAGCTCGGCGATGCCGTGCCTGCGGGGGTCGGGCCGGAAATCGCCCATGGCCAGCCGGGCGGCGCGGGCGGCCACATCACGCAGCGGATCGGCCACCCGGCGCGCGGTGACCACCGCCACCGAGAAGGCGGCGCCGAGCGAGGCGAGCACCGCCAGCGCGACCGCGGCCACGGCCTGTTCCTGCCGCGCGTGCATGGGCCCCGAGGGCACCTCGAGCCGCAATGAGCCGGAGGTGCCCATGGACAGCGATTCCACCAGCGGGTCCTCGACGTGCGCGACCCCGATATCGGTGCGCGCGGCATTGTCGTGCGGGGCCGGGTAGACGATCGTGAGCTTGCCGCCCTCGGGGACCAGCGCGGCCATCGCCCGCACGTCCAGGCCGTCGGCGACGGTGCCGTCGCCGCCCTCCTGGGAGATCACCTCGGCGGCGACGCGTTCGAGCCTGCTCTGCAGATCGTTGCGGGTGATGTCCTCGACCCAGAGCCAGGCGGTGTAGATGAGCGGGACGCCGAGCACGACCGTGGTGATGGTGAGCACGGTCAGGATCGAGCGCAGGATGCGGCGGCGCACCGAGCCGTCAGCTCCGGCTCGCGCCCGAGGGCGCGTCGGTGTTCAACCGGAAGCCGACCCCGCGCACGGTGACGATGCGGCGTTCGGCCATCGGCCCCTCGTCGCCGATCTTGCGGCGCAACCAGGACATGTGCATGTCGAGGGTCTTGGAGCCGCGCAGATCGGCATCGCCCCAGACCTCGCGCAGAATGGTCTCGCGCGGCACCACCTGACCGGCCCGGTCGATGAGCACCTTGAGCAGCTCGTACTCCTTGTTGGCCAGGTTCACCTCGGCCCCGTTGACCAGCACGCGCCGCGCCGCCGGTTCCAGCCGGATGCCGCCGACCTCCACCGCGTCGTCGCCGATTCCACTGCGCCGCAACAGTGCTCGCACCCGGGCCAGCAGTTCGGCCAGCCGGAACGGCTTGCCCACGTAGTCGTCGGCGCCCGCGTCCAGGCCCACCACGAAATCGACCTCGTCGGTGCGCGCGGTGAGCATCAGCACCGCCAGATCGGCGCCGGAGGCGCGCACCTGCCTGCACACCTCTAGCCCGTCCATGCCGGGCAGGCCGAGGTCGAGGATCAGCAGGTCGTGGTCGCCTTCGAGGGCGCGGCGCAGCACGGCGGGGCCGAAACGTTCGACGGTGACGGTGTAGCCCTCACGCCCCAGCGCCCGGGAAAGGGGGGCGGCGATGGCCTCGTCGTCTTCGGCCAGCAGTACTGCGGTCATGTGCCCAGGTTAAGTGGTCTGGACTCCGGCGGGCGGACAGCTCACCGATACCCGGTGCCCCAATGCTGCTCGCCGTGCGAGCGGTCGGCCTCGAAGACCTGGTGGTAGAGCAGCGAGTGCACCTGCTGCACCTGGGGGATGTCGTCGTATTCCAGCGGCTCCTCCGACGAGGATCCGATGATCAGGGTGCCGGTGCCCAGCATCCGGTCCAGCACGCCGTGCCGGAACTGCACGCTGGAGATGCGGCTGAGCGGGATGTCGATGCCCGTGTGGGTGATCACGCCCTGGCGCACCAGCACGCGCCGCCCGGTGACGATGAAATGCGTCGACTTCCAGGCGATCACCCGCGCCACCACGCGCCAGCCGAGGATGCCCAGCCAGGCCAGCCCGATGATCAGCAGCAGGACCGTGCGCACCGAGCCTTCGGTGTTGCGCCAGGCCAGCCCGCCGAGGAAACCGGCGAGCGCGGTCGCGACGATGAGTGTGACGATCGGCCACACCAGCATCTTCCAGTGCGGGTGACGGTGCAGGATCAGCTGCTCGTCGGGCGCGAGGACATCCTCCGGGTAACCCATGAACGCACAGTACCGCGCTGTGACGGTGCATTTCTCGAAGCCACGGCCGAACCGATACTGTGGATTCCACGCTAGCTGCCAGGTTTTGCCCATATCTGCTTGCTCGACACCGACAGTGGAGGCACGCGTGACCAAAGATCTGACCCAGCTCGAAATCCTGACGGCCCTCGAACCCGTGGCCGAACAGAATCTCAACCGGCATCTCGCCATCGCCAAGGACTGGAATCCGCACGACTACGTCCCGTGGGACGAAGGCCGCAATTTCGCCGCCATGGGCGGAAATGATTGGGAGCCAGGACAATCCCGGCTCACCGAGGTCGCCAAGGCGGCGATGATCACCAATCTGCTCACCGAGGACAACCTGCCCTCCTATCACCGCGAGATCGCCGAGAACTTCTCGCAGGACGGGGCGTGGGGTACCTGGGTGGGGCGATGGACCGCCGAGGAGAACCGGCACGGGATCGTCATCCGCGACTATCTGGTCGTCACCCGCGGCGTCGATCCCGTGGCGCTCGAGGAAGCCAGGATGATCCACATGACCCAGGGCGCGCACGCGCCCGCCAACTGGGGCGGGTTCCTGGTGAATGTCGCGTACGTGACGTTCCAGGAGCTGGCCACCCGGGTCAGCCACCGCAATACCGGCCGCGTCTGCGACGACCCGATCGCCGACCGCATGCTCGCGCGGGTGGCCACCGACGAGAACCTGCACATGATCTTCTACCGCAACCTGTGCGGCGCCGCGATCGACCTGGTGCCCGACCAGGCGATGCCCGCGATCACCAAGGTGCTCACCAACTTCCAGATGCCCGGCGCGGGCATGCCGAACTGGCGGCGCAACGGCGTGCTGATGGCCAAGCACGGCATCTACGATCTGCGCCAGCACCTCGACGAGGTGGTGCGGCCGGTGCTCAAGCAGTGGAATGTGTTCGGGCGCACCGATTTCGGTCCGCGCGCCGAGGCCGCGCGCGACGAGCTGGCGCAGTTCATCACCAAGCTGGAGAAGGACGTACTCAAGTTCGAGGAGCAGCGCGACCGGCTGCTGGCGCGCGAGCGCGTGGTGGCCGAACGCGAGAGCGCGGGCGTGGCCGCGCGCTGAGCGCGGCGCACCCGACGGGCCCGGCGCGATCCGCCGGGCCCGTCGCTGTCCGGTCGCGGGCGGGTCAGCGGTACTGACCGCGCAGATGCGTCACATCACCGGCCGAGACCCCCCGTTCGCCGATGAACAGCCTGCCGCTGTCGTCGACGCGGGTGGCCGTTCCGGTCACCACATCGCCGCCCGGCAGTTCCGCGCGGACCTCGAGGCCGATGGTCGTGCAGCGCTCGCGGTAGGCGGCGGCGAGTTCGGTGGTGTCCCAGTCCGCCTGCTGCCAGGCGCTGACCCGGCGGGCGAACTCGGCGAGGATCGCCGCGGCCAGCGCGGTGCGGTCGGCCTCGGGCAGCCCGGCCAGGCGCAGCGAGGTCGCGTGCGGGACCGGCAGCTCGTCCTCGGTGAGGTCGACATTGAGGCCGATGCCGGTCACCACGCCGGGGGTGTCACCCGCGGCGACGACCTCGGCCAGGATGCCCGCCAGTTTGCGCCCGCGCAGCAGCACGTCGTTGGGCCATTTCAGTTCCGGGTCGAGCCCGGTCGCCGAGCGCACCGCGTCGACCACCGCCACCCCGGCCAGCAGCGGCAGCCAGCCCAGCTTCGCGGGCACCACACCCGGCAGCCGCACCAGGATCGATAGCGAGATCTGCGCGTGGGGCGGGCTCACCCACTCACGGAGGTGCCTGCCGCGCCCGTTCACCTGCTCCTCGGCCAGCAGCACCTGGCGATCGATGGACCGGTCGACCGCGCGCAGCACCAGATCGGCATTGGTGGAGCCGGTCGAGTCCACCACGTCGATCCGGTCGTAGAACGACGGTGCCGCCGCGGCGACGGAGCTGCGCAGACGGGGGGTATCGATCGGTGCCCTGTTCATTCCCGGCACGCTACTAGGCCCCGGCAGTGAACCATCACGACCACAATCACCTGCGGTTTTCTCTACTGACCGGTAGCCAAGACTGCCGTAGTGCGCGAACGTGTCGGTGGCTACACTCGCAACCCATGACGAGTGTCCAGCAGCAGCCCGCATCGGAATCGGCGGGCGCCCCCGATATCCACACCACCGCCGGGAAGCTGGCTGATCTGCGGAATCGGCTGGAAGAAGCGCAACACCCGATGGGTGAGGCCGCGGTCGACAAGGTGCACGCCAAGGGCAAGATGACCGCCCGCGAGCGCATCCTGGCCCTGCTCGACGAAGGCTCCTTCGTCGAGCTCGACGCCCTCGCCAAGCATCGCAGCGTGAATTTCGGCCTGGAGAACAACCGCCCGCTCGGTGACGGCGTGGTGACCGGTTACGGCACCATCGACGGCCGCGACGTGTGCATCTTCTCCCAGGACGTCACCGTCTTCGGTGGCTCCCTCGGCGAGGTCTACGGCGAGAAGATCGTCAAGGTCATGGACCTGGCGCTCAAGACCGGCCGCCCGCTGGTCGGCATCAACGAGGGCGCGGGCGCGCGCATCCAGGAGGGCGTCGTCTCCCTGGGCCTCTACGGCGAGATCTTCCACCGCAACGTGCAGGCCTCCGGCGTGATCCCGCAGATCTCGCTGATCATGGGCCCCGCCGCCGGTGGCCACGTGTACTCCCCCGCGCTCACCGACTTCGTGGTGATGGTCGACCAGACCTCGCAGATGTTCGTCACCGGTCCCGACGTGATCAAGACCGTCACCGGTGAAGAGGTCACCATGGAGGACCTGGGTGGCGCGCACACCCACATGACCAAGTCCGGTGTGGCCCACTACGTGGCCTCCGGCGAGCAGGACGCCCTCGACTACGTCAAGGACCTGCTGGGTTACCTGCCGAGCAACAACCGCGCCGAGGCCCCGCGCCACGAGCCGACCGACCCGATCGCCGGTGCCATCGAGGACTCCCTCACCGACGAGGACCTCGAGCTCGACACGATCATCCCGGACTCGCCCAACCAGCCCTACGACATGCACGAGGTCATCCGCCGTCTGCTCGACGACGACGAGTTCCTCGAGGTGCAGGCCGAGCGCGCGATGAACATCATCTGCGGTTTCGGCCGGGTGGACGGGCGCAGCGTCGGCATCGTGGCCAACCAGCCGACCCAGTTCGCCGGTTGCCTCGACATCGACGCCTCGGAGAAGGCCGCGCGCTTCGTGCGCACCTGTGACGCCTTCAACGTCCCGATCATCACCCTGGTGGACGTGCCCGGCTTCCTGCCCGGCACCGGCCAGGAGTACAACGGCATCATCCGCCGTGGCGCCAAGCTGCTCTACGCCTACGGCGAGGCCACTGTGGGCAAGATCACCATCATCACCCGCAAGGCGTACGGCGGGGCCTACGACGTGATGGGTTCCAAGCACATGGGTGCCGATGTGAACCTCGCGTGGCCGACCGCGCAGATCGCCGTCATGGGTGCCTCCGGCGCCGTCGGCTTCGTCTACCGCAAGCAGCTCCAGGAAGCGGCCAAGAACGGCGCCGACGTCGACGCGCTGCGCCTCGAGCTGCAGAACGAGTACGAGGACACCCTCGTGAACCCGTATGTGGCCGCCGAGCGCGGCTACGTCGACGCGGTCATCCCGCCCTCGCACACCCGTGGCCAGATCGTGTCGGCGCTGCGGCTGCTCGAGCGCAAGATGGTGACCCTGCCGCCGAAGAAACACGGCAACATTCCGCTCTGAAAACGCGATAACCCCGGTAGGCCGCGCACACTTGGTCAGAGGACGCAACTATTGATCGTTGCGCGCCTACCGGGAATGATCGCGTCAACCGCGCTGTGAATCGAAGTAAGTGCAGGAAGGATCTGGCACTGTGACAACTGTGGCAGAAGAAGACGTGTTGACCGCCGCCGAGCTCGAGCTCGCCGTCGAACCGCTCGTCGAAGAGGTCGAACTGTCTGTGAGCGCGGTGGCCGAGGTTCCCGCGGAGACGGTCGGCGAGCCGATGTTCCGCATAATCAAGGGCGCCCCGACCGACCAGGACATCGCCGCGCTGGTCGCGGTGCTCGCCGCGGCCGCCGCCTCGGCGCCCGCGGGTGGCCAGGACGGGCCGCGCGACAGCTGGGGCAACGCGACGCTGATGCACCGGGGCACCTCCCCGTTCTCGCCGTACGCGTACCCGATGCTGTCGCACCTGCGCTGACGCGGGTGACCCGACTGGTTCTGGCGTCGGCGTCCCCCGCCCGGCTCGGAGTGCTGCGCACGGCGGGTATCGATCCCGTCGTGCGGGTCTCCGGGGTGGACGAGGACGCCGTCGCCGCGGCCCTGCCCGCCGGAACGTCACCGGAGGGCATCGTCGTCGCCCTGGCGCGTGCCAAGGCGCTCGACGTGGCCGCCACGATTCCCGAATTCGCCGACGACTGTGTGATCGTCGGCTGTGATTCCATGCTGCTCGTCGACGGGCAGCTCCAGGGCAAACCGCACACCCCCGAGGTGGCGCGGGCGCGCTGGAAGGGCATGGCCGGCCGCAGCGCCGACCTGCTGACCGGGCACTGTGTGCTGCGCCTGCGCGACGGCGAGATCGTCGGCGAGGCGGCCGAGTGCAGCGGCACCACCGTGCATTTCGCCGAACCCGCGCCCGACGAACTCGACGCCTACATCGCCACCGGTGAGCCGTTGCAGGTCGCGGGCGCGTTCACCCTCGACGGGCTGGGCGGCTGGTTCGTCGACCGGATCGACGGCGATCCCTCCAGCGTGATCGGGATCGGTCTACCGCTGCTGCGCGGGCTGCTCGAAGACGTCGGCGTCGGTGTCACGCAGCTGTGGCGGGACGCGCGGGCCTGAGGGCGCGATCCGCCGCTCCTCCGCGGGTGCCGCCGCCGCGGACCCTTCCTCGCCGTAGGTGAGTTCCAGCCGAGCCGTGCACAGTTCCGGCTCCACGAACGGGTGCAGCTGCACCCCGACCCGGCCGCGGGCGCCGTTGCGCTCGAGCACTTCCCGCATGAGTCCCAGATGCACGCCGCACACCACCTCGGAGTGCGAGCGGGCCAGCTCGCGCAGCGGGCACGCGGTCAGATTGATCCCCACGTGCTCGGCGGTCTCACCGACCGGGTCCTTCTCCGGCGCGAAACCCAGCTCCGACATCAGCGACATGGTGATGTCGCGCGCGTCGGCCAGCGATTCCACCTGCTGGGCGCCGATGTCCATCCGGGCACCCCAGGCCCGGCCCGCCTCGACGGCGGCCGCCGAGCGGGTGATCGGATCGGGGCCGAGATGGTCGGCCAGCACCTGCGCGAGTTCCTGGTATCCGACCGATCGCTGGACCGCGCGATAGCCGATGCGCGGGCGCCCGCGACCGCGTGGCGGCTGCTGGAACTGGCGCACCAGCGATTCGCGGGTGAGGACGTCGAGATGGAAGCGGACGGTGGTGACGTGCTGTCCGGTGATCCTGGCCAGTTCCTGGGCGTCGAGGGGCTCGGTGGCGCCACGTAGGATCGCGAGCAGTCGCCGTCGCGGCCAAGAATCGGACATAGCTCACCCCTCCTCTCCAGAGAGTTTATCGGACGCACGTGCGCTTTATTCGTCCATTGTGTCGATTCGTGATGCGCCACCACACACTTACCATCGGCTGCGACCCAGCTACAGCCGCACCCACCCAACTCGCGTGAAGGACCACACTGTGCCTGTCGCCCCGGATCCGCACCCCGCCTTCGGTTCCTACGCAGCCCCGCATCGATTGGTAACCACAGAATGGCTGTCCGCAAACATCGGCGTGCCGGGTTTGAAGATCATCGAGTCGAACGATGACATCCTGCTCTATGACATCGGGCACGTGCCCGGCGCGGTCAAGATCGACTGGCGCGGCGACCTCAGCGACCCGGTGACCCGCGATTACATCGACGGCCCGCGTTTCACCGCGCTCATGCGGGCCAAGGGCATCGGCCGCGACGACACCGTGGTGATCTACGGCGACCGCGGCAACGCCCAGGCCGCGCACACCGCCTGGATCTTCACCCTCTTCGGCCATCAGGACGTGCGCCTGCTCGACGGCGGCCGCGACGCGTGGATCTCCGAAGAACGCGACACCACTTTCGACCTGCCCTACCTGGTCGCGGGCGACTACCCCGAGGTCGAGCGCGACGACAGCACCGCGCGCGCCTTCCGCGAGCAGGTACTCGACCGGCTCGGTGCCCCGCTGGTGGACGTGCGCTCGGCCCAGGAGTACTCGGGCGAAGTCGAGGGCAAGCCGCTCGCCCAGGAGTACGCGACGCTGCGCGGCGGTCACGTGCCCACCGCGGTCAACATCCCCTGGACAGCGGCGGCGACCGCGGACGGCCGATTCCGCTCGCGTGCCGAGCTCGACGCGGTCTACGGGGCGCTGGCCGAGGAGGACCTGGTCGTCTACAGCCGGGTCGGTGAACGCTCCAGCCACACCTGGTTCGTCCTGACCTTCCTGCTCGGCCGCAGGTCAGTGCGCAATTACGACGGATCCTGGATCGAATGGGGCAACTCGGTGCGGCTGCCGGTGGCCCAAGGCGCCGAGCCGGGCGTGGCGAACCAGTTGATTTGAAACATGTTCACATCACAGCCCGGCGCGTAGTGTGACCTGCGACCTACTCGACGGTAGGGCTAGCCGAGTTCGAGCTGGGTTGGCACACTGCCTACACTCGCCCGAGACGAAAGTTGTCGATACCGGGCACGGGGCCTACACGGCGACCCGTCCCCCGAAGCGACCAAAGAATGCACACAGGAGGCTCAGTGCCCAGCCATGCCAGCGCACGGATCACGAAGGTACTCGTAGCTAACCGCGGCGAGATCGCGGTCCGCGTGATCCGGGCTGCCAAAGACGCGGGAATCACCAGTGTCGCGGTCTACGCCGAGCCCGATGCCGACGCTCCCTTCGTGAAGCTCGCCGACGAGGCCTTCGCCCTCGGCGGTCAGACCTCGGCCGAGTCGTACCTCGTGTTCGACAAGATCCTCGACGCCGCGGCCAAGTCCGGCGCCGACGCGATCCACCCGGGTTACGGCTTCCTCTCCGAGAACGCCGACTTCGCCCAGGCCGTCCTCGACGCCGGGCTCATCTGGATCGGCCCCTCGCCGCAGTCCATCCGCGATCTGGGCGACAAGGTCACCGCGCGCCACATCGCCGAGCGCGCCAAGGCGCCGATGGCCGCCGGCACCAAGGACCCGGTCAAGAACGCCGACGAGGTCGTCGCGTTCGCCAAGGAGTACGGCGTCCCGGTGGCCATCAAGGCCGCCTTCGGTGGCGGTGGCCGCGGCATGAAGGTCGCCCACACCATCGAGGAGATCCCCGAGCTGTTCGAGTCGGCGACTCGTGAAGCCATCGCCGCCTTCGGCCGCGGCGAGTGCTTCGTCGAGCAGTACCTGGACAAGGCTCGCCACGTCGAGGCCCAGGTCATCGCCGACCAGCACGGCAACGTGGTCGTCGCCGGTACCCGCGACTGCTCGCTGCAGCGCCGCTTCCAGAAGCTCGTCGAGGAGGCGCCCGCGCCGTTCCTGTCCGACGAGGTCCGGGCCAAGATCCACGACTCCGCCAAGCGCATCTGCCGCGAGGCCGGCTACTACGGCGCGGGCACTGTGGAGTACCTGGTGCAGGGCGAGACCGTGTCCTTCCTCGAGGTGAACACCCGCCTGCAGGTGGAGCACCCGGTCACCGAGGAGACCGCGGGCATCGACCTGGTGCGTCAGCAGTTCGCCATCGCCAACGGCGAAGAGCTCGCGATCAAGGAAGACCCCACCCCGCGCGGTCACTCCTTCGAGTTCCGGATCAACGGTGAGGACGCCGGTCGCGGCTTCCTGCCCGCCCCCGGCCCGGTCAGCGTCTACTCCGAGCCCACCGGCCCCGGCGTGCGCGTCGACTCCGGTGTGGTGCAGGGCAGCGTCATCGGCGGTCAGTTCGACTCGATGCTGGCCAAGCTGATCGTCACCGGCGAGAACCGCATGCAGGCGCTGCAGCGCGCCCGCCGCGCGCTGGCGGAGTTCCACGTCGACGGTCTGGCCACCGTCATCCCGTTCCACCGCGCGATCGTCGAGGATCCGGCCTTCGTCGGCAACGGTGAGACCTTCGAGGTCTACACCAAGTGGATCGAGACCGAGTGGAAGAACACCGTCGAGCCGTACACGGCCGGTGCTCCCGCCGACGACGAGGACGAGGATCTGCCCCGGCAGAAGGTCGTCGTCGAGGTCGGTGGCCGTCGCGTCGAGGTGTCGCTGCCCGGTCAGTTCACCCTCGGTGGCGGGGCCGCCGGTTCGGCCGGTAACGGCGTCGTCCGTAAGAAGCCGAAGGCGCGCAAGCGCGGCGGCGCGGGTGGCGGCGCGGCCTCCGGTGACGCGGTCACCGCGCCCATGCAGGGCACCGTCGTCAAGGTGGCCGTCGAAGAGGGCCAGTCCGTCGAGGCGGGCGACCTGATCGTGGTGCTCGAGGCCATGAAGATGGAGAACCCGGTCAACGCGCACAAGGCCGGTGTGGTCACCGGGCTGTCCGTCGAGGCGGGCGCCGCGATCACCCAGGGCACCGTCCTGGCGGAGATCAAGTAAGGCTCCCCCGTGAACGGAAACTGAAGACCCGCTGCCTCAGGCAGCGGGTCTTCTGTCTTCAGGCTTATCGTGATCAGGTGAGTACCGCGCGCATCGTTCCGGACCTGGTCACCGTCACCGAGGTCATCCAGGCGCGGCGCGCGTCGGGTCAGCGCGCCGACGGGCACCGCCTCGCCCTGGTGATCGAGGGCGGTGGCAGTCGCGGGGTGTACTCCAGCGGCATGGTGCAGGCGCTCGAGGAGCTCGGGCTGGCGGGGATCTTCGACGCCGTCTACGGCACCTCGGCGGGGGCGATCAACGGCGCCTGGCTGCTGTGCGGGCGCGCGGCGACGGGGATGCGGTCCTGGACCGACCCGGCGATCATGCGCCGGGTGGTCGACCCGGTGCGGGTGCTGCGCGGACGACCGGTCTTCGATCTGCACTACCTCGTGCACCGGGTGTATGACGGGATCGAGCCGATGGACTTCCCGGCGATCCTGGCCAACCCCACCACCCTGCACCCCATCGCCACCGATATCCGGACCGGGCGGTCGGTGGACCTCGCACCCCACATCGTCGACAAACCCACGCTCCTGACCGCGCTACGGGCCTCCGCGGGCCTGCCCCTGCTGGCCGGACCACCAGTCGCCCTAGGCGGCGGCAGCTACTTCGACGGCGGCCTCACCGAAACCGTTCCGATCCGCACGGCCGTGCGCGCGGGCGCCACCCATGCTCTGGTCCTGCGCACCCGCCGCACCGACGAACTCCGCCCGCCCGCGCCCCTACTGCACCGGGTCGTCGGCGGCGGCTACCTGCGCGCCATCGCGCCCGGCGCCTACCGGGCCTGGTCGCAGCGCCCCGGTCAACAGGCCGTCGAAGACCGCTTCCTCGCCGACCTCGGCGACCGCGCCCTCCAGATCCACCCACCCGCCGAGGCCCCACCGGTCGACAGCGCCGCCCGCGACACCGACCTCCTCGCCCGCGCCCTCGACCTGGGCCGCACCGCCGTCCACACCCTCCTGGGCACGACACTCCGCCCCGCCTGACCCCCCCACCGCAACGCCGGTCGTGTCACGCCGCCCAGCTTCTGAGCTACGACGGCGTCCGATCGGCAGACATGGCCCTTGACCCGGCTCGCCGTGGTGTCACGCCGCACAGCGTCCGCGCTACGACGGCGCCCGATCGGCAGACATGGCCCTTCGCCCGGTTCGCCGTGGTGTCGCGTCGCCCAGCGTCGTGCCGGACCTCGGCGTCCGATCGGCGGCAGACTCCCTCGACGCCGAGCCGGCCGATGCTGGCAGCGCGTCGGTGGCCTACCAGCGTGCGTCCTCGGTCGGCCCCACCGCGCAGGGGCGAACGAGGTGGCGAGACCCGCCGCTAAGCTGCTGGGCGTGGAACCGATCGAGATCAACGCGGGCGCCTGGTATCTGCGCGCCCTGCGGGCCGACGAGCGCATCGATGACCGGCCCGCGCTGGCCGACGGCGGCATCACCGATCCCGACTACGTGACGACCCGCTCGGCGCAGTGGGCCGACGAGACGCACTTCTCCTGGGCGGTGTGCGTCCCGACGACGGCCGAGCTGGTCGCCGAGATCGGCGTGACACCCGGACCGGACGACACCGCGACCGTCACCGGCTGGGCCCGGCCGGGCGAGGACGACGCCCTCGCGGCAGGCCTCACCTCGGTGCACCGATTCGTCGAGGGCGCGCTGGGACTCACGCCCACTACGTGAGCAGAGCTGGCTGACGGCCCCGCCGCCACATCGGTCGGCGCATCAGCCTGCCGGGCACCGGCGGCGCGCTACACCGTTTCGCGCAGGAGTACCGCGTCCAACGCGTCGACCGCGCGTTCCAATTCCTCCTCGGTGACCGTCAGCGGCGGCCGGAACCGGATCCCGCGCTCACCGGAGCCGAGCAGCAGCACATGCTGACGTTCCCGCATCGCCGTCACCACCCGCTCCCGCAGATCGTGGGTGGCCAGGGTGATCGCGCACATCAGCCCGCGCCCGCGCACCTCGCTCACCTTGTCCGGGTGCGCGGCGGCGAGCTGGCCCAGCTGGTCGAGCAGGAAGGCGCCGAGCGGGCCGACCCGCTGGATCACCCGATACTGTTCCAGCACTTCGAGAATGCGCCGCGTGCGGACCATATCGGTGAGGTTGCCGCCCCAGGTGGAGTTGAGCCGCGAGCTCACCCGGAAGACATTGTCGGTGATCTCGTCGACGCGCCCGCCCGCCATGATCCCGCAGACCTGGGTCTTCTTCCCGAACGCCACCACGTCCGGTTCCACCCCGAGCTGCTGATAGGCCCAGGTGGTGCCGGTCATCCCGACGCCGGTCTGCACCTCGTCGAGGACGAACAGCGCGTCGTTGGCGTGACACAGCCGCTGCATGGCGCCGAGGAACTGCGGGCGCAGGTGCCGGTCGCCGCCCTCGCCCTGGATGGGTTCGGCGATGAAGCAGGCGATGTCGTAGGGATGCGCGGCGAATGCCTGCTCGGCCTGGGCCAGCGACGCCGCCTCCAGCGCCGCGATATCGGGTCCGGCGAAGGTGTGCGGGGTGTCGATGCGCGGCCAGTCGAACTTCGGGAAGCGCGCGGTCTTGACCGGATCGGTGTTGGTCAGCGACATCGTGTAGCCGCTGCGGCCGTGGAAGGCGCCGGTCAGGTGCAGCACCTTGGTGCCCAGTTCCGGTGCGCGGCCGTGCAGTTCGTTGTGCCGGGACTTCCAGTCGAAGGCCACCTTCAGCGCGTTCTCCACCGCCAGCGCCCCACCGTCGACGAAGAACAGGTGCGGGAGCCGGGGGTCACCGATCACCCGGGCGAAGGTGTCCACGAAGCGGGCCATGGCGACGGTGTAGATGTCGGAGTTGCTGGGTTTGTTCATGGCCGCGGTGGCCAGCTCGGCGCGGAAGCGCTCGTCGCCGGCCAGCGCGGGATGGTTCATCCCCAGGGCATTGGAGGCGAAGAAGCCGAACATGTCCAGATAGGCGGTGCCGTCGCGTTCGTCGATGAGCGTGCGGCCGTGCGACTTGTGCAGGTCGAGCACAAGATCGAAGCCGTCCGCGAGGATGTGCGAGGACAGGATTTCGTTGACCCGGTTGGCGGGGGTGACCGCCGCGCCGGGGCGCTCCAGTTCGATGGTCACAATGCCGAGGGTACGCAAATATTTACGGAACCTCTATGGATCTACGGAACAATTACGAAAAATCGTTACCTATCGTAGAATGTCTGCAGAATGATGGTGCTGCGCGTGCGCACATTGGCGGTGGCCCTGATCTCGGCGAGCAGCTGCTCGAGATGCCGCGGCGAGGCCACCCGCACCAGCAGGACGTAACTCTCCTCGCCCGCCACCGAGTGGCACGCCTCGATACCGGGGATGTGCTGCAACAATGCGGGCGCGTCATCGGGCTGGGAGGGGTCGAGAGGAGTGATCGCGACGAACGCCGACAACAGGTGGCCGAGCGCCTCGGGATCGACATGGGCCGCGTATCCGCGGATCACCCCGCGCGCTTCGAGCCTGCGCACCCGCGACTGCACCGCCGAGACCGAGAGGCTGGCCTTCTCCGCCAGGTTCGACAACGTGGCGCGACCATCGGTCATCAGTTCCCTGATCAATAGTCGGTCGATGTCGTCGAGCTGAGGTCTAGCCGGTGAATCCGCCATCAGCGAAGGCTAACGCAGCACGGGGGTTGCGCGAGGAAAACTTCTTTCTGTTCCCCACCGAAATTCGCCGAACTTTTCCGTGAGTCGTACCAACCAGCAGAAGGTGAGCAAGATGATCGACACCGTGACCGAGCACTTCTCCGAACAGCTGGCGCTGCGGGCCAGGGCCCTGCTGCACGGTCTCGGCGCGAGCATCCCCGAACCCGGTGCCCTGCAGGCGCGCACGCCGATCTCCGGCGCCACCCTGCTCTCCCTGGCGCCCGACACCGCCACCACCGTCGACGCCGCGATCGGCCGCGCGGCAGGCGCGTTCGAGTCCTGGCGCACCGTCCCCGCGCCGGTGCGCGCCGCCCTGGTGCGCGAGCTGGCCCAGCTATTGGTGGCCCATCAGCGCGAGCTGGCCGAGCTGGTGACGCTGGAGGCGGGCAAGATCGGCGCCGAGGCGCTGGGCGAAGTGCAGGAGATGATCGACGTCTGCGAGTTCGCGATCGGCCTGTCACGCCAGCTCTACGGTGCCACCATGCCCTCGGAACGGCCCGGGCACCGGCTCATGGAGACCTGGCACCCGCTCGGCGTGGTCGGGGTGATCTCGGCGTTCAACTTCCCGGTCGCGGTCTGGGCCTGGAACACCGCGATCGCGCTGGTCTGCGGTGACACGGTGGTGTGGAAGCCCTCCGACACCACCCCGCTCACGGCGCTGGCCTGCCACACCCTGCTGCGCCGCGCGGCCGTCGAGGTGGGCGCGGATCCCGAAGTGCACCAGCTGGTTCAGGGCGGCGCGGGGGTCGGCGCGGCGCTGGTCGACGATCCGCGCGTCGCGCTGCTCAGCGCCACCGGTTCGGTGCCGATGGGCGCGGCCGTCGGCCCGCGGGTGGCCGCCCGCTTCGGCCGCTGCCTGCTGGAACTGGGCGGCAACAATGCCGCGATCGTCACGCCCAGCGCCGATCTGGACCTGGCGGTGCGCGGCATCGTCTTCGCCGCCGCGGGCACGGCAGGTCAGCGGTGCACCACGCTGCGCCGGTTGATCGCGCACCGGTCCATCGCCGATCAGCTCGTCGACCGGCTCACCGCCGCCTACAACCAGCTGCCCGTGGGCAATCCGCTCGACGACGGCGTGCTGGTCGGCCCGCTCATCGACGAGCGCGCCTACACCGCCATGCAGGAGGCGCTGACCCGCGCCGAGGCCGACGGCGGCGAGAATCGCTGCGGCGGCGAACGTGTCGAGATCATCGGCCCCGACGCCTATTACGTGCGCCCGGCCGTGGTCCGGATGCCCGCGCAGACCGCGCTCGTGCGCGAGGAGACCTTCGCGCCGATCCTGTACGTGCTCACCTATGACGACATCGACACCGCCATCGCGTTGAACAACGATGTGACACAGGGTCTTTCCTCGTCGATCTTCACCCGCGACCAGCGCGAGGCCGAACAGTTCCTGGCCGGATCGGACTGTGGCATCGCCAATGTCAATATCGGCACCTCTGGCGCGGAGATCGGCGGCGCGTTCGGCGGGGAGAAGCACACCGGTGGCGGGCGCGAGTCCGGCTCCGACTCCTGGAAGGCGTACATGCGCCGGGCCACCAACACCGTCAACTACTCCACCGAGCTACCACTGGCCCAGGGGATCCATTTCGGCTGATCAGCCAGGTGATTTCGCGTCGGCGGGGATGCCGTGTAAAGTGGTGTTCACGACGCGGGATGGAGCAGCTCGGTAGCTCGCTGGGCTCATAACCCAGAGGTCGCAGGTTCAAATCCTGTTCCCGCTACTAGACGAAAGCCCCGGAGTTTCAGCTCCGGGGCTTTCGTCGTTTCCGTGGGTCAGCCCATCCGCAGAGTCCAGCTGCCGCGGTGGTGCAGCCGGGTGATGCTGGCCGGGGGAACGTCGATGCGCCAGAACGATGTCGCGGGCGCGTCGAGCACCACCAGCAGTGCCGCGCGGATCACCGCCGGATGGGTCACCGCCACCGTGTCGTGCCCGGCCGAGGCGATCTCGGCCAGCCAGAACCGCACCCGCGCCACCAGGTCGGTCACCGATTCCCCGCCGTGCCCGCGGAATTCCGGATCGGTCAGCCAGGCGAAGAGCTGATCCTGGGCCAGGGCGCCCATGTCACTGCCGCGCCAGGACCCGGCGTCGAGATCTCGTAATCGATCATCGGGCTCGCCGGACAGGCCCAGCGCGTCCGCGGTCTCGCGGGCCCGGCGTTCCGGACCGGTCCGCACCCGCGCGCCGGTCAGCGGAGCGCCGCCGCGCAGCGCGGCCAGCCCCGACTCGTCCAGGGGTTCGTCGACAGGGAATCGCGCCTTACGTACCGCCTCGGTAAGGCCATGGCCGACCAGGTCGACTCTCAGCACCGTTTGCACGAGAGTTCAGGGTAGCTGCGGCGTGGAGCACGGTGTGACCCCGCACACCCTTCCCGCCGGGCGGCGTCGGTGACCAGCGCTTTCCCGGTTCACCGGATCTGTCGGTGGGCCGGTGCACACTGGAACCCATGGATCGCTTCTCCCCCGCCACCGCGCAGTGGTTCGACGGCGCCTTCGCCGGGCCCACCGCCGCGCAGCTTGGTGCGTGGAAAGCGATCGCCGACGGCGAGAACACGCTGGTCGTCGCGCCGACCGGGTCGGGTAAGACGCTGTCGGCGTTCCTGTGGGCGATCGATCAGCTGGCCACCCGCGAGCCGCCCGAGACGCCGGGTACCTCCGTGCTCTACGTGTCGCCGCTGAAGGCCCTGGCGGTCGATGTGGAACGCAATCTGCGGGCGCCGCTGGTGGGTGTCACCCAGACGGCCAAGCGGCTCGGGCTGGCGCCGCCGGAGATCTCGGTCGGCGTGCGCTCCGGTGACACCACCCCCGCCCAGCGCCGGGCCATGCAGCGCACCCCACCGGACATCCTCATCACCACGCCCGAGTCGCTGTTCCTGCTGCTCACCTCGGCCGCGCGGGAGACCCTCGCCCGGGTGCACACGGTGATCGTCGACGAGGTGCACGCCATCGCGGGCACCAAGCGCGGCGCGCATCTGGCGCTGTCGCTGGCCCGGCTCGACCAGCTCACCGAGCGTCCGGCCCAGCGCATCGGCCTGTCGGCGACGGTGCGCCCGGCCGAGGAGGTCGGGCGCTTCCTGGTGGGCTCGGCGCCGATCACCCTCGTGCGCCCGCCCGCGCCGAAGACCTTCGACCTGTCGGTGCGGGTCCCGGTCGCGGATATGACCGCGCCCGAGGAGTCGGATCAGCCCGGGTCCATCTGGCCGCATGTCGACGAGGCCATCGTCGACCTGGTGCTCGAGCACCGGTCCTCGATCGTGTTCGCGAACTCGCGGCGGCTGGCCGAGCGGCTGACCGCCCGGCTCAACGAGGCCTACGCGGCGCGGCTGGGTGAACCGGTGGACACCGAGCACGCGCCGCCCGCCCAGCTGGGGCCGTCCACCGAGGTGATCCACGGTGCCGACCAACTGCTGGCCCGCGCCCATCACGGGTCGGTCAGCAAGGAGCAGCGCGCGATCATCGAAGACGATCTCAAGAGCGGGCGGCTGCGGTGCGTGGTGGCCACCAGCAGTCTCGAACTCGGGATCGATATGGGCGCGGTGGACTTGGTGGTGCAGGTGGAGGCGCCGCCGTCGGTGGCCAGTGGGTTGCAGCGGGTGGGGCGGGCCGGGCATCAGGTGGGCGAGGTGTCGCGGGGGGTGCTGTTCCCCAAGCACCGCACCGATGTCATCCACTGCACCGTCGCCGCCCAGCGCATGCTCTCCGGCGAGATCGAGCTGCTGCAGATCCCCGCGCATCCGCTCGACATCCTGGCCCAGCAGACCGTCGCGGCCTGCGCGCTGGAACCCCTGGACGTGGACGGCTGGTTCGACACCGTCCGCGCCACCGGCAGTTACGCCGCCCTGCCCCGCTCGGCCTACGAGTCCGTGCTCGACCTGCTGGCCGGGCGCTACCCCTCCGACGAGTTCGCCGAGCTGCGCCCACGCGTGGTGTGGGATCGCGACGCGGGCACCCTCACCGGCCGTCCCGGCGCCCAGCGCCTGGCCGTCACCTCCGGGGGCGCCATCCCCGACCGGGGGATGTTCGCGGTGTTCATGGTGGGCGAGAAGGCCTCGCGGGTAGGCGAACTCGACGAGGAGATGGTCTACGAGTCGCGCGTCGGCGATGTGTTCGCCCTCGGGGCCACCAGCTGGCGGATCGAAGAGATCACCTTCGACCGGGTGCTGGTCTCCCCCGCCTTCGGACTGCCCGGACGGTTGCCGTTCTGGCACGGTGACGGATTGGGCCGTCCGGCCGAATTGGGCGCGGCGCTGGGGGAATTCGTGCGGTCGGCGGGTCAGGTGCCCGACGATGAGCTGACCCGGATCGTGGCGGGGATGGGGGCCGATGGGGCAGCGGACGCTACCGATGCGCGGCTCCTGGGCTCGGCGGATGAGCACCGGTCGGCGGCGGGTGGGCCAGCGGGTGGCGCGTCGGAAAGCTACGGGCCGGAAGGCGACGGGCCAGGGGGCAGCGGGCCAGCAGATCGCGGGCCACGGGGCGACGGCAAGGCGGCGGGCGGCGGGCAGTCGCGGCGACGGGATCGCGCGGGCACGAAGGCGTCGGCCGAACTCGGCAAACCGGCATCGCGGCTGGATCGGATGGTGCGGACTGCCGGTCTGGATCAGAACGCGACCGCGAATCTCGTTGCGCTGCTGGCCGAACAGCGGGCGGCGACCGGGCAGTTGCCGACCGATCGGACCCTGGTGGTCGAGCGGTTCCGGGACGAGCTCGGGGACTGGCGGCTGGTGCTGCATTCGCCGTTCGGTACGCCGGTGCACGCGCCGTGGGCGCTGGCGGTGGGCGCGCGGCTACAGGAGCGGTTCGGGGTGGATGCCGCGCCGACGGCCTCCGACGACGGGATCGTGGTGCGCCTGCCCGACACCACCGACGAACCGCCCGGTGCGGAGCTGTTCGTCTTCGAGCCCGACGAGATCGATGACATTGTCACCGAGCAGGTCGGCGGCTCGGCCCTGTTCGCCTCCCGTTTCCGGGAGTGCGCGGCCCGGGCGCTGCTGCTGCCGCGCCGCGATCCCGGCAAGCGCGCCCCGCTATGGCAGCAGCGGCAGCGCTCGGCCCAATTGCTCGATGTGGCACGCAAATTCCCGCAGTTCCCGATCCTGCTGGAGACCGTGCGCGAATGCCTGCGCGACGTCTACGACCTGCCCTCGCTGCGCGATCTGCTCACCAAACTGGCCCGCCGCGAGATCCGCCTCATCGATGTCGAGACCGCCACCCCCTCCCCCTTCGCCAACGCGCTGCTGTTCTCCTACATCGGCCAGTTCCTCTACGACGGCGACAGCCCGCTGGCCGAACGCCGCGCCGCCGCCCTCGCCCTGGACTCCAGCCTGCTCGCCGAACTCCTCGGCCGGGTGGAACTCCGCGAACTCCTCGACCCCGCCGTCCTCGCCCTCACCGAACGCGAACTCCAGCGCCTCACCCCCGAACGCCGAGCCCGCGACCCCGAAGGCCTCGCCGACCTCCTCCGCCTCCTCGGCCCCCTCACCCCCACCGAAGCCGCCGCCCGTTGCGTCCCCCACTCCGGAAGGACCGGCCAGGCCACCGACGACGCCGCATCGGGGCCCGACGAGGAGCTCGGTCAGGCCGCCGCCCGCAGCATCGACGCCGACCGGGCCGACGAGCCCGCTCTGGCGATGCCTGCCGATTCCGACGCGCCCGCGTGGTTCGCGGAGTTGCGGGATTCCCGGCGGGCGCTGGAGGTTTCGTTCGCGGGGCGGGCGTGGTGGGTGGCGATCGAGGACGCGGCCCGGTTGCGGGACGCGCTCGGGGTGCCGTTGCCGATCGGGGTGCCGCAGGCGTTCATCGAGCCGGTGCCCGATCCGCTCGGTGATCTCGTTGGCCGCTACGCCCGCACGCACGCGCCGTTCACCACCGCCGATGTGGCCGCCCGATTCGGGCTCGGCCTGGCGGTGGCGAGCACCGCCCTGCACCGGCTGCTGGCCGAGAAACGGGTGGTGGAAGGCGAATTCACCCCCATCGCCGCGGGCACCGAATGGTGCGACGCCCAGATCCTGCGGCGGCTGCGCCGCCGCTCCCTCGCCGCGGCCCGGCACGAGGTGGAGCCCGTCGCCACCGCCGCCTTCGCTCGCTTCCTCCCCGCCTGGCAGCACGTCGGCTCCGGCGAACTGCGCGGCATCGATGGCGTGGCGACCGTGGTCGAACAGCTCGCGGGCGTCCCGATCCCCGCCTCCGCCTGGGAATCCCTCATCCTCCCGATGCGCGTGCGCGACTACACCCCCGCCTACCTCGACGAACTCATGGCCACCGGCGAGGTCATCTGGTCCGGACACGGCGCCATCACCGCCCGCGACGGCTGGATCGCCCTCCACCTCGCCGACCAGGCCCCCTTCACCCTCCCCCCACCCGACGACATCGACCCCACCGACACCCAACTCGGCCTCCTGGCCGCCATGGGCGCCCACCTGGAACCCCGCCCCCACACCACCCAACCCGTCGTCGACCTCGACGGTCCCGCGCCCAGCCAGACATCGGGCGACAAGGGTCCCGCTGGTCCCGGGACGCGCGCTTCCCGACGGGAGGCCGACCCGGGACCCACCGGCGTCCGCCCGCAGCCCGGTGCTGGGTCCGGTGATTCCGGCATCAGCGGGGAGGAGCCGCTTCGGCTGCCGCCCACGTTGCGCGGGGGTGGCGCCTACTTCTTCCGGCAGCTGTCCGATGCCACCGGCCTGCTCGACGACAAAGCTGTCGGTGACGCGCTCTGGCAGCTGGTCTGGGCCGGGTATGTCTCCGGCGATACGTTCGCGCCCGTGCGTGCCCTGCTGTCCGGGACCGCGCGCTCCACCACCGCGCATCGCACCCCACGCCGGGCCCCACGCGGACGCGCCTATCTGCCACGCGCCTCGATGCCGACCCGTTCGGGGCCGCCCACGCTGGCCGGGCGCTGGTCGATCCTGCCGGAACGCGTGCAGGACAACACTGTTCGCGCGCACGCCACCGCCGATCAGCTGCTCGAACGGTACGGCGTGCTCACCCGTGGTTCGGTCATGAACGAGGGGGTGCCCGGCGGTTTCGCGCTGATGTACCGGGTGCTCACCGAATTCGAGGACCGGGGGCGCTGCCGTCGCGGCTACTTCGTCGACACCCTCGGTGGCGCGCAGTTCTCCACCACCGACACCGTGGATCGCCTGCGATCCTTCGACACCGATCGCACCGTCACCCGCGCCGAGGTCGCCCTGGCACTGGCGGCCTGTGACCCCGCGAATCCGTATGGTGCGGCGCTGCCGTGGCCCAAGGGCGAGGGCGACGGTGGGCACCGGCCGGGGCGCAAGGCGGGGGCGCTGGTGGTGCTGGTCGGGGGCGAACTCGTGCTGTATCTCGAACGCGGCGGGAAGACCCTGCTCACCTTCACCGAGGACCCCGGTCTGCGCCGGGCGGGCGCCATGGCGCTGGCCGGGCTGGTGCACGATCGGCGGGTGGAGTCGCTGGTGATCGACAAGGTGAACGGGGACACCGTGCACGGCAACACCTTCGCCGACTTCCTGGTCGAAGCCGGTTTCGCGGTCACCCCGCGCGGTTTGCGGCTGCGCGGGCAGGTGTAGCCGGATGCCCGAGGGCGACACCGTCTTCCGCACGGCCGAGCGCCTGCGTGCGGTTCTCGCGGGAACCACGCTGACCCGCAGCGACTTCCGGGTACCCCGGTTCGCGACCGTCGATCTGGTCGGGGAACTGGTCACCGAGGTCGGCAGTTACGGCAAGCACCTGTTCATCCGCACCGACCGGGCGAGCATCCACAGCCACCTCAAGATGGAGGGCGAGTGGCGGGTGTTCCACTGCGGGCAGCGCTGGACCAAACCCCGCGTCACCGCCCGCGCGGTGCTGGCCAACGACGAGGTCGAGGCGGTCGGCTTCTCCCTCGGCACCCTCCAGGTGCTCCCCCGCGCCGAAGAGCACACCGTCATCGACCATCTCGGCCCCGACCTGCTCGGCGAGAACTGGGACCCCGCCGAGGCCCTGCGCCGCCTCACCGAATACCCGCGACGCCC
This sequence comes from Nocardia sp. SSK8, assembly GCF_037034205.1. NCBI lineage: Bacteria > Bacillati > Actinomycetota > Actinomycetes > Mycobacteriales > Nocardiaceae > Nocardia > Nocardia sp. SSK8. The sequence goes on from NZ_JBAGKD010000007.1 coordinate 111,169, forward strand.
CATCGGTCTCGCCCTGCTCGACCAGCGCAACCTCGCCGGCATCGGCAACATCTACCGCAGCGAGATCTGCTTCCTGCGCCGCGTCCACCCCGCCACCCCCGTCGCCGACATTCCCGACCTCCCCGCCCTCGTCGACGAATCCCACCGCGTCCTCACCAAGGCCGCCCACCAGCCCCCCTGGCGCCCCATGGTCTATGGCCGCGCCCGCCGCCCCTGCCCCCGCTGCGGCACCACCATCGTCTCCCGCCTCCTCGGCGAAGACGACCCCGCCGACCGCATCACCCAGCGCGAACGCGGCATCTACTTCTGCCCCCGCTGCCAACCCGACCCCGCCCCGAGGTGAGCCCACCCACTTCCGCACCGCCCGCCCATCGAGCTCACCGGCGGAATCACACCGACAACCTGCCGCCGGACCAGTCCGAACCGGCCCGGTGCAAGCTCTCACCGATCCTGCGGCACCGGTTCCAGCAGCTGCGGCCGTGGCTCCGGTGCCGCCGCCCGCAGCGCGTCGGCGGAGATGTCGTCGGGCTGGGTCTGCGACTCGATCTCCGCGCGGACCCGCGCCTGGTAGGTGGTCACCTCGCGGTCGACATCGTCGGTGTCCCAGCCGAGGATCGGCGCGACCAGGTGGGCGACCTGTTCGGCGCAGTGCGCACCCCGGTCCGGGTATTCGATCGAGATGCGGGTGCGGCGGGCCAGGATGTCGTCGAGGTGCAGGGCGCATTCGGCGGCGGCCGCGTAGACCGCTTCGACCTGGAGGTAGGACGGGGCGTCGGTGATCGGTTGCAGCAGTTCGGGTTTGCCCGCCGCGTAGGCGAGGACCTCGTCGACCAGGGAGCCGTAGCGGTCGAGCAGGTGGGTCATCCGGTAGGGGTGGATGCCGTACTGCTCGGCGAGCTGCACGGTCTGGTTGACCAGCGCGAAGTAGCCATCGGCGCCGAGCAGCGCCACCTTCTCGGTGATGGACGGGGAGACGCGGGCCGGAATGTCCTGGGCCGCTTCGTCCATCGCGTCGGCGGCCATCACCCGGTAGGTGGTGTACTTGCCGCCCGCGATACTCACCAGGCCGGGCGCGACCCGGGCGACGGCGTGCTCGCGCGAGAGCTTGGAGGTCTCGTCGCTCTCCCCGGCCAGCAGCGGCCGCAGCCCCGCGTAGACGCCGTCGATATCGGCGTGGGTGAGCGGGGTGACCAGCACGTCGTTGACCCGGGTGAGCAGATAGTCGATATCGGCCTTGGTGGCGGCCGGATGCGCGAGGTCCAGATTCCAGTCGGTGTCGGTGGTGCCGATGATCCAGTGCGTGCCCCACGGGATGACGAACAGCACCGAGGTGGCGGTGCGCAGGATGATCGCCGCGTCGCTGACGATCCGGTCGCGCGGCACCACGATGTGCACGCCCTTGGACGCTCGCACATGGAATCGCCCGCGTTGATGCGACAGGCCCTGTACCTCGTCGGTCCACACGCCGGTCGCGTTGATCACCACATTGGCCCGCGCCTCGCCGGTGCGGCCGTCCTCGGTGTCGCGCAGCTTCACCCCGACCACCCGGTCGGCCTCGCGTAAGAGCCCGACGACCTGGGTGGAGGTGCGGATGACCGCGCCGTAGTGCGCGGCGGTGCGGGCCACGGTCATGGTGTGGCGGGCGTCGTCGACGACGGTGTCGTAGTAGGTGACTCCGCCGATCATCGAGTCCCGGCGCAGGCCCGGCGCCAGCCGCATGGCGCCGTGCCGAGTCAGATGATGCTGTCCCGGAACAGATTTCGCGCCGCCCATGGTGTCGTAGAGGGTGAGCCCGGCGGCCACATAGGGCCGCTCCCAGACGCGGTGGGTGAGCGGGTAGAGGAAGCGCAGCGGCTTGACCAGGTGCGGCGCCAGCGTCGACAGGGCCAGCTCGCGTTCCTTCAGCGCCTCCCGGACCAGCCCGAATTCGAGCTGCTCCAGATAGCGCAGGCCGCCGTGGAACATCTTCGACGACCGGCTCGAGGTGCCCGAGGCCAGATCGCGCGCCTCGACCAGCGCCACCGACAGTCCACGGGTCGCCGCGTCCAGCGCGATCCCCGCGCCGACCACGCCACCACCGATGACCAGCACGTCGAACTGTTCTTTGCCCAGCCGCTCCCAGGCCGTGCGGCGATGCTCCGGGCCGAGCTGCCCCGGGCCCCGCCGGTCGCGTTTCGCGCCCGCCACCAATTCGCCGGGATGCAGGAACGGGAACTCGGGTGTCTGCGCCATGCTCGACTCCTCGCCGCCGGCCGGGGGCCGGTTCCAGTCGACAGTGTGGGTGCACGACGCGGTCGGGCGCCGCTGGGTACAGGCTAAACGTAGCGCCCGACAGGCTCCGAACCCGGCAGCGGCGGGGGGCCCGCGTCGTCTCGGCGAGCGCGCGGCCGGACCGGTGCGCGTGGCCGGGGTCGCCGCGGTCCGCCACCGCGACGGGCCCGGTTGGGTAACCTGCGGGGATGCGTCGCTATGTGGCCGCCATCGATCAGGGCACGACTTCGAGTCGGTGCATCGTCTTCGACCGGCAGGGCCGGATCGTGGGCACCGCGCAGCGGGAGCACCGCCAGATCTTCCCGAAACCCGGTTGGGTGGAACATGATCCGGCCGAGGTGTGGCGCAATACCGAGTGGGTGCTCGGCGCGGCGCTGGGCAACAGCGGCTGTTCGGCCGGTGATCTGGCCGCCATCGGCATCACCAATCAGCGCGAGACCACGGTGGTCTGGGACCGGGCGACCGGCGAGCCGGTGTACAACGCCATCGTCTGGCAGGACACCCGCACCGACCAGCTGTGCACCGAACTGGCCGGTGCGCAGGGCCCGCAACGCTATGCCGAGCGCACCGGGCTGCCGCTGTCGACCTATTTCGCCGGGCCGAAGCTGCGCTGGATTCTCGACAATGTCGAGGGTGTGCGCGCCCGCGCCGAGGCCGGTGACCTGTGCTTCGGCACCATGGACAGCTGGGTGCTGTGGAAACTCACCGGCGAGCACCTCACCGATGTCACCAATGCGTCGCGGACCATGCTGATGGACCTGCGCACCCTGCGGTGGGACGGGCAGATCTGCGCCGAGTTCGGCATCCCCATGTCTCTACTCCCGCAGATCCGCAGCTCCTCGGAGGTCTACGCGGAGATCACCGCCGGGCCGTTCGCCGGGGCACCGGTGGCGGGCATCCTCGGCGATCAGCAGGCGGCTACCTTCGGTCAGGCGTGCCTGTCGCCCGGCGAAGCCAAGAACACCTACGGCACCGGCAATTTCATGCTGCTCAATACCGGGACAACGCCGGTGATCAGCAAGCACGGGTTGCTCACCACGGCCTGCTATCAGCTCGGCGACCAGCCCGCCGTCTACGCGCTGGAGGGGTCGATCGCCGTCACCGGCTCGCTGGTGCAGTGGCTGCGCGACAACCTGGGCATCATCGGCTCGGCCGAGGAGGTGGAACCGCTGGCCCGCAGCGTCGAGGACAACGGCGGCGCCTACTTCGTGCCCGCCTTCTCCGGCCTGTTCGCCCCGCGCTGGCGTCCCGACGCGCGCGGCGTGATCGCCGGGCTGACCCGCTTCGTCACCAAGGCCCACCTGGCCAGGGCAGCCCTGGAATCCACCGCCTTCCAGACCCGCGAGGTGGTCGACGCCATGCGCGCCGACGCCGCCGCCCAGCAGCTCGACCTGGAACTGACCACCCTCAAGGTCGACGGCGGCATGACCGGCAACGACCTGCTCATGCAGTTCCAGTCCGACATCCTCGACGTCCCCGTCGTCCGCCCGGTCGTCCGCGAGACCACGGCCCTGGGCGCCGCCTACGCCGCGGGCCTGGCCGTCGGCTACTGGACCGGCCTCGACGACCTCCGCGCCAACTGGACCGCCGACCACACCTGGACCCCCACCATGCCCGACCCCGAACGCACCCAGCGCTACGCGGAATGGAACAAGGCCGTCGAACGCACCTACAACTGGGCCTGACCGGCGCTCAGCCGACCGCCGGGGACAGGCGGGTGATGGCCTCGGTGAGGGTCGCTTCGTCGGCGGTGGTGAAGCACATGCGCATCGAGTGGCGGTAGGCGTCGGAGACGGCGAAGGCGGCGCCGGGGACGTAGGCCACACCGGCGTCCAGCGCGGCGGGGAGCAGGGTGGCGGTGTCGGTGCCGTCGGTGAAGTCGGCCCAGACGAACATGCCGCCGGTGGCGTCGGTGCAGTGGATCCGGTCGCCGAAGGCGGCGCGGGTGGCGGTGACCAGGGCGCGGGCGCGGGTGGCGTAGGTGGTGCGGACCGTGGTGATGTGGGCGGTGAGCCAGTCGGTGTCGGCGAGCAGGGTGGCCGCGATCCGATGGGTGAGGGCCGAGCCGCACAGGTCGGCGCCCTGCTTGAGCAGTTCCACGGCGCGGCAGACGCGGTCGGGGGCGGTCATCCAGCCCACGCGCAGGCTCGGCGCGAGGATCTTGGAGACGCTGGACAGGCGGATCACCTGCGGCGAGTAGGACGCGACGGGTGCGGGGGCGGGCCGGTCGAACCAGAGTTCGCCGTAGGGGTCGTCCTCGATCACCCAGAAGCCGTGCGCCTCGGAGAGTTCGGCCAGGCGCTGCCGCCGCGCGGGCGACAGCGTGACCCCGCCGGGGTTGTGGAAATTGGAGACGGTGTGCACCACGGCGGGCCGCTCCCCCGCGGCCAGCAGGTCCTCGAGGAGGTCCAGCCGCATCCCGTCACCGTCGAGCGGCACCGCGACGATGCGCGCACCGGCGGCCCGGAACACCTGCAGCGCACCGACATACGCGGGATCCTCCACGATCACCAGCGCGCCGGGATCGAGCAGCACCTCCGACAGCAGCGACAGCGCCTGCTGCGAACCGTGGGTGACGAACACGTCCTCGACCGGCACCGCGCGCCCGATCCGCGCCGACTCCCGCGCCGCGAGCACCTCGCGCAGCCCGGGCCAGCCAGGCGACTCGGTGTACTGCAGCACCGACGGGTCGCGCAGCGCCTCCTCGGCGGCGGCGGCGATCCGCTCGCGCGGCATGAGCGCCGCGTCGGGCAGCCCACCGGCCAGGCTGATCACCTCGGCCCGCGCGGTCAGCTTGAGCAGGTCACGGATGGCGGAGCTCTGCAAGCCGGACAGTTTGCCCGCCAGGGCGGGAGTGGTCAGCGACATGAAAACCTCCGGGTACGCCAAGGGACGCGATAGCCCACGATCGCATACGGCTGACCAGAGTATGAAATTATTGTCCCGATATATGGGATCGCTACCGGGTCAAGATGTGCTTGACCTGCCACTTCCCATCATTGTTAGTTGTGATAATCACCTGCGGGTAGGTGATCACCTCCCCGTCGGGATGCCATTCGCTCAGGTCGACGTCGAACACGCCGGGCGCCGTCTCGCGGATCTTCACGCAGTGCTTGGCACCGACCGGGATCTTGGTGTCGATCGCGCGCTGGAGCCGATCGGCCTGCGAGATGTCGCCGTCGGGCGAGGCGTAGTCACGCACCTTCGCGCCGGAACGATCGACATAGAAGGCGTACTGGAAACCGAGGATCGCGCGGGCACCCGAGGACGTGTCACCGGGACCGTTGCTCACCGTCACGGCGGGATCCGTGGACGCGGGGCATTCGAAGCCGGGGATCTGCACCGAGGTGGTCGGGGCCGCGGTGGGACCCGGTTCGTCGCCACCCCGCTTGACCAGGCCGATAACGGCCACCAGCGCCACCACGATCAGCACCGCCGCGACGGCACCGCCGATCAGCCACGGCACCCGCTTGTCGGTCTCCTTCTGCTCGGCGACCGGTGCGGTGGGCGTCTTCGGCGCGAGGCGGCGCGCGATCGGGTCGTCGGCCCAGGAGAGGCCGGGCTCGGCGGGCGGTTTGGGCACGCCACCGTCGTCGTCCGGGCTGTTCCACCAGGCCTTGTCCTCGTCCGGACGCTCCGGGGCGGGCGGCACGGCCCGCGTGGTCTCCGGCGCGGACATCCGGACCGTCTCCGGCGCGGGCGCGCGGACGATGTCGGCCTCGGGTTCCGGGCGCGAGGCGGGCCGGTCGCGGCGGATCACCTCGGTGAGCTCGCGGCCGGAGGCCACCGGCACCGAGTCGCCGAAGGGCGAACCGTCGCGCTGCGGCGGCGCGGGCGGCGGGGCGGCGACGGCGTCACCGAAGACCGAGATCGGCGCGGAACGTGGGCCACGGGGGGGCGCGGCGGGCGGCGGGGTACCGACCGGCGGACCGGGCGGCGTGACCGGTGACCCCGGCGGCACGACCGGCGGACCCGGCGGCGGCGCTACCGGTGGCGCACCCGAGACAGGCGCGCCGAACGGATTCGGCGCACCGGCGGGCGGCCCGAACGGACCAGGCGCCGCGGGCGGGGCGGCGGGCTGCCAGCCACGCTCGGGTAGCGCACCCGGCGCAGGCGGCGGCGTCGCGCCGATCGGCCCGCCGAAACCGGCGGACGCGTCGTCGAGCGGCGGTCCGAATTCCCCGAAATCGTTCTCGTCACCCTCGGTGCCCAAGACCAATCCTTTCCCCAGGACACACGTGTGGGGCGGTCGTCAGCCGACCGCCCCACACGTCGTAGGTGTGTGTCAGTACTGGAGCGAGCCACCCCACTGAGTGGTGACACCAGCGACGTTCACCGTCTGAAGCAGCTCCCCCGGCACCGGAAGTGTAGCCTTCGCGGCCGCTTCCATCGCGGCGGCGCCGCCCGGCTGCGCCTTGATCCAGTTCTCGACCGCCGCCTTGGCCAGGTTGGCCTGGGTGGTGTCGAGGACGGTCACGGTGGTGAAGTCGTCGCGGCCGTCGCCACCGTTGAAGGTGGTGACCTTGACCGAGTTCTCGCCGACGTACTCCACCGAGACACCGGCGTCACCGAAGCCGCCGCCGGGTGCGCGGTAGCCGATGGTGCCGACGTAGCCGTGCTCGTTGTTGTAGTGGTGCGTGTTGGCGAGCAGGCCGGGAACCAGGCCGTTGGCGTCGATGGTGGCGCCGACTTCCTGGTGCGGGCCCTCCATCTCGACGACCGGCGCGGCGGGCGCGTTCTCCAGACGCGGCGCCTGCCACGCGGGTTCCTGCGGCTCCTGGACCAGGGTCTCACGCGACTCGCCCTCGGACTCCTCGCCCGCGGTGCCCTCGTCGGAAGGCACGTTCGGCTGGGTCTGCGACGGCTGCGCGGGCGAGGTGGCGCCCGGCTGCGACGGCGTGGTGGTCTTCTCGTCGTCCTCGTCCGGGGTGGCGCCCGTCTCCGGGTGCACCGCGGGCTGGACCTGGTTGCCCTGACCGGGCACCGGCAGCGGCGCGACGCGCGGGGTGGTGACACCCGGCTGCGACGGCGTGACCTTGACCGGGGTGTCTTCCTCCGGCTCGCCCGGCTCGGGGCTGGTGACACCCGGCTGGGCCGGGGTCGGCTTGGTCTGACCCGGCTTGACCCTCTCCGGAGTCTCCTCGGCCCCTTCCTCGGGAGCCTCGTTCTCCGGCGTCACCTGGCTCTCTGTACCCGGCTGCGCAGGGGCCGGAGTGGCGGGCGTGGTCGGCTGGTCACTGGGGACCGCGCCGGCCGGCGCCGCAAGAAGGGTTGCCACGGCGGCCGCGGCGGCCAGGGGCAACGACGTGCTGGCCATCGCTCGCTGCGCCCGACTCGGCTTACGATGCTTCACTTTTCGCTAATCCCTTTCCCGGAGGGAATCCCCCATACTCCACCACGCGACCTGAACAGATCGCGCCTCGGCCGTGAGTCAACCACATGAGCGCGGGACAGGCAACGCGGCAGTAGGTTTCCCAGCGGGATGGATTCGGCCGACGAGGATCCTTGTCGAACAAGACAATTCGAAACGCGGCCGGGCAGTGACGCGTCTCACATACCCGACCGGTCGGTCTCAGTCCAGATCGTCGTGGCGCATCAGCAGGCGCCCGGCCTCGGTGACCGAACCGGTCAGCGAGGGATACACCGAGAAGGTCTGCGCGAGATCGGTGACGGTGAGATTGTTCTGCACCGCCAGCGCGATCGGCAGGATCAGCTCCGAGGCGATCGGCGCGACCACCACGCCGCCGATCACCACACCGGTCGCCGGACGGCAGAAGACCTTGACGAAACCGCGGCGCAGGCCCGACATCTTGGCCCGCGGATTGGTGTTCAGCGGCAGCATCACCGTGCGCGCGGGCACCTCACCGTTGTCGATGGCGGTCTGGCTGACGCCGACCGTCGCGATCTCGGGCCGGGTGAACACCGCCGAGGCCACGGTCTTGAGCCGGATCGGGCTCACGCCCTCGCCCAGCGCGTGATACATCGCGATGCGGCCCTGCATGGCCGCCACCGAGGCCAGCGGCAGCAGCCCGGTGCAGTCACCGGCGGCGTAGATGCCGGGCACCGAAGTGCGCGAAACCCGGTCCACGCGAAGGTATCCGCCGCGATCGAGTTCGATGCCGACCCGGTCCAGGCCCAGCGCGGCGGTGTTCGGGGTGGAACCCACGGTCATCAGCGCGTGCGAGCCGGTGACGGTGCGCCCGTCGGACAGCTTCACCACGATGCCCTCGGCGGTGCGCTCCACCGCGTCGGCGCGCGCGTGCTTGACCAGCTCCACCCCGCGCTCGGCCAGCGCCTCCTCGAGCACCAGGGCGGCGTCGGCGTCCTCGCCGGGCAGCACGCGGTCGCGGCTGGAGACCAGCTTCACCCGCACGCCCATCTCGGTGTAGGCGGAGACGAACTCGGCACCGGTGACGCCGGAACCGACCACCACCAGGGTCTCGGGCAGCTCGGTGAGGTCGTAGAGCTGGCGCCAGTTCAGGATGCGCTCGCCGTCGGGTTCGGCGCCGGGCAGCACGCGCGGGCTGGCGCCGGTGGCGATGAGCACCACCTCGGCCTCGAACTCCTCGGTGCTGCCGTCGGCGAGGGTGGCCCTGATCCGGTGCGCCGAACCGGCGGCGGGCCCGGTCAATTCGCCGCGACCGGCGAGCAGCCGCACGCCCGCGGCCTGGAGCTTGGCGCGGATATCGGAGGACTGGGCCAGCGCGAGCGCCTTGACCCGCCCGTTGACCTCGGGCAGGTGCACCTGGGCCTGGCTGGCGTCGATGGTGATGCCCAGATCGCGCGCGCGGCGCAGATCGGTGCGCAGGCCGGTCGAGGCGATGAAGGTCTTGGACGGCACGCAATCCCACAGCACACAGGCGCCACCGATGCCGTCGGCATCGACCAGGGTCACCGAGGCCCCGTGCTGAGCGGCCACCAGCGCCGCCTCGTATCCCGCCGGTCCGCCGCCGATGATCGCAATCCGTGCCACTGTCACGCTCCTGTATTCGCCTGAGACGGACTCACCCCTTGTGAGGGCCGCGTCCGTGGGTCCCCCCATCATTTCAGGTGCGCGGTGACGGACCCGGGTCGGCTCGGTGAACAAGTTCGGCGTGTTCGCCGGGTGTGACCGTCAGCCGATCTGGGTGGGAGACGGGAATTCCGCTGCTGTTATTGGCTACAGTTCCTCAGGTGCCGATCTATGCCGCTTACGGGTCCAACATGGACTCGACGCAGATGCTGGAACGCTGCCCGCATTCGCCCATGTCCGGGACCGGGTGGCTGGAAGGTTGGCGCCTGACCTTCGCCGGTGACGACATCGGCTGGGAAGGGCCGTTGGCCACCGTCGTCGAGGATCCGGCCTCCCGGGTGTTCGTCGTGCTCTACGACGTCTCCCCCGAGGACGAGGAGAGCCTGGACCGCTGGGAGGGCTCGGACTTCGGCATCCACAAGAAGATCCGGATCCGCGTCACCGGCACCCAGGGCGAATCCCGCCTGGCCTGGCTCTACGTCCTCGACGCCTACGAGGGCGGCCTGCCCTCGGCGCGCTACATCGGCGTGATCGCCGACGCGGCCGAAAAGGCGGGCGCCCCCGAGGACTACGTCCACGCCCTGCGCACCCGCAACAGCAAGAACGTCGGCCCAGGAGCGTAACCGCCGGTCAGGCTTGCAGGACGATGTTCGTCAGCGTCCGCACGCCCACGGCCAGCGCGCGCTCGTCGATGTCGAAGGTCGGCTGGTGCAGGTCGAGTTGTTCGCCGGTGCCGGACCAGACGCCCAGCCGGGCCATGGCACCCGGGGCTTCCTCCAGGTACCAGGAGAAGTCCTCGCCGCCGCCGGACTGGGGAGTGTCGGCCAGTGCGTCCGGGCCCAGCGCCAGGACGGCGTTCTCGAACATCAGTGCCGAGGTGGGGTCGTTGACCACCGGCGGCACGCCGCGCTTGTAGTTGAGCTGGTAGCGCACGCCGGTCGGGGCCAGCAGGCTGTCGATGATCTCGCGGACCAGCGGTTCGAGCAGCAGCCAGGTGGCGTGGTCGCCGGTGCGCACGGTGCCGGTGAGCATGCCGGTCTGCGGGATGGCGTTGGGCGCCTTGCCCGCGCTGACCGCGCCCCACACCATGATCGTGCTGGTGCGCGGGTCGACCCGGCGGCTCAGCAGCCCGGGCAGCCCGGTGATGACGGTGCCGATCGCGTAGACCAGATCGCTGGTCAGATGCGGGCGCGAGGTATGCCCGCCGGGCGAGTCGAGCACCAGCTCGACGGTGTCAGCGGCCGAGGTGATCGCCCCCGTGCGCAGCCCGACCTTGCCGACCTCGAGCCGGGGATCGCAGTGCAGCGCGAAGATCCGGTCCACCCCGTCCATGCCCCCGGCGGCGACGACGTCGAGCGCGCCGCCCGGCATCACCTCCTCGGCGGGCTGGAATACCAGCCGCACGCCGACCGGGAGATGCGCCTCGGCCTCGGCCAGCGCCAGCGCGGTGCCAAGCAGCACGGTGGTGTGCGCGTCGTGGCCGCAGGCGTGCGAGACGCCGGGCACGGTGGAGGCGAAGGTCAGGCCGGTGAACTCCTGCATCGGCAGCGCGTCCATATCGGCGCGCAGGGCGATGCGCGGGGCGTCGGTGGGGCCCAGATCGCAGAGCAGGCCGGTGCCGCCGGGCAGCGTCTGCCAGGTCAGTCCCGCCTTGCTCAGCCAGCCCGCGACGAATTCGGTGGTGGCGAACTCCGCGCGCGACAGCTCGGGGTTGGCGTGGATGTGTCTGCGCCATTGCACCAGGTCACCGGTGTGTTCGGCCAGCCACGCGTCGACGATCTCGGTTCCCGGCATCCCGTCTCGTTCGGCGTCCGGCATGGTCGGGACCACCGCGTGCGCGCGGGCCGCCGCGGGGGCGGTGACACCGAGCGCGAGTGCCTCGGCATCGGCGTGGGTGGTGCCCGGATGGCCGGAGATGCTCACCGAATGTCCTCCTGTCGTTCGACCAGAGTGTGCAACAACCTGTCCCTGTGTACTTCATCGCGTGCCGCCGCGACAGCGGTACGCGCCAGTGCGAGCGCGCCGTCGAGCACCGCGCGGTCGGCCGAGGCGTTCACCGCGGCGGCGGCGAACGCGGGCTGATGGGTCACCGCGCCGCCCGCGTCGATGCCGATCACCGGGTGGATACCGGGGACGACATTGGTGACGTTGCCCATGTCGGTGCTCCCGAGCGGCCGCAGCCCCTCCAGTTCGGGGGCGATCGGCAGCCGTCCCAGACCGGTGATCTGCGCGCGATACAGCTGCGAGAGCGCCGGATCCGGGGTGAGCTCGGTATAGGTGGGCGCGAGCGTCCGGATGTCGTGCGTGCAGCCGGTCGCCAGGGCGCCCGCCTCGAAGCACGCCTTGGCTCGGCGCATCAGGTCGTCGAGGGACGCGGCATCGGTCGCGCGGAGGTAGTAGAGCAGTTCCGCCCGTCCGGGCACGATGTTGGGGGCTACGCCGCCGTCGGCGACTATACCGTGCAGTTGCTGGCCCGGACGCAGATGCTGGCGCAGCAGCCCCAGCGCGACCTGGGTCAGCGTCACCGCGTCACCGGCGTTGCGGCCCAGTTCCGGCGCGGCGCTGGCGTGCGCTTCGCGGCCGTGGAAGGTGATGGCCAGGTCGGCAAGGGCCAGCGAGCGCGCGCCGACGATATCGCTGGGGCCGGGGTGCACCATGAGCGCCATGGCGATGTCGTCGAAGGCGCCCGCCTCCAGCATGAGCACCTTGCCGCCGCCGCTCTCCTCGGCCGGGGTGCCGAGCACGATCACGGTCAGGCCCAGCTCGTCGGCGACCTCGGCCAGGCCGAGCGCGGCGCCGACGGCGGTCGCGGCGATGATGTTGTGCCCACAGGCGTGCCCGATCTCGGGCAGCGCGTCGTATTCGGCGCACAGGCCGACGGTGAGCGGGCCGCTGCCGTAGACGGCGCGGAAGGCGGTCGGCAGCCCGGCCACGCCGGTGGTGACGGCGAAGCCGCGGGCGGTCAGCGGCTCGCGGATCTTGGCGACGCTGCGGGTCTCGGCGAAGGCCAGCTCCGGTTCGGCGTGGATCGCGTGCGAGAGCGCGATCAGCTCGTCGGAGGCCGCGCGGATCGCGGTGTCGGCCGCGGTGGCCGAGAATTCGCCGGTGCGCGAGGGTGCCATACCAACCAGTCTCGCATCAGTACTGGTTCCGGGCGCACCGGCGAGGCGGCTCAGTTGCCGAAGGGCAGGTTCTCCGGGGTGACCGGGGTGGCCAGCGCGGCGAGGGTCTCGGCGTGCAGATCGGCCTTGATGATCGGGGTGATCGGCTTGCGCAGGCTGGTCAGCGCGGCGGCGCGGGCGATCGCGGCCGCCAGCACCTCCTCGGCGTCGGCCTTGGCGTCGACGATGCCCGCGGCGATCGCCTCGTCGGCGGCGAAGCGGTGGCCGCTGGTCATCGCCTGCACGCACACCTGGTTGCTCAGACGGCCCTTGAGCAGGCCGTTCATGCCGACGGTGAAGGGCATGCCCAGGTGCACCTCGGGCAGCGACCAGAAGCCGCGGTCACCGCGCATCACCCGGAAGTCGTGCGAGGTGGCCAGCATGGCACCGGCGCCGAAGGCGTGGCCGTTGATGGCGGCGACGGTCGGCATCGGGAAGGTCAGCAGGCGGGTGTAGAGGGTGTGCACCCGGTCCAGGTAGCCGTGGATCTTGTCCAGGTTGCCGAAGACCCAGTCGGTGTCGAGGCCGTTGCTGTAGAACTTGCCGGTCGCGACGGTCACCAGCGCGGCCGGGCCCTCGGACGCCTCGACCTCGTCGAGGGCGGCGTGGAAGGCGTCGATCCAGCCCGGCGAGAAACGGTTCTCGTTGTCGGTCTCCCCCTCGTTCCCGAGGTACAGGACGAACACATCACCAGAGCGCTCCAAATACGGCATGCAGGGAAGAATAAACGCCGCTGGCAGCCACCCATTACTCGCGGGTAGCAAGCGCGGGGGCGACAGGGCGCGCCACCCGCCCATAGACTTCGTGCATGCTTGCCGAACAGGCCGCTCAGGCGATCGCCGAACGTACGGGAGTGCCACGTCATCGCGTGGCCGTGGTGCTGGGATCGGGGTGGCAGGAGGCGGCGGCCGAGATCGGCGTGCCGCGCGCCTCGATCGCCATGCCGGAGTTACCCGGTTTCGGCAAACCCAGCGCGCAGGGCCACGGCGGCATGGTGCATTCGATCCAGGTCGACGCCACCGACGTGCTGCTGCTGATGGGCCGCCAGCACCTCTACGAGGGCTACCCGCCCCAGCAGGTGGTGCACCCGGTCACCGCCGCGATCGCCGCGGGCGCCGAGATCGTGCTGCTCACCAATGCCGCGGGCGGGATCCGGCCGGGCCTGCGGGTGGGCGAGCCGGTGCTGATCGCCGATCACCTCAACCTCACCGCGCGCACCCCCCTCGAAGGCGCGCGCTTCGTCGACCTGGTCGACGCCTGGGACCCCGAGCTGCGCGCGCTGGCCAGGGAGATCGACCCGAGCCTCACCGACGGCGTCTACGCCGGGCTCACCGGCCCGCAGTACGAGACGCCCGCCGAGATCCGCATGCTGGCCACCGTCGGCGCCGATCTGGTCGGCATGTCGACGGTGCTGGAGGCGATCGAGGCGCGTTCGCGCGGGGCCCGGCTGCTGGGTATCTCGCTGGTCACCAATCTGGCGGCGGGTGTCACCGGCGAGCACCTCTCGCACGCGGAGGTGCTGGCCGAGGGCCAGGCGGCGGCGCCCCGGCTGGGCAAACTGCTGCGCGGAATCCTGGAGCGGGTGTAGATGCTGCGTTTCGGGACGGCGGGCCTGCGCGGACCGCTGCGCGACGGTCCGGACGGCATGAACGTGGAGACGGTCTCGCGGGCGACGGCCGGGCTGGCCGCCTGGCTGCGCGACCGCTGCCTCGGCGGCGGCGCGGTGGTCGTCGGGCGCGATGCCCGGCACGGCTCGGCCGAATTCGCCACGGCCACCGCCGAGATCTTCACGGCCGCGGGCTTTCCGGTGACGCTGCTCCCCGAACCGGTCCCCACCCCGGTGCTCGCCTTCGCGGTCCGCGAACTCGGCGCGGTGGCGGGCGTCCAGATCACCGCCTCCCACAATCCCCCCACCGACAACGGCTACAAGGTCTACCTCGACGGTGGATCCCAGCTCATCGCCCCCGCCGACACCGAGATCGAGCACCGCATCGAACAGGTCACCGGACCGATCGCCCGCGAGCCCGTCGCGGTGCCGGATGCCCGGCCGACCGCCCACGGGCCCGACGCGGTATCCGGCACCGGTCCGACCGCCGACCGGCCCGACGCGGTATCCGGCGCCGAGCTGGTCGAGCGCTATCTGGCCCGGGTCGCCACGGTGCCTCGGCGGCTCGGTGGTCCCGGCGAGCGGGCCGACGTGCGGATCGCGTTGACCGCGTTGCACGGCGTCGGCGGTGAGCTCGCGGTGCGTGCCCTGGCGGCGGCCGGGTTCACCGATGTGCACGTCGTCGAGGAGCAGTACGCCCCCGACCCCGACTTCCCCACGGTCGCCTTCCCCAACCCCGAGGAGCCCGGCGCCGCCGACCTGCTGCTGGCGCTGGCCGAGCGCGTTGACGCAGACCTGGCCATCGCCCTCGACCCCGACGCCGACCGCTGCGCCCTCGGCGTGCCAGGTCCCGACGGCTGGCGGATGCTGCGCGGCGACGAGACCGGCGTGCTACTGGCCGACTACGTCCTGCGCACCCGCCCCGCCGACCCGCTGGTGGCCACCACGCTGGTGTCCTCACGCATGCTGGCGAAGCTGGCGGCGGCGCGCTCGGCCCGCTACACCGAGACGCTGACCGGCTTCAAATGGCTGGCCAGGGCGGGCGAGGGGCTGGTCTACGCCTACGAGGAGGCCATCGGCCACTGCGTCGACCCGTCGGCCGTCCGCGACAAGGACGGCATCTCCGCCGCCGTCGCCGCGGCCGACCTGGTCGCCCTGCTCACCGCCGAGGAAGGCTCCCTGCTCGACGAACTCGACTCCTACGCCGTCGAATTCGGCCTGCACACCGGCGGCCAGGTCTCCCTGCGCCTGCCCGACCAGGCCGCCGCGGCCGCCCTCACCGCCGCATTGCGCGCCACCCCACCCAGCGAGATCGCGGGCACCCCGGTGAAATTCACCGACCAGTCCCAGATCCGCGGCCGCATGCGCACCGACGCGCTGATCTTCGAGGCCGACGACTTCCGCCTCGTCGTCCGTCCCTCCGGCACCGAACCCAAACTCAAGTGCTACCTGGAGGTCTTCACCCCGGTGCCCGGCCACGCCGCCCTGTCCCGGGCGCGCGCCGACGCGTCCGTCCGCCTGCACGCGCTCGCCGACTACTGCCGGTCCCTGGCGCCCTGACGACGCGCCCGCAGCGGGTTCAGCGGGGGCCGAATTGGCGGTCGCCCGCGTCGCCGAGGCCGGGGACGATGTAGGCGTTCTCGTTGAGTTTCTCGTCGACGGCCGCGGTGACCAGGCGGACCGGCAGGCCCGAGTCGGCCAGCGCGGCAATCCCTTCGGGGGCGGCGACCACGCAGACGGCGGTGATGTCGGTGGCGCCGCGGGCGACCAGGAGGTCGAGGGTGTGGCGCATGGAGCCGCCGGTGGCCAGCATCGGGTCGAGGACGAAAACGGGCAGGCCGGTCAGGTCCTCGGGCAGCGATTCCAGGTAGGGCACCGGCTGATGGGTCTGCTCGTCGCGGGCGATGCCGACGAAACCGACCCGCGCCTGCGGCACCAGTTCGGCGGCCGCGTAGACCATGCCCAGGCCCGCGCGCAGCACCGGGACCAGCAGCGGCGGGGCGGCCAGGCGCACGCCCTCGGTCACCGCCACCGGCGTGTCGATGGGCTCGCGCAGTACGGGCGCGTCGCGCAGCGCCTCGTACATGAGGATGCCGGTGAGATCGCCCAGAGCATTGCGGAAAGTGGCGTTGTCGGTGCGGGCGTCGCGCATGGTGGTGAGCAGCGTCGCGGCGAGTGGATGGTCGACAGTGTCGGTGCGCATGAAAAAACGATAGGGTCGCCAGGCGTTGCCGGTACGGCCGCTGGGGAAATTTTCGGGTTCGAGGGAACCGAATGCGGCGTCGGCGCGTCCAAACTGATGAATGACGTACTCTGCCCGGAAACTCGAGGATTGGGGGAAGTTCGATGCGGAAGATGTCGGCCGATGCCGAGGGCATCGTCGCCTACAGCGCGCAAGCCGGAACGATGTCGGCGGAACTGGCGACGGCGGCGGCCGGTGCGGTGGCCTCCGATCCCACGCTGCTCGGCCCGGTCATGGGCCTGATCGGTGGTGACTTCGTCACCGCCTACTCCGCGGCGCACGCGGGCCACGTGGCTTCGATCGCCCAGTTGTCGGCGGTGATGGCGAGCATGGGCGCGGCCACGGCCAGCGCGGCCACCACCCTCGTCGACACCGACCTCAACAACGCCGCCCCGCTCACCGCGGCCGCGGGCGACCTGGGTGCGGGCGCATGATCGACCTCTCCGGCCTGGCCCAGCCGCTGGCCGACCTGCTGTCGAGCTTCGGCACCGGTGTCCTCGGCACCGGCGGCGCCTCCGACGGCCTGCGCGCGACCTCGACCAATCTGGACCAGATCTATCAGCTGGGCCGCAACAGCATCAACAACGTCAACACCGCGTGGGACGGCCAGGCCGTCGACGCGGCCACCGCCAAGGCGCTGCGGGTGCAGAACTCCTCGGCCAACCTGTCCGACAACGGCACCGGCATGGCCACCGTGCTCGACCAGGCCGCCGCCTACGTGCAGACCGGCCAGAAGGAACTCGACACCATCGTCCAGTCCTTCCTCACCGACGTCTCCGCGCTCAGCCCCACCCTGGGCACCCCGGTCGGCCTGGCCGCCGTGGTGAGCTCGGCGATCGACCACATCGGCCAGGGCCTTGGCGTCGTCGGCCGGGTGCAGGACGAGCTGGGCACCCAGACCGCCGCCATCCAGGAACTCACCCCGGCGCCGTCGAGCACCCAGCTGGCCAGTGTGTCCAGCGGTGCGACCAACCTCGCCTCCACGGTGAGCTCCGGCCTGCTGTCCACCGCGACCAGCACCGGCGGTTCGCTGCTCAGCACGGTCGGTTCCACGGTGTCGTCGCTGATGACCACCAGCGGTGACACCTCCACCAAGAGCACCACCACCAACGGCGGCAAGACGACCACCACCACGCCCGGCACCACCACCGGTTCCACGGGTGACGGCACCGGCGTCAAGATCACCCTGCCCGACGGCAGCGTGGTCGAGGCCCCCAACGAGGAGGCCGCCACCGCCGTCCGCGCGGCCATCGGCGCCTGCGGCACCCCGTATGTCTGGGGCGGCAACGATCCCACCTCGGGCATCGACTGCAGTGGTCTCACCAAGTACGCCTACGGCGAGGCGGGCGTCGAACTGCCCCGGCTCGCCCAGGAACAGCACATCGGACACCCCCAGGTTTCCCCCGGTGACCTGCAACCGGGCGACCTCGCCGTATGGGACGGCCATGTCGCCATGGTGGTCGGTAACGGGCAGCTCGTCGAGGCCGGCGACCCGGTCTCGATCAGTTCCATCCGAACGGAGAACAGTGGTATGGAGTTCTACGGCTTCTACAGGCCGACCGAATGACCGGCGCGCCGATGCCCGAGGTCCCCAATGTGGAGACCGCGGTCAGCAGCAACCGGTCGGGCACCATCTCGGTCCGCGCGACCAGCATGGGCCTGCCGATCGCGATCAAGTTCGAGCGCAGCGAGTACCAGTACGGTGCGCAGGCGCTGGCCGATGAGATCCTGCGCCTGACCAAGCGCTCGACCATCGCCGCCGCCGCGCGCCTGCGCGAGGTCTACAGCGAGCAGGCCCAGATCCCCGATCAGCTGCTCGACAAGATGAACCTGCCGACCAGGCGCCAGGCGGTCGAGGAGCTCGACCGCATCGACGACGCCGATACCGGCCAGACGAGTTGGATGAGGCCGCTGTGAGCGCGGAAATGGACGCCCTGGTCGCCGGGGTCACCGGAAAACTCGAGGCGCTGGAGGCCGCGCTCTACGGGTTGAAGCAGGTCAACGGGCGTTTCACCACCGAGGACGGGCTGGTCACCGCCGAGGTGAACAGCGACGGCGCCCTGGTGGCGCTGTCACTGGACGAGGGCATCACCGCCCTGGCCCCCGCCGAGGCCGCACAGCTCATCCTCTCGGCCTGCAAGCAGGCCACCGAGACCGCCGGAGCCGAGCGTTCCAACATCATTGCGACACTGAACGAATCGCTCACCGGAGGCGCCGGGCAGCCGGACGGACAATTAGCACCCGGGCCGGATAGTGCCCGGCGCTGAAGCTCGATAGGCTTCGCGTCATGGCTTCTGGAGACATCGTCCCGATCGAGCTCGGTCTGACCGATGGCGATCTCGTCACCCTGTGGGCTCCGCGCTGGCGCGACGGTGACGACGACTGGGAGGCGTTCCTCGGTCACGAGGACGACCTCTACGGTTTCGAGTCGGTGGCGGAGCTGGCGGCGTTCATCCGCACCAACTCCGACAACGACCTCGTCGACCATCCGTCGTGGGCGGTGGTCGCCGGGCTGTCGGCGGCCGAGCTGGAGCCGGAGGAGAACTTCAGCTTCGATCTGGTCGCGGTGCCGGAGCTGGCCGCGGGCGACCCGGACGCCGAGGTCGTCGGCGAGCTCGAGGACACCCTCGCGATGGTGCGCAATATCGGCGAGGTCTGCGAGCTCGAGCCCGTCATCAAGTTCTTCGAGGACAACGCGGTGCTCGAGACCCTCGCCGGGGGCGTCCGCACCTACGCGGGACGCGACGGCGAGGAGCTGTGGGATCAGCTCGGTGCCGCCATCGTCAAGGGCTGGGACGACGTGCTCGACGCCATCGACGGCGTGGTCACCACGCCCGAGGTCGACGCGGCCGCGGTCGCGGTGGCCGAGGCGGAGCTGCTGGCCGCCGAGGAGAACGAGGTCGACGCCGACGACGCCGCCGACGAGGACGAGGAGTTCGAGAACGTCGACCTCACCGCCGAGGACGAGGACGAGGAGGACGAGTCGTTCTGGCACGAGGTCGGCATCGACCCGGTCAAGATCGTCACCTCCGACGGCGAGCACTACACACTGCGCTGCTACCTCGACGACGAGCCGATCTTCCTCGGTGACGGCCGCTCCATCACCGTCTTCGGCTCCGAGCGCGCGCTGGCCCGCTACCTGGCCGACGATCACGAGCACGAGCTGGCCCGGGTCTCCACCTTCGCCGAGGTGCAGACCGCCGCGGTCGACGGTTCGCTCGAGATCGAGGTGACCGACGAGAACGTCTACGTGCTCACCGGCCTGGTCGACGACCTGGCCGAGGGCCCTCAGGCGGTCGATATCGAACAGCTCGACCTGGTGGTGGAACTGATCAGCGACGCGGCCGACTACGCCGGCGACGACAGCGTGGAGCAGGCGCTGGCCTCATCCAACCCGCTGGGCTGGTACGTCTCCTACCTGCTCAACCCGGACCCCAACCGGATGGCGCCCAACCCGCCGTTCGCCAGCGAGGCCCAGTCCTTCCGTGACCTGCAGCGCGCCTTCGAGGCCCGCCTGGTCAGCGAGTAGGACCCGACGCGCGAGCAGGGGCGGTGCCGATCCGGTGCCGCCCCTGCTCGCGTCTCAGCCCAGCAGCACCGCGTAACCGGGCTTGATCACCTCGTCGATGATCTTCAACCGGTCCGGGAACGGGATGAACGCCGACTTCATCGCGTTGATCGTGAAGCGCTCCAGATCGCTCCAGCCGTAGCCGAAGGTCTCGACCAGCTTGAGCATCTCCTCGCTCATACTGGTATCGCTCATCAGCCGGTTGTCGGTATTGACCGTGACGCGGAAGCGCAGCCGGGCCAGCAGGTCGAAGGGGTGCTTGTCCAGCGAGGGCACCGCGCCGGTCTGCACATTCGACGACGGACACAGTTCCAGCGGCACCCGCATATCGCGCACATAGTTCGCGACCAGCCCGAGCTGAGCATCCTCGATCGCACCGGGGACGCTGATGTCGTCGGTGATTCGCACGCCGTGTCCCAGCCGGTCGCAGCCGCAGAAGGCCAAGGCCTCGTGGATCGACGGCAGCCCGAAGGCCTCGCCCGCGTGGATCGTGAAGTGCGCGTGGTTGGCCCGCAGGTATTCGAAGGCGTCGAGGTGCCGGGTGGGCGGGAACCCGGCCTCGGCACCCGCGATATCGAACCCACCCACGCCCGCATCGCGGAAACGCACCGTGAGCTCAGCGATCTCGCGCGAGCGGGCCGCGTGCCGCATGGCGGTGAGCAGACAGGTCACCCGGATGACCTGGCCCCGCTCAGCCGCGATTGCCTCACCCTCCCGGAATCCGGCGAGGGTGTGCTCGACGACCTCGTCGAGCGTGAGCCCCTTCTCCAGATGCTGTTCGGGCGCGAAGCGCACCTCGGCGTAGACCACGCCGTCGGCGGCCAGGTCGATCGCGCACTCCCTGGCCACCCGCCGCAGACCCTCCGGTGTCTGCATCACGGCCACGGTGTGGGCGAAGGTCTCCAGATAGCGTTCGAGCGAGCCGCTGTCGGCGGCATCGCGGAACCAGGCGCCGAGACTCTCGGCGTCGTCGGCGGGTAGCTGGTCGTAGCCGCAGTCCGCGGCGAGCTCGAGCACCGTCGCCGGGCGCAGACCACCGTCGAGGTGATCATGCAGCAGGGCCTTCGGGGCTTGGCGGATCGAAGCGAGGTCGAGGGGCATCGGTCCAGTCATACGGAAACGTTAGCCGGGAGTCCGCGTCCCCGCGACGCATCCGCGGTCCCGATCCGCTCGAACGCCAGCGCGCCCGGTTGCCGTCCGGCTCGACCTCGATCGCCACCGTGCCGTCGAGCACGCGCGGCGCGTCGGCGGCATGCGGTGGGGTGCACAGTACGGCTCGCGCCCGGCGAGATCAGCCGCGGTGCGCGTCAGCCGATGCGGTCGAGAATCAGCTCGCCCGGTTTGCCGTCCGGGTTCGTCTCGATCGTCACCGTGCCCGCCAGCGACCGCAGCGCGTCGGCGAAGGCGTCGGGAGTGTCGGTGTGCAGGGTGAGCAGCGGCTGACCGGCCACGACCGTGTCCCCCGGCTTGGCATGCATCTCGACCCCGGCGCCCGCCTGGACGGCCTCGCCCTGCCGGGCCCGGCCCGCGCCCAATCGCCAGGCGGCCAGCCCAACGCCCATCGCGTCGAGCCGGGTCAGCACGCCGGTGGATTCGGCCCGGACGATCTCGGTGTGCCGGGCGGTCGGCAGGGCGGCCGCCGGGTCGCCGCCCTGGGCCCGGATCATCGCGTGCCAGTGGTCCATCGCCCGGCCGTCGGCCAGCACTCGGGCCGGATCCACGTCCAGCCCGGCCTGCTCGACCATCTCGCGAGCCAACGTGAGCGTCAGCTCGACCACGTCGGCCGGTCCGCCACCGGCCAGCACCTCGACCGATTCGGCCACTTCCAGCGCGTTGCCCGCCGTCCGCCCGAGCGGGGTGTCCATGGCGGTGAGCAGCGCGACCGTGCGCACTCCGGCGTCGCGGCCGAGTTCGACCATGGCGGTGGCGAGTTCCCTGGCCTCGTCGAGAGTCTTCAGGAACGCCCCGCAACCCACCTTGACGTCGAGTACCAGCGCCGCGGTGCCCTCGGCGATCTTCTTGCTCATGATCGAGCTCGCGATCAGCGGGATCGACTCGACCGTGCCGGTGACATCGCGCAGCGCGTAGAGCCGCTTGTCGGCGGGGGCCAGCTCGGCACCGGCCGCGCAGACCACCGCCCCGATCGCCGGGTCGGCCAGGATCTCGCGCATCCTCGGCACGCTGACATCGGCCCGCCAGCCCGGGATCGACTCGAGTTTGTCCAGCGTGCCGCCGGTGTGCCCGAGCCCGCGCCCGGACAGCTGCGGCACCGCCGCCCCACAGGCCGCCACCAGCGGCGCCAGCGGCAGGGTGATCTTGTCACCGACGCCACCGGTCGAATGCTTGTCGACGGTGGGCCGGGGCAGGTCGGTGAAGTCCATCCGGCTGCCCGAGGCGATCATCGCCGCCGTCCACCGGGCCGTCTCGCGCCGGGTCATCCCACGCAGCAGGATGGCCATGGCCAGCGCCGACATCTGCTCGTCGGCCACGATCCCCCGGGTGAACCCGTCCACCACCCAGTCGATCTGCTGGTCGGTGAGCTCCCCACCGTCGCGCTTACTCCTGATGACCGAAACCGCGTTGAGTGCTGTTCCGCCTCCCCGCGCCGTCAGGCCAGACTCAGCAGCGGGCGGGCTTGCGCTGGCGACCGGCGGCAGGTGGGTAGAGCGTTCGTTCGTCCCCGGCGAGTTACCCATGTGCTCACTAAATCAGTGGTTACCGGCCTTTGTCAGTCCGACCGGCCGCGAGATCATCGGGCCCGAACGCATGGGGCAGCAGTTCGGCCAGCGTCACCGACCCCTGCGCGTGCGCCACGAGCAGCTCCGCGCCCCCGTGCTCGAACAGCAGCTGGCGGCACCGCCCACACGGCATCAGGATTTCCCCCCGGGAATCGCTCACCGACACCGCGATGAGACGCCCGCCACCCGTCGCGAATAAGTTACCGACGAGTACACATTCGGCACACAGCGTTAGTCCATATGAGACATTTTCCACATTGCATCCGCTCACAATTCGCCCGTCCGCGGTGAGAGCAGCGGCGCCAACCGGGAATCCCGAGTAAGGCGCATACGCCTGACGCATAGCCTGAATTGCCTTGTCATGCAAGGTATTCCAGTCGATTTCGGGCATCGCGAACCTCCGGCCGATCACGCCGGACACGTCGATGAACGGGCCCGCGCACCAGTATCCGGCAACGAGAAAGGTAAACCTAACTCGGCCGTTTCGCACGCAACGCGCGGCACGCCGAATTAGTTCCGCGAAACAGAGAGGATTAGAGTTCACCGAAGATCGGTTCAGGTTCCCGGCGGCGGGCCAGCGCTCGAGAACACAGCGCAGCCACCTGGGCATTTGCCTCTCCACGCATGCCGGCGTCGGATCTGTGACCGGGTCCATCAACGACGTTGGAGGCACCGCACTCTATGAGCACGATAGAAGCTCCGGCTCCGGCCCAGCCGAAGCGCAAGACGCTGTACCGCGGCGACCCGGGCATGTGGTCGTGGGCGCTGCACCGGATCACCGGTGTCATGCTGTTCTTCTTCCTCTTCGTCCACGTGCTGGACACCGCGCTGGTCCGGGTCAGCCCCGAAACCTACGACCACGCGATCGAGATCTACAAGACGCCGCTGGTCGCCCTCATGGAGATGGGCCTGGTCGTCGCGGTGCTCTACCACGCGCTCAACGGCGTCCGCCTGATCCTGGTCGACTTCTGGTCGCAGGGCCCGCGCTTCCAGAAGCAGATGCTGTGGATCGTGCTGACCATCTGGGTTCTGGTCGCCGCCGCGGGCGTCGGCCGCCAGTTCTTCTACCTGCTGACGGAGCACTGATATGTCTGCACCTGTCCTCGGCAAGTCCTACGACCGCCCGGCCAGCCTCGACGCCCCCCGCTCGCCGCGGGCCTCGACCAACGGCAACTTCGAGAAGTACGCGTGGCTGTTCATGCGCTTCTCCGGCCTGCTGCTGATCGTGCTGGTGATCGGCCACATGTTCATCATGCTGATGATCGACGGCGGCGTGAACCGGCTGAACTTCGCCTTCATCGCCGGTCGCTGGTCCAGCCCGTTCTGGCAGTTCTGGGACCTGAGCATGCTCTGGCTGGCCCAGCTGCACGGCGGCAACGGTCTGCGCACCGTCATCGATGACTACTCCCGCAAGGACTCCACCCGGTTCTGGCTCAAGACCGTGCTCGCGGTCTCGATGATCCTGGTGATGAGCGTCGGCACGTACGTCATCTTCACCTTCGACCCCAACATCACCGGTTAGGAACAGGCCACCTCGCATGAGTGAATCCCGTCCGATTCAGGAGCATCGCTACGACGTCGTCATCGTCGGCGCCGGTGGCGCGGGCATGCGCGCGGCGATCGAGGCGGGCCCCCGGGCTCGCACCGCGGTCCTGACCAAGCTCTACCCGACCCGCAGCCACACCGGCGCGGCACAGGGTGGCATGTGCGCCGCGCTGGCCAACGTCGAAGAAGACAACTGGGAGTGGCACACCTTCGACACCGTCAAGGGTGGCGACTACCTCGTCGACCAGGACGCCGCGGAGATCATGGCCAAGGAGGCCATCGACGCGGTGATGGACCTGGAGAAGATGGGCCTGCCGTTCAACCGCACGCCCGAGGGCAAGATCGACCAGCGTCGTTTCGGTGGTCACACCCGTGACCACGGCAAGGCGCCCGTGCGTCGCGCGTGTTATGCCGCCGACCGCACCGGTCACATGATCCTGCAGACGCTCTACCAGAACTGCGTCAAGCACGACGTGGAGTTCTACAACGAGTTCTACGTGCTCGACCTGGTGATGACCGAGTCCGACCGGGGCCCCGTCGCCACCGGCGTCGTCGCCTACGAGCTGGCCACCGGCGAGATCCACGTCTTCCACGCGAAGTCGATCGTGTTCGCCACCGGCGGCTCGGGCCGCATGTACAAGACCACCTCGAACGCGCACACGCTGACCGGTGACGGCATGGCGATCGTGTTCCGCAAGGGCCTGCCGCTCGAGGACATGGAGTTCCACCAGTTCCACCCGACAGGCCTCGCGGGCCTGGGCATCCTCATCTCCGAGGCGGTCCGTGGTGAAGGTGGCATCCTGCGCAACGCCTCCGGCGAGCGCTTCATGGAGCGCTACGCCCCCACCATCAAGGACCTCGCGCCGCGTGACATCGTCGCCCGCTCGATGGTGCTCGAGGTGCTGGAAGGCCGTGGCGCCGGGCCGAACAAGGACTACGTCTACATCGACGTGACCCACCTCGGCGAGGACGTGCTCGAGGAGAAGCTGCCCGACATCACCGAGTTCGCGCGCACCTACCTGGGCGTCGACCCGGTCAAGGAGCTCGTGCCGGTCATGCCGACCTGCCACTACGTGATGGGCGGTATCCCCACCCGCATCCGTGGTGAGGTGCTGCGCAACAACACCGACGTGGTCCCCGGCCTCTACGCCGCCGGTGAGTGCGCCTGTGTCTCCGTGCACGGCGCGAATCGTCTGGGCACCAACTCGCTGCTCGACATCAATGTCTTCGGCCGCCGCGCGGGCATCGCCGCCGCGGAGTACGCCAACCGCACCGAGTTCGTCGAGATGCCGGAGAACCCGGCGCAGATGGTGCAGGACTGGCTGACGCTGATCCTGTCCGACCACGGCAACGAGCGCGTGGCCGACATCCGCACCGAACTGCAGTACACGATGGACATGAACGCCGCCGTGTTCCGCACCGAGGACACCCTCAAGCAGGCCCTCACCGACATCCACGTGCTCAAGGAGCGCTACACCCGGATCACGGTGCAGGACAAGGGCAAGCGCTACAACAGCGACCTGCTCGAGGCCGTCGAGCTGGGCTTCCTGCTCGAGCTGGCCGAGGTCACCGTCGTCGGCGCGCTCAACCGCAAGGAATCGCGTGGCGGTCACGCCCGCGAGGACTACCCGGATCGCGACGACGTGAACTTCATGCGGCACACCATGGCCTACAAGGAGGGCCCGGAGCTCATCTCCGAGATCCGCCTCGACTTCAAGCCGGTGGTGCAGACCCGCTACGAGCCGATGGAGCGTAAGTACTGATGACTGCTGTAGCCGAACCCACCACGCAGAAGCCCGCGCCCGTTCCCGAGGGCTCGGTCATGGTCACCGTCAAGGTGGCCCGGTTCAGCACCGAGGACGACAAGGGCGCCTACTGGGATTCGTTCCAGGTGCCGGTCCTGCCGACCGACCGCTTCCTCAACGTGCTGATCTACATCAAGTCCTACCTGGACGGCACCCTCACCTTCCGGCGCTCCTGCGCCCACGGTGTGTGCGGTTCGGACGCGATGCGGATCAACGGCGTGAACCGGCTGGCCTGCAAGGTGCTGATGAAGGACCTGCTGCCCAAGGGCGACAAGACCCTCACCATGACCGTCGAGCCCATCCGCGGCCTGCCCGTGGAGAAGGACCTCATCGTCGACATGGAGCCGTTCTTCGACGCGTTCCGTGCCGTGAAGCCGTACCTGATCACCTCGGGTAACGAGCCCACCCGCGAGCGCATCCAGTCCCAGCACGACCGCGCCCGCTTCGACGACACCACCAAGTGCATCCTGTGCGCCTGCTGCACCACCTCCTGCCCCGTGTACTGGAGCGACGGCAGCTACTTCGGCCCGGCCGCGATCGTGAACGCCCACCGCTTCATCTTCGACAGCCGCGACGAAGCCGCCCGCGAGCGCCTCGACATCCTCAACGACGTCGAAGGCGTCTGGCGCTGCCGCACCACCTTCAACTGCACCGACGCGTGCCCCCGCGGCATCGAGGTCACCAAGGCCATCCAGGAAGTCAAGCGAGCCCTCCTCTTCGCCCGCTGACCTCCCCCGGTCCTACGAAGGCCGCCTTCATCCTGGCGATGAAGGCGGCCTTCGTCGTGTCGTGACTACTCCTGCGCGAGATGGGTTTTCGCGTCGTCGTAGGAGCCGCCGGGGGCGGCGGGGTCGCTGGTGTAGACCAGGTGCAGGACGCCGGTTGTGAAGGCTTCCGAGGAAAGCAGGCGGAGGGGGATCGTGGTGCCGTCCTCGAACAGGCGCTCGCCCTTGCCGACGGCGATCGGGTGTACGAGCAGGTGGAGTTCGTCGAGCAGGCCCGCGGCCAGCAGCTGACGGACCACCGAGACCGAGCCGCTGATGGCGATGTCTCCGCCCTGCTCGTTCCGCAGCGCGGCGGCGGTCTCGGTCAGCTCGCCGTCGAGGCGCTCGGAGTTGCGCCAGGTGTAGTCCCGGTCCTGGTGGGTCACCACGAGCTTGCGGGCGTCACCCAGCTTCTTCGCGAAGACGGCGTCGGGACCGCCCTCGGCCTCCCGGACCGGCCACGCCTCGGCGAAGCTGTCGTAGGTGACGCGGCCGAGCAGCAGGGTGTCCGCGCTCCCGAGCTGCGCGTCGACCGCGGCGCCCATGGCGTCGTCGAAGTAGGGGAAGTGCCAGTCCTGCGGGTCGGCGATCACGCCGTCGAGGGACATGAACAGGCCTGCGGTGATCTTCCTCATCGATCTCTCCTCGGTACATGGTGCGGTGGGTTATGTCTTCCGCTCGATAAGACGGGGCCGGGCTCACAAACTCATCGCGGACCGTCGGCCCACCGGCTACCCGAACCCGGCGTGCACCGCCAGGAGGCCGGGCATGCCCACCTCGTCCCCCGCTGACCATTCGCCGTCCAGGCTAGGCTGACCCGGTGTCTGAAGCTTGGATGCCGGTTCTCGGTGAAAGGATGCAGGGAGGCTCCCGCGCGGCCACCCTACTCGGCGCGGTGACCACCCTCGCCGCCCTGTGGCTTCCCCTGTTCACGATCGGCCGAAGCCGCGGGGCACCGAGCTACTCGCTGTGGGATCTGCGGGAGGCAGGCGCGCCCGGTATTCCCCTGCTCTTTCTCGGCGCGATCGTGCTGGCTGCCGATGCGATCACCCCGGATCGATTGCGCTCCAACAGTATTCAAATATGGCTCGCCGGTCTCGCCCTGGCCGAGGCCATCGGCACGGTGGTGGCGCTGGCGCTCGGCTTCTCGCTCGTCCGGGGCATGGTGAGCTCCACCGAACCCGCGATCACCTTCCACCCCGGTCTTCTCGTCCTGATCGTCGGTATCACCGCCACTGTCATCGGTTCCTGGCATCAGCGCCTCGCCGATACCCACGCATCGGGCCCGCGTTCTCGCCGATAGGCCCCGCCGCGTCCGAAACCGGGAGTGCACCGACGCACCGGTGACTACCGCGACTCACGTCGGGCCCTGCGCATCGATGCACTGAGCGTCGCCACAGCTGCCGCCGACACCGTCTCCGTCGCCAACCGGATGAACTCGCGGATCGTGGCGGTGAGTCGAGTGCCGCTACCTGTTCATCCCGGGGCCGCCAACGTCCCGATCACCAGCAGCGGCAGGGTGATCAGGTACGCGACCACGCAGTAGCGGAATACCTTCTCGGCCACGAGGCCACCACCGCGCCCGGTGAGCACTTCCAGTGGGCTGGTGGATTCGTTGTCGCCGCCGTCTTCCAAGGTCAGCGCGCACATCAGCAGCAGAATGTCGGTGACGACGAGCAGCGGCCAGATCGGCGGGGCGACGAATCCGGCGAAGATCAACGGCCCGAACACAATGACGGGCAGCAGACCCAGGCTGACGGCGCTGACGATGACGGCGATGATGGCGAACCAGCCGGTCGCGGTGAGCCGCAGGAGTAGCGCGAGCGCGACGACGCCGATCTGGATGAAGCCCATCGCCGTGGTGGTCACCGAGACCAGCGTACCGACGTCAGCGGGCCGATTCGTCTGAGCCAGGGCGGTGACGCGGAGGCGGACGCTGTGGCCGTGGCCCCGACGCCCGGCCGCCCAACAGTGAGACGCCGCGCCCATGGCCGCCTAGTAGCGGGACTCCGCTCCCCTCGCCGCTTGGTAATGCGACGCCGCGTCCAGGACAGCCGAGCGGTACGAGCGGCCGAAGAGGATGGCGTGGACGAGCAGGATGGGCAGCTGATGCAAGGCGATTCGTGAGCGCCAGTCGGGTGCCAGGGGATGGATATCGTTGTAGGCAGCCAGGATTCGCGGTAGGTGAGGCGCGCCGCCGAAGAGGAAGAGGGTGGCGAGGTCGGTTTCGCGGTGGCCTCCGTGGGCGGCGGGGTCGATGAGCCAGGGGGTGTCGGCGCGGCCCCAGAGGATATTGCCGGGCCAGAGGTCGCCGTGGATGCGGGACGGGGGTTCGGTGGGTGCCTCGATGTGGAGGGATTCGACCAGCCTGGCGTCGGCGGGGTCGAGGGCGCCCGCGTCGACGGCGAGCTTCAGATACGGGAGGATGCGGCGCTCACGAAACCAGGTGGGCCAGTCGTCGCCGGGAGTGTTGTCCAGGGGGAGGCCCGCGAGGAACCCTGCCTGAGGGCAGATGCCCGACGTACCGGCGGTGGACATGATGTCGGCGGCGGGCCGCGTACCGGCGCTCATGGCGGACGCAGCACCAGCGGCGGACGCAGCGCCGGTGGCAGGTAGGGCGCCGGTGGCGAGCGGGCCTGCCACGCCGAAGCGGGCGGCACCTGCCTGGTGAGTGATGGCGAGGGCGGCGCCGAACCGTTCGGCGGCGGCCACGGTCGGCTCGGCGTGGTCGATCCAGGCCAGGAGCAGCAGGTCGTCGGTCGACGCGTAGACCTCGGGCACCGCGACACCGCCGGGCACGCGCAGCCAGTCCAACCCGGCCGCCTCAGCGGCGAACAGTCCCGGCGGTGCGGGCTCGGGTTCGCCGGTGGGGGCGGCCGAGACCCCGCCGGGCCAGGTCTTGAGGAACAGGTGGGTGCCGTCGTCGAGCACGATCCGCTCGGCGACGGCGATCGATCCGCCCGCGACCGGCGTGGTGCGCAGCCGCTGATGGGCCAGGAAGGTCGGCAGCAGGTGCGGGTGCGCACGCAAGAACGGCAGGTCCACCCGGCCATCTTGCCCACATCGCGGGCGACCGGTCGGCGAACGGCCGGAAACGCCTCGTCCACCCCATTAGTTAACGGGTATTACTAAACACTGTTCACAAATGGGTGCGGCGTGGTTTCATGGTCCCAGAACGTGTTCTACATCACCGGCGAGGGCCGCGTGACGGACCGGAGGAGACACCCGTGATCAGCCCGAACATCCCGGCAGGATTCGATTTCACCGATCCCGATCTGCTGGCTTCCCGACTGCCCGTCGAGGAATTCGCCGAGCTGCGCCGCACCGCGCCGGTGTGGTGGTGCGCGCAGCCCGACCGGGCCAGCGGCTTCGACGACGGCGGCTACTGGGTGGTCTCGAAACTGGCCGATATCAAGGAGATCTCCAAGAACCCGGACGACTTCTCCTCGCACGAGAACACCGCGATCATCCGGTTCAACGAGGAGACCACCCGCGAGCAGATCGACATGCTCGGCAATATGCTGATGCTGAATCTGGATCCGCCGCAGCACACCAAGATCCGCCGGATCGTGTCGAAGGGTTTCACCCCGCGCGCGGTGGAGAACCTGCGCGCGGCGCTGACCGAGCGCGCCGAGCGCATCGTGCACGAGGCCAAGAAGTCCGGGCGCGGCGACTTCGTCGAGCAGGTGGCCGTGGAACTGCCGCTCCAGGCGATCGCCGAGCTGCTCGGCGTGCCGCAGGAGGATCGCCGCAAGATCTTCGACTGGACCAATCAGATGATCTCCTACGACGATCCGGAATTCGAGGGCAACCATCACACCGCCACCGCCGAGGTGATGGGCTACGCCTGGAACATGGCCGAGCAGCGGCGCGGGTGCCCGGCCGCCGATATCGTCACCCAGCTGGTGAACGCCGATGTCGACGGCGAGCACCTTGGCTCCGACGAGTTCGCCTTCTTCGTCATCCTGCTCGCGGTCGCGGGCAACGAGACCACCCGCAACTCGATCACCCACGGCATGAAGGCCTTCGTCGACAACCCCGAGCAGTGGGAGCTCTACAAGCAGCAGCGCCCGCGCACCGCCCCCGACGAGATCGTCCGCTGGGCCACCCCGGTGACCGCCTTCCAGCGCACCGCCACCCGCGATCTGGAGCTGGGCGGGCAGCAGATCAAGAAGGGCCAGCGGGTCGGCTTGTTCTACAGCTCGGCCAACTTCGACGAAGACGCCTTCACCGACCCGTTCCGCTTCGACGTGCTGCGCAACCCGAACCCGCACGTCGGCTTCGGCGGCACCGGCACGCACTACTGCGTGGGCGCCAATCTGGCCCGCCTGGAGATCGATCTGATGTTCAATGCGATCGCCGACGCGATGCCGAACCTGCGCCAGGTCGCCGATCCGGTGCGGCTGCGCACCGGCTGGCTCAACGGCATCAAGCGCTGGGAAGTCGAATACGCTTGAGCCACAAGCAGATCGAGGGAGGGGTCGGTTGACCGACGAGCGAGGACGGACCAGGGGCCGGGCGCCGACGGTGACCGACCCCGATATCCGGCGCGTCGCGCGGGCACTGCTGTCGGCACACGGCCCGGACGGCGTCACGCTGCGCGCCATCGCCCGCGAACTCGGCGTCACCGCCCCCGCCCTCTACCGGCACTACGCCTCGCGCGACGAGCTGGTCGAGCGGCTGCGGCTGGAGTTCTGCGCCGAACTGGCCGCGCACCTGTCCGCCGAGATCGACCAGCTCCCCGACGACAGCGCGGTGCGGTTCCTCGCCGTCTGCCGGGGCTTCCGCCGCTGGTCGCTGGCCCACCCGCGCGAATTCACCCTGGTCTTCGCCACCCCCTCCGATCAGCGCACCATGATGCGCCGCTTCGACGAGCCCTTCGGCCGCGTCTTCCTCGCCGCCGCGGGCCGCCTGCTCGCGGGTTTCGACATCGCCACCCCACCGGGCGATACCATCCCGCCCGAACTCCGCGACGACCTCACCGGCTTCCAGACCGAACTGCTGGCCGTGCTCTCCGAGACCGGCCAGAAATTCCCCGCCGAGAAACTCGACCTCGGCACCACCTATCTCATGGTCCAGACCTGGGCCCGTCTCTTCGGCCACGTCACCCTGGAAGTCTTCGGCAACTACCCCATCCCCCTCGCCTCCCCCGAGATCATGTTCGACGCCATGCTCGCCGACCTCGCCCGCACCGCGGGTTTCGACCGCCCCGCCTAGTCCAATGGCGGTGCGGTGGCCCAGCTCTCGCCCGCGATGACGATGTGGTCGAGATAGCGCAGGCCGACGGTGGCGGCGGCCTGGTGGAGCAGGGTGCTGGCGCGGCGGTCGTCCGGGCTGGGGGTGGGATCGCCGGAGGGGTGGTTGTGGACGACGGCGAAGGCGCGGCCGTCGTGGCGCAGGACGGTATTGAGGATCTCGCGGACGGGCACGGCGACGTGGTCGATGGCGCCCTCGGCGACGAAGGCGCGGTGGCGCAGGCGATGCTGGGTATCGCAGATCAGCACCAGCAGCCGTTCGACGCGGGCGCCCGCGAACAGCGGAACGGCGACGTTGGCGACATCGGCGGGGGTGCTCAGGCGAGGCACGGTCCCGGTGGTGCGGGAGCGGGTCCCCAGGTGGAAGGCCGCGATGACGGTGGCGGCCTTGGCGGGGCCGATACCCGCCCGGCGCGCGAGTTCCTCCGGTCTGGCAGCGGCCAGCTCGGCGAGACCGCCGTACTCACCGAGCAGCTGGGCGGCCAGTTCCAGCGCGGAAAGGCCGCGGGTGCCCTGGCAGAGCAGCAGCGCGAGCAGTTCGCCGTCGCTGAGCGCGTGCGGGCCGAGCATGAGCAATCGCTCGCGCGGACGCTGGGCGACGGGCAGATCGGCGATCGGTACCGACATCGGTTCCCCCCTGCGGATCGGTGACGACGCCGATCCTCCCAGCACCCACCGACAGATTCGAGCTACCGCCCAGCGACCGGGGTTATGCGGTCTGCTCGGTGGTGAAGATCGAATCAGCCATCAGGCGTTCGAGGTTGCGTAGCTGACGTTCGTGCACCACGATGCGGCGCAAGGCCTCGTTGACAGTCGCGTTGCTGTCACCTGTGCCCATGATGTCGGCAGCAGCGGCCAGCAGCTGCTGGTCCAGATCTATCCGCAGGGTTCGCACACATCCTCCTCGCCTACGAACGCAATCTTGCGTGATGGACCGCCCGCGCGTGCGCGGATTCACCGCGTCGTTACCGAATCCGGCCTTCGCAACAGCACACAGCAAACCGGCCGCACCCACCGCGCAACCCTCTGACAGCGGGCGGAAATCGCTGGTTACCGCCGGAATCACGGCACCGGTAGCGCCGGAACTGTGCAGTTTGCGCAGTTGTGCGCGTCGGTGTTGTCGCTGCCGCCGCGCGGTGCTTGCCTGGAAGCATGTTCACCGAGGCACAGCTGTACTCGCCGGTGACGCGCGAGCGTGACGGCGATGTGACCGTGCACCTGAGCGCCGACCATCCCGGCGTCGGCGATCAGGAGTACCGCGCGCGCCGCAATGCCATCGCCGCGCTCGCCCTCGACTACACCCCGGACGGCCCCACCCCGCACATCGATTACACCGACGACGAGCAGCGGGTGTGGCGGATCGCCGCGGCCGAACTCGCCGCCAAGCACGCCGTCTACGCCTGCGCCGAGGTGCGCGAGGCCGCCGACCGGCTGGCCCTGCCGCGCGATCACATCCCCCAGCTCGACGAGGTCTCCGCTCTGCTCGCCCCGCTGACCGGCTTCCGCTACGTGCCCGCCGCCGGACTGGTCCCGCTGCGCGAGTTCTTCGGCTCCTTCGCCGAGCGGACCTTCCATTCCACCCAGTACATCCGGCACCATTCGGCGCCGCTCTACACCCCGGAACCCGACGCGATCCACGAGATCATCGGCCATGCCACCCAGATCGCGAGCCCGCGTTTCGCGGCGCTCTACGAAACGGTCGGCGCCGCGGTGGGCAGGCTCGGCACCGACACCGCGCTGAAATTCCTGGCCGATGTGTTCTGGTTCTCGCTGGAATTCGGCGTGGTGCGCGAGGCCGGGGAAATTCGCTGCTACGGCGCGGGATTGCTGTCCTCCTACGGTGAGATCGACGAATTCCGGCGCGCGCAGCTACGCCCGCTCGACGTGGCGGCGATGGGCACCATCAGCTACGACATCACCCATTACCAGCCGGTGCTGTTCTGCGCGGAATCGGTGACCCAGCTCGAGGACGTGCTCGGCGAATTCTTCGCGACAATGGACGACGAGACACCGGCCCGGCTCGGGCACCATCCGCACCCGGTGTCATAGCAAACACCGAATACCTTGGTACAGAACACAGTTCAGCATTTTTCGTTTCTCACATGATGAGACCCGGCAGGCATGGCGGGCCGTTCGGCTGTTACTTTCGACCGGTTCTTCAAGCTTTGTGAAAGGGTCGGGTAGACCGAAAATGACTGTGGACGTGACCGATACGCATGCCTCCGAACCCGCCCCGGAGCCCGAGGCTCCGCTGTGGTTGCAGGGCCGGGAAGCGGTGATCGCCGCGGCGACACCGGACCAGTGGCGCGGCAACGTTCCCGACTACGAACTCAGCCACGAGGTGATCCCGCGCGAGCGCGTCGCCGAGCACGCGCCCGGTTCGCTCGAGGCCATCGTCGAGGATCTGGTGAAGGTCTTCGAGATGGAGGTCTCGCACAAGGCCGACCCGGCCACCTGGCTCTCGGTCGTCGCCGAGCAGTACCGCGGCCGGGTCAACGGCGGGGTGTGGCAGGACGCCGAGGAGTTCGCCCGGATCGGCAGCTACAACATCCTCATCGGCGACAACCCCTACTACGAGTCGGCCAACGAGACCTTCGAGTCCTCGCACAAGATCTTCCACACCGCCTTCCCGGGCGGCTTCTTCTGGGAGGTCCTCGAGGTGCTGTCGGGCCCGCCGACGGTGAGCTTCCGCTGGCGGCACTGGGGCAGGTACGAGGGTGAGTACAAGGGCCACCAGCCCACCGGCGAGCAGATCGAGATGTTCGGTGTGACCATCGCGCGCGTCAGCGAGGACCTGCGCATCGTCGAGCTCGAGCACTTCTACGACAACAACCAGCTGCTCGGCCCGCTGGCGCACGGCTGCCCCGTGCAGCACGGCAAGAACTAGGCGCCGGTGCCGTTCGGTGCGTCCGTGGGCGCGCCGAACGGCAGCCCCGCCCGCAGCAGCTCCAGCGCCCGGCCGACATTCTCGGCATTGACCGGCGTGGTGGTGGCCACCGAGAGCATCATCCCGATCATCGCGCCCGCCGCCACCCGCACCTCGAAGTCGTCGACGGGCCTGCCGGTGTAGTCGGCCAGTAGATCGGCCGCGAGTTCGATGCTGCGCTGGAATTCCCGGCCGATCGCCGAGCGCAGCTCCGGCACGTGATAGAGCAGCGCCTGACGTTCCTGCTCGAAGGCCATTTCCGCCGGGGACAGCCCCGCGAAGACCTGCTCGGCCGCCTTGCGGAAGGCGGTGATGGGGTGCTGGCCGCGGGGCTGCGCCGCCAGCGCCTCGATCATCAGCGGGTCCTGGTCGTCGGCGAGGACCAGCTGTTCCTTGGTCGGGAAGTAGCGGAAGAAGGTACTCGGCGAGACCTCCGCGGCCGCGGCGATCTGCTCGACCGTGGTCTCGGTGTAGCCCTGTTCGCGGAAGAGCCGGAACGCCGCGAGCCGGATGGTTCGGCGGGTGCGTTCCTTCTTCCGCGCGCGAAGTGACATGTCAACCGGCATGTACCGATTCTGCCGCATTCCCCGCCGCGACCGGTGTCGCGCGCCCGAGGACGAACACCGCCCCCAGCGCCGCCAGCGCGCACAGCACCGCGCACACGCCGAGCATGGTGTCCATCCCGGCGACGAAGGCGTGCTGCACCTGGGCCAGCTGGGCCGGGTCACCGTGGGTGGCGGCCACCCCCGCATTGACGCCGTCGGCGATCGGCTCCCGGTCCAGCGCCCCGAGCTCGGCCCGGTACCGGGTGGCCAGCACCGTACCGAGCACGGCGACGCCGATGGTGCCACCAGCCTGCCGAAGTGCTTGCAGCAGTGCCGAACCCGCGCCTGCCCGGCTCGCGTCGAGGTCTCCCATGGCCAGGCCCATCGCGGCGGGCATCACCAGGCCCATGCCCGCGCCGAGCACCGTGATCCACAGGGCGGTGAGACCGTATCCGGAGCCGACGGTGGTCAGCGCCCCGAGGCCCAGACCGGCCGCGAGCACCAGGAATCCACTCACCAGCACCGCGCGCACGCCGAGCCGGGGCAGCAGCACGTCGACGAGCCTGCTGCCGAGCACCACGCCCCCGATCATCGGCAGCAGCCGCAAGCCGCTGCCCAGCGCGTCGACCCCGAGCACGGCCTGGAAGTACTGCGGCACGGTGAAGAACATGCCGAACATCGCGAAGTTCACCAGTATGGAAAACGCGGTGCCCCAGCGGAATCCGGGTGCGGCGAACAGCGCGAGATCGATCAGCGGCTGCGCGGTGCGGCGCTGCCAGGCCAGGAACGCCGCCAGGAGCGCCACTCCCGCGCCCACGCACACCCAGGCGAGCGGTTCACCCCAGCCCTGCTCGCCGATCCGGATGAAACCGTAGGTGAGCCCCAGCATGCCGACCGCCGAGAGCGCCGCACCTGGCAGGTCGACGCGGAAACCGTTGTCGCCGTGGGATTCCGGGACCAGTGTCGCCACCGCGAGCGCGCCGACGATCACCAGCGGCACATTGATCAGGAACACCGAACCCCACCAGTAGTGCTGGAGCAGCCAGCCACCCACTATCGGCCCCAGCGGCAGGCCGATGGCGGTCGAGGTGACCCAGAGCGACGGGTGTCCTCGGTCCGCATATCTCCTCCAGCAGTGACAGTTACTACTTTTTGATAGTAACTCTCATTTGATATGGACTGTCAATACCTCGTGTTGTCCCGCCGCGTGCGCTCGCTAGGCTGCGAGGTGATGAAGATCCGTGACTTCGGCGTGCGCGCCGCCTGCATGCTCGGCGCGTTCGCCGCGGTCGCCGCCCTCGCGGCGCCCGCCCTGGCCATCCCGCCGATCGAGCCCTACGACCCGCCCACCACCGGGTCGAGCACCACCACCACACCCCCGTTCACCACCCCGAACACCGACAGCTGCCCGCAGCGCACGCTGCCGCCCCCGCCGATCGACACCTCCGAGGTGCCCGCGCCGGGCGAGCCGACACCGAGCCCGCTGCCGGTCCCCTCCCCCGCCATCGGTGGCGAGCGGCTCGGCGAATGCGGAGTGGTGCTGCCGACGGGCGCGCCCGCGCTGCCCGCCGACATCTCCGCGACCTCGTGGATGGTCTCCGACCTCGACACCGGCCGCGTACTGGCCGCCAAGGACCCGCACGGCCGCTACCGGCCCGCCTCCACCATCAAGGTGGCGCTGGCCATCGTCGCGCTACGCACCCTCGACCTGGACGACGTGGTGGTCGGCACCCAGGCCGACGCCGATGTCGACGGCACCCGCGTCGGCATCGGGCCCGGCGGCCGCTACACCAACCGCCAGCTCATGCAGGCCCTGATCATGTGCTCGGGCAACGACGCCGCGCACGCCATCGCCGCCCAGCTCGGCGGCGACGAGGCCACCGTGGCGAAGATGAACGCGGTGGCGAAATCGTTGCGCGCCATGGACACTCGCGCCGCCACCCCGTCGGGCCTGGACGGTCCCGGCATGAGTACCTCGGCCTACGACCTGTCGGTACTGTTCCGCGAGGCGATGAACATCCCGCTGTTCGCCGAGCTCATCCACACCGAACAGGTCGACTTCCCCGGCTACCCGGCCAACCCGAAGATCCCCGGCGACGAGGATCACCCCGGCTTCCCCATCGCCAACGACAACCAGTTGCTCTACAACTACGCGGGCGCGATCGGCGGCAAGACCGGCTTCACCGACGACGCCCGCCAGACCTTCGTCGCGGCCGCCGAACGCGACGGCCACCGCCTCGTGGTGACCCTGCTCAAGGCCGACGTGCTCCCGGAGCGGCCGTGGGTGCAGGCGGCCCGGCTGCTGGACTACGGCTTCGCCCTCGACAGCGCCGCCCGCGTCGGCAAGCTCCCCGAAACCGGCAGCGAGGCAGTGCAACCCACCGTGCCGCTGGCCTCGCCCCCACCGCGCGCCGACAGCACCCAGGTCGCGTCCGAGCAACCGGCGCATCAGGGCGCGCGGGTTGCCACCCTGCTCGCCATCCCGCTGGTGGCGGTCGGGCTGCTGCTGTGGGGCCGCCGGATGATGCGCCGCGGCCGCTGAATCGCGGCTCGGCCGGGACTACCGGCGCTTGCCCACCAGCATCAGCGCCAGCGCGGCCACCGCACCGGCCCCGAAGTAGGCCGCGCCCGCACCGGTCGACACACCGTGGTCGACCACGCGCGGCTTGATCACCACGGGGTTCGGCGGCGCGACGGTCGCGGCGTGTTCGTTGTCGGCGGAGGTCGCCGCCCACGCGGTGGCGAACAGCAGGATCCGGTAGGTGGTGTAGCTGAACACCATCAGACCGATGATCGAGCCGAAGGTCGCCCCGGCCGGGCTCGACATCACCATCCGCAGATAGATCGCCGCGACCACCTTGAACACCTCGAACGCCACGGCCGCCAGCGCCGCCGCCCTGGCCGCGCTGCGCAGCGAGACCGGCTCGCGCGGCAACCGGGCGATCATCCAGGCGAACACAGCCCAGGACGCCAGCCAGCCGAGCGCGATCGACAGCAGCGACAGCAGCACCGTCGCCCCGGGCAGATGGTCCAGGCCCATGCTCTCCAGCAGCCGCCTGCCCAGCCCGCTCGCGCCCACCGCCGACAGGCCAAGCGACACCACGAAGGCCAGCCCCAGCCCGATCAGCGCGCCCAGATCCGACAGCTTGGCCAGCCACCACGGCTTGTCCGGGCTCTTGCTGGCCCATTGCTCGGTGAGCGCGGCCCGCACATTCGACATCCACCCGAGACCGGTGTAGAGACCCACCAGCAGACCCAGCACACCGACGGTGCCCCTGGACTTGATGGCCTGGTCGATCAGGTCGTTGATCTGCTCGCCGAAGGAACCCGGCACCAGCTCGACGACCTTCTCCTGCAGCTCCGCGAGCCACTCCGGATGCCCGGCCAGCACGAAACCGGCCGCCGAGAACGCGACCATGAGCAGCGGAAACAGCGACAGCACAGTGAAATACGTGATGCCAGCGGCGAAGAAGTCACCCCGGCTGTCCTTGAAGCGGCCACCGGCCCTGACCAGATGATCCAGCCAGGGCCTGC
Organism: Nocardia sp. SSK8; assembly: GCF_037034205.1. NCBI lineage: Bacteria > Bacillati > Actinomycetota > Actinomycetes > Mycobacteriales > Nocardiaceae > Nocardia > Nocardia sp. SSK8. Next base: position 150,141 of record NZ_JBAGKD010000007.1, read on the forward strand.
GCCCGATCTGCTTCTCGACAGCGGCCGAGATGTTCTCGACGATCTGCATGCCACGCGCCCCTTCAGCCGAAAACCCCAGGGGCGCCGGGTCAGCGAGCCAGGAAGCCCACCCGGTCGTACACCTGAGCCAGTGTGTTGCCTGCGATCTCGCGTGCCCGCTCGGCACCCGCGGCCAGGATCCGGTCCAGCTCGGCCTGATCGGCCAGGTACTCCTGCACCTTCTTCTGCACGGGTGTCACGAATTCGACCAGCGCGTCGGCCACCTCGGCCTTGAGATCACCGTAACCCTTGCCCGCGAAATTCTCCTCGAGGTTCACGATCGGGGTGGCGGTCAGCGAGCTCAGGATCACCAGCAGGTTGCTCACGCCCGCCTTGTGCTCCGGGTCGTAGCGGATCTCGCGCTCGGTGTCGGTGACGGCCGAACGCACCTTCTTGGCGGTCACCTTCGGGTCGTCGAGCAGGTTGATCAGGCCCGCGTCGGTGGAGGCGGACTTGCTCATCTTGGCGGTGGGGTCCTGCAGGTCGAAGATCTTCGCCGTGCCCTTGACGATGTGCGGCTCGGGCACGACGAAGGTCTTCTTGAAGCGGGTGTTGAAGCGCTGGGCCAGGTTTCGGGTCAGCTCCAGGTGCTGGCGCTGGTCCTCGCCGACCGGCACCTGGTGCGGGCGGTAGAGCAGGATGTCGGCGGCCATCAGCACCGGGTAGGTGAACAGGCCGACCGTCGCGTTCTCGGCGCCCTGCTTGACCGACTTGTCCTTGAACTGGGTCATCCGGCTGGCCTCACCGAAACCGGTGATGCAGCTGAGCACCCACGACAGCTCCGCGTGCTCGGGCACCTGGCTCTGCACGAACAGGGTGGACTTGGCCGGGTCGATGCCGAGCGCGAGCAGCTGGGCGGCGGCGGACTTGGTGCGCGCGCGCAGCGCCTTGGGGTCCTGGCTGACGGTGATCGCGTGCATGTCGGGGATGAAATACAGCGCGTCGTAGTCGTCCTGCATGGTCACCCAGTACTGCAGCGCACCCAGGTAGTTGCCGAGGTGGAAGGAGTCGCTGGTGGGCTGGATGCCCGACAGCACCCGCTGCTTGCGTTCGGCCGTCGCGGCCGGGGCAGGACTGGACATAGACCAGATCTTTCCATGCCCATCAAACTGTTTTGTCCGGCGGTGCTCCCGAGGGCGCTGCGTGGTCACGCTGCGCTACCGCCTCCGCGCCCGCCGGTCACACCGCGAGATTGCGCTGCACCCAGTTGCGCGGATCGACGCCCGGCATGCTCGCCCTGCCCGCCCGGACATTGCGCTGTTCGCGCCGGGCCAGCAGCTGATAGGACGGAGTCGACGGCCCGGCCAGCGCCCCGGCGAGCACGCGCGGAGCCATCGGCGGGGTGCGGTGCGCGGTGCGCAGGCTGCGGCACAGCGCGCGGTGGGCGAGTTCGTCGGCGAACCCCCACTCGATGCCGTACATCCGCCGGATCCGCGGCGGCAGGCTGCCCTGGACCAGCGAGTACAGCGCCGCGCCGACCTGTTCGGCGGGCGGGGCCAGCCGGTAGGCCTTGCGGCTGCCCGCGAGATAGGAACCCACCAGGCGCGCCTCGTCGGTGAGGAACAGCTCGTCGGAGTCCAGGTAGTCGTCGAAATACTTACGGAAGGCCGGGTAGTCGCCGGGGGCGGCCTCGCGCGGCATGCCGAACAGCTCACCCCAGCGGACGTAGTCCTGGTAGAGGTCCTCGCGTTCGGTGGGGGTGAGTTCGCGGACCAGCCGGTCGTACATGGCCTCGGCCGAGTCGAAGGTGAAGGCCATGGTCATGAACATCAGGTGCGGGTCGTGGGCCGCGTAGGCGGTGCCCGCCGGGTGGTGGGCGCCCGCGTCCTCGGGCAGGGTGCCGACCACCGGCTGGTGCTTGCGGCGGGTGAAGGCCAGCGCCCGGTCGGCCTCGGCCTTGCTGCCGAGGAACACCGCCTCGAACATCGCGCCCGTGATGGCCAGGCGGGTGTACGGGGTGGCCCGGTGCGCGGTGTTCTCGCTGGTGCCGACGAACAGCAGCGGGTGGACCGCGCCGATCACCAGCGCGCGCACGCCGTAGGTGAGCCCCACCGCCCGTTTGCTCATCACCCTGCGGATCATCGAATCGTCGGCGAAATATCCGGGTTCGCCCTGCCGTGCGGCCATGCTGCGCCTCCTCGTTGAGTGCATCTGGCAATAGAATCCCCCAGATTTGATAATCTGGCAAGGGTCTCTACCAGAGATCTATTTCCGCCGACAGGACGCAGAATGGATGCCGTGACAGCTCAACGGACCTATGGCGGCGTTTCGGCGGCCCAGCGCAAGGCCCAGCGCCGCACCGCCCTGCTGGACGCGGCGCTCGAGCTCGTGGGCGAGGACGGGCAGGCCAAGCTGACCGTGGCCGGGCTGTGCGCCCGCGCGGGCCTCAACGAGCGCTACTACTACGAGAATTTCGAGCACCGCGACGCGGTGCTGGAGGCGGTCCTGGACCGCATCGCCGAGGAGCTCACCGCCGCGATCGTCACGGCGCTGGCCACCGCACCCCCCGACAGCCGCGCCCAGGCCCACGCCGCCATCCACGCGGGCACCTCGGTGCTCATCGACGATCCCCGCAAGGCGCGCGCCGCGCTGATCGCGGGCATGGCGACCCCGGAACTCCGGGCGCGCACCGCCCGCACGGTGCGCGCGTTCGCCCGGCTGGTGGCCACCGAGGGCAGCGGGTTCTATCAGGTGGAGATCGCGCAGAACCTCGTCGATTTCCGCGCGCTGTACCTGGTCGGTGGGCTCACCCAGACCCTGACGACCTGGCTCGCGGGCGATCTCGACCTCACCCGCGAGCAACTCGTCGACCAGATCACCGACGTGTTCGTCCTGCTCGGCGACGATCTGGCCCAGCGCAGCCGATAACCGGCCGCGATCGGCGTGCACACGTCGAGCAGGATGCCCGACGCATTCCTGAGCAGAACCTCACCGGCTGGTGGGGCTACCGGCGACAGCGCGGGCGATCCACCACTACGAGGCCGGACGATCGCTCAGAGCGACGGCACCGAAAGCGTCCGGCTCCCCCTGCAGCACGACGCGGAAAGCCACATCGCGGCGGGCCCAGTAGGCCGCGGCCGCACGCACCGCCTCGGCGAACCAGTCGCGTTCGGTGGGCTCGTCGGCCAGCAGCTCGGCGGCGGCGCGGATCACCGCGACATAGCCGGGGCCATCGCCGACGAAATCATCGAGGTCACGCAGGCATTCGTCGAAGGCGTCCTTATTGGCGCCGAAGTAGTACGGGAACTGGAAGGCTGCCGCGAACTCGTCGAACAGCGCCGCGACGGTCCGCATCTTTGGCCCGCGCAGTTCCCGCACCCGATAGTCGGCGGGGGCGTCATAGCGCACCCCACCGAACTGGGCGGCGTCCACCGCCAGCGCACCGAACACCGGACGGTCGCGCGCCGGTGTCTCGGCGCCGGGACGAGCAAGGAACTCCGACAGCGGCATTCGCGGCATCAGCGCATCCTCGTGAAGGTGTCGTAGTGGTCCCCGGTGTACCAGGCCGACCCATCACTGCCGGTCACGATGCGCTCCGCGTCACGAGACCGATTGCGCTGCTTGGGATTGACATCCCACTCCTGATACTTCACCGGATTACCCGCCGAATCCTTCGGCGGCAGCTTCGTCCCCCGGTTCATGAACTGCTCCCCACCCTTGGTCCCCGGCGCATTCGCCGAATCCGGCCACCGCCCCGCATCGATCTCCACGAGCGTGGCATAGGCCCGATCCGGCACCCCGGCCACCTTCGTCACCGGCGCCGCCGAACTCCCACCCACCTTCGTCGCCGGTGGGCCGGGCTTGGGTGCGGTAGTGGTACCTCCGGCGACCGCCGAGGCACTGGTCACCGACGTCGTGGTGCCGTTGTCCCCAGTCCCCCCGAACAACGAGAGCCCCAGCGCGGCGAGAACAAGAACGAGCCCGGCAAGCAGTCCGAGCGTCTTACGCGAAAGATTCACCGGTACTGCACCGTCACCGGGGCGTGGTCCGACCAGCGCTGGTCGTGGGAAGTGCGCCTATCCGTCATGAGGGATGAACCTACGGCACCGAGTGGGCCCCACACGAGCACCTCGGTAGTATCATCAATGTTACTAACATCGATGATACCAAGGAGGGTGTGTGGACTTCGTCGGGCGTTGGCGTGAACTGCGGACCTTGGATACGGCCCTCGATCGCGTCCGGGACGGGGTCGGCAGCGCCAAGCCGGGGAGCTGTCTGATCTTGCGCGGGCGCCGTCGCATCGGCAAATCCGCGTTGGTCGAGGAGTTCACCCAGCGTAGTGGCGTGCCGAATGTCTTCTACACCAGTGAGATCGGGCCTGGAACGGACCCGCTGATCGAGTTCGCCGACACGGTCGCGCAGTCGTCCCTGCCCGAGGCAGAGGTCTTCGCCGAAGCCCTTCCGGCGAACTGGACTGCTGCCCTGCGGCAGTTGGCCGGGATCCTGCCGGATGACGAGCCCAGCGTCGTCGTTCTCGATGAGCTGCCCTACCTGATGGACGAGTCCGGCGCGTTCGAAAGTGTCCTGCAACGCGCGTGGGACCGCGAGCTGTGCCGCAAACCGGTTCTGTTGATCCTGATCGGATCCGATCTGGCCATGATGGCCGCGCTCACCTCGCACGGCCGCCCGTTTCATCAGCGCGGTACCGAAATGCGGCTGGGCCCACTCAGCCCCGCCGATGTCGCGGCGATGACCGGCGCCGATGCCGCGACGGCCTTCGACGCCACCCTCGTCACCGGCGGACTCCCCATCATCTGCGCGCGCTGGCGGTCGAACGATGATGTGTGGGCCTTCCTGACCAGGGAACTGGCGGATCCGGTCAGTCCGTTGATCGTCTCCGCGCAGTTGTCACTCGCCGCCGAGTACCCGGAGCAGACGTTGGCGCGGCAGGTCCTGGCCGCGATCGGCAGCGGCGAGCGGACGTTCACCAATATCGCGCGCGCCGCCGGAGGACTGGCCAACACCAGCCTGTCCCGCGCGCTGAACCTCTTGACGGACAAGGGAATCGTAGCCGGGGAGCTACCGATCTCGCTGACTCCCTCGAAGGACCGCCGCTACCGCATCACCGACTCATACCTCCGGTTCTGGCTCACGTTCCTGGGCCCTCACCTCGCCGAACTCGATCGCCTGCGCGCCGACTTGACGCTCGCGCGGATCCGCCGCGGGTGGACGAGCTGGCGCGGCCGGGCGGTGGAGCCGTTGATCCGCGAGTCCCTCGCCAGGCTCCTCCCGGCCCAGGACATCCCCGCCGTCCCGGCCATCGGTGGCTATTGGACCCGCACCAATGACGTGGAGATCGACATCGTCGGCGCCGACCGGGAACCTGTCGCCAAAGAGCTGGCTTTCCTCGGGTCCATCAAGTGGTTGGAGAATTCCCCGTTCGACACCCATGACCTGACGGCCCTGCAGAACCACCGCTTCCGCCTGACGGATGCGGCCCTCCCGCTCATCGCGGTCAGCCGCTCCGGCGCGTCCACCGATCACCTCGCCGCCGTCTTCACCCCCGACGATCTGCTCACCGCGTGGCAGCCTCGAACCACGCTGCCGTGAACCTCACCGGTACTGCACAGTGACCGGGGCGTGGTCCGACCAGCGCTGGTCGTAGGCGGGGGCGCGTTCGACGACGGCTTGTTTGGCGCGGGTGGGGAGGGCGCCCAGCGCCAGCTGATAATCGATTCTCCAGCCGGAGTCGTTGTCGAAGGCTCGGCCTCGGTAGGACCACCAGCTGTAGGGGCCCGCGGTGTCGGGGTGGAGGGTGCGGACGACGTCGACGTAGCCGGAGGCGAGGAGGTCGGCGATCCAGGCGCGTTCTTCGGGGAGGAAGCCCGCGGATTTCTGGTTGGCCTTCCAGTTCTTGAGGTCGGCTTCGGCGGGGGCGATGTTCCAGTCGCCGCTGACGACGAAATCGCCGGTGCGGGTTTTCAGGTAGGTGCCGAGTTCGGCCAGGAAGCGGTATTTCTCGTCTTGTTTGGGGGTGTTCTCCTCGCCGGAGTGCACATACACGCTGGCCGCGGTGACCTCGCCGAAGTCGGCCTCGAGGTAGCGGCCGGATGCCGCGAACTCGGTGCTGCCGAAGCCGACACGCACCGCGTCGGGCGCGCGACGCGAGAGGATGCCGACCCCGGCGCGGCCCTTGGACTCCGGTTCGGCGTGCGAGAGCACCCACCCGGCGTCGAGGGCGGGCGCGAGCGCCGTCGCCACCTGCGTGTCGGTCGCCCGCGTCTCCTGCAGGCACACGATGTCGGCCTCGGTCGCGTCGAGCCAGGCGAGCATGCCCTTGGTCGCCGCGGCACGAACACCGTTCACATTCACTGTCGAGAGGATCAGAGCCACCGTACGACCGTACAATGGCAGGTCAGGAAAGCTCCCCGGGACACCGATGTCCAGGAAGGGGTGATGACGATGACGTCACGCACCGCCAAGCCCACCGCCCGTCCCGCGCCCGTCGCGGCGCTGCATCTCGGGTCGGGTGACCCGGTCCTGCTGTTGCACGGGTTCATGCTCTCGCCGCACTGCTGGGAACAGGTGGCGCGGCGGATGTCGGCGCACTGCGAGGTGTACGCGCCCGCCTTCGCCGGGCACTGGGGTGGGCCGAAGGTCGAGGGCTGGTCGCTGGATGTGTACGCGCTGGCCGACCAGATCGAGAACCAGCTCGACGAATTGGGTTGGCGCACCTGCCATATCGCGGGCAATTCGCTCGGCGGCTGGGTGGGGCTGGAGCTGGCGCGGCGCGGCCGGGCCCGCACGCTCACCATCATCGCGCCCGCGGGCGGGTGGACTCAGCCCTCGCTGACCCAGTTACGGGTCGGCGCCAAGTTCGCCTCGCTGATCCCGTTCGTGGAGATCGGCAAGCGGTTCAGCGAGTTCGTGGCCGACAACATGCTGGTGCAGCAGGTGGCCGGGTTCCTGGTCGGCAAGCACGTGAGCGCGATTCCGCGCCGCGACCTGGCGACCATGGTCACCGCGGTGCTGCACTGCGAGGTGATCGTCCCGATGCTGCTGGGCAGTTTGCGCGCCCCGGCGATGGACGATCTGGACACCCTGAGCCCGCCGGTGCGGATGCTGCTGGCCGAGTACGACCGGATCATCCCCAACAGCGTCTACGCCCGCCGCTATCTGCGCGAACTGCCCGAATCGGCGGACCGCATCCTGGTGCACGGGGTGGGCCACGTGCCGATGCTGGAAGCGCCGGACCGGATCGCCACCCTCATCGCCGAGCACATCTACGCCAGCCGCGGGCACCTGCGCGCGGTGTGAACCGGCGGGCCGTGTGGGCGAACGGCGTCCGCCCACACGGTGGTGTCAGCTCTTGGCGTGCTTGGTGAAATCGCCGCGCCAGATCAGCTCTTCGGAGGTGATGACGGCCGGGTTCAGCTTGTCGACCGGGACCGCGTAGGCGATCTTGATGGTCTGCTTGGAGCCGGGCGGCAGCTTTCCTTCCAGGCCGTACAGGTACTTCTTGTCCAGCGACAGCACCGAATCGGCGGCGGTGCCGTCCTCGCCGTAGACCACGCTCGGCGAGGACCAGCGGTCCAGCGCCGTCGACGAGGTGTTGTTGAGCTGGAAGGTGAACACCGAGACGGCGCCGTGCCGTTCGACCTGGTCGCCTTCCACCTTCAGGATGGTCAGCTCGACACCGGACTCGAGCTTGCCGGTGTCACCCGGGTTCAGCACGCCGTCGGCGTTCGGGGTGGCCGGTGCGGCCGAGCTGGTGGTGGTCGAGGCCGGTGTGACCGGCTGACCACCGGGCGGCAGCTCTTCCTGGCAACCGGTCAGCAGCAAGGCGGCGGCAGCCACGGTGGCGGACAGCGCGAAACGGGTCTTCACGGATTCCCCTCCTCATCGGGACGCGCGGGGTCTCCCTACGAGATCTTCCCCCGAGCACAGCGCATGAATCATATACATCCCTGTGCCGCCGGGGTTTCCCCGCGACGGGCTCAGAGCAGTTTGCGCGCGAGCGGGGCGGGCAGCACGCGCAGCGCGTAGCCGAAGGGCACCCACGGCCAGGCGGGCACATAGGCCTTGGCGCGGCGCTTCTCGATGGCGGCGACCATGGCGCGCACGCCGGTGGCGGTGTCCACCATGAACTTCGGCTGATGCTTGATCCGGTCGTTCATCTCCGAACGGATGTAGCCGGGATAGATCACCGAAACATCCACGCCGGGAATGTTTTCCGTGCGCACGCCCTCGGCGAGGGCGGCCACACCCGCCTTGGTGGCGGCGTAGGTGGTGAGCGTCTTGGGCATGCCGCGCAGGGCCGAGATCGAGGAGATCATCACCAGGTGGCCGTGCCCCTGCGCACGGAACAGGGTGAGCGCGGCCTCGCTCTGGGTCAGGGCGGCGAGGAAGTTCACCGTCGCGGTCTCGCGATTGGCGTCGTGGCGGCCGGTGCCCAGCGGCGCGCCCTTGCCCAGGCCCGCGTTCACCACCACGCGGTCGATGGTGCCGAATTCGGCGGCGAACTCCTCGAAGACGCGGAAGACGGCCGCGTCGTCGACCACATCGAGCACCTGCACCGCGACCACCCGATCCGGATGCTCGGCCAGGATCCGCGCGCGCAGCTCGTCGAGGCGCTCGGTGCGGCGCGCGCACAGGGCGAGGTCGTAGCCGAGAGCGGCGAACTGGCGGGCCATCTCGGCGCCGAGGCCCGAGCTGGCGCCGGTGATGAGGATGGTGCCCCGGCGGTCACTGCGCGAATTCATGGGTCCACGGTAGTCATCCCGTGGCCGCCGGGTGCCGCTTCGGGTCAGTGCACGGCGACCAGGCGGGCGGTATTGGCGGCCTCGTCGTCGGCGGCCTCGTTGGCGGCGAGTTCGGCGTGGACGCGGTCGTAGTAGCGGTTGATCTCGGCGTTGGTGGTGTCGGCGTCCCAGCCGAGCAGCGGGGCGATCAGGTGGGCGATCTCGGGGGCGGCGGCCAGGCCGCGGTCGGGCACCTCGATGGAGATGCGGGTGCGGCGGGTGAGGACGTCGTCGAGGTGCAGGGCGCCCTCGTGGGTGACGGCGTAGACGATCTCCGCGGCGATGTGGTCGGGCGCGCCCGGAATCCGTTGGCGCAGGGTGTGATCGGTGCCGACGAGGTCGAGCAGGTCGGCGGTCAGCGAGCCGTAGCGGCCGAGCAGGTGCTCGACGGTCTCGACCGGCAGCCCGGCGGTGGCGGCGAGTGCCGCGGTGTCGCCGAGCATCTCGGTGTAGCCGACAGCACCGAGGATGGGCAGGGTGGCGGTGGTCGAGGCGGGGATGTCGCCACCGAGGCGGGCCGCGACGGCGTCGACCACGTCGGCGGCCATCACCCGGTAGGTGGTGTATTTGCCACCGGCGATGACGAACAGGCCCGGCGCGGGCTCGGCGACGGCGTGTTCGCGCGAGAGCTTGGCGGTCTCCTTGGACGCGCCGGTCATCAGCGGGCGCAGACCCGCGTAGGTGCCGACGATATCGGCCCTGGTCAGCGGCTCGCGCAGCAGTCCGTTGACGTGGTCGAGAATGTATCGCACGTCGGCGGCGGTGGCGGTGGGGTGGTTCTTGTCCAGCGCCCAGTCGGTGTCGGTGGTGCCGATGATCCAGTGCTCGGCCCACGGGATGACGAACAGCACCGACTTCTCGGTGCGCATGATCAGCCCGGTGTGCAGGTCGAGGCGGTCGCGCGGGACCAGGATGTGCACGCCCTTGGACATGCGCACGTGGAACGGGAACTCGACGCCGGTCAGCTTGATCATGTCGTCGGTCCACACGCCGGTCGCGCTGATCACGCCGCGGGCCCGGATGGTGTGCTCGCGGCCGGTTTCCAGGTCGAGCACGCGCGCGCCGGTGACCTGGTCGCCGTCGCGTTCCAGCCCGACCACCTTGGTGCGGGTGAGCACCGTGGCGCCGTGGTCGGCGGCGGTGCGGGCGATCATCATGGTGTGCCGGGCGTCGTCGACCTGGGCGTCGTAGTAGCGGATGGCGCCGGTCATGGCGTCCTCGCGCAGCGCGGGGGCGAGTTCCAGTGCGCCGGTGCGGGTCAGGTGCTTGTGCATGGGGACGGTGCGTGCGCCGCCGAGGGTGTCGTAGAGGGCGATGCCCGCGCCGATGTAGGCGCGCTCCCACACGCGGTGCTGGAGCGGGAACAGGAACGGCACCGGGTGCACCAGGTGCGGGGCGAGGGTGTTCAGCAGCAGCCCACGCTCTTTGAGCGCCTCGCGGACCAGGGCGAAGTCCATCTGTTCGAGGTAGCGCAGGCCGCCGTGGATGAGTTTGGACGAGCGGCTGGAGGTGCCCGCGGCGAAATCGCGGGCCTCGACGAGAGTCACCGACAGGCCGCGCGCGGCGGCGTCGAGGGCGGCGCCCGCGCCGGTCACCCCGCCGCCGATGACCAGCACGTCGATCTCCTCGGCGCCGAGCCCGGCGATCGCCTGCTCACGGTAGCTGCGGTCCAGTTGTACAGACATGCGGTTCTCCTTGGACAAAGGGGTTGTCGGAGTTCAGATCTCGGCCCAGTCGAGGGTGCGCGAGACGGCTTTGAGCCAGCGGCCGTAGCCCTGTTCGCGCTGCTCGTCGGACCAGGTGGGGTACCAGCGGACGTCTTCGGCCCAGTTGTCGAGCAGGTCGTCGGTGGAGGCCCAGAAGCCCACGGCCAGCCCGGCGGCGTAGGCGGCGCCCAGCGCGGTGGTCTCGGCGACGACCGGCCGCGAGACCGGGACACCGAGCAGGTCGGCCTGGATCTGCATGGCCAGCTGGTTGACGGTGACGCCGCCGTCGACCCGCAGCGTCTCCAGCCGCACGCCCGCGTCGCGCTGCATGGCCTCGACCACGTCGCGGGTCTGGTAGGCGATGGATTCCAGGGTGGCCCGGGCCAGGTGCGCGTTGTTGCTGTAGCGCGAGAGGCCGACGACGGCGCCGCGCGCGTCGGGCCGCCAGTACGGGGCGAACAGCCCGGAGAAGGCGGGCACGAAGTAGACCCCGCCGGAATCGCTGACCTGGCCCGCCAGGTCCTCGATCTGCGCGGCCCCGGCGATGATCCCCATCTGGTCGCGCAACCACTGCACGGCCGAGCCGGTGACCGCGATCGAGCCCTCCAGCGCGTAGACCGGTTTGTCGTCGCCGAAGCGGTAGGCCACCGTGGTGAGCAGGCCGTGCCGCGAGCGCACGATCTCGGTGCCGGTATTGAGCATGAGGAAATTGCCGGTGCCGTAGGTGTTCTTGGCCTCGCCGGGCCGGAAGCACACCTGGCCGACGGCGGCGGCCTGCTGGTCACCGAGCACGCCGGTGATGGGGACGACGCCCTTGAACGGGCCGTCGGGGTTGGTGCTGCCGAAACCCGCCGGGTTGGCCGAGGAGGCGATGGCGGGGAGCATGACGCGTGGGATGTCGAAGACGCGCAGGAGCTCGTCGTCCCAGTCGAGGGTCTCCAGGTCCATGAGCATGGTGCGCGAGGCATTGGTGGGATCGGTGACGTGCACGCCGCCGCGGACGCCGCCGGTCAGGTTCCAGATGAGCCAGGTGTCCATGGTGCCGAACAGGGCGTCGCCGCGTTCGGCATCGGCGCGCACGCCAGGGACGGTGTCGAGGACCCAGCGCAGTTTGCCGCCGGAGAAGTACGGGGCGGGCGGCAGGCCGGTGCGGGCGCGGATGAGCTCGGTGTGCCCGGCGGCGTCGAGGTCGGCGATGACGCGGTCGGTGCGGGTGTCCTGCCAGACGATGGCATTGCCGTAGGGGCGGCCGGTGTGGCGGTTCCAGACCACGGTGGTCTCGCGCTGATTGGTGACACCGATGGCGGCGAGGTCGACGGCGGTCAGATCCGCGTGCGCGAGTGCGGTTTTGACGACTGTGCGGGTGCGCTCCCAGATCTCGTCCGGATTGTGTTCGACCCAGCCCGCGCGCGGCATGATCTGCTCGTGCTCGAGCTGATGGCGGGCGACGACGGCACCGTGCCGGTCGAAGACCATGAAGCGCGTCGATGTGGTGCCCTGGTCGATCGCACCCACATACATCGTTGTCCTTTCACCGGACTCCGCTGTGAGCCCGCCCTGCGGAACCCACGCTAGGAACCTGGTCCGGGGGCCGCCATCGACACCGTTCGACAATGCCGAACGGCCTGGTAGGTTCGAGGGGTGCCGGGCCCGATCCAGTCGATCGAACGCGCCGCCGCCGTGCTGCGCCTGCTCGCGCGCGCCCCGGGGCCGCTGGCGGTCGGCGAGATCGCCGGGGCCCTCGACCTGGCCAAACCCACCGCGCACGGCATCCTGCGCACCCTGCTCGGGGTCGGCTTCGTCGACCAGGACGGCGCGACCGGGCGCTATCTGCTCGGCCACGCGCTCGGCGAACTCGGCACCGACCGGCTCGATGTGAACGAGCTGCGGTCGCGGGCGATCCACCGGGCCGACGCGCTGGCGGCGCGCACCGGGGAGTCGGTGCGGATCGCGGTGGGCCGCGCGGACGGGGTCACCGTGATCCACCACGTCTTCCGGCCCGACAACAGCGCGCAGCAGCTGGCCGTCGGGGAAGTGCTGCCCGCGCACGCCACCGCGCTGGGCAAGGTGCTGCTGGCCTATGCGGCCGCGAGACTGCGCGCGGCGCCCGCCTCCGGTGCTGTCGGGGTCTCCGGGCTCGCGGCCGCCCGGCCGGAGGCAGCGCTCGCCTCCGCCACGCCCTTGCCCAGCTTCACTCGTCGCACGATCGTCGATCGAGGTGAGCTCGACCGTGTGATCGCCGGGGTGCGCAGGGCCGGGTGGGCCGGGGAGGTCGGTGAGTTCCGCAGCGGGGAGGCGGGCGTCGCCGCGCCGATCCGGGACCGGGGCGGGCTGGTGGTCGCGGCGCTGGGCATCACCGGGCCGGTGGATCGGCTGTGCGACAACCGATCACAGATCCGGGCGGCCGCTGTCGAGCACGTTCGGCTGGCGGCGCAGGCTGTCCATCGAGATCTGCGGGTGGCACAGTGATCGCGCCGAGGCGAGGACCCGGCCTGGCGCGGGCCAGCCCGGCGCGGATCGGTCCGGCGCGGGTCATCCGGCAAGAGCGGGTCGGCGCGCAGATGACCGCCGCCCTGCGAGCGCGAGCCGATACGCGGGCGCGGGTCGACGTGCAGGTCAGCGTGGTGGATGGTGGTTCCGCGGCCATCCCAGCGGGTGCGGAGGTCTACGCTGCCGGACGCAGCGGCATGTTCGGCGTGACCGGTTTCCGCGCCGACGAAAGGGAGGCTCGATGACGGGGCGCTTCGTGCTGGCCATCGACCAGGGCACCACGTCGAGCCGGTGTCTGGTGTTCGATCGGCACGCACGGCTGGCCGGGCTGGCGCAGCGCGCGCATCGTCAGCATTATCCCAGGTCGGGGTGGGTGGAGCAGGATGCGCTGGAGATCTGGCGGACGGTCGAGAAGGTGGTGCCCGCCGCGCTGCGGGACGCTGGGATCGAGGCCGAGGACGTGGCGGCGATCGGGATCGCCAATCAGCGCGAGACCACCGTGGTGTGGGATCGGCACACCGGGCTGCCGGTGCGGCGCGCCATCGTCTGGCAGGACGTGCGCACCGAGGCGCTGGTCGATCGGCTGCGGGAAATGCCTGGTGCCGAACGTATTACGGAGCTGAGCGGGCTGCCGCTGGCGACCTATTTCGCCGCGCCCCGATTGCGCTGGCTGCTCGACGAGGTGGACGGTCTGCGCGAGCGCGCCGAACGCGGTGATGTGCTGTTCGGGACCATGGAGTCCTGGCTGATCTGGAATCTCACCGGCGGCACCCACGTCACCGATGTGACCAACGCGGGCCGCACGCTGCTGATGAACCTGGCGACCCGGCAGTGGGACGAGGAACTGCTGCGGTTCTTCGATATTCCGCGCGCCATGCTCCCCCGCATCGAACCCTCGACCGGCGATTTCGGCACGGCGCGGGCCGTCGTGCCCGGCGTGCGGATCGGCGCGGCCCTCGGCGATCAGCACGCGGCGCTGTTCGGCCAGACCTGCTTCGCGCCCGGCGAGACCGAATGTACTTACGGCACCGGCGGATTCCTCATGATGAACACCGGCGCCGAGCTGATCCGATCCGAACACGGACTGCTCACCACCATCGGCTACCAGGTGGGCCCGGAGCCGGTGTACGCACTGGAGGGGCCGATCGCGGTCACCGGATCGCTGGTGCAGTGGCTGCGCGATATCGTCGGCCTGATCGCCACCGCCCCCGAGATCGAAACCCTCGCGAGCACGGTCGACGACAACGGCGGCTGCTACCTGGTCCCCGCCTTCTCCGGCCTCTACGCACCCCACTGGCGCAGCGACGCCCGCGGCCTGCTCATCGGCCTGACCTCCTACGTCACCAAGGGCCACCTCGCCCGCGCGGTCCTCGAGGCCACCGCCTGGCAGACCCGTGATGTCGTCGAAGCGATGAACGCCGACGCGGGCCTGCGCGCCCGATCCCTGCGCGTAGCAGGCGGAATGGCGGCCAACAACCTGCTCATGCAGACCATCGCCGATGTCCTCGACATCCCCGTCGTGCGTCCCCTGGTCACTGAAACCGTCTCCCTCGGCGCCGCCTACGCCGCGGGCCTCGCCGTCGGCTACTGGCCCGACCTCCAGGGCCTGCGCCGCAACTGGCGAGCGGCCGCCCAGTGGCTCCCCACCCCCGACCGGGCCATCCGGGACGAGGAATACGAGCAATGGCAACGCGCCGTCCACCTCAGCATCGGCTGGGCCCGCCCGATAGCCAGCGAATCACCGAAGCCGGACTGACCACCGCGAATCGCCGGGCGAAGATCTGATCGACGGTGGCGGCGGGGTGACCACCAGCAGCACCACCGGGCAGCAGAGCCGGGATCGCAGCGTTGTCGAATCGGTTACGGCGTGTTGGCGATGGCGCGGCGGGCCAGCCAGACGGTGGTGGTGAACAGGAGTACGCCCGCGACGGCCAAGGCCGCGCCGACAGCGGCGGGGGCGGTGTAGCCGAGGCCAGCGGCGATGACGAGGCCGCCGAGCCAGGCGCCCGCGGCGTTGGCGATATTGAGGGCCGCGTGGTTGAGGGCGGCGGCGAGGGTTTGGGCGTCGGCGGCGACGTCCATGAGGCGGGTTTGCAGGCCGGGGGCCAGGGCGGCGCCGGTGGCGCCGACGAGGAAGGCGCCGAGGCCCGCGGTGACGGGGTGGTGGGCCGCGAGGACGAAGCCTGCCAGGACGACGACCATCGCCAGCAGCGACAGCAGGATCGCGCGATCGACGCCGCGGTCGGCCAGGACGCCACCGAGCACATTGCCCGCGATCATGCCGAGGCCGAACAGGGCCAGCACGATCGGGACGGCGCCGACGGACATGCCCGCCACATCGGTCATGGTGGTGGCGATATAGGTGTACACGGCGAACATGCCGCCGAAACCGATCGCGCCGACAGCGAGGGTGAGCAGCACCTGCGGGCGGCGCAGCGCGCCCAGTTCGGTGCGCGGATCGGTGATGGTCATGCTGGTCAGCGCGGGCACGAACCGCCACAGCGCGGCCACCGTCGCCACCCCGATGATCGCGACCACCACATAGGCGTCGCGCCAGCCCAGATGCTGCCCGAGCCAGGTCGCGCCGGGCACACCGACCACATTGGCCACGCTCAACCCCAGCATGACCGCGGCCACCGCCTTGGCCCGCTGCCCGGCGGGCGCGAGCGTGGCCGCCGCCAGCGAGGCGACGCCGAAGTAGGCACCGTGCGGCAGCCCGGAGACGAACCGGGCGAGCACCAGCGTGCCGAAGGTCGGTGCCAGCACGGTGGCGGCATTGCCGACGGTGAACGCCGCCATCAACGCGATGAGCAGCTGCTTGCGCGGCACCCGCGCGCACAGCGCCGCGATCACCGGCGCGCCGACCACCACGCCCAGCGCGTACGCGGAGACCGCGTGCCCGGCGGTCGGCTCGGAGATGCCGAAGCCCGTCGCGATATCGGGCAGCAGCCCCATCGTCACGAACTCGGTCGTCCCGATCCCGAAACCACCCAGCGCCAGCGCCAGCATCGCGGGAAGGTGCCAGCCGGTGCGGGGCGCCGCGCGGTCGGCGGTGGGGGTAGCAGTCACGCTTCCATGCAACGGCCGCGCGCGGCCCACCGCATCCCGGAGCGGGCGTGAGTTGGGTCTCCCCACGAGAAAGGCGCCCGCATCGGATTCGATACGAGCGCCTCGCCCAGCCGTACGATTCCGCGGTTCGGCGCGGAACCAGGCTTACTGCTTCAGGGCCCTGGCCAGGTTGACGTCGAGCGCGCCCAGGAACTCCTCGGTGCTCAGGTAGCCCTGGTCGCCGCCGACGAGCAGCGCCAGGTCCTTGGTCATCTGCCCGCCCTCGACGGTCTTGATGACCACGTCTTCCAGCGCCTGCGCGAAGCCGATCACCTCGGGGGTGTTGTCCAGCTTGCCCCGGTGCTCGAGCCCGCGGGTCCAGGCGAAGATCGACGCGATCGGGTTGGTCGAAGTCGGCTTGCCCTGCTGGTGCTGGCGGTAGTGCCGGGTGACGGTGCCGTGCGCGGCCTCCGCCTCACAGGTCTTGCCGTCCGGGGTGAGCAGCACCGAGGTCATCAGACCGAGCGAACCGAAGCCCTGGGCCACGGTGTCGGACTGCACGTCGCCGTCGTAGTTCTTGCAGGCCCAGACGTAGCCGCCCTCCCACTTCATGGAGGAGGCGACCATGTCGTCGATGAGACGGTGCTCGTAGGTCAGGCCCGCCGCGTCGAACTCGGCCTTGAACTCGGCGTCGAAGACTTCCTGGAAGGTGTCCTTGAACATGCCGTCGTAGGCCTTGAGGATGGTGTTCTTCGTGGAGAGGTACACCGGGTAGTTCTGCTGCAGGCCGTAGTTGAACGAGGCCCGCGCGAAGTCCTCGATGGACTTCTTGAAGTTGTACATGCCCATGACGACGCCGCCGTCCTCGGGCATCTTCACGACCTCGTGCACGATCGGCTCGCTGCCGTCCTCCGGCGTGAAGGTCAGCGTGACGGTGCCCGCCTCGTAGACCTTGAAGTCGGTGGCGCGGTACTGGTCGCCGAAGGCGTGGCGGCCGATGATGATCGGCTTGGTCCAGCCGGGCACCAGGCGGGGCACGTTGGAGATGATGATCGGCGCGCGGAAGATGGTGCCACCCAGGATGTTCCGGATGGTGCCATTGGGCGAGCGCCACATCTTCTTGAGGCCGAACTCCTTCACCCGCGCTTCGTCCGGGGTGATGGTGGCGCACTTGACGCCGACGCCGTGCTTCTTGATGGCATTGGCCGCGTCGACGGTGACCTGGTCGTCTGTCTTGTCGCGGTACTCGATGCCGAGGTCGTAGTACTCGAGGTTCACGTCGAGATACGGATGGACCAGCTTGTCCTTGATGAACTGCCAGATGATCCGGGTCATCTCGTCGCCGTCGAGTTCTACGACGGTACCTTCAACCTTGATCTTGGACATGGATCTTCGTGTCCTCCTAGGATGGTGCCCTCATTGCACGGCCAGGCGAACACGCTTGTGAGCGGACCCCAGCTGTTCCAACAGACAACGTATATGCCCCGCGTTGTCTGCGGGACGTGTGGTGCAAACAAGACAAGCGTACTGCTGCCCCGGACCTCACCGCGATGGGAGGGCCCGCTGTGCGGGACTGCCCTGGGACGAGCCCGTCCAGCTTACCCACCGGCCCGCGCGCGCCCATCTGGTCCGGTCCAGTGCACTGAGCTCGGGCGGACTCGCGGGCAACACGCCGGGTGGCCAGTGATGTTGGCGATGAAAACGGGGGAAATTTCCGCACGGATGAGATCGCCGGTTAACATGACGGCAAGGTCATGAGTACCAGCGCCAAGCCCCGGCTCGCTGGTCGGCAACCCTCCAGCTGCGGTGGGGTGCTCCGGGTGATGACCGGGCTCTCGAAGGTCGAGGGCAAGCGCGCGTTCGCAGGAGGCCCCCATGTGTTGTTGTCCGTCGATCCGACCCAGTTGACGAATACCCCGGCGCACAACCCTGGAGCATTTTCATGACCGACTCTGCCCTGCCCGAGAACTGGACCTTCGAGACCAAGCAGATCCACGCGGGCCAGGCCCCCGACGCGAGCACCAACGCGCGGGCACTGCCGATCTACCAGACCACCTCCTACACCTTCCGCGACACCGATCACGCCGCAGCGCTGTTCGGGCTCGCCGAACCGGGCAACATCTACACCCGGATCATGAACCCCACCCAGGACGCGGTCGAGCAGCGCATCGCCGCGCTCGAGGGTGGCGTCGCCGCGCTGCTGCTGGCCTCGGGCCAGGCCGCGGAGACCTGCGCGATCCTGAACCTGGCAGGCGCGGGTGACCACATCGTGTCCAGCCCGCACCTCTACGGCGGCACCTACAATCTGTTCCACTACTCGCTGCCCAAGCTGGGCATCGAGGTCTCCTTCGTCGAGGACCCCGACGACCTGGCCCAGTGGCAGGCCGCGATCCGGCCCAACACCAAGGCCTTCTACGGCGAGACCATCGCCAATCCGAGCAGCGCCGTATTCGACATCCCCGGCATCGCCGAGGTCGCGCACGCGGCGGGCCTGCCGCTCATCGTCGACAACACCGTCGCCACCCCGTACCTGATCCAGCCGCTGGCCCACGGCGCCGACATCGTCGTGCACTCGGCCACCAAGTACCTGGGCGGGCACGGCGCTGCGGTCGCGGGCGTGATCGTCGACGGCGGCACCTTCGACTGGACCGTGCGCGACGCCGAGGGCAACGCGCGCTTCCCCGGCTTCACCGAGCCCGACCCGAGCTACCACGGCGCCGTCTTCGCCGACCTGGGCGCACCGGCCTTCGCGCTCAAGGCGCGCGTGCAGCTGCTGCGCGATCTGGGCGCGGCGGTGTCACCGTTCAACGCCTTCCTGATCGCCCAGGGCATCGAGACGCTGAGCCTGCGGGTGGAACGTCACGTGGCGAACGCCGAGGCGGTGGCGAAGTTCGTCGCCGAACAGCCGGGCGTGGAGACCGTGTACTACGCGGGCCTGGAGTCCTCGCCCTGGCACGAGCGGATCAAGCGGCTGGCACCCAAGGGCGCGGGCGCGATCGTGGCCTTCGAGCTGGCCGGGGGCGTCGACGCGGGCAAGAAGTTCGTGGACGCGCTCAGCCTCCACAGCCATGTAGCTAACATCGGTGATGTGCGTTCTCTCGTGATTCACCCGGCCTCGACCACGCACTCGCAGTTGACGCCGGAAGAGCAGCTGGCCGCCGGCGTGACTCCGGGGCTGGTGCGGCTCGCGGTGGGTATCGAGGGCATCGACGACATCCTGGCCGATCTGCGGGCCGGTTTCGCGGCGGCGACGACGTGACTGTGAGCACCGAATCGCCGATCGCCCGTCCCGCTGCCGGGGTGGCCCTGCTGCCACCACCGGACGGGCGTCTCGGCGTGGTCGCCATCGGGGACGTGACGCTGGAGAACGGCGCCGTGGTCCCCGATGCGCGGCTCGCGGTGCAGCGCTGGGGCGAGCTCTCGCCCACCCTGGACAATGTGGTGCTGGTCGAGCACGCGCTCACCGGCGACTCCGCCGTCATCGCCAGCCCGGACAATCCCGCGCCGGGCTGGTGGGAGGGCATGGTCGGCCCCGGTGCGCCGATCGACACCGACGAATGGTGCGTGATCGCCACCAATGTGCTCGGCGGCTGCAAGGGCAGCACCGGCCCGGCCAGTCCGGCCCCCGACGGAAAGCCGTGGGGCACCCGCTTTCCCGACCTGACCATCCGTGACCAGGTGACCGCCGAGGCGCAGTTGCTCGACCTGCTCGGCGTCGAGCGCCTGGGCGCGGTCGTCGGCGGGTCGATGGGCGGCATGCGGGTGCTGGAGTGGATGATCAGCCGCCCCGCGCGGGTGGCCGCGGCGCTGGTGCTGGCCGTGGGGGCCAGGGCCACCGCCGATCAGATCGGCACCCAGACCACCCAGATGGCCGTCATCAAGGCCGACCCGGACTGGCAGGGCGGCGACTACCACGGCACCGGCCGCGCGCCGATGACCGGCATGGGCCTGGCCCGGCGCATCGCGCACCTGACCTACCGCACCGAGGGCGAACTCGACCACCGCTTCGCCAACTCGCCTCAGGGCGACGAGGACCCGTGGACCGGCGGCCGCTACGCGGTGCAGAGCTACCTCGAGCACCAGGCCGACAAGCTCTGTCAGCGCTTCGACCCGGCCACCTATGTGCTGCTCAGCGAGGCGATGAACCGCCACGACATCGGGCGCGGACGCGGCGGGATCGCCGCCGCGCTGGCCTCGACGCCGGTGCCGTGTGTGGTCGGCGGTGTCGACTCCGATCGCCTGTATCCCCTGCACACCCAGGCCGAGCTGGCCGAGGGCCTGCCGGGCTGCGCGGGGCTCGAGATCGTGCACTCGCGCGACGGCCACGACGGCTTCCTCACCGAGGCCGCCGCCGTCGCCAAGCTGCTCACCGAGACCATCCGGATGGCCCGCGAGAGCCGCTGAGGCTCAGTCCGGCACCGACCCGCCCACCAGCACCACCACCGAGCGGACGAAGTCCTGTAGGCGTTCGCGCGGATACTCGTCGGGATCGCTGACGGCCAGGCGCCCGAGCATCTCGGCCACGGTGAGCGTCGCGTTCGCCAGCAGCCCCGCGTCCATGTGCGTCCAGCGCGGCAGGGTCGCGATCCCCGCTTCGACCAGCGCCGTCGCCCGCGCGAGGATATCGGTGCGGGAGGCGCGCAGGGCGGCCCGGTATTCGTCGGGCGCGCTGGCCGGCGTGGCCAGGATGAGCCGCCAGCGGGTCGGGTTCGCCAGCGCCAGGCCGACGAAGGCTTCCACCGTCGCCGAGGCGGCGGCCACCGGTTCGGCGCCGATCAGATCGGCGGGCAAGGTGTCCGCGATCTGTGCCAGCCCACGTTCGCGCTCGCGTTCCAGTAGCGCTTCCACCAGCTCGGCCCTGGTCTTGAACACCGTGTAGAGCACCGGCTTGCCGACCCCGGCCTCCTGGGCGACGGCCTCCATATTGAGCTCGTGCAGCTCCATCCGGCCCAGCACCGCGAAGGCGGCGTCGAGCAGCTGGGCCCGGCGTTCGTGCGGCGGTAGCCGGGGGGCGTAGCGGCGCCGGGGCCGCTGTTCCTGCGTGGCGGTCACGGGACCTCCCTTCACCCTCCGAACGTTACCGTTCGCCCATCAAGGCAAATCCTACACAACCGTTGTATTCAATCCGCACAATTGCTACGGTTGCGTTGTATTCACTTGCGAGGTTCGCCTCGGCACTGCAAAGGAGCAGTTGCATGGCCTTCGATCCGTCTTCCCTGCGCCGCGACGACTACGGCTTCTTCGGGCCGGACTCCCCCACCTGGAAGGTGTGGGCCGCCCCGACCGCGCTGATCGGATTCCAGCGCGCGGTCACCCTCGAGCACTTCGACCCGTTCCTCACCGCCGCGGTGGCCGACTCGCACGGGATCTACGACAATCCCGCGACCCGTCTCGACCACACCCTGTCCTACTTCCTGCTGGTCGCCCTCGGCGACGGCCGCACCGCCATCCAGGCCGCCGAGCATCTGATGAAGGTGCACGCGCCGATGACGGGCATCGAGCCGATCAGCGGCAAGCGCTACAGCGCCAACAACCCCGAGTCCCAGCTGTGGATCCACGTCACCGGCTGGCATTCGGTGCTCAAGGCCTACGAGATGTTCGGCCCCGGCCCGCTGAGCCCGGCCGAGGAGGACCGGTACTGGGCCGACTGCGTCATCGCCGCCGAGCTACAGACCTGTAAGCCCGCCGATGTGCCGCGCAATCGCGAGCAGGTGCGTGCCTATTTCGCGCGGATGCGGCCGCAGCTGTGTGTCAGCGAGCGGGCTGTGCGGGCCATGCACTACCTGCTGTGGCCGTCGGCGGACAAGGGCCTGACGTTCGCGGCGGGCGGGCGGGTGCTGTCGCTGGCGACGATCGCGACGCTGCCCGCCTGGATGCGTGAGCTCGGCCGGTTCGACCTGCCGCGAATCGTCGACGTCTC
Source organism: Nocardia sp. SSK8 (assembly GCF_037034205.1). NCBI lineage: Bacteria > Bacillati > Actinomycetota > Actinomycetes > Mycobacteriales > Nocardiaceae > Nocardia > Nocardia sp. SSK8. The sequence goes on from NZ_JBAGKD010000007.1 coordinate 172,085, forward strand.
GGCGCGGCTGCCGTGGAAGGCACTGGTGTGGGCCACCGCGCTGCGCGGTAACCGGGGGTTGATCATGGCCAGCCCGTATGTCGCGAAGATGACCGGGCAGATCCTGGCCGCGCACGCCGCCGCCTCGCCGCCGCGTCACCAGGCCACGATCACCCCCGCCGAGGCCCGCGAGCGCTACGGCAGCCAGGGCACCCGCAGCCTGTGGGAGGGCTCCGTCGCCTCCGCCTGAAACCGAGCACCACACGGCCGCGTCCACTCCGGGCGCGGCCGTTTCGTCAGCTGACGCCGAGCGTATTGATGGTGGCCGCCAGGAAGACGATGGAACTACCCAGCGCCGTCAGCGCGGCCACGTCGAACGGCTTGCTACGCACCGCGAGCAGCCCGACCTGCACAGTCGGCAGACACAGCCGGAAGGCCGCCGCCACCAGCGCGGCACTACCGAAGATGAGCGCCCCCCGACGCCAGCGATCCCACGCCACGAACCCGACGGCGACGATGATCAGCGCGGTCACCACGGTCATCGGCAGATGACTGCGCAGATACTGCTGCCAGGCACTCAACCGCACCACACGGTGCTTGCCGGTCGTCTCCGCCTTGTTCACGCCCCGATTGTTCCAGTGTCGCGGAACCCCCGCACACCGACCCTCCTCGGCATCCGGGGCGCCGCCGGGCAGTACCCTGCTGCGGTGTTCAATGTGATGTTCCATCAGCCGGTGATTCCGCCGAACACCGGTAACGCGATCCGGCTGGTGGCGGGCACGGGCTGCACGCTGCACCTGATCGAGCCGCTGGGTTTCGATCTGTCGGAGGCCAAGCTGCGGCGGGCCGGGCTGGACTATCACGACCTCGCCTCGGTCATCGTGCACCCCGACCTGGCGACGGCATGGGCGGCCATCGGACCGCAGCGGGTCTTCGCCTTCACCACCCAGGCGAGCACCCGCTACACCGATATCGCCTACCAGCCCGGTGACGTCCTGCTCTTCGGCACCGAACCCACCGGATTGCCCGCCGAGGTGCTCGCCGATCCGCACATCACCGAGCAGGTGCGGGTCCCGATGCTGCCGGGGCGGCGCTCGATGAACCTGTCCAACACCGCCGCGGTCGCGGTGTACGAGGCATGGCGACAGCAGGGCTTCCCCGACGCCGTCTGACGCTCCCCGATCTCGAAGCGCTCGAGCTGGTACGGGATTCAATAGACACGTATCGTATGTATTACGTATCTCTTCCCTTCCTGAGAGCAAGGTGGTGCGCGGTGCGCTTGAACAGCAAGGGACAGGTCACGATTCCGGCCGAACTCCGACGAAAGTTCGGGTTCGAAGAGGGCGATGAGGTCGAGGTCATCGAGGTGGGCAATACCTTGCAGATCGTGCGGCGTGAGGGCGCGACACGTCGCGGGAAGCGGCTCACCGGGCATATGCGCGGCCGGGCGACAACCTCGATGAGCACAGACGAACTCATGGAACTCTTCCGTGGCTGACGGTCAGGGTGCGGGGCGTCCGCTGAGACTCGCTCACAACCGGCCGATCACCCTGGTGGACTCCTGTGTGCTGCTCGATGTGCTCACCGACGACCCGAAGTGGGCGGATTGGTCCGATGACGCCCTGGCCGAGGCACGGGATGCCGGGCCGACGGTGATCAATCCGATCATCTACGCGGAGGTAGCAGGCGGTTTCGACGCCATCGAAGACCTCGACGAAGCCATTCCGGAAGCCGATCTCGAGCGCCTCCCGCTGCCGTTCCAGGCCGGGTTCGTGGCGAGCAAAGCGTTCGTCGCCTATCGGCGGCGAGGTGGAGAGAAACGTAGCCCACTGCCGGACTTCTACATCGGGGCGCACGCGGCGTACTCGGGCTACCGACTGCTCACCAGAGACGCTGCCCGATTCCGCACCTACTTCCCGCGCGTGGAACTGATCACTCCTGACGACGCCTGATCAGGTGCCGATCTCGAAGCGCTTGAAGCGCGAAGTGGCGCCCGCGGTGAGGCGGACCGCGGATTTGGCTACGCCGAAGTGGGTGGCGAGGAGTTCGATGGCGGCCTTGTTGGCCTTGCCCTCGACGGCGGGGGCGCGGACGTAGAGGGTGAGGGTGCCGTCGTCGGCGGTTTCGACCAACGGGCCCTTACGGCTGTTGGGTTTGATCGTCGCCCGGACCGTCGGCACCGTCGGCTCCCTTCGTGGTCGAGTGCGGTTCGGAGGCGGGGCGGTTCGGTTCCGGCTGTGCTGGCCCGGCGGTCGTGCTCGCGACGGGTGTGGCCGTGGACCGGCGGCGCAGCAGCCAGCGCAGGGCCGTCCACAGCACCGCGCCGATCACGGCGAGGAAGCCGAGCCAGGGCAGGGCCTTGCCGAGGAAGACGATCGCGTCGTGCAGCCAGTCGAGCAGCGAGTGCCAGCCCGCGACGACGCCGTCCCAGAAGTTGTCGGCCTCGCCGGGGGTGCGCTTGTCATCGGCGGTGAGGGTGATGGTGAGGGTGGACAGGGCCACCTGGTCGTCGAGTGAGCGCTTCTGCGCGGTGAGGCTGTCGAGTTCACCCTGCCTGCTCGACAACGCTTCCTCGGCGGCGATCAGGTCGGCGGTGTTGGTGGCGCCCGCCATGAGCGCGCGCAGGCGGTCGACGGAGGCTTGCAGAGCACGGATGCGGGCATCGAGGTCCTGCCACTGCATGGTGACGTCGTCGCGGTTGGTGGTGACCCGGGTGACGGTGCCGATGCCGTCGAGCCCGCTGATGAAGGCATCGGTCTTGTCGGCGGGCACCCGCACGCTGAGCACCGCGCGCGCGTTGCGCTTGTCGGTGCCGGGCTGTTCGGTGCGGCTGTCGATGCGGCCGTCCACGGCGCGTACCTGGTCGGTGACGGTCGCCGCGCCCGCGATCGGATCGCCGGTGGAGATATCGACCGAGCCGGTGATCACCTCCTTGCGCGTCGAGTCCGCCGGTGCGGGACTGTCTTTGGCGGGTGCGCCCTCCCGGTAGCCGGGGGCGGGCGCGGCGGCGGGCCCGGACAGGCTCGGGGTCGCGGCCCCACCGGAGGACTCGTCGTCCCCGCCGCTACCGCACCCCACCAGGAACAGCAGCCCGAGCATTCCGATCAGCATCACCGCAAGCTTGCGCATGGTCGCAGCGTAATGCGCCGCGGCCGTCCGCGGGCGGAGCCGCCGACTATAGATCGGCGGGCAGGATGCGGAATGTCGCGGCGCCGGGCGTGAGCGGTTCGACCGCCCGGAAGTCCCGCTGACCCAGCGTGAAAATGCAGTCGGTCCGGTACTTGTCGGCCAAGGCGACGCCGACCGCGTCAGCGAGATCGAGCCGCAAACCTTCGTATTTGGCCCGAATCGTCTGTGCCGCAGCGAGATCGACGTGCTCGAGTTCAGCGAGCCGATACCGGCCGTCCAGCATGCGCGTCATCAGGGCCTCGATGACCTGCATCGCCGCGTCGAAACCGAGATCACGGTGCACGAGATGATCCAGCTCGGTCAAAACCAGCGGCGAGATCACCAGAGTCTCGGTCGCCATGACGGCTGCCGCCCGGTCGTGTTCGGGCTGGTCGGCGTCGAACGCGGCGAAACCAGCCGAGGTGTCGGCGCCGATGATCATCGGCGCTCGGACCGGGACTTGATGTGGTCGTAGCTCGACTGATCCATCTCCGCGACGGTGCGGGCCCGGCCACTACGGAACACCGGTAGTGGCGCGTCGCTCTTCGGTACCGCGGAAGCCTCGAGCAGCATCGCGATCCCCCGTCGGATGAGTGCCGCCTTGCTGACACCGGTCGCGGCAGCTTCGGCATCGAGCCGGACCGCCAACTCCTCGGAGAGGTACACGGTCGTCTTGGTCATGCCTAGATGGTATGACCCGTTGGGCGCGTCAGCGGAAGTCGCGGGAGCGGGCGACGATGCGCAGGTCGAGGTGTTCGAGGTGGTCGGCGACGAGGCTGGCCGCGCCCTCGGCGTTCTGGATGCGGCCGCGTACCAGCAGGGCGGTGGCGCTCTGGGCGAGGCGGCGGTGGCGCTGCCACAGGCCGACCGAGCAGACCACGTTCACCATGCCGGTCTCGTCCTCGAGATTGAGGAAGGTGACGCCCGCGGCGGTGGCGGGGCGCTGCCGGTGGGTGACCGCGCCCGCCACCAGGATGCGGGTGCCGTCCTCGACGAGCAGCAGGTCAGCGGCCGGGACGACACCGAGCGAGTTCAGGTGCTCGCGCAGGAATTCGGTGGGGTAGCTGCCGGGTGAGATGCCGGTGGCCCACACGTCGGCGGCGGCGATCTCGAGCGCGCTCATGCCGGGCAGGGACGGGGCCGCGGTCACCGGTCCGGTCCCGGGCAGCAGGTCCGCGCGTTCCCGCGCCGCCGCCCCCGCCGCCCACAACGCCGCCCGCCGCGCGCCGCGCACCGCCTCCTCGCCCCGCCCCGCACCGCGCATAGCCTCATCGCCTCGCCGCGCGCTGCGCACTGCCGCCTCGTCGCTCCGCCCGGCGCCGCATGCGTCATCGTCGGCTCGGTTCGGTCGACGGTCGTCGTCGAGTCGACCACCCACGCTGTCGATGTGGTCGACCAGGCTGTCCAAAGCGCCTGCGGTGGCGAGGGATTCGACCTGGGTGACGGACAGTTCGATGCGGCCGGTGAGGTCGAGCATCGAGGTGAAGGGGCCGTGGGCGGCGCGTTCGGTGATGATGCGGTCGGCGAGGTCGGTGCCGAGGTGGCGGATGCCGGACAGGCCCAGGCGGACCTCGGTGCCCGCGTTCTCCAGGGTGGGTTCGGCGCGGCTGGCATTGATGTCGGGGCCGTGCACGAGCACGCCGTGACGGCGGGCGTCGGCCACCAGCGACTGCGGGGAGTAGAAACCCATCGGCTGGGCGCGCAGCAGACCGGCGCAGAAGGCGGCGGGGTGGTGCAGCTTGAACCACGAGGAATAGAACACGATCGAGGCGAAGCTCTGCGAATGACTTTCCGGGAAACCGAAATTCGCGAAGGCGTAGAGCTTCTCGTAGATGCGGTCGGCGACCTCGCCGGTGATGCCGTGCAGCTCGCGCATGCCCCGATAGAGGCGCTCCTTGAGCTGTTCCATCTTCTCCGGTGAGCGTTTGGAGCCCATGGCGCGGCGCAGCTGGTCGGCTTCGGCGGCGCTGAAACCGGCCACATCGATGGCCATCTGCATGAGCTGTTCCTGGAACAGCGGCACCCCGAGCGTGCGGGCGAGCGAGTGTTCCAGCGCGGGATGGTCGCAGACGGGGTCCTCCAGCCCGTTGCGCCTGCGGATATACGGGTGCACCGAGCCGCCCTGGATGGGCCCGGGCCGGATCAGCGCCACCTCCACCACCAGGTCGTAGAACTCGCGCGGCTTCAACCGGGGCAGCGTCGCCATCTGCGCGCGCGACTCCACCTGGAACACCCCGATCGAGTCGGCCCGCTGCAACATCTCGTAGACGGCGGGTTCGGCGAGGTCGAGCGCGTGCAGTTCGACCTTCTCGCCCTTGTGCTCACGGACCAGGTCCATCATGTAGTGCAGCGCCGAGAGCATGCCGAGGCCGAGCAGGTCGAACTTCACCAAACCCACGGCGGCGCAATCGTCCTTGTCCCACTGGAGCACGCTGCGCCCGGCCATGCGCGCCCATTCCACCGGGCACACATCGGCGATCGGCCGGTCGCAGATCACCATGCCACCGGAGTGGATGCCCAGATGCCGTGGCAGACCGTCGAGTTCACCGGCCAGTTCGAGGACGGGCGCGGGGATGTCGGTGCCGGTCTCGGCAGCCACGCCCGACCAGCGGCTCACCTGTTTGCTCCACGCGTCCTGCTGGCCGGGCGAAAAGCCCAGTGCGCGAGCGGCATCGCGCACCGCCGACTTGCCGCGATAGGTGATCACGTTCGCCACCTGGGCGGCGTAGTCGCGGCCGTATTTGGTGTAGACGTGCTGGATGGCCTCCTCGCGCCGGTCGGACTCGATATCGACATCGATATCGGGCGGACCGTCGCGCTCGGTGGACAGGAACCGTTCGAACAGCAGCTTGTTGGCCACCGGATCGACATTGGTGATACCGATGGCGTAGCAGACCGCGGAGTTGGCCGCCGAACCCCGGCCCTGGCACAGGATGTCGTTGTTCTCGCAGAACTCGACGATGTCGTGCACCACCAGGAAATAGCCGGGGAAGGTCATCCGCTTGATCACCGCGAGCTCGTGCTCGATCTGGCGGTACGCCTCGGGATTCCGTTCCGGCGGGCCGTACCGCTCGGCGGCGCCCTTCAGCGCGAGATGACGCAGCCACGAGTCCTCGTCGTGGCCCGGAGGCACGTCGAACGGGGGCAGCTTCGGCGCGATCAGGCGCAGGTCGAACGCGCACTCGCGGGCCAGGTCCACCGCATGCGACACCGCCCGCGGGTACTCGGCGAACAGCCGCGCCATCTCCGCGCCCGAACGCAGATGCGCGCCGCCGGTGGACGGCAGCCAGCCCGCCATCTCGTCGAGACTGCTCCGCGCGCGGATCGCGGCCAGTGCCATGGCACGCTTGCGCTGGGCGGGCGCGGCGAAATGCGCGCCGGTGGTGGCCAGGATCGGGATGCCGATCCGGTCGGCCAGCGCGACCAGGTAGGCGTTGCGTTCATCGTCAGTGGCGATGCCGTGGTGGGTGAGTTCGACGCTCACCCGGTCGTCACCGAAGCGTTCGACCAGATCACGCAGGGCCGCTTCGGCTTTCGGCAGGCGTGTATCGCCCGCCGCCAGGTCTTGTTCGAGGGCGAGGCGCAGGTGGCCTTTGCGGCAGCCGGTGAGAATGTGCCAGTGCCCGCCCGCGGCCTCGGTGAGAGTGTCGAGGTCGTAGCGCAGGATGCCCTTCGCGCCCGCGGCCATGTGCGCGTCGGCCATCTGCCTGGACAGCCGCCGATACCCCTCCTGGCCGCGCGCCAGGATCAGCAGATGCGGCCCAGCGGGATCGGGAAACCCGGTGCGCGGCATGGAGTCCGGGGCGTCCCGGTGGCCGGTGCGTCGCACGGGATCGGGTTCACCCCCGTGCCCGGCGCGCCACGCGGGCACACCCTGACGCCCGGTGCGGCGCCCAGCCCCCGGCTCGCCCCGGCGCTCGGCTGCGCGCTGATGCTCGACGTTCGGTGCGGGATCGCCCAGCGAATGCCCGCTGCCGGACGTCGCTGCCGTCCCCTCGGTTCCCGTCGCGACCCGTGATCCCCCGCGTGGCACAGAACGGCGCCGGACCGCATCCCCTCGGCCCGGCGCCGCCTCCGCATCGGTTCCCAGTGACAGTTCGGCACCGAAAACCGTTGGCATTCCCCATTCTCTGGCCGCCTCGGCGAACCGGACGGTCCCGTAGAAGCCGTTGTGGTCGGTGAGCGCGAGCGCGTCCAGGCCCAGCCGGACCGCCTCCTCCACCAGTTCCTCGGGCTGGCTCGCGCCGTCGAGGAAGCTGTAGGCGGAGTGGGCGTGCAACTCGGCGTAGGGCACGGTCGGGCCGCTGGGCCGGTCGAGCGCGGTGGCGCGGTACTCGCCGCGTTTGCGTGACCAGGCGGGGCTGTCGCCGCCGTCGCCGGGGTGCATGTCCTCGGCCGGGCGGGCGCTCGGCTTGCCCGAGAGCACCCGCTCCAGCTCCGACCAGGTCGGCGGACCATTGCTCCAGCCCACGCACCCACTCCTCTCACCCGGGCCGCCCAGCCCCTAACTCGCGGGCAGACGCTCCATCGAGCGCGTCTCCAGCGCCGCCTCCACATGTCCCAGACCCGAGCGGATCACCGCGCCGTAGGCATCGTTGGCGAGCACGTCGAGGTGCCCGCGCGCGATGGCCAGCTGCATCCGCGCCATGTCGAAATCACCGACGCGGCGGTGACTGTCGGCCAGGTTCAGATACAGCGAGGGCAGGAACCCGCGCAGCCCCTCGTCGAGCGGGATGCCCGGCCCGAACACCGCGGCCAGCGCCCGCTGGTCCCACAGCAGCGCGCCCTCCGGCAACTCCTGCACATCCGCCAGGTGATGCGCGATCACGCAGCGATGCAATGGGTCGCCACCTTCCCCTATCTCGTCCCAGAGCCTGGTCAGCGCCGCGCGCGCTGCCTGCTGATCAAAACCGCCGAGCCGCACCGCGGCATAGATATCCGCCATCCGATCGTCCGCCATGCGCACCAGTATCGCACATACGTTCGAATATTGGCGAGAGGCTTTCGAACATATTTTCGAGTCTGGTCAGGGAACTTACTTTGGAGTAAGTTAGGAGGGAACGAGCTGCAAAGGAGCAGTGATGTCCCAGGTTTCTCCAGGTGCACAGGGCCGTAAGCGGCAGCGCGAGCTGACCGGCAGGCATGTCGTCATCACCGGCGCGTCGTCCGGGATCGGGCGGGCCGCCGCGCTCGCGGTCGCGAACAAGGGCGCCGTGGTCTTCCTCCTCGCCCGGCGTGGTGACGAGCTCGCCGAGGTGGTCACCGAGATCACCGACGCGGGCGGGCGCGCCTACGGCTATCAGTGCGATGTCACCGACGCCGAATCGGTGGAGGCCGCGGTGAAGGCCATCCTCGATCAGCACGGCCATGTCGACATGCTGGTCAACAACGCGGGCCGGTCCATCCGCCGCGCCATCCACCGGTCCACCGACCGCATGCACGACTTCGAGCGCACCATGGCGGTCAACTACTTCGGCGCCGTCCGGATGACCCTCGCCCTGCTGCCGCAGATGCGCGAGCGCGGCTTCGGCCATGTCGTCAATATCTCCAGTGCCGGGGTGCAGGTGGCCACGCCCCGTTTCGCCGCGTATCTGGCGAGCAAGGCCGCGCTGGACAAGTTCGCCGAGGTGGCCGCGATCGAAACCCTCGCCGACGGCGTAAGTTTCACCACCATCCACATGCCGCTGGTGCGCACTCCGATGATCGCGCCCAGCGGCGATCAGGGCCCCTCCGAATCTCCCGAATGGGCCGCGGGCACCATCGTGCGCGCCCTCTCCGAACGCCCCAAGCGCATCGATGTCCCGCTCGGCACCCTGGCCGAATACGGCGGCATCATCACCCCGCGCCTGCGCGACCGCGTCCTGCACCGCTACTACCGCGCGCTGCCGGATTCGCCTGCGGCCAAGGGTGAATCGGTCGAGGAGGTCGCGGTGGAGGTGCCGCCGCCGCCCGCACCCAAGCCGCGCTCGGCTGCCCGCAAGGCCACCGGTACCGCCCTGCGCCGGGCGGCGCGGTGGGTGCCGGGGACACACTGGTGAATCAGGCTGCGCCAGAGACGAATCGAGCCGGGTGATCGGCAGCCGGGACCGCACACCGCGAGCGGTTCCCGGACACCCGGCTCACCGTGGCCGATCGCTCGCGGCGCCGGGGGCCGCGAGCGGTGTCGTCCCGGCGGAGCGCCTACCTCGACGGTGGTTGATCGCCCTGGGCCGCGACGAGTTCCTGGACCGAGACCGCTTCCAGGTAGGTGGCCGGTTTGGGAGCGGCGTTGCAGCTGGCCTGGCGGGGTGCGGCGGGGACGGTGCGGGCGGTGACGTGCCAGCGGCGGCCGTCGCGGTGGGTGACGATGGCGGCGCCCGCGAGGGCGGGGTCGTGGGTGGGGGCCGGGTCGAGGTGGACGGTGAGGTCGTCGAGGGCGGCCGGGACCTGTTCGCGGACAGCGATTTCGGCGAGTTGGGCGATCGGCGGGTAGCAGCTGCGGCCGCGGAGGCCGGTGAGCGCGACCTCGCCCGCGTCGGCGGCGGTGAGCAGGGCCTGGGCGGCGGGGGCGTCGACGCGGCCGTAGGTGAGGCCGGTCGGGAGCACCACGACGGCGGGGGCGAAGCGGTGGCCGCCGGTGTGCGAGGCCTCCCAGATCCGGCCGGGATGCTCGGCCGACAGCGCCGCCGCGATCGGCCTGCCGAGCAGCGCGCAGCACTGGTCGCGTTTGCCGTGGGCGCAGACCAGCACGATCGGATCATCCACGGGCGCACCGATTCCCGGGGCCGGACCGGCGGTGAGATGCAGGTCGATGTCGAAGAGTTCGCGCAGGTCGGTGATCTCGAACCGCTCGCACCACGAACCCTCCGGCCGCGAGGCGGCCAGCAGGACGGTGCGTTTCCCGGTGAACTCGTGACGGCCGGGCCTGCGGATCAGCGTGGGGCGGACCTTCGCCGCCGAGGTGCGCGCGGCCAGTTCCGCGGTGATCTCGGGGCCGAGCACCTGATCCCCGATCACATCACGCCCCCACGCCCCGGGATGCTCGATCCCCAGCCAGCCGGTGACGTGCACGGCGGTGCCGGGCAGCGGGAGGTCCGCGGCGGCCGCCGAGCACAGCATCCCCTCGAACGGGTTCATGGCGCTCCTCTCCGCGACCGGCCGTCCAGCCGGTCGGGACGGGCACCACAACTCTAGAACCGGCGCTATTCGTAGACGCCCTCCGCGTGCCAGTCGGTGGCGTCGTAGACCAGCAGGACCGCGCGGATCTCGGTGGCGGCGGCGTCGAGCTGGACCTGGACGCGGACGGCGGGCACGGCGGGATCGGCCGACCACCAGCGTTCGACGACCGCCCAGGGCCCGGCCCAGCCGAGCAGCGCCCATTCCTTGCGGCCCCAGCGCAGGTGGGCGGGGTCGGCGGTGAGCAGGCCGCGGTCGGTGACGAGGACGGCCAGGCCGTCGGCGTCGGTCAAGTGGACGACCGGGCGGTGCAGCAGGAGCAGGGTGGGGGCGGGTTCGGGGAGCCTGCCGGGCCAGGGGTGGGTGGGGTCGGCGGCGGGGGTCAGCTCGTCGCCGAGCGCGATGGTGGTGATGCGCTCGGCGGGGCCGCGGCCGCCGCTGAGCACGCCGATGCGCACCGCTTCGCCGCCGAGCAGCCCCTGCACCCGGACCAGCGCGCGGCGGGCCCGCTCGGTCTCCTCGCCCTCGCCGCCCCACAGCCCCAGCTGCAGGGCACCCGCGGCGATCACCTCGACCGGTTCCAGGGTGAGCGTGACGATGGGCGCGGTGGGGCGGGCGCGATGGGTGAGCCAGCCGTCGAGCTGCCAGCGGACGCGGTCGGCGGTGTCGGCGGGGGTGAGCGGGCGGGCGCAGCGCCAGATCCGGGTGAGTTCCTCGCCCGCCTCGGTGCGCGCGGTCACCGCGAGGCGGGTGCAGGCCATTCCGGCCGCGGTGAGCGCCGCGTGCAGGTTGGTGGCGAGCTGACGGCCCGCGAAGGCGGCCGCGTCGACCCGGTCGACCGGCGGGTCGCAGGCCAGCTCGACGGTCAGTTCCGGGGCGGGCGGGCGCGCCGAGGGCGGGCGTTCCGGCAGGGCCCGCGCGGTGCGGTGCGCGAGCACGGCGTCGGCGCCGAAGCGCGAGGCCACCTCGGCGGGTGCCAGGCGCGCGAAATCGCCGATGCGGCGTAAACCCAAGCGGCGCAACAGGTCGACCAGTTCAGCGCGTTCCGGCGCGGCCAGGCTCGGTTCGCTCGCCAGCTCGGCCACCGGCAGCGTGGCCAGATACCGCGCACCCGCCCCCGGCGCCACGATCGCGCCGCGTCGCGCCGCGATCACCGCCGTGGACACCGCGTCGGCGATCCCGATCTGCGCCTCGGCACCCGCCGCCGCGACGGCGTCGATCAGCTGTTCCGCCGCCGCCTCCTCGGACCCGAAATACCGTGCGGCACCGCGTGCTCCGAGCACGACGAGACCCGGCCGCAATACCTCCACGCCCGGCACGGTCGCGTCGACGACCTCGACCACCGGCTCGAACAGGCGGCCATCGCGGTCCGGATCATCCGGTACGACAACGAGTTCCGGGCAGCACCCCTGGGCATCACGCCGCCGCATCCCGCGCCGCACCCCGTCGGCCCGCGCGATCGCCGAACACGCCACCACCCGGTTCCCCCGCAGTACCGCCACCGGCCGGTCCGCCGCCACCCCGGCCACCGCCGCGGCCGCCACGGCGGGCCAGTCCGGACACCACACCGCGAGCACCCGATCACGCCCGGTCACGGTGCGGCCTTCGAACGACCCACCAGCTGTCTGCCGAGCCAAGGTGGGCGAGCCGGATGACGCTCGGGCTCACGGTCGCGCACCGGTGCTCATGACACCGCTTCGTGTAGAGCGGTGCATTCGGTTGCGCCGGTGACGGTTTCGCGGGTCTGCCATTCGGTGCGGCCCGCGTGGGCGCACAGGTCCATGCGGCCGTGGCGGGGTGGGCCCGCCTTGGCGCTGACGCGGACGTCGAGGCAGACCGAGCGCAGGCGGCCGCGACCCGCGCCGAGGCCACGGTAGCCGGTGACGCGGGAGTCCAGGCGCAGGGCCGGGTCGGTCCAGGTGCCGCCCGCGGCGATCAGGGTGGCGCCGCGATTGCGGGCGCGGGCGGTCAGTACCCGGCAGCGGGCGGGCGGTACGGCGAAGCCGTCGAGGCCGAGGACCACCAGGTCGAGCCCGTCGAGGAGCACGGCGGCGACCTCGGCGGGATCGGGGCCGGGATCGGGGATGACGGCCAGCCGGGACAGCTGGGCTCCCATCTCGGCGGCGGCCAGCAAACCCAGCCGGGGCAGCCCGACGACCGCCGCGTGCCCACCCGCCCCGGTCACCGCGGCGAGCAGACCGGTGAGCAGCGAATGCGCCCCGGAATAGGCGACCACCGCCCCCTTCGGCAACCCACCCTCGGGCAGCAACTCGGCCAGCGGCGCGGGCACCGGCAGCATTTCCCGCCGTAACGGCTGCTCACGCGGGGTCCGCGCGGCCGCCGCCGCCCCCCGCCCCGGCACCGCGGCCATCCGCCTGCGCAACTCGTCGAGCGTGCGCTCCCGCGCACCCAGCTCCGGCGACGAACCCATCAACACCACCTACCTCCACGATGGACCCGCACCCGGAAACCACCCGGCACCGCAACCTCAGCACCGTTCCAGCTATCGATCATATTCGAATATACGTTCGATAGCGACCAGGGTGACACGCCCCCTGGACCGGAGCCGCAGCGGATCCCCCGGCTCGGATACGGCGCTCGACGCGGTGGCGCGGGGAATCGCCGGGGCGGGCGCGGGCGATACCCGGGAGTAGAGATAGCGGCCAGTCAGCGGGAGATTCGGCTACCCTCGCACCCGTGACCGAACGTGCTCGTCCCCATATCGGCCCCGACTACCTGGTCGCGGGTCGCTACCGCCTGCAGTCGAAGCTGGGTGGGGGTGGGATGGGTGCGGTGTGGCTCGCGACCGATCGGTTGCTGAACCGGGACGTCGCGATCAAGCAGGTGCTGTCCACGGCGGGGCTCAGCGAGGCCGAGGCCGAGCGGTTGCGGGCCGCCATGGTGCACGAGGGGCGGGTGGCGGCCAAGCTCTCGCACGAGCACGCCATCGCCGTCTACGACGTGGTGCTCGAGGCGGGCGAGCCGTGGCTGGTCATGGAACACTTACCCTCGCGCAGCGTGGCCAAGGCGCTGGCCATGGTCGACACGCTGCCCGCGGTCGAGGTCGCCCAGATCGGCGCGCAGGTGGCCGACGCGCTCGCCGCCGCGCACGCCGCGGGCATCGTGCACCGCGATATCAAGCCGGGCAACATCCTGGTCGCCGACCGCGGCGCCGATGTGGGCCTGGCCAAGCTCAGCGACTTCGGTATCTCCCGTGGCGCGGGCGACACCGGCGACGAACCCGACGGCGTGATCACCGGCACCCCCGCCTACCTCCCGCCCGAGGTCGCGCGCGGTGCCACGCCCACCCCCGCCAGCGATGTGTTCTCCCTCGGCGCCACCCTCTACACCGCGCTGGAGGGTCAGCCGCCGTTCGGTTTCGACGACGACGAGAACGATGTCGTCACCCGGGCCGCGATGGGCCAGATCATCCCGCCCACCCGCAGCGGCATCCTCACCCAGGCGCTGCTGCACATGCTCGAGCCCGCCCCCCAGCGCCGCCCCACCATGGCCGAGGCCCGCGACGAGATCCTCACCGCCGCTTTCGGTCCCGGCACCGGCGCCTACATCCTCGGCGTCCCCCTGCGCACCGAAGACGGCACCATCCCCTCCTGGGCCACCCGCAACTCCGCCAGCGGCCTGCGCAGCCCCCACGCCGCGCCCCTCCCCCGCCCCCAGCGCACCCCCATGGCCGCGGCCGCCCCCGCGGCCCCCCGCCAGCACACCGGCGGCAGCTTCATCGACAACCTCCCCAACGGCGCACCCCTCGCCATCGGCGCAGGCGTCCTCATCGGCCTGATCCTCCTCATCGCGATCATCATCGCGGTGATGTAATCATTCGATTCTTCTGCGGTGGGCCCAGCGGGTCAGGGCGTTGCGGTTGGACTGCTGGGTTTTGCGGAGCACGTTGGAGGCGTGGGTTTCCACGGTTTTCACCGAGATGAACAGGGTTTCGGCGATCTCGCGGTAGGTGTAGCCACGAGCGAGCAGGCGCAGGACCTCCAGTTCGCGGGGGGTGAGCGAGTCCAGTTCCGGGTCCAGCGGCGGTTCGGGAACCGGGGAGCGGCCGGTGAAGGAGTCGAGCACGAAACCGGCCAGGCGCGGGCTGAATACCGCGTCGCCGCCCGCCACCCGGCGGATGCCGTCGGCGAGTTCGGCGCCGGAGATGGTCTTGGTGACATACCCGCGCGCGCCCGCCCGGATCACCGCGATCACGTCCTCGGCGGCGTCGGAGACGCTCAGCGCCAAACACACCGGCCCCGTGGCGATTCCGCTCAGCACCGCCACCCCGCCGCCGTCGGGCATGTGCACGTCCAGCAGCACCACATCGGGGCGCACCGCATCGATCCCGGCCACCGCCTCGGCCACCGCGCCCGCCTCGCCGACGATCTCGATATCGGTCTCCCGGCTCAGCTCCGCGCGCACCCCCGACCGGAACACCGCGTGATCGTCGACCAGAAACACCCGCACACTCACTGACAGCTCTCCCTCATCCCGGCGACTTGCTCTCATCGGTACCACATCGGTGCCGGTCCCGGCGCGGACCACGGTCGGCGGTGCCGGAGCAGCCGAGCGCGCGGCGGCGGACCCCAGCGCGGGTGCTGTCCGGCCGGGTGACACCCGCCGGGACCGGTCGCGCCATACCGGTCACGCGTCGGGATCGGACGGGCGTCCACCGGGTCGGCCGCGCCACACCGGTCATGCGTCGGGGATCGGACGGGCGTCCACCGGGTCGGCCGCGCCGGAATCGGTGGGTGTCTCGGTGTCGGTGGGCGCATCCAGGTCGGTGGCGCCCGAGTCCGAGCGTGGCAGCACGATGCGTACCTCGGTGCCGCGCCCGATCGTCGAGTCGATCTCGGCGCTGCCCCCGCGCCGCTCGATCCGGGCGCGGATCGACTTGGCCAGGCCGCGCCGGTCCTCGGGCACGGCCGCGAGGTCGAAACCGGCGCCGCGGTCGCGCACGAAGATGCTCACCTGGTGTGGTTCGGTCTCGGCGAACAGGTCGATCTCGGGCACGCCCGCGTGCTTGGCGGCGTTGACCAGCGCCTCGCGGCTGGCGCCGAGCAGGGCGGTGAAGTGTTCCTTGGGCAGCCCGGCGCCGGTGTCACCGGGGTCCATGGCGACATCGCCGACGGTGACCGGGGTGACCTTCACCCCGTGTTGGTCCTCCACCTCCCCGGCGATGGTGCGCAGCGCGGCGGACAGACTGGACTGGGCGGGCGCGGTGTCGTCGAAGAGCCATTTGCGCAGCTCGCGTTCTTGGCTGCGGGCCAGCCGCAGCACCTCCTGCGGGTCCTCGGCTTGGCGCTGGATCAGGGCGAGGGTCTGCAGCACCGAATCGTGCAGGTGCGAGGCGATCTCCTCGCGTTCCTCGTTGCGGATGCGGGCGCCGCGTTCGGCGTTCAGCGCGCGCACCATGCGCAGCCACAGCGGCACCGTCAGCAGGCCGGCGCCGATCAGCGTGACCGCGACCGCGACCAGCGCCGACCCCAGCGAACTCAGGTCGATCCGGGCCAGCACCACCACACCCAGTCCGACCACGATCAGTGTCGCCCCGGCCACGATGCGCGACCAGGTCACCACCGAGGGCCGCGCGGGCAGCCCGAACAGGGCGCGCGGGCCCGGCGCGGCGGCGTCGTATTCGCGCCACACCAGCGCCGCGCCGACCGCGACCACCACGATCGGCGCGATCACCCGCGCCGCGGTGCCCTGGAACAACCACGACACCGTGGCGGTGAGCCCGAGACCGAGCAGGGCAAGGCCGATCGCCTGCCTGCGTTCGTCGCCGGTGGGTTTGGCCGCGTCGGCGCCGCCGGGGGTGAAGATCCACAGCAGACCGTAGGCCACCAGCCCGGCCCCGACCAGCGCGGACAGCAGCACGAACGCCATCCGCACCTTGAACACGTCGACGCCGAGATGATCGGCCAGCCCGCCCGCGACCCCGCCGACCACCCGGCCGCCGGTGCGCCGGACCAGCCGGGGCAGCTCGGGGACCGGCCGATCCGCGGGCGGCGGCGCGGGCACCGGCAGCATCCCGGGCCGGTACCCGCGCGGGACGCCGTAGCCCATCGCCCCGGGGTACGGCGGATAACCCGGCGCGGTCCGGTAGCGGGGGTACTGCTGGGTCGCGTAGGGCTGGGGGGTGCCGTACACGGCCTGGCCGCCGTTCACCCGCTGGGAGGCTCGCCCGAGCAACGCCGACGGCCAGTTGGCCCGCGGGTTCCCGCCGAAGCGTGCCGCGGCGCCCGGTCCGTCCGGCGGCGGTACCGCGCCCGGCGACGCGGTCCCCGGGACGCCACGGAACCCGGGGTGGGCGGCCTCTCGGGCGGGAACAGACGGATCCATGCTTTCGATACTGGCACGCGCGAGCGGGTGCCGACATCAGGAAAGTCCCTGATCTCGTCCCCGAGACCGGCGATCCGGCGCCGAGCTGGGACAACGCTGTCCGGTCCGGCCGGAAACACGCGCTGACCTGGACCTTCGCCGGGCGCGTCCGGCGGCCCGGACGGCGTCCCGGCGGCCGGACCGGAAAACCGGTCACAGCGTTCTCACCAGCGATTCTCAGCCTTTCCGACGCTTCGCCGCCGACCGGGGCTCAGCCCGGATTCCTACCTTGATGTCGGGCCGGAAATCACGGCCGATACTTCGGGGAGGAACGTTGAACATCATCACCACCGTGCTGGGGACCACCGCGATCGCGCTGAGCACTCTGGGACTCACACCCACCGCCGCGGCCGCGCCGATGGCCCCGCACGAGACGACCTATCACGGGCCCGACGGCTTCGAGCTCACCATCGGGCACACCGACCAGTCCTACCGGCAGGTGCCCGCGCTCAACGCCATGCCGACCAATCGGGAGGTGTTCCTCGACAACACCGTCTACGTCACCGCGCCGGGCGCGACCGGCGATCTCACCTCCGGCTACTTCGTCGCCTGCGCGGTGGATCTGACCCTCACGGTCGGCCTCGACGGTGGGGTCTCGGCGAGCGCGGGCGGCTCGATCGGGTTCGGTTCCTCGGGGCCGGACGCCTCGGTGGACATCGGCCCGTCGATCTCGGCGGGCATGGATCTGAGCCTGTCGATGGCGCCGGGCGAGATCAAGAAGATCGATGTCGGCGAGCGGACGCTGGATCCCGGCACCACCTACCTGGTGAACCGTGACTTCCATCTGATGGTCGGCAACTGCGCCGGGCCGCTCAACATCTACTCGTGGGCGACCGTCACCGCCACCGCCGGATCGGTCACCGCGACCAACTCGGTGTTCGGCGACACCATGTTCCTGTGAGCCGCGACGGGACCCGGCTGTATGCCGGGTCCCGCTCGACCAAATATCATTCCTCCCGGTCGTTTTCATCGAACGGGGGGTTCCTTGACCATCACCGAACCGGAGAGTTCGTCGCCGCGTGCGCTTTTCGCCCAGCGCTTCGCCGAACTCTATGCCGCGGCGGGCAATCCGACCCTGCGCCGCGTGTCCGCCGCGACCGAGCGGCGCATGCGCGGCACCCAGGCGAGCACGCCCTCGGCCCAGCGCATCAGCGACTGGAAGGCCGGGCGCAATGTGCCCGCGCGCTTCGAATCCCTGCTCCCGGTGGTGCTGACCCTGGCCGAGCTGGCGGCCAAGACCCAGCGCGAACTCCCGCGCAGGCTGAGCGAACCGCACGAATGGCAGCGGCTGTGGCAGGAATCGGTGACCTGGACCGCGGCGGCGGGCGTGGGTGACACCTGTCCGTTCCCGGGTCTGCGCGCCTTCCGCGCCGAGGAACGCGCGCTGTTCTTCGGCCGTGAGCAGGCCACCGCCGAGTTCGTCGAGCTGGTCCGGGCCGCCACCGGCATCGTGGTGCTGATCGGCGCGTCCGGGGCGGGCAAGTCCTCGCTGCTGGCGGCGGGCCTGCGCCCCGCCCTCGACGTGCCGACGGCCTCGATGACACCCGGCACCGCACCGTCCGCCGGGCTCACCACCGCCCTCGCCGCGGACCCGCGGGTCCTGATCGTCGACCAGTTCGAGGAACTGTTCACCCTCTGCCCCGACGACACCGAACGCACCGATTTCCTGACCGAGCTCGCCGCGCTGAGCACCCGCGACGAGCACCCGATCACCGTCGTCGCCGCCCTGCGCGCCGACTTCTACGAACGCTGCCTGCACTACCCCGTGCTCCGGGAGAGCCTGCGGCGCACCAACTATCTGCTCGGCCCGATGTCGATGGACGAGATCTCGCGCGCCATCACCGGGCCCGCGGCCGCCGCGGGCCTGACCCTCGAACAGGGTCTGGAGGAACTGGTCCGCACCGAACTGCGCGGCCTCGGCGAGCACACCAGCACCGACGGCTACGACCCCGGCGCGCTCCCGCTGCTCTCGCACGTGATGGCCGCGACCTGGCAGCAGCGCGACGGACGCAAACTCACCGTGGCCGGATATCGCAAGGCGGGCGGGGTGGCCGGGTCGGTCGCCGAGACGGCCGAGCTGGCCTGGAGCGAGCTCACCCCCGCCCAGCAGGACGCCGCCCACGAACTGCTCGGCGCGCTGGTCACCGTCGGCGAGGACTCCCGCGACACCCGCCGCACCGTCGACCGCGCCGACCTGCTCGCCCGCAGCGCCGACCCCTCCGCCACCGGCGAGGTCCTGGAGATCCTCGCCGCCGCCCGCCTGCTGGCCCTGGACGCCGAGTCGGTGCAGTTCGCGCACGAGATCGTCCTGACCGCCTGGCCCCGGCTGCGGGGGTGGATCGAGATCGACCGGGTCGGGCATCTGGTGCGGCAGCGGCTGGAACGGGACGCGGCGGAATGGGATGCGGCGGCGCGTGATTCGGCGCTGCTGTATCGGGGGACGCGGCTCGACGGTGCCCGCGAACATACCCGCGGCGCCACCCTGAGCACCCGCGTGAACGCCTTCCTGCACGCCTCACAACGGGCCGCCCGGATCGGCGGGCGGTGGCGGATCGGGGTGGCCGCCGTGGTGGTGGCACTGCTGGCGACCGGGGTGGTGGCGGTCGATCGGAGCAGGCTGGCCGATCAGCGCACGGCCGACCGGGACTACATCGAGCTGGTGGCGGCCGCCCAGCGCAACCGAACCAGTGATCCCTCACTGTCGGCGCAGTTGCTGCTGGCGGCGTACCGGATGCGGCCCGACGACGCGACCCGCACGTTGCTGCTCAACAGCCAGGACGCTCCGCTGGCCGTCACCGTGGCCGCCCACGAAGGGCCCGCGCGGATGCTGGCGGTCCGTCCCACCGACCATCTGCTGGTCTCCCTCGACTATCGCGGGAACGCTGTCTTCTGGAACGTCGAGGAGCCAACGCGACCACAGCGCCTCGACATCGACCGGCGGTTGGCGGTAGACCAGCTGGTCTTTCTTCCCGGCTCCACCGACATCGTCACCAAGGGGCCCGACGGTGTCCAGCTGTGGAACTTGGCTGACCCGCGATCGCCCCGCCTGCTGCACTCGATCGAGTCCGACCGTGATGTCTCGATCGCGGTCGATCCCACCGGCACCCGCCTGGCCGGAGTCGGCTCGACCAGCCTGACGCTGTGGGATATCGACGACCGCGCCCGCCCGGTGCGCACGTCGTTCACGGCGCTGCCCGAAGACGACCACGCCGTCGAATTCGCCCCCAGCGGCGAGCTGCTCGCCATCAGCACCAGGGGTTACGGTACGGATTCCGCGAACGTGCAGCTGTGGGACATCCGTGATCGCGCGGTCGCCCAGCGCATCGGGCGACCGCTCGGCCTCGCCGATCCCGACTATCTGGCCGACTTCACCTTCAGCCCGGACGGCACCCAGCTGGTAGTCGGCACATTCGGCATCGTCGGCGCATTGGGCACCGCCGACGCTGAATCGAGTCGGGTCGATATCTGGCAGATCGCCGATCCGTCGCGTCCGCGCAAGTACGAGACGCCCATCAGGGTCGACAACGAGATGATGACCTCGCTCGCCTTTCATGCGGAAAGCGGCCTGCTCGCTGTCGGCTCCACCGAGTCCATCCGGCTGTGGAACATCACCGAGCCGACCCGTCCGACCCAGACCGGACCAGTCCTGTCGGTGAGTCCGACCGTCTGCCCGGCGATCCAGTTCGCTTCCTGTGGCGGCGGCCCCAACGCGATGCTGTTCCTGCCCGGCATGCCGATTCTGTTCAGCTCCGGCGACGACGGGTACCTGCGCAGCTGGTCGCTGTCGCGGGCGACGGTCGGCACGGTGGACTTCGCGCCGAGCCGACCCGTCTTCGACCGCGAGGGCGACCGGATGGCGATACTCACCGCGAAGGGGAATCTCACCCTCTGGGACACTCGCGTCACCGAGCGACCGGTTCGGTTGGCGACGATCACCGGCACCGCGGCCTGGGTCAACCCCGCGCTGAGCGCGGACGGGCGAACCTTGTCGGTCCACGACCAGCACGGCAATCAGCGCCTCGTCTACGACCTCGATGATCCGCGCGCTCCGCGCCCGTTGCCCGGCTGGCCGACCGAGGTCGCCGGGTTGTCGACAATCCATGGCGGCCGGATGCTGGTCACGGCCAGGGACGCGGTGCATGTGTGGGACATCACCGATCGCGCTGCGCCGGTCCGCCTCGGCACGATCACCTCGTCCGAGAAACTGGTCTACTCCAGCACGCTCAGCCCCGATGGCACCTTGGCCGAGGTGGTTCTCGTCGAACGCAAAACCTGGCTGGAGGAGTTCACCCGCCAGATCTGGAGCCTGGCCGATCCGCACCATCCGAGCCTGGTCGACCACGCCGATATCAGCGCCGTCAACGCCTACCAACCCTCGCGATTCATGCCGGACAACCGGACGCTGATCGGCGCCTACTCCGACCACTTCGGGTTGTGGGACACCTCGTCTCCCGATGCCGTCACCCCGCTCATCGATGCCGTGCACACCGAGATCGCCCCGCTGGAATCGGTGTCGACGAACCGGGACGGCACACTGCTGGCCGTCTCGGGGGCGGCCGGCGTCACCGGGCTCTGGGACACCACCGATCCCCGCGCACCGCGGCGCGTCGGCGGTGCGCTCGACCCGGCCGACGGGCGGGATCGACGGATCGCCCTCCACCCGCGCGGCGAACAGCTGATCATGGTCGCCGATGACGGCAGGCTCGGCGTCTGGGATCTCGACGCCGACCTGGTCGCCGAGCAGATCTGCGCGCGCACCGGCGGCCAGCTCACCCAGGCGGTGTGGCGCGGGCAGGTGCCGAATGTGGAGTATCGCCCGCCGTGCGCCTGAGACCCGGGGCAATTCTCAGGGTTCACCCCGATGTGCGAAAGGGCTGGTCGGGCCCACCATGGAGGACATGACCAGAACGAGCTTCGGCGACCAGATCCAGCAGATGTGGCACACGCGGCCCGTCCGGCTGCCGCGGCAGGGACCCGTCGCGGGCGTGGCCGCGGGGTTCGGCCTGCGCTACGGCGTCGACCCGGTGCTGCTGCGGGTGGCGTTCGTGGTGTCGACGATCTTCGGCGGCGCGGGCATCGTGCTCTATCTGCTGGCCTGGCTGGTGCTCAGCTCGGCGGGTAACGAGGTCTCGGCGGCGGAGGCGCTGTCGGACCACGCGCGCGGCGCGCACTCGCAGACCAAGACGATCGTGCTGATCGTCGCGCTGGCCATCGCGGTATCGACCATGGGGCCGATCGGGCTCGGCATGGGCGGGTCCGGGGTGCTCAGCATGGGCCTGATGCTGGCCGGCTGGTGGATGCTCTACCTGCGTCATCCGGAACTCCCCGTCGGCTTCGACGCCTACCGCGCCGCCCCACCACCCGGCTACCCCACCGCGGGCTACCCCACCGGCGCACCCCTGGGCGGCTACCTGTTCCGCCCCGAAGTGGCGACCAGCATGTACACCCCGTACACGAAGCTCCCCGACACCTACACCCCCGACCCGGCGACCACCGTCCGCGACGAACCCCGCACGGACACCGCCGAATCCACTCCCCTGCTCCGCGTGGACCACACCGAAACCGTTGTCCTGCACAAGGACACCGTCTCCACGCCCCAGGACGCCGCCTCCGCGACGTCGGACACCGCGTCCACCTCGTCAACGTCCGCCGGTGTCTCCCCTGGCGCCGCGACCGATCAACCCGACACCGACCATACGTCGGCTGCCTCCGCGAGCGGATTACCCAGCACCGCACCCGATCCGGCGCGACCCTCCGTCACCGATCCGACCGGGACCAGGACAGACGCCCCGCACAGGGCCCCGGATCAGGACGAACTCGCCGCGTCGGCGTCAGCGGCCTCGGGAGCCGACTCCCTTACGGCGCAGTCAGCGGCGATCGGCGAGACCACCGACCTGCGGGGTGATGCTCCAGTGGATCTGGGCAAGGCCGACGCCTCGCGCACACCGGACCCGGCTGGCGAGCAGGAGCCCGGCTCCGATGCCCCCACCACGGTGCTGCGCAAGGACCCGGCCCCTGGCCCCCGGCTCGCGGCTCAGGTCCCGCAGGGCTGGGATCCGCTGGCCGTCGCTCCGCTGGCCTGGGAGTTGCCCGAGCCCGCGCCGCGCGGATATGCCCCGGTGGCGCCCCCACCACCGGCGCCGAAACGGCCGCGCTCGCGGCTCACCCCGATCACCATCGGCCTGGCCATTCTGGCCGCCGCGCTCGCCGGGGCCGTCGCGGCCTCGGGGGCCGAGTGGATGACACCGGCGCGCATCGCCGCCGTCGCGCTGGCGGTGGTCGGGCTGGGGCTCGTCGCGGGGGCGTTCCTGCGCCGCGGGTACGGGCTGCTGGTGCTCACCGCGCCGCTGGCCGGATTCGTCCTGCTGGCCTCGCTGATCGGGCCGATCGATTTCGACGAGCGAGCCGTGGGTGACCGGGTGTGGGCGCCCACCTCGGTGAACGAGCTCCAACCCCGGTATGCCCTCGATATCGGTTCGGGCACACTGGATCTGCGGGGGCTCGAACTGACCGAACCGCGCAGCGTCGAGGTGGCCGTGAATATCGGGGACGCGAAAGTGCAACTGCCCGAAGACATGACCGTGCGCACCACCTGCGCGGTCCGGGTCTCCGGCTCCTCCTGCGTGGAGGGCGTGACCGGACCGAACACACCGGGCGCTCCGATTCTCGACCTGCACATCAAGATGCACCTGGGTGACGTGGAGGTGACCCGTGGCTGACCCGACCAGCACCGAATCCCGGCGCCGACCGGCGTACTCCCTGCTCTGGACCGGCCTGATCGCCCTGGCCCTGAGCGCCTGGGCCCTGGCAGGCGCCCCCACCCCGAACAGCGGCGTCCTGCCGATCGGCTGGGGCGTGGTGATCGCCGCCAGCGTCATCGGCCTGCTGCTGGTGCTCTCCCCCCGCCGCAAACGGCGCTGACCGCATCCGACCATCGACCCAGGAATCAGCAATGGCCCGTCACCACGACGGGCCATTCCTGGTGGAGGGCAAGAACAATGACCGAGCCGACGCCACTCGCGCACCTACTGACTCACCGTCGACCAGCTGCCGAAGGTCTGCCGCTGGGCCGACTACTACTACTGGCAAGCTATCGCCCGGAACCCCCACGTCCGCCGCTCACCGAGCCCCCACATCCCGACCTCGAGGAGGGATCGCCGCGCAGCGGCGGTTCGCGCCCGTCCCGTCGATCAGGTGCCGTTTCGTAGGCGACGAAGGAGCAAGAAACGGTGCCTGATCGACGGGACCCCAGGGGGCGCGAACTCGAGCGCGCCAGCGCTCCAAAAATACGGCTATTTCACTCCCACTCGATGGTGCCCGGCGGCTTGCTCGTCACGTCGAGGACAACGCGGTTGACGTCGGCCACCTCGTTGGTGATGCGGGTGGAGATCCGCTCGAGCACCTCGTAGGGCAGGCGGGTCCAGTCCGCGGTCATCGCGTCCTCGCTGGAGACCGGGCGCAGCACGATCGGGTGACCGTAGGTGCGGCCGTCACCCTGCACACCGACCGAACGCACGTCGGCCAGCAGCACCACCGGGCACTGCCAGATCTGCTTGTCCAGATCGGCGGCGGTGAGTTCCTCGCGGGCGATGGCGTCGGCCTGGCGCAGCAGGTCGAGGCGGTCGGCGGTCACCTCGCCGACGATGCGGATGGCGAGGCCGGGGCCCGGGAAGGGCTGGCGCGCGACGATTTCCTCGGGCAGGCCCAGTTCGCGGCCGACCGCGCGGACCTCGTCCTTGAACAGCAGTCGCAGCGGCTCGACCAGGTCGAACTCGAGGTCGTCGGGCAGGCCGCCGACATTGTGGTGGCTCTTGATATTGGCGGTGCCGGTGCCGCCGCCGGACTCGACCACGTCCGGGTAGAGGGTGCCCTGCACCAGGAACTCGACCTTGGGCGCGGTGCCGTCGCCCTGCTCGAGCACGATGCCCGAGACCGCGTCCTCGAAGGAGCGGATGAACTCGCGGCCGATGATCTTGCGCTTCTCCTCGGGATCGGAGACGCCCTTCAGCTCGCCAAGGAACTTGTCGACCGCGTCGACGGTCACCAGCTTGGCGCCGGTCGCGGCGACGAAGTCCTGCTGGACCTGCTCGCGCTCACCGGCGCGCAGCAGCCCGTGGTCGACGAACACACAGGTGAGCCGGTCACCGATCGCGCGCTGCACCAGCGCCGCGGCGACCGCGGAGTCCACACCGCCGGACAGACCGCAGATCGCGTGCCCGTCGCCGATCTGCTCGCGCACGCTGGCGATGAGCGACTCGGCGATATTGGCGGGGGTCCACTGCGGCGGGATCCCGGCCAGGTCGTGCAGGAAGCGGCTGAGCACCTGCTGGCCGTGCGGGGAGTGCAGCACCTCGGGGTGGTACTGGACACCGGCCAGGCGGCGCGCGCGGTCCTCGAACGCGGCGACCGGGGCACCGGCGGTGGTGCCGGTGACCTCGAAACCGGCGGGCGCGTCGGTGACGGCGTCACCGTGGCTCATCCACACCGGCTGGATGGTCGGCAGGCCGCCGTGCAGCACGCCACCGTCGATATTGAGCTCGGTGCGGCCGTATTCGCGGGTGCCGGTGTGCGCGACGGTGCCGCCCAGGGCCTGCGCCATCGCCTGGAAGCCGTAGCAGATGCCGAAGACGGGCACGTCCAGCTCGAACAGGCGCGCGTCGAGTTGCGGTGCGCCCTCGGCGTACACGCTCGACGGGCCACCCGACAGGATGACCGCCAGCGGCTGCTTCTCGGCGATCTCCTCGACCGTCATGGTGTGCGGAACCACCTCGGAGAACACCCGCGCCTCGCGCACCCGACGGGCGATCAGCTGGGCGTACTGTGCGCCGAAGTCGACAACGAGGACCGGTCTCTGAGTTTCTGCCACCCGCACAGTTTAGTGACGGCGTACAACCGCCGAGCTGGCGGGCCATTCCTTGCGCGCGGGCCGGTGGGGCTGGCTATCCTCGTGCACGTGCCATTCGCCCGCGCGATCGATGCCGACATCTACTACGAGGACAGCGGTGGCACGGGACCGGTGGTGTTGCTGGCCCACGAGTTCTTCATGGACCGCACCATGTTCGCCTCGCAGCAGGCCGCGCTGGCACCGGAATTCCGCATCGTGGCCTGGGACGCGCGCGGGCACGGCCGCACCAAGGATCAGCGGCTGCCGTTCACCTACTGGACCGCCGCGCGCGACGCGCTGACCGTGCTGGACACCCTCGGTGTGGAACGCGCCGTCGTCGGCGGCACCGCGCAGGGCGGCTTCACCGCGCTGCGCACCGCGCTGGTCGCGCCCGAACGCGTGGCCGCGCTCATCCTGATCAGCACCGAGGCGCACGGGCCCACCCGGGAACAGTCCCGCGCCACCCAGCGCTTCCTCGACGAATGGCACGACCGCGGCTCGCGCGAGTCGGCCGCGGGCAGGCTGGCGGACTGGCTGATCGGCGACGACGCCTGGTACCGCGACATCTGGACCCGCCGCTGGACCGGCGACGCCCACAACGGCCTCGACGCCGCCGTGGGCTGCCTGCTCGGACGCGATTCGGTCCTCGACCGGTTGCGCGAGATCACCTGCCCCGCGCTGATCATCCACGCCACCCACAGCGGTATCGCCGGGGACCGGGCGCGGACGCTGGCCGACGGGCTCACCGCCTCCACCTTCGTGGAGATCGATGGCGCCCGCCTGGCCGTCACGATGACCCACCCGGAACCGGTCAATACCGCGATCGCCCGGTTCCTGCGGGATCGGGTCTCGCTGACCCCCGCGCGTTAGCGGACGCTGAGCCCGACCTTCTGGAACTCCTTGAGGTCGGAGTAGCCCGCCTTGGCCATCGACCGGCGCAGGCCGCCGACCAGGTTCAGCGAACCGAACGGGTCGTCGGAGGGGCCGTAGAGCACGCGCTCGAGGCTCGGGCGCGCGGCGGCGCCGTCGGGACCGTCCAGCCAGGACTCGTCGACCGGCAGGAACGACCCGCGCGGTACCGAGGGGTGCGCGGTGGCCGAGGGCCAGTACCAGCCGCGACCGGGCGCCTCGGCGGCGGCCGAGAGCGGCACGCCCAGCATCACGGCGTCGGCGCCGCAGGCGATGGCCTTGGCCAGCTGGCCGGAGGTGGCCACGTCACCGTCGGCGATGACGTGCACGTAGCGGCCGCCGGTCTCGTCGAGGTAGTCGCGGCGCGCGGCGGCGGCGTCGGCGATGGCGGTGGCCATCGGCACGCCGATGCCGAGCACCTCACCGGTGGTGGTGGCGCCGGGGAAGGAACCGTAGCCCACGATGACGCCCGCCGCGCCGGTGCGCATCAGGTGCAGCGCGGTGCGGTGGTCGCTGACGCCACCGGCCACGACCGGCACGTCCAGCTCGGCGATGAAGGTCTTGAGGTTGAGCGGCTCACCGTCGCCCACGTGCTCGGCGGAGATGATGGTGCCCTGCACCACCAGCAGGTCGACGCCCGCCTGGACCAGCGCGGGGGTCAGCGCGCGGGCGTTCTGCGGGCTCACCCGCACCGCGGTGGTAACCCCGGCCGCGCGCACCTCGGCGACGGCGGCGGCCAGCAGGTCGGGCTGCATCGGCGCGGCGTGCAGTTCCTGCAGCAGCGAGATGGCCTTCTCGTAACCCCCCTTGTCGACCAGATCGATGAGCTGGTCGATCTTGGCCTGCACATCGGCGTGCCGGGCCCACAGGCCCTCGCCGTTGATCACCCCGAGGCCACCCCGGCGGCCCAGCTCGATGGCGAACTGCGGCGAGACGAGCGCGTCGGTGGGGTGCGCGAGCACCGGGATCTCGAAGCGGTAGGCGTCGAGCTGCCAGGCCAGCGAGACCTGCTTGGACGAGCGGGTCCGCCGCGAGGGCACGATGTCGACGTCATCGAGCTCGTAGGTCCGCCGAGCGACCCGCCCCATCCCGATTTCCACCATGTCACGCACAGTTGCTCCCTGTGTTCGGGCGCGCGTGTGCGCGCGTTTTCACGATCCTGAACGACCGCATGGCTGTGCGCCGGGAGCGTACCTCCCGGCGCACAAACGCATCTATTGTACTCAGCCGCGGCCGGTGTAGTTCGGGGCCTCGACGGTCATGGTGATGTCGTGCGGGTGGCTCTCCTTGAGGCCCGCGGCGGTGATCTGCACGAACTGGGCGTTCTGCAGGTGCTCGATGTTCTGCGAGCCGGTGTAGCCCATGGCGGCGCGCAGGCCGCCGACGAGCTGGTGGATCACCTGGTTGACCGGGCCGCGGAACGGGACGCGGCCTTCGATGCCCTCGGGGACGAGCTTGTCCTCGGCGAGCACGTCGTCCTGGAAGTAGCGGTCCTTGGAGTAGGACTTGGCCTGGCCGCGGCCCTGCATGGCGCCCAGGGAGCCCATGCCTCGGTAGGCCTTGAACTGCTTGCCGTTGACCAGCACCAGATCGCCGGGCGACTCGGCGGTGCCCGCGAGCAGCGAGCCGAGCATCACGGTCGAGGCGCCCGCCGCGATGGCCTTGGCGACGTCACCGGAGTACTGCACGCCACCGTCGGCGATCACCGGCACTCCGGCGGGCTTGCACGCGGCGACGGCCTCGAGGATCGCGGTGATCTGCGGGGCGCCGACACCGGCGACCACGCGGGTGGTGCAGATGGAGCCGGGACCGACACCCACCTTGACAGCGTCCACGCCCGCCTCGACCAGCGCCGCGGCACCGGCACGGGTGGCGACATTGCCGCCGACGATCTGGATGCGGTCGCCGACCTCGGCCTTGACCTTGGACACCATCTGCAGCACCTGCGACTGGTGGCCGTGCGCGGTGTCGACGATCAGCACGTCCACGCCCGCGTCGGCCAGCGTCATCGCGCGCGACCAGGAGTCCTCGCCGACGCCGATCGCGGCACCGACCAGCAGGCGGCCGTCGCGGTCCTTGGTGGCGTTGGGGTACTGGTCGGTCTTGACGAAGTCCTTGACCGTGATCAACCCACGCAGGCGGCCGTTGCCGTCGACGATCGGCAGCTTCTCGATCTTGTGGCGGCGCAGCAGCCCGAGCGCGGCCTCGGCGGTGACGCCCTCCTGGGCGGTGATCAGCGGCGCCTTGGTCATCACCTCGTCGACGCGGCGGTCCTGGTCGACCTCGAAGCGCATGTCACGGTTGGTGATGATGCCGACCAGCGCGCCGGTCTCGTCCACCACGGGTAGGCCGGAGATGCGGAAGCGGGCGCACATGGCGTCGACCTCGGCGAGGGTGTCGGTCGGGCGACAGGTGACCGGGTCGGTCACCATGCCCGCCTCGGAGCGCTTGACCGTCTCCACCTGGGCGGCCTGATCGGCGGCCGAGAGGTTGCGGTGCAGCACACCCATGCCGCCGGCGCGGGCCATGGCGATGGCCATGCGCGCCTCGGTGACGGTGTCCATGGCCGAACTCACCAGCGGGGTACGCAGGGTGATGTCGCGGGTGAGCCGGCTGGAGGTCTCGACGGAGCTGGGGATGAGATCCGAGGCGGCAGGCAGCAGCAGCACGTCGTCGAACGTGAGGCCGAGCATGGCGATCTTGGTCGGATCGTCGCCACCCGTAGGAGGGCGCACCGCGTTTCGTTCGCCCGGCACGGGATTACTCATTCGGATCGACCCCTCCTGGTCGTCGGAGCCACCGACGCTGGAGATGCAACGCGACGACAGCTGGAAACGGGAACGCTTGGATGGTCGGTGAGAACAAAGTCGCCGACGCCTGCATTCCATGGTATCCGGCGGGTATTTCGCCCTGCGAAGTGAGCCCTTCCGCAAAACTTGCCCGGTGCATCGCTGGCGCAGACCACCGAGTACTGCGTACCGTGGGGATGTGCGTGACCATCTACCACCTGGCCTGCCGCCGGATCCCTTCGCCGGAGACCCCTCCGACCCGTCTGCCGCGCTCGACGCTATCGAGCCCGGTGAGCCGCTGGATCCTCATGAGCGCCTCGCGGTCGAGGAAGATCTCGCCGACCTCGCCGTCTACGAAGCCCTGCTGGCCCATCGCGGGATCCGCGGCCTCGTCGTGAGCTGTGAGGATTGTCGGCAAGATCACTACCACGACTGGGACATGCTGCGGGCGAACCTGCTGCAGCTACTCGTCGACGGCACCGTCCGTCCGCACGAGCCCGCCTACGATCCCACCCCCGAGGCCTACGTCACGTGGGACTACTGCCGCGGCTACGCGGACGCGTCCATGAACGAGGCGTTCCACGGCGACGGATTCGACGGCTTCGACAACTGAGCCACCCGCCTCGCGGCGTCGCTCCCCCGCTCCGGTCACGCGTGCGCGGGGGACGATGCGCCGGGCACCCGGACATACGACGAAGGCCCCGAACCACTGGTTCGGGGCCTTCGTCGTGGAAACGATCAGGAGATCGGGACCGAGGGCGGTACCGGCAGGTTGGTCACCGCGGGCGGTGTCGGCAGGGTCGGCGGCACCGTCGGCGGCAGCGGCTTGGACGTCGGGACGACCGTCGGCACGGTGACCGGCGGCTCCACGATCGTCGTTTGCGGCTGGGTGGTCCCCGGCTCGGTCGGCTCGACCGTGACCGGCGGCGGGGTGGTCACCGGCGGCTGCGACGTCTCGGCGGGCGGAGTGGGGTTGGTCTCCGGCGCGGGGGTCTGCAGGATCACCGGCGGCTCCGGCTCGGTCGTGCCGGGCTCCGGGGAGGTCCCCGGGCCGGTCGGCGCGACCGGGGCCGTGGTGGCCGGGTTGGGCGAGGGCTGCGGCTGGGTCGGTTCCGGAGAGGTCGGCTTGGTCTCACCCGGGGTCGAGGGCACCGTCGTCGGCAGCTGCGCGCCGATCTCCGGCGCGATCCGGACCAGCTGATCGCGCAGCAGGTTCCAGCGCGCGATCAGATCCTCGCGCTTGCCCTTGTCGTCGACCTGGACCGCGGTGGCCGAGGCCTGCTCGAGCCGGGCCCGCGCCTGTTCCGGGTTGCCCGCGTCCAGCAGGTTCTGCGCGGCGAGCAGGTCGTCGTCGGCGTATTTCACGACCGTCGACTGGGCCTGTTCGCTGAACACGACCTCCTTGACCCGCCACAGCGGATCACCGGGAGCGGCATTGTAGGAGAACGCCGTGATACCGCCGAAGACCACGGCCAGTGCCGCGGCGGCTCCGAGGAGCGGGCGTACCAGACGTAAGCGTCCGCGCGAGGATGCACCGACTCGAACCTGCCGCGCGCCGATCTCCTGGTTGACCGCCGCGAAGACGGTGTCCAGATCGGGGCCCGCGGGCATCGGCTCGGCCAACAGGTCGGCTCGCCAATCCGCGAGCAGCGACGCCAGCTGGAACTCTTCGGGGCTGTCGGTACGCACCGGTCCGTCGCTGGCGATCGCGTCGATCAGCGCATCGTCGCTGCGCACCGCCGCGATGTCGACCGGACCGGAGTCACCGGCTTCCTCGGCGGCTGAGGGACCGCTGTCGTGCGACCCACGCCAAACCTTCCGGTCGCCTCGACCGCGCTCGCCATCCCTAGCCATACATTTCACCTGCCCTCGCCACTTGTGACTTCAGTTTCGCGAGTGCCCTGTGCTGGGCTACCCGTATCGCCCCCGCCGTGCTGCCCACAGCGGTTGCGGTTTCTTCTGCCGACAGACCCATGACCAAGCGCAGGATCAGGATTTCCCGATGTTTCTCGGGGAGCGTGGCCAGCAGAGTGTTCATCTGCCTGCTCGTCTCCGAGTCGAGAGCTCGCTGCTCCGGTCCCTGGTCGGTGGATATGACATCTGGTACTTCGGCCATCGCCTCCGCCTTGTTACGGGCGGCGTTGCGATGGGCGTCGGCGACCTTGTGCGAAGCGATGCCGTACACGAAGGCCATGAAGGGCCGACCCTGATCCTGATAGCGGGGCAGGGCGGTCATCACAGCCAGACAGACCTCTTGCGCAACATCATCCGCGGAGAGCTGCCCGCGCTCCGCGGCACCGATCCGAGCACGGCAGTAGCGAACCACCAACGGCCGGACCAGTTCCAGTACCTGAGCTAAAGCAGCCCTGTCGCCCTGCGCAGCCGCAGCGACGGCGAGGTCCAACTCTTCGCCCATATGCGTCATCGTCAGAGATTTTCCTGGCGTTACGAGTGGCGCGGTCAGATGTGACCGAGCTTCCACCGAAGTGGCGGAACGGAACTAACAATAGCGACCCTTCGATCCCCCGCCAGTCACCCTGCACCCTTCCGCGTGAGCTCCCAGCAAGATCACCGGAAGCGAATCAGCGAGTCGGCAGGATGAAATCCCCGCCGAGCTCGCGGATTCGTGCCGCATGATCAGCGGCTTCGGCCGCGGCGGCCGTCGCCACGGCCGGTTCGGCGACCCCGGCGCGCAGCATCGCGCACGCCCAGCGCAGCGGCAGCAGGCCGTGGGTGGCGCAGTCCCGGTCGACCCGCTCGGCCTGTTCGGCCGCCGCGGCGAGATCACCGGCGGCGGCGGTGGCCGCGGCGAGCAGCAGGGCCGATTTCACCCGGTGCCGCACCGAGGGCAGCGCACCGGCGAGTTCGACCGCCCGCCCGGCATCGCCCAGCGCGGGCGCCGCGGCGCCCCCGGCGAGCGCGGTCTCGGCGCGCACCCAGTGCCAGCGCACCCGCGCGCGGGGCGGGGCCGTGTCGAGCAGCGGTTCGACGCGGCCGAGCAGCCGGTCGGCCAGGGCGAGGCGGCCGGTGCCGAGCGCGTCGGCGGCCAGGCCGGTGTAGGCGTCGGCGAGCGCTTCGGCGCGGGCGGGGCCGGTGGCGCCGAGCGCGAGGGTCGCGGCCCGGCCGTCGTAGGCGGCGGCCGCGGCGTGGCCGCCGAGCTGACGCAGCAGCGAGCCGCGGGTGCTCTCGGCCAGCGAGCGCAAGCCGGGCTCGAGGGGGACGCGGGTGAGCCGGGTGAGGTCGGCCCTGGCGGCGGCGTAGTGTCCCTGCGCGCCGAGCGCGACGGCGCGATGCCAGCGCGCGAGCGGGCCCGCGGGTTCCGGCAACTCCGCAGCGCCGCGGCCGGGGGTCGCCCCGAAGGCTGTCGCAGCGAGTATTTCGGATCCGATATCCCCGGGTGAAGCCGTTGTCTGCACGCCGAGACTCTAGCCGCCGCCGGGGTGGGCGAGTTCCCGTGATATGCCACCGGGGCCGTCGATCAGCTACCGGTCAGCTTTTCTTTCCGGGGCCGATGTTGCCATCAGGTAAATCTCCGCCCGCACCCGCCGCTACCGCAAACTCTCGAATTCACATGCGTTTCGCGCAATTAACCTCGGCGCCCCGTTTCGGCCATGTCGGCGGACCCCGGGCGCGGGGCCCACTGTGACCGCAGCCACTCGCCGCCGCCGTGGCGTCACGGCCGAAACCGGCCCCTGACCGGCGCGACCTGGGAAAACGTCAGATTCCGACGCCGACGCGGCGGGATCGAGCCATAGCCAACCGAACAGTATGGACGGAGTGAGCATGAAATGTAAACAGTGCGCAGGTTAAATTTCAGCGATGCCGATTTGTGGAACCAATGCGCCGAACTATTGACGGAAATTCCCGCCTGCCCCTAACGTAGCTCACCGTCACGGTAGGCGCCGCGCGAAATTGCAGCGACCCGCACCGAGGTGACACCGTCAGGCACCGTCGAGCAGGCCACCGCATGGTGGCACCGAGACCTGCCGAACCACTCGCTCGACAACGCTGACGAGCTCGCACCACAAGGAGTTCACCATGCCCATGCCCACTCACCTCCCCGGCCCGAACGCCGATGTCTGGGATTGGCAGATGCGAGGCTCGTGCCGCGGCCAGGACTCCGCCGTCTTCTTCCATCCCGACGGCGAACGCGGCCGCGCCCGCACCGCGCGTGAGATGCGCGCCAAGGAGATCTGCCGGGCCTGCCCGGTGCTGATGCAGTGCCGCGCGCACGCGTTGAAGGTCAGCGAGCCCTACGGCATCTGGGGCGGGATGTCGGAGACCGAACGCGAGATGCACGCGCGCCGCAACCGGCGTCGTATGGCCGTCTAGATACTTCGGCAAATCAAATCCCATCCGCCCGGCGTGGCGTGCCGAATCTCTAGCAAACAGCTGGCACGCGTTCAAGGCACCCCCGGGCGAAGGGAGGTCATAGCCGCGGGCTAGATTCGTGACCGATGACACAGAATGGGTTCCGAAGCGAAGCCTTCCCACCGAGCGTGGATTCTGCGGTTACCGCACGCGCGGCCGAAGGAGTCGAGCTAGCCGCACTGTTGGAACGATGCGGCCTTGCCGATCAGCAAGCGTTCGCCGAACTGTACGACCGGACGTCGGCGCGCGTCTTCGGCCTGGTCCTGAGGGTGCTCCACGACCCCGGGTACGCGGAGGAGACCACGCAGGAGGTCTATCTGCAGATCTGGCGCACCGCAACGAGTTTCGACCCCACCAAGGGGTCGGCGGTGACCTGGCTGATGACGCTGGCGCACCGGCGCGCGGTCGATCGGGTTCGTGCCGAGCAAGCCCACACCCAGCGCGAAGTCGCCTACGGGATCCGGGTGCTCGGCAACGAGTTCGACGAGGTCACCGAGGAGGTGGAACGCAGACTCGAACAACAGGCCGTCCAGCGCGGACTCTCGACTTTGACCGAGACCCAGCGCGAGGCGATCTCGCTCGCCTACTACGGCGGGCGGACCTACGCGGAGGTGGCTCAATACCTCGGCATAGGGTTACCGACCGTTAAGTCCCGTATTCGGGACGGATTGACACGACTGAAGAAAAGTTTGGGGGTGACGTGAGATGAACGAAGCCCAGATCGATCTCGCGCACACCGTCGCGCTCGGATTGATCGACGACGAAGACCATCACGCGATCCAGACCATCATCGACACCGACGACCCGACCCTCTGTACCGAGTTCCTGCGCGAGGTCCGCGACACCCGCGGCACCCTCGCGCTGCTCGCGGAACTCACCGCCACCGCCCCACCCCCGACCCTGCGCACCGGTTTACTGACCGCGCTGGCCGAGGAACCCCCGGTAGCCAGCTGAACGCGAACGAAGGCCCCCAGACCGCCGACAACGATCCGGGGGCCTTCGCGCACTCCCACCACACAGCACACCCAGCCGAAACCGCCATGACCGCCCTCCCAGCCCCGCACCCGCGACCCCGAGGAGCGGCGGCGCGCAGCGCCGGTCGCGGCCGGGTCGCCGGTCAGCGCTCGAAGCGCATGCCGAAGGCGAGTCTCGAGCGCTGACCGGCGGCCCCTAGGGGCCGCGACTCGAGCGCGCCAGCGCTCCAACAAACACAGCGTTCACCGTTGTAGGCGGTATACAAAGGCCCGCTGCCGACCACCAGCCGACAGCGGGCCTTCGCGATTCACCCTTCGCGATTCACTCAGTGAGCGTGACCGTGGTGCGAGTGGTCGTCTTCTTCCTCGACCGGCTTGTCCACGATGGCGCTCTCGGTGGTGAGGATCATCCGCGCGACCGAGGCGGCGTTCACCACGGCGGAGCGGGTCACCTTGACCGGGTCGACGACACCGTCGGTGAGCAGGTCACCGTAGGTGAGGGTGGCGGCGTTGAAGCCGTCCTTGCCCTCGGCGACCTTGCTGACCACCACGGCGCCGTCCAGGCCCGCGTTGGTGGCGATCCAGTACAGCGGCGCCTCGAGGCCCTTGCGGACCACCTCGACGCCGACGGCCTGGTCACCGCTCAGCGAGTCACGCAGCTCGACCAGCGCGGTCGCGGCCTGCACCAGCGCCGAACCACCGCCGGGCACGATGCCCTCCTCGACCGCGGCCTTGGCCGCCGCCACCGCGTCGTCGACGCGGTACTTGCGCTCCTTGAGCGCGGTCTCGGTGGCCGCGCCGACCTTGATCACCGCGACGCCACCGGCCAGCTTGGCCAGGCGCTCCTCGAGCTTCTCGCGGTCCCAGTCGGAGTCGGTGGCCTCGATCTCGCGACGCAGCTGCGCGCTGCGGGCGGCGATGTCGGCCTCGGTGCCCGCGCCGTCGATGAGCACGGTCTCGTCCTTGGTGACGACGACGCGACGCGCCTGACCGAGCTGCTCGATGGTGGCCTCACGCAGGGTGATGCCCAGGTCGGGGTTGATCACGGTGCCACCGGTGACCACGGCCAGGTCGTCGAGGAACGCCTTGCGGCGGTCACCGAAGAACGGCGCCTTGACCGCGACAGCCTTGATCGTCTTGCGGATGGAGTTGACCACCAGGGTGGACAGCGCCTCGCCCTCGACGTCCTCGGCGATGATCAGCACGGCCTTGCCGGACTCGGCGATCTTCTCCAGCAGCGGCAGCAGATCGGGCAGCGAGCTGATCTTGTCGCGGTGCAGCAGGATGTAGGCGTCCTCGAGGACGGCCTGCTGGGTCTCCGGGTCGGTCTGGAAGTAGGGCGAGAGGTAGCCCTTGTCGAACTGCACACCCTCGGTGATGACGAGTTCGGTGTGAGTGGTCGAGGACTCCTCGACGGTGACCACGCCGTCCTTGCCGACGGTGGTGAGGGCCTTGCCGACCATCTCGCCGATCTCCTCGTCGCGCGAGGAGACGGTGGCGACCTGGGCGATGGCCTGCTCGCCGGAGACCGGGGTGGCCGCGGCCAGCAGCACCTCCGACACCTTCTCGGCGGCCAGCGCGATGCCCTGGCCGAGGGAGATCGGGTTGGCACCCGCGGCGACGTTCTTCAGGCCGCCGCGCACCAGCGCCTGGGCCAGCACGGTGGCGGTGGTGGTGCCGTCCCCGGCGACGTCGTTGGTCTTGGTGGCGACGCTCTTGACGAGCTGGGCGCCGAGGTTCTCGAAGGGGTCCTCGAGGTCGATGTCACGCGCGATGGTGACACCGTCGTTGGTCACGGTCGGGCCGCCGAAGGCCTTGGCCAACACCACGTGGCGGCCGCGCGGGCCGAGGGTCACCTTGACGGCGTCGGCCAGCTTGTCGACGCCGCGTTCCAGCGCCCGGCGCGCCTTCTCGTCGAACTCGATCTGCTTGGGCATAGGGGGATTCGCTCCTGTGTGAGAACGCGATCCGCCCCGGGTCGGATGACGACGCCGGGGCGGAACGCGAATGCGGCGTTGGCCTTACTTGGTGACGACGGCCAGGATGTCGCGAGCCGAGAGGATGAGGTACTCCCCACCCTGGTACTTGATCTCGGTGCCGCCGTACTTGCTGTAGATGACGACGTCGCCCTCCTGGACGTCCAGCGGGATCCGCTTGTCGCCGTCTTCGTCCCAGCGGCCGGGGCCGACCGCGACAACGGTGCCTTCCTGCGGCTTCTCCTTGGCCGTGTCCGGGATGACCAGGCCGGAGGCCGTCGTCGTCTCGGCCTCGTTGGCCTGGACGAGGATCTTGTCCTCGAGCGGCTTGATGTTCACGCTCGCCACGTTGAGCCCTCCACTTTCAGGGGAATTCGGTCGTCCGGAACTGGTGTCCCGGACCGGGTTTCGGTCAGCTTGCGACTCTGCGCATCAGCCCCGTCGTCGCGGGTGCCGGGACCCCTGCCCAGTAGTCGGCTGGCACAAGTACAGCTTTCGCAGTGCCGACTAGCACTCTATATGCGAGAGTGCCAGCGCTCAAGGCCGGGTTCTGCCAATGTCGCATTTTCGACACGCCCACACTCGCCAGTGATCTTCACATCGCTTGCAACAATCTGTAACGTTCGCATAACAGGCTGTGACAGAGTATGCATAACGTTCCATTCGAGATGGTCGGCCACCGCGGAACCATCCGCTCGAAGGGAGGTGAACATGCGAACATCCCTCGGCATCTCGGCCGGGAACGAGGTGGTGTGCTCCGCACTGGTCGCCACCGGACCATCCGGCGAACAGCACTTCGACTACCGCGTCGTCTCCGCCGACGCGGCCCATTCCGATCTCGGTGACCTGGTCTCGTCCTCGATCGAGTTGATGACCACCCAGTTACCCGTCTCGGAGACCGCGGGCCTGATCGGCGAGCCCGTCGGGCGCTACTCCTCGGGCGTGCAGCGCCGCACCGAGTCCACCCGCACCCGTCCGCCGACCAGCGTCGCGGTGGCCTACCGCGACAAGGAGCAGGCCCAGGCGATCCGCGCGGCCACCACCCGCCGTCGCGATCTGCGGCTGGTGCCCGAGGGCACGGCCGCGCTGTCGTATCTGCGCGAGACCGGACTGCTGGACCGCTACGCCACCGTCGCGGTGATCGACCTCGGCGCCACCGGGCTCACCGTCACCGTGGCCGACTACGCCGACGGGTCGGTGCTGCACACCGAGCGCACCCCCACGCTGTCGGGCAACGCCATCGACGAGCTGATCTACCACCATCTCGTCGACCTGCACTACGCCCGCCGCGGCGCCCGGCCCAACCGCGCCACCCTCACCAATCGCGGCCGCGCGGCCAAGGAGCACCTCTCGATCGCGCCCGCGGTCACCATCGACCACGTGGCCGGGCAGCCGCTCAAGCTCACCCGCTCCGATTTCGAGGAGCTCATCGGCGGGCTCCTGCGCAATATCGCGCTGTTCTCCAGTTCGGTGTTCAGCCGCGCGCCCCGGCGGCCGGAGGCGGTCGCGGTGATCGGCGGCTGCGCCAATATCCCCGCCGTGGTGGAGACCCTCGCCGCGCGGCTGGACATGCCGGTACTGACCGTGCCCGACCCGGAGGCGGTGATCGCCAAGGGCGCCGCGCTGGTCGCCGACGCGGCGGCCCCCTCCGCCTTACCCGCGGCCTTACAGGGCGCCTCGCTGACCGATGTGCCCAGCGGCACCGTCACCAAGGTGGTGGGCACGCTGGCGGGCGCGGTCGTGGTGGTCGGCCTGGTGATCGGTTACGGCGTGCAGGCCATCACACCCGACAGCACCGACGTCACCCCCGCGGGCACCAGCAGTTCGGTGCGCCAGCCGTCGTTACCCGGGTCGCCCGCGCCCACCCCGCAGGACCAGGAGAGCACCGACCGCACCGGCATCGTTCCCGCCCCGCCGGCCACCGGCATCCCCAGCACCCCCGCTCCGACCACCACGGTCCCGCCGACGACCACCCCGGTGATCCCCGGCCCGTCCGGTGCGCCGTCGAGCACCGCGCCCACGCTGCGCCCCGACCCGAACCTGCCGCAGATCCCCTACCCGGAGTCCCCACTGGTCCCGCTGGACAGCGGCTCCTCCCGGCCCGGCCAGCAGCGGCCCTCCACGCCCAACACCTCGCCCACCCAGGCCCCCGCCCACGGCGTTCTCCCGATTCCGCCCGAGGCCGCGCCGAGCGAACCGATCCTGCAGACGGTGGGCTGACCGGCCCGGCGCGTGATCAGGCCCAGCAACCCGATCACCACCGCCGGATCGACTCGCGCGCAGGGCCGCCCCCTCCTCGGTGCGTCGCGGAGCAGCGACCAGCGGCAACGCGGCAGTGCACCCGGCGCGGTGGATCGGCGACCGGCTGTCAGCCGCGCAGGGCGCTCACCGACACCGGCAGACCCGGGTCGGTCGCCACCGTCAGCTCGGCGGGTTCGGCGCCCGCCGCGATCACATGCGCACCCAGCGCCGCGATCATCACGCCATTGTCCGTGCACAGCCGTGGCTTGGGCACCCGCAACGTGAGTCCCGCCGCGGCACACCGTTCTTCGGCCAGCGAGCGAATCCGCGAATTGGCGGTGGCACCGCCGCCGAGCACGATGGTGTCCACGCCCACGTCGGTGGCCGCGCGGACCGCCTTCATGGTGAGCACATCGGCGACCGCCTCCTGGAAGGACGCGGCGATATCCGGAATCGGCAGCTGCTCGGGCGCGATGCCCTGGCGCTGCGCGGCCTCGACATAGCGGGCGACCGCGGTCTTGAGGCCGGAGAAGGAGAAGTCGTAGCGGGCGTCGCGCGGGCCGGTCATGCCGCGTGGGAAGGCGATGGCGCGCGGGTCGCCGTCGCGGGCGGCCGCGTCCAGGTAGGGGCCGCCGGGGTAGCCGAGGCCGAGCAGCCGGGCGACCTTGTCGAAGGCCTCGCCCGCGGCGTCGTCGACGGTGCTGCCGAGCTCGGTGATCGGTGAACCCAGATCGCTGACCTGCAGCAGGTGCGTGTGCCCACCGGAGACCAGCAGCGCCACCGCGGGCGGCAGCGGGCCGTGCTCGAGGGTGTCCACCGCGACGTGCCCGCCGAGGTGGTTGAGCGCGTAGAACGGCACCTCCCAGGCCGCCGCGTAGGCCTTGGCCGCCGCGACCCCGACCAGCAGCGCACCGGCCAGGCCGGGCCCGATGGTGACGGCCAGCGCGTCCGGCTTGCTGATCCCGGCCGCGGCCAGCGCCCGGCGCATGGCGGGCACGATCGCCTCGAGATGCGCGCGCGAGGCGATCTCGGGCACCACACCGCCGAAGCGGGCGTGCTGGTCGACGCTGGAGGCCACCTCGTCGGCGAGCAGCTCGAGCGACCCGTCCGGGTGCCGCCGGACGATGCCGACTCCCGTTTCGTCGCAGGAACTCTCGATACCCATGACGATCACGCCGACGCCTCGTTCCGCTTCATCCGCACTGCCGATCCGGTCACGACAGCACCTCGTCCTGCCTGCCGCGCGCCGCCCATTCGTCGGCCGCGGCCGTGAGTTCCGGGCGGCGCATCGTGTACGCGTCGGCGCCGCTGGGGTGGTAGTAGTTCTTGCGCAGCCCGATGATGTGGAAGCCGTGCTTGGCGTAGAGCGCGATGGCGGGCGCGTTGTCGGTGCGCACCTCGAGGAACACCGGCCCGCCGCGTTCCCCCGCGGTCGCCAGCAGCGCCTCCAGCAGCAGCGTGCCGATGCCGCCGCGATGACACCGCGGGTCGACGCCGATCGTGTGCACCTCGGCCTCGGGATGCTCGGCGTCACCGAGCAGCGCGATGCCTGCGTAGCCGACCATGGCCCCGTCCGCGTCGCGCGCGGTGATGTAGCGGTTGTGCGCACCGGCCAGCTCGGACCGGAACGAGACCGCCTGCCACGGATCGTCCTCGGGGAAGAGCAGGTGTTCGAGTTCGACGCAGCGGTCGATGTCGTGCACCGTCATCGGCTGGATCCGGAACTCGGGCACGGCCCTCACGCCCCGGTCCGGTCGAGGGTGCGGAAGGCGTTCTCCACCGCGTCGGGCCTGCGCAGATACAGCGGCACCAGCGCCTCGGGCGCGGTCCCGGCCAGCAGCGCGGCGGCCGCGACGGTGACCAGCCCGGCGGGCGAGGGGGTCTCCACCGGCAGCACCGGCAGATCGAAGTAGTCCACGTGCGCGGCCGACCCGGCGATCGCGCCCGCCTCGGGCACCGGCACGTCGGCGGGTTTGCCCACCTCGGGTCCGGCCACGCGCGCGCCGTCCAGATACCGCGCCCAGTACACCTCGCGCCTGCGCGCGTCGGTGACCACCAGCAGCTCGCCCCGGCCGCGCGGCTCGGCGGCGGCGTCGGCGGCGATCGCGTCGAGACTGCACACCCCGTGCACCGGCAGGCCCAGCGCGTCACCGAAGGCGGCGGCGGTGGCCATGCCGACCCGCAGGCCGGTGAACGGCCCCGGCCCGATGCCGACGACGACCGCGTCCAGCTCGGCGCGGCTCACCCCGGCCTCGCTCAGGCATTCCAGGATCTGCGGGGTGAGGACCTCGGCGTGGGCGCGGGCGTCGACCTTCACGCGGGCGGACAGGGTCGCCACGGCGGGCAGGCTGTCCGCGTCGGCGGCAGGTGACAGGTGCACCAATCCCGCTGTAACGGCGGGTGTCGCGGTGTCGACTGCTAGTACGAGCATGATTGTCTCAACAATACCGGGTGGTATCCGCGCTCGGCGCGCACCTGGCCAGGACGACGCGCCAGTTATCCGATCCACTCCCAGATGGCCGTGCGCACATCGGATTCCGGTTCCCGGGCGAGTTGCACCCGCAGGTGCCGCTCGGACAGGTGCTCGACGACACCCTTGCCCCATTCCACGACCACCACCGCGTGGTGCAGGTCGGTGTCGAGGTCGAGCGCGTCGAGTTCGTCGAGGTCACCGGCGAGGCGATAGGCGTCCACGTGCACCAGCGGCACGCCGGGCGAACCGTCGGGGCGCTGCCCGGCCTTGTGTGCGCGGGCGATGATGAATGTCGGCGAGCTGACCCGCCCCGACACGCCGAGACCGGCGGCGATGCCCCTGGTCAGGGCGGTTTTTCCGGCACCGAGCGGGCCGTCGAGGACCACCAGGTCGCCCGCGCGCAGGTTCAGCGCCAGCTCGCGGCCGAAGGCCTCGGTGTCCTCGACGGTGGTCAGGGTGCGCTGCTGGGGGTCAGCCACCGACGGCCTCCTCGTGTCCGCCGGTCACGCCCGCGGCGGTGAGCAGCCGGTCGAGTGCGTCGAGGGTCACCTCGGGGAACTGCAGGTGCGGCATGTGCGCCGCCGCACGCACCCGCACCAGCTCGCTGTCGGCGATCGCCGCGGCGAGCACCCGCGAGTTGCGGAACGGGATCACCAGGTCGTGCGCGCCGCCCAGCACCAGCACGGGCTTGCCCGCCAGCACCGGCAGGGCGGCCGATTCGTCGTGCAATTCAATCGCTTTCAGGAATTTCTCGATGGTCGAGACGGGCGTGCGGTCGATCATCATGGTGGTGAACCGCGACAGCGTCGGGCTCACCGGGCCGTGGAACGAGCTCACGTGCAGGATCGGGGTGATCAGCTGTTTGCTCGCAGTGCGGCTCACCTGCACCAGCGCGGGCGCGGTGCGCACCGCCATCCGGAACCCGCCGACCGCCGGATGACGCAGCAGCTGCGGAATCCCGGTGGCCGTCACCTCGGCCGCCGCCGTGCACCACAGCCCCACCCCGACCACCCGCGTCGCGAACAGCTCGGGGAACTGCGCGGCCGCGGCCAGCACCGACATCCCACCCAGGGAATGCCCGATCAGCACCACCGGCCCGCTCGGCGCGCACTCGCGCACCACCGCGGCCAGATCGCGGCCGAGCTGTTCGACGGTGCAGCTGTCGGTGGCCGGGGTGCCGGAACGGCCGTGCCCGCGCAGGTCGAAGAACACCATCCGGACCCGGGTCCCCCACTGCCGCGCCAGATCCCGGCGCTGGAAGTGGAAGGACTCCATGCTGTTGCAGAAGCCGTGCGCGAACACGAGGGTCACCGCGGCGGAGTCGTCGCCGTAGGTGCGGGTGGCCAGCGAGACCCCGTCGTCGGCGAGGACCGAGCCGGGCTCGTCGGAATCGATCAGGGCGAAGTTCTCGTCGCGGTACTCGTCGCGTTCGGCGGGCCAGCGCACCCGGGCCCCGATCCGGCGCAGGGTGTGCGCGACGGCGAGCGCGCCGAGCAGTCCCGCGGTGGCCAGGCCGCCGCGCACCACCGCGCGCCTGCTCACGAGCCCGCCCCCACATAGCGGCGCACGGCCCGCCCGCGCGGCGCGCAC
The DNA here is from genome assembly GCF_037034205.1 of Nocardia sp. SSK8. NCBI lineage: Bacteria > Bacillati > Actinomycetota > Actinomycetes > Mycobacteriales > Nocardiaceae > Nocardia > Nocardia sp. SSK8. The sequence continues at coordinate 214,978 of NZ_JBAGKD010000007.1, forward strand.
ACCACCTCGTAGTCGATGGTGTCCAGGGCCCTTGCCCAGTCGAGGGCGTGCGGATGACCAGCGCCGCCGCCGAAGAGCACCGCCGTGTCGCCCGCCCGTACCTCGCCCGGGTTGTCACCCAGGTCGACCATGAACTGGTCCATACACACCCGCCCGACATTACGGTGCAGCGCCCCGCCCAGCCACACCTCGAAACGCCCGCTCAGCGCGCGGAACACCCCGTCGGCGTAGCCCGCGGGGACCAGCGCGACGGTGGTGTCGCGCGGGGCGATCCAGCGGTGCCCGTAGGACACGCCCTCGCCCGCGGCGACCTGCTTCACCAGCGTCACCTGGGCTTGCAGCGTCATCGCCGGTTTCAGCCCGAAGTCACCCAGCTCGGGAATCGGCGAGAGCCCGTAGACCGAGATGCCGGGGCGCACGAGGTCGAAGTGCAGGTCGGGTCTGGTCAGCGTGGCCGCCGAGTTCGCCAGGTGCACCTGCTCGGGTTCGAGTCCCTGTTCCTTGGCCTGCGCGATCGCGGTGACGAACCGTTCACGCTGCTCGTCGATCATCGGGTGACCGGGCTCGTCGGCGTGCGCGAGATGGGAGAAGATCCCGCGCAGCCGCAGCGTGCCCTGCTCCACGATCGTCCGCAGCGCCGCGAGGACCTGCGGATATTCCGCCGCCGATACCCCGTTGCGGTTGAGCCCGGTATCGACCTTGAGACTGACGACCCCCGCGCGCCCCGCCGCCTGCGCCGCCCGCTCGACCGCGCGCAACTGCGTCAGCGAGGACACCCCGATCTCGACATCGGCCGCGATCGCCGCCCCGAAATCGGCGTCGATGGTGTTGAGCCAGCACAGGATCGGCGCCGTGATCCCCGCCTCCCGCAGCACCAGCGCCTCGGCGACCGTGGTCACCCCCAGCTCCGCGGCTCCCGCGCCCAGCGCGGCCCGCGCCACCTGCACCGCGCCATGGTTATAGCCATCGGCCTTCACCACCACCATCACGGCGGCCCCCCGCGCGTACTCGCGCAGCACCCGCACGTTGTGGGCTATGGCATCCAGGTCGATAACCGTCTCCACTTGCGCATTCACAACCCCTGATCCTGCCAGGACGACGGCCTTCCCCGGCACCGGGGGCCGCCGCCACGCCGCGTTCACGCGATCGCCGAAGCTACCCGCTGCTGCTCACCATCTCCTCGAACCACCGGCGGCCGGATGTGCTCGAACGGCCACGCCGACACCACGGCAGGCTGACTGTCGTGAGCGGCCAGGTACGCCGCGATCACCGGACCTACTGCCGCCCGCCCATCTCCCGAGCCACGCGGACGGCGGCCCGGATGTAACCCAGCAACGGCCACTCCGACACCGCCACGGGCCGACCGTCGTACGCAGCCGAGCTACCGCTGCCCACCCATCTCCCGAACCACCCGCACCGCGGCCCGGATGTAACCCAGCAACGGCCACTCCGACACCGCCACGGGCCGACCGTCGTAGGCAGCCGAGCTACCGCTGCCCACCCATCTCCCGAACCACCCGCACCGCGGGCCGGATGTGCTCCAGCAACGGCCACGCCGACACCGGCGCCGCGGCGGGCTGATCGTCGTAGGCGGCCAGGTTCGCTGCCAGCGCGTGCACCCGCGCAGCCGCGGCGGCGGCCCACTGCGGCGACCTGCCCGCTGCCAGTAGCGCGCCGAGAATCCCCGACAGCACGTCCCCCGCGCCCGCTGTCGCCGCCCACGACCCTCCCGCTTCGTTGACCGCGGTTGGCGACCCCGGCGCGGCGATGATCGTCGCCCGGCCTTTCAGCAAGACGGTCACGTGCCAGTCCTCGGCCAGCCGCCGCACCGCCGCCACCCGATCCGCGCCGGGCGACGCCCCGGTGAGTCGCGCGAACTCCCCGGCATGCGGGGTGAGCACGGTCGGCGCGGTCCGTCCGCGTACCAGCTCCGGTTCGTCGGCGAGGATGGTCAGCCCGTCCGCGTCGACGAGCACCGGCAGATCGCTCGCCAGCACCTCGGCCAACCGATCCCGCGCCGCGCTGTCGGTGCCCGCGCCCGGCCCGAACACCCACGCCTGCACCCGCCCGGTCTCCGAGATCTGACGGCTCGCAATCATTTCCGGAAAACGAGCCAGCACCTCGGCATCGTCCCCGACATACCGCACCAGTCCCGAGGTCGCCGCCACCGCCGCACCCGCGCACAGCACCCCGGCCCCCGGATATTTCGCGCTCCCCGCGCACACCCCCACCACGCCTTGGCTGTACTTATCGTCGGCGGCTCCCGGAACCGGCCAGCCCGCGCCGATCGCCGCAGGCTCCCACTGCACCAGATCCGGCTCGGGCAGCGTCACACCGATGGGCACCAACACGATTCGCCCACACCGTGGCACCGCGAGCGCGTGCACCGGCTTGTAGGCACCGAAGGTCACCGTCACCTCGGCGCGCACCGCAGGCCCGTCCACGGCACCGGTATCCGGATCGACACCGCTGGGCAGATCCACCGCGACGATCGGAACACCCAGCGCGCCCACGATTTCCGCCGCGCGCGGCCGCAGCGGCCCACGCCCGGAGATCCCGACGATCCCATCGAGGACCAGGTCGGTCTCGTCGAGCCGAGCCACCGCCTCGGCCGCCTCCGCGTCGACCACCCGCCCCCCGGCGCGCCGCAATGCCGCGAGCCCATCCCGATGCGCCCGTTCGGGATTCAGCAGCACCGCCACCACGGCGACCCCGCGCCGCCGCAGAAACGAACCCGCCCACAGCGCGTCCCCACCGTTGTCCCCGGACCCGACCAGCAGACCCACCGCGCGCCCCGCGATCCCCCCGGTCCGCGCACGCAATTCCCCCGCAACCACCGTGGCCAGCCCGTGTGCGGCCCGGCGCATCGGCATTCCCGCAGGCACCCGGGTGAACAGCTCCGCCTCGGCCGCCCGGACCTGGTCGGCGGTGAAATAGCCACGCCGATCCGTCATCGTCGCCTCCCGGCCGCCCGCACGGGCCACGCCCGGCCCGCGATCGTTCGCAGACTACGCTCCGGAACCATGTCGATGGTTCGTCACCGCGCCGCGTCCCTCCGCGTTCTCACCGGAGTCCTCGCTGCCGCCACCCTGTTCACCGCCGGTTGCTCCGGCTCCGACGACGACTCGGCCAAGCCGACCCGCACCCCCCGCCCGGTGAACACCACCACCACGACGACCCACAGCGGCCCCACCGCCCTCACCGTCGACGTCTCCGGCATGAAGTACTCCCCCGCCGACGCCACCATCAAGGTCGGCGAAACCGTCACCTGGAAGTTCTCCGACAAGGCCCCCCACAACGTCCAGGGCATCGGCGACAAGGCCATGGGCATCAACAGCCCCATCATCGACAAGGGCGAATGGTCCTACACCTTCACCCAACCCGGCACCTACCGCTACCTCTGCACCCTCCACCCCGACATGCGCGGCACGATCACGGTGGAGTGATCCGGATTCGGTAGATCCCCGACCCGCAGCGAAATCGCGGATCGGGGGTCAGGCCTATTCGACGGTGACCGACTTGGCCAGGTTGCGGGGCTTGTCGACGTCGTAGCCGCGGGCCTGGGCGATCTCGGCGGCGAAGACCTGGAGCGGGACCGTCGAGAGCAGCGGCTGGTAGAGGGTCGGTGCGGCCGGGATCTCGATGAGGTGGTCGGCGAACGGGCGCACGGTGTCGTCGCCCTCCTCCGCGATGACGATCGTGCGAGCGCCGCGGGCCTGGATCTCGCGGATATTGCTGAGCAATTTCGAGTGCAGCACCGCGCGGCCCTTCGGTGAGGGCATCACCACGATCACGGGCAGGCCGTCCTCGATCAGCGCGATCGGGCCGTGCTTGAGCTCACCGGCCGCGAAACCCTCCGCGTGCATGTAGGCGAGTTCCTTGAGCTTGAGCGCGCCTTCCAGCGCCACCGGGTAGCCCACGTGGCGGCCCAGGAACAGCACCGTCGGCACGTGCGCGAGTTCGCGGGCGATGGCGCGCACCTGCGGCGCGGTCTCGAGCACCCGGGCGATCAGCTTGGGCATGGCCTCGAGCTCGGCGAACTCGCGGGCGACCTCGTCGGGGTACTTGGTGCCGCGCGCCTGCGCCAGCGCCAGGCCGACCAGATAGTTGGCCGCGACCTGGGCCAGGAACGCCTTGGTCGAGGCGACCCCGATCTCGGGTCCGGTGCGGGTGTAGATCACCGCGTCGGACTCGCGCGGGATCTGCGCGCCATTGGTGTTGCAGATGGCCAGCACGCGCGCCTTCTGCTCCTTGGCGTGGCGCACCGCCTCGAGCGTGTCGGCGGTCTCGCCGGACTGCGAGATGGCCACCACCAGCGTCGACCGGTCCAGCACCGGGTCGCGGTAGCGGAACTCGCTGGCGAGCTCGACCTCCACCGGCACCCGGGTCCAGTGCTCGATCGCGTACTTGGCCAGCAGACCCGCGTGGTAGGAACTGCCGCAGGCGACGACGAACACCTTGTCGAACTCGCGCAGTTCCTGGTCGGCCAGGCGCTGCTCGTCGAGCACCACCCGCCCGCCGTGCTCGTCGATGACGAAGTGCCCGATCAGCGTGTCGGCGACGGCCGTCGGCTGCTCTTCGATCTCCTTGAGCATGAAGTAGTCGTGGCCGCCCTTCTCGGCGGCGGCCAGGTCCCAGTCGATGGTGAACGGCCTGCTGACCACGCCCTCGGTATTCCCGGCGAAGTCGGTGACCACATAGCTGTCCTTGGTGATCACCACGGCCTGGTCCTGCCCGAGCTCGACCGCCTCGCGGGTGTGCTCGATGAACGCGGTGACATCGGAGGCGATGAACATCTCGCCCTCGCCGACCCCGACGACCAGCGGCGTCGACCGGCGCGCCGCCACGATCGTGTCCGGATGATCGGCATGGGTGAACACCAGCGTGAACGCGCCCTCGAGCCGCTGCAGCACGGCCAGCGCGCTCGCGGTGAAGTCGCCCGCGGTGGGCCCCTCGGCGTATGCGCGCGCCACCAGATGCACCGCGACCTCGGTGTCGGTGTCGCTGAGCAGCTCGACCCCGGCGTTCTCCAGCTCGCGGCGCAGCGGCGCGAAGTTCTCGATGATGCCGTTGTGGACCACGGCCAGCTTGCCGGTGACATCCCGGTGCGGGTGGGCGTTGCGGTCGGTCGGCGCGCCGTGCGTGGCCCACCGGGTGTGGCCCATGCCACTGGTCCCCGCGAACCGCGCGGTCCCGGCCTCGTCGAGCTCGGCCTCCAGATTGGCCAGCCGCCCGGCCTTGCGCTCCACCGCGATCGCGCCCTGACCGTCGAGGATCGCTACCCCCGCCGAGTCGTACCCGCGATACTCCATGCGTCGCAACGCGTCGACGACAACGCCGAGCGCGTCCCGGTACCCCACGTAGCCCACGATTCCGCACATGGTTCTCCACCCTACTGATCGGATACCCTTCTCGCCGTGTCGGTGTCTGTGAAGTCGCTCCTGAGCACCCTGTCCGCGCGTGGTCCCCACCGGGTGCTGCGCGGAAATCTGGGGATCGCGGGACAGCCGGGTGTGGTGTACACGCCCGAGTCCGGGCTGAACCTGCCCGCTGTGGCGTTCGCGCACGGCTGGCTGACCAGTGCCGAGAACTACAAGGGCCTGCTCGAGCACGTCGCGTCCTGGGGTTTCGTCGTCGCGGCGCCCGACACCGAACGCGGCCCGATCCCGTCGCACCTGGATCTGGGCGCCGACCTGCTCACCACGCTCGACATCGTCAGCAAGGTCCGTCTCGGTGACGGCACCATCAGCGTGCGCCCCGACCGGCTCGCCCTGGCGGGCCACGGCATGGGCGCCGGGGCCGCCGTCATCGCCGCCGCGCAGCGCCGGGTCGCCGCCGTCGCCGCCCTGTTCCCCGCGCCCACGTCCCCCGCCGCCCAGAACATCGCCCCCGAGCTCGACACGCCCGGCCTGATCCTCTCCGGCGACGACCTCGACTCGGTCAGCTCCGACGCCCGCGCCCTCGCCGCCGCCTGGGCAGGCCCGTCCCTGCTGCGCCGCATCGACGGCGCCTCGCACAACGGCATCATCGAGGGCCGCCGCCTCTTCGCCGCCCTCGGCGCGGGCCGCTACGAACACAAAACCGAGAAGGCCACCCGGGCCCTGCTCACCGGCTACCTCCTAAACACCCTCCTCGGCGACAAGACCTACGCCCCCTTCACCGACCCGACCGCCGAGATCCCGCACACCACGGTCATCGACCCCACCGCCGAGGTCGAGGCGGAAACCCCCAAACTCTCCCTCGGCACGGTCGCCAAACTCATCCGCGGCTGAACCCGGTCCGGCCGCATGCCGCCGGGTAGAATCGGCGGAAACGGCCCGCGTCGGCCGCCCGGCCAGGCGTTGGTCGCAGGAGCGGCTGATGAGCGCACGGGATGCCGTGGCTCCGGGACGAATTCCCCGGAGAATGCGGCTACTACTGACAGCGAGCGCGGCGTTTCTCGTGCTGCTGCTGGTCGTGCCGCGCGTGGTCGGCCTGTATGTCAACTGGTTGTGGTTCGGCGAGGTCGGCTATCGCGGTGTCTGGGCGACCGTCCTGCTCACCAAACTCGCGCTGTTCGCCGTGATCACGGTCTTCCTCGGTGGCGCCGTCTTCACGGCCATGTGGCTGGCGTACCGATCCCGGCCGATCTTCCACCCCGCCGCGCGCGATGATCCGCTCGGTGAGGTCCGGCAGGTGGTGGCGCGGTGGCCGCTGCGGATCGGGTTGGGGATCGCGGTCGGTTTCGGGCTGCTCTGCGGCCTGATCGGACAGTCGCGGTGGGAAACCGTGCAGTTGTTCCTGCACGGTGGGTCCTTCGGCGAGCGCGACCCCGAATTCGGCCTGGACGTCGGGTTCTTCGTCTTCGATCTGCCGTTCTATCGGCTGGTGCTGAGCTGGCTGTTCGTCGCCACCGTCGTCGGTTTCCTGGCCTGCCTCGCGACGCACTACCTGTTCGGCGGCATCCGCCCGGTGACCAAATCGCTGGGCCTCACCCAGGCCGCCCGCGGGCAGCTCGCGGTCCTCATCGGCGTGTTCTTCGCCTTGAAGGCCGTCGGCTACTGGCTCGACCGGTACGCGCTGCTGTCGAGCGAGCGGCGCGAGCCGACCTTCGCCGGTGCCGGATACACCGATATCAATGCCGTGCTCCCGGCCCGGTTCATGCTCTTCGCCATCGCCCTGATCTGCGCCGCCGCGGTCTTCTCCGCGGTCGTGATCCGGGATCTGCGGGTCCCGGCCATGGCGGCCGCGCTGCTACTGGTCTCCTCGATCGTGGCCGGTGGCCTCTGGCCGTTCGCCGTCGAGCAGTTCTCCGTGCGCCCCAACGCCGCCGACATGGAACGCACCTATATCGAACGCAATATCGCCGCGACCCGGCAGGCTTACGGGGTCGGCCCCGACCGGGTCGACTACCACCCGTATCCGGGAGTCGGCGCGACCCCACCCCCCGAGGTGCCCGCCGACGTGACCACGATCGCCGATATCCGGCTGCTCGATCCGCACGTGCTCTCCCGGACCTTCACCCAGCAGCAGCAACTCAAGAACTTCTACAGCTTCCCGGAGAACCTCGACCTGGACCGCTACGAGATCGACGGCAGACTACGCGATTACGTCGTCGCGGCCAGGGAGCTGACACCCAGCGCGCTCAGCGGAAACCAGTCCCACTGGGTCAACCGGCACACCGTCTACACCCACGGTGACGGCTTCGTCGCGGCTCCGGCGAACCGGGTCAACGCGGCGGTCACCGAGTCCTCGGCCGACAGCTCGGCCAGCAACAGCGGCTACCCGATCTACGCGGTCAGCGATATCGCCTCCCAGGCCGGGCAGCAGGTGATCCCGGTCGAGCAGCCGCGCATCTATTTCGGCGAGGTGATCGCGCAGGCCGACCCGGACTACGCCATCGTCGGCGGCACCGAACCCCGCGAATACGACACCGACACCACGAAATACACCTACACCGGCGCGGGCGGCGTCCCGGTCGGGAGCTGGCTCAACCGCCTCGCCTTCGCGACGACCTACACCGAGCGAAACATCCTCTTCGCCAAGGCGATCGGCCCCGACTCGAAGATCATCTTCCACCGCGACCCCAGCGCCCGCGTCGAACTGGTCGCCCCGTGGCTCACCGCCGACAACAACCCGTATCCCGCGGTCGTCGACGGCCGGATCGTCTGGATCATCGACGCGTACACCACGATCGAGGGCTATCCGTACGCGGCCCGAACCTCGCTGCCCGCACCGTCTTCCGACGTGGACGGGTTCGGCCGCCGCGACCCACCGCAGATCTCCTACGCGCGCAACTCCGTCAAGGCCACGGTCGACGCCTACGACGGCACCGTCACGCTGTACCAGGTCGACGAGAACGACCCGGTGCTGGCCGCGTGGATGCGGGTCTTCCCCGGCACCGTCGAACCAGCCACCGCGATCAGCGACGACCTGCGCGCGCACTTCCGGTATCCCGAGGACCTGTTCACCATCCAGCGCGACGTCCTCGCGCGCTACCACGTGAACGACCCACGAGAGTTCTTCACCAACAACGCGTTCTGGTCGGTCCCCAGCGATCCCACCGTGGACGCCAACCCGCAGCAACCCCCGTTCTACGTCCTGCTCGGCGACCCCGACACCGCCGCCCCGTCGTTCCGCCTGGCCAGCGCCATGGTCGGCTTCAAACGAGAGTTCCTGTCCGCGTACATCTCCGTGGGCTCCGACCCCCGCGACTACGGTCGTTTCAGCATTCTTCAGCTACCCACCGACACACTCACCCAGGGCCCACAACAGATCCAGAACTCGATGATCTCCGACACCCGCGTCGCCTCGGAACGCACCCTGCTGGAACGCTCCAACCGCATCCAATACGGCAACCTGCTCACCCTCCCGATCGCGAACGGCGGCGTCCTCTACGTCGAACCCCTGTTCACCGAACGCATCTCCACCACCCCCTCCGGCTCGACCTTCCCCCAACTGGCCCGCATCCTCGTCAGCTACCGCGACCCGGCCACCGGCGGCGTCCGCGTCGGCTACGCCCCCACCCTCGCCGCCGCCCTGGACCAGGTCTTCGGCCCCGCCACCGGCAACCTCGCCACCGCCCCGGGCGGCACCCCCGCCGCCCCACCCCCACCCGGCACCCAACGCGGCGAACCCCCCACCCCCGGCTCCACCCCGTCCCCCCTCGACGAGGCAACGATCACCCGCCTCGAAGCCGAACTCGACGCCGCCCGCGCGGCCCTGGACCGCCTCGAACAACAACTCGACGAGATCCTCCGACCGGACGAGTGAACCGACTCCGGCCGAAATACCGTCGTGCGCGTCAGACCAGCCAGCTCTTGCGCCGGTAGTACTCCGACTCCGGGTCGTCATCGTCATCGTCGTACGGCGAGACCACGTTGTGCGTACGAACACAAAACGGAAAAGCCACCCGAGCCCTCCTCACCGGTACCTCCTCAACACCCCTGCTCCGCGACAAGACCTACGCCGCCTTCGCCGACTGCACCGCGGAGATCCCGCACACGGCGGTCATCAACCCGACCGTCGAGGTCGAGGTGGAAGCCCCCAAACTCTCCATCGGAACGGTCGCCACACTCATCCGTGGCCGAGTTCACCGGGTCCATTCAACTCGGTCCAAATTCAGTTGCAGGACTGCATGTCCGGCCCCCTCCGCGCAGGTCAGCACCCTCATTACCGCGAATCGAAGTCGTCCGATCGACCGGATTCTGACTCGGCCTTGATCTGAAGGGCTTCCACGAAATCGGGGTGCGCCCGGATAGTGACGCATGGGCTCTCGTCAAGCGGCCCCACAGCGATGTATGTATTCGCCATCGATAGCAGGAATGCGCCACAAATTAGCCCGATCGGAAATCCACCGGGTACACCGATGAGTACAGTCAGCAGCCCTACAACGTGCGGAGCGCCAACTAGCGATAACAACCACGCTACCACCAGAGCAGTCGGCCCAAGTAACATCGCTGACACAGCGATGCGGACCAGCAAACTGCGATAAGACGCACACGAGTCACACAAAGGCCACTGCGCCCACAATCTTGCAGTAATATCCACACGAGGTAGGGTGTAAACTTTCCACCAGCATCGTCGATAGAATCGAATAATTTCTCCTGGAGTTTGCGGCTTACGCTGCGAGCCTACTTGCAGAAAAGGGATATCTACCGACACTTCGCGGGTTGCACCTACCCCATGGCGTGGACAAACCAACGGAAGTTCACGAATTCGGCGCCCAATGAATCTCACCCCCGCGGTAGGGGATCTGCGCCGTGCCTCACAATCCCGGATCAGCCGCTCCTCGACAGGCTCTGTCGCAAGCCGCACCAATATCAGTCCAGCGTTGTGTGCCGTCACACAAGCCACCCACGATTACGGCGATCCTGAAAATACAGATCATCGTCGTCAGGTTCATCCGGAGAAATGACCGCATCCCGGTTCGGTTTGCGAGTTCCCGCGTAGGCAGAGAATGGCTTCGACTGTTCAGATGGCGCTGGCGCTGGCGCTGGCGCTGGCGCTGGCGAGGAGAAGTTCCCCGACGGCTGATTGCGTAGCTCCTCCAGTTCACGCTCACCTTGCGCGACTAGCGCTTCTCGCTCCTCTTCGGAGAGATTGAGAATGTCATCGAGCACACGCGCAGGGGTACGATCGATAAGTTTGGCGAATACCTCGGTTGCGCCGAACTCCCGGAATCCCATCCGCCCTGCGAGTACCTCATCGAGCATGCCGCGAAGCACAGGGTCAGAACTGGACTGGCGCAGGGATTTCATCGCAATTTCCAAGTGCCGTGACACGCCGAGATCACCCCGCGCAACATCGAACTGCAACTCTCCGTTCTCGGACATATTAAACCCCTTGATGGTCGTACGCCGAGTTGCCCAAGGTTGGTAGCGTTTCCGCAGTCAGACGCGCAGACAGACTTTGCAGGGTAGCCACCCCGGCCAAAACCAGGTCGTACACGGCAGCCACAACCGACATGACTTTGTTTACCTTTGCGACAATCTTCGCAACGGTAACCGCAATAGCCGCACTCGAAACCGCCGTTGTCACACCTACGGGTATCGCCGCTACCGCCAATTCCGCAGCTAAGATAATACCGAGATCGGCAATTTCCTGGAGCAGATCACCCAGAGCACGCTTCAAGTTAGCCATCGAGCCACCGATGTTATCCAAAGTTCTACTGACCTCATCGAGCGACGTCACCTGCCAATTTATACTACTTGCCAGACGCTTGAAATAGGTCTCGGCTGCTTGAGCCGAATTTCCTTGCCAGGTCGACTCCAGGCCCTTGCCCCACTCATCGTTGATCGACTGCGCGAAAGCAGCATTGAACTTCCCGAGATTTGACACAGCCCCAGAAGCCCTACTTACAGCCTCCCAGTCGCCCGCAACTTGCTCCGACGCCCAGCCGAAAACATCGAAATTAGTAAACTTTTTAATCAGCGCGGAGACACCGTAGGCAGGCGACAGGAAATTACCGCCGACCCAGAAGGCAAAATCATCAGATACCAACTCGTCGGCCTTGGGAGCCTGCAAGGCATCAGAAGGAACACTCATTTCGGCTCCGTTGAATAGGTTTGATCCAGCTGCTTGGCACGTTCAAGATCAAGAGTCCGATACATTCCAGAACTCCTGAATATCTCATCTGAAGATTGCCGAGCAAGCGCAGACATCTGCTCATAGTTCGATGTAAGGATAGCCTGCAAGGAATCCATGTAGCCCTTGACCGAAAAATATATTCTGGCCTGCTCCGAACTCAGGGCAAGATACCCGGATGCATACACTTTTGCTTGATCTGACTGAGTTGCCAAATTCCGAAGTATAACTCCGAAAGCATCAAGCGCAGCAGGCTCGACCTTGAATTCAGCTGTCATCAACATCCCCTCCAGTTGGACCAACCAAGCCAACTTAGCTCGAGCAGGCCAGCGATGTCGAAGGAGTCCCGTCCGAGTCCTGGGAGGGACATACCTCCACAACCGAGGGCGAGGGGGTGGTCACCGTGATGCTATGCGCTCGGTACCGCCGCACAACTGCAGACACACACGGCGCTACCAGCCGCAAATGGTCCATCTTGACAGTAGTCGGATATCTGCGGCTGATTCCTCCTCAGCCGAAACGCACCGTGCGGACTTCCAGCCCCGGAATCCGCTCGAAGTGACGCGTGTTCGCGGTAGCCACCCGCCAGCCGATACTCATCGCAGTCGCGGCGATGAGCACATCGTGGGCACCGATCTCCTGACCTCGACCAGCGAGGTCAGCCCACACTCCGGCATGGATCCGCGCCGCCAGCAGGTCGAAGGGCTGCGGAGGGAACGCAGCGATCGCCATTTCCACGAAAGCCTCACGCCGAGCCCGAAGTTCGGGTTTCGCGCGATGCACACCGTGTAGGAGCTCCGACGCCGTCACCGACGACATCGCCACGGCTTCATCGAAACCGATCTGCTCCGCCAACTCGTGCGCGACCTTGTCGAAATCCGACCCGCCCCTGCGGGTATGCGCCCGTTCGAGGTCGATGAAGACCGATGTGTCGATCAGCGTGCCCACGGGTCCTCCGGCAGCGGGCCCACCGAATCACGGACGGCTTCCAGGTCGTCACCGAACTCGGGATCGGGCGTCGCCGCCGAGGTGAGCAACCGCAACGCCTCGCTCATGGAACGCCCGCGACGACGACCGGTCTCCGGGTACTCGTCGGGATGGACGATGACATACGCGGGACGGTCGTGACTCAGCACCACCACCCGCTCATGGCGGTCGACCGCCTCCCTGGCCCGGCGGGGAAGACGTGCCTCTTCAGCCCTGATAGTCGTCATAGCATCAGGCTACGGCAAAACCGTACAGATCTGTACAGTTCTTCGTTCCCGCTCCCCGCGGATAGGCTGCAAGCGGAATAGAACGATGATTCGAGCATGCGGGCCGGATCGTCTGCGGTGATGGTGGGGTTGCTGTGAGTTCGGAGCGGGGCTTGTGGCCGCATCAATCCGAGGCTGTGGAGAAGATCTGCGCGTCCCTGACTACGCCGGGTCGGGCGACGGCGGTGTCCGCCTGTGGTACCGGAAAGACGATCGTGGGCGCCGAATCCTCGCGTCGAATCGCGCCACACGGTCGGGTCCTGGTGCTGGTGCCCAACCCTGGAATTGCTGGCGCAGACCGCGCACGCCTACGCGACCCACCTCGGCGCCGCCGCTGGTCTGATCGTCGGGGTATGCGGTGACCAGCAGGCGACCGATTCCGCCGAGCGAGCGCGCGCCGAACTGGGCGTCCTGGCCGCCCCCGTGACCACCGACCCACAGCAGGTCGCCGAATTGGCCGGTCACCGAGGCCGGGTGACGGTTCTGGCCACGTACGCCAGTCTGCCGGTACTCCTCGCGGCGCATGCGCACCACGACCTCGGTCCGTGGGCACTGGCCGTGATCGATGAGGCCCACCGCACGGCCGGTGTGCGGGGAGCATGGGCGCAGGTTCATCAGGACACCTCACTCCGCGCCGAACGCAGGCTCTATCTGACCGCGACGCCACGGATCATGACGGCCGGGGGCACCGAAACGGTGTCGATGGACGACGAGTCCGTGTTCGGACCCCAGGTGTTCCACCTGCCGTTCGCGCACGCCATCGAATCCGGGCTGCTGGCCGACTACCGCGTAGCAGTGGTGACAGTCACCGACGCCGAGGTCGCCGCACTCACCGCACACGAGAGACTCGTCACGATCGATGGGCGCGCGCTGCCAGCTCGAACCCTCGCGATGCAGATCGCCCTGTCGAAAGCGATCCGTGACTACGGCCTGCGGCGCGTGATCACCTACCACGGCCGAGTGGCGAGTGCGCGCAAGTTCGCGACCGGATTGCGGACAGCCATCGAACTGATGCCCGCGGACGAGCGCCCACCGCACCCAGTACGAGCGCACTGGATCAGCGGCGAAACCGCGCCGAAACACCGCCGCAGAACCCTGGCCCACTTGCAGAATCCCGGCGACAACACGGTTGTCGTATCCAACGCGCGAGTGCTGTCCGAGGGTGTCGACGTCCCAGCGTTGGACGCGGTGATGTTCGCCGACCCGCGCGACTCGGCGACCGACGTGGTCCAGGCTGTCGGGCGTGCGTTGCGCCGAGGCGACAACGACGGCAAGGTCGCCACGATCATCGTGCCGATCTTCCTCGCTGAAGGCGAAAGCCCGGCGGCCGCCTTGTCGGGCTCGGAGTTCGACACCGTCTGGCGAGTCGTCCGAGCCTTGCGCGCACACGACGAACGGATCGCCGACTACCTGGACAACCGGCGACAGAACATGTGGCGCCATGCTCGTGCCCACGATCATGTCGACAAGGTGCCGCTGTGGATGCAGGTCGACGGCGTGCCCGCGCAGGTCGGCCACGAGTTCTCGGAATCGATCATGCTGCGCACCGTGGAAGCGACGACATCGTCGTGGTGGGAGCACTACGGTGCCCTGCTGGCCTTCCATCGCGAGCACGGGCATGCCGACGTCTCCGCCGGGTTCCGCGCCGACGACGGGCGCGGGTTGGGACAGTGGCTCTCGGATTGCCGGAAGGCCTATCGGGCCGGGCTGCTGCCTGCCGACCGGATCGCGCGGCTGGAAGCCCTCGGCGTCGACTGGCAGCGTCGCACCGGCCATGCCCGTTCCGAAAGCTGGCAGCTCGGCAGCGACGCGCTGCGCGCGTTCTATGCCGAACACGGACATGCGCGGGTCCCGGACGACTACGTGACCGAGGCGGGATTCAAGTTCGGGTTGTGGATGAGCAACCGCCGCGCCGATCACCGCGCCGGACGACTACGTCCCGAACGCGTCGAGTTCCTCGAGTCGTTCGGCATGGATTGGCATCCGGCGAATACCGCTCGGGCCGCGGCGTGGGAGACGGGTCTGGCCGCGCTACGCATCTATCACGCCGCGCATGGACACGCGCGAGTCCCGTACCCGTATCGCACTCCCGACGGCCTCCACCTCGGCAACTGGGTATCGCTGCGGCGCAAGGACTACCAGAACGGAAAGCTCGCAGCGGACCGCCTCGCGGCCTTGGACGATCTCGACGCGAGCTGGAAGGAAAAGCCGACCAGGGCCCCCAGACCCAAGCGGCCGGGACCAGCCCGACGGGAGACCCGGCAGTGGCTGGTCGGGACGGCCGCATTGCGCGAGTACAAGGCGGCCAATGGTCATCTCGACATGCCCGGCAGCTTCGTCACCGAATCCGGCGACCCGGTCGGAAAATGGCTGATCGGATGGCGCACCGATTACCGATCCGGCGCGCTCTCCGCCGACCGCGCACGCGTGCTCACCGAACTCGGGGTCCAGTTCGAGCGCCGCGCGCCCGGCCACCGACGATGGTTCCAGTGGGAACAGCGCCTCGCCGAGCTCGGCGAATTCGCCGCGATCCACAGCCACGCCAACCCGCCTGGGTCGTACGTGACACCCGGCGGATATCGCTACCTGTCGAATTTTGCTTCCCGGTGCCGTCGCGCCTACCGCATCGGTGAGCTCACCGATGCACAGGAGACCGAGCTGCGCACAGTCGGTGTGGATCTCGATCGGCAACGTGCCAGCCGCAAACGAGCACCCGCTCCCGACGTGGACGCAGGTACGCCACTTCGCAATGGCTGGGCACGCGGGATCACCGAACTCGCCAACTACCTTGCTGAGAACGGAACGGCTGAGGTTCCACACACCTTCGTGACGCGCGACGGCCACCGGCTGGGTTCGTGGCTGGCAGCTCAGCGACGCCGTCACCGTGACGGATCGCTCGGCCCCGAGCAGATCACGCAGCTTCGTTCCCTCGGAATCGACCCCGCCGATCGTCGGCGCCGCGATCCACGACTCGAGGCGATGTGGGAGCGCGGCCTGGCCGGCGCGCGGGCATTCCACGCCGAGCACGGGCACCTTCGTATCCCCGACTCCTTCCGCACCGCCGATGGCCAATTCCTCGGCAAATGGCTGCAGCACCGCCGCCACGACTGGGCCGACGGCAATCTGACGCCTGAACGGACGCGGCAGCTCGAAACACTAGGCATCGAATGGCGGCCGCTCGACGCCGCCTTTCGAACCGGGTTCGAGGCACTGCGCGCTTACCGGGACGAACACGGCCATTGCCGTGTCCCCGGCACACATGTCACCAGCGCGGGGTTCCGCCTCGGGAACTGGTTGCGCGGTATCCGGCAGCGACATCGAGACGGCCGCCTGACCTCGCAGCGGGTGCGGGAACTCACCCAACTCGGCATCGAATGGGACCCGCGGTCAGCGCGGTGGGACAGGGGGCTGACCGCGCTAACCGAGTTCCAGGCGGAGCATGGCCATAGCCGAGTCCCCCAGCGGCTCCTCACCACGGACGGGTTTCCGCTCGGTAGCTGGATTGTTGTCCAACGCAGATCTTTTCGTGCAGGCACACTCCCTGACGACCAGATCGCCGTGCTCAACGCCCTCGGGATGGAATGGGATGTCGTCCGGCCGCCATGAAGCGTCGACCCGAGCAGACATCAAACCACAGCACACACCACACGACCACACGATCCGTCACATAATGCAGCCGAACGAAGATGTCGCACCCCTGCGGGACCGGCCGGTCAAGTTTTCCCGGCCCAGTTCGCCACCACGATCGGCTCACTCGGCCGCCGCCCCTCCGAACTGCAAGTGGCTCGCCACGGCAGCGCGATCTCCCCGGGCGCGCGAGAACGAGCGAGCCGAAGTGGCGGCGAGAAAACCCGTGTCAGATTGATTGGAACCGATCGGCGCCGGGATGCGTCTGAAGAGGTAGTGGCGGGTTGCATCCGCGGGTGAGCAGCCAGGAGTCTGCGGCCGGGTCCTGGCGATGTCGCTTCGCCCGGTCGGGGTATCCGAACGCGTCCCAGGTAGGCCGCACCGAAGGGTGTAGTCCTCCGGGGCCCGAGACTACGATGTAGCCGACAACCGTGCAGTGATGTACAGCAAGGGAGGGGTCCGAATGGGTAGTCACGTGAAGGTCGATCCGGAGCAGCTACGCAAGCTCGGCGGCAATCTGACCACTTCGGGGGGCACGATCAAGACGCTCAACAAGGACATCAGCGGGTGGTCCTTCACCGCGAAGCAGGCAGGCCGCGGCTACGGTGACGAGGGCGCCAAGCTCGGTGCCGAGATCGTGAACATCGGCGCCTGGCTGACCAACTGGGAGACAGCGATCACCAAGTCCGGCAACACCTATACGACCAGCGCGAACACGTACTCGTCGGTAGACGATGCCAACGTCACCAAGATCACGGCAGCCGGGGTGAATCTCGGATGACGTGGTCAGCGAACGAAGCGGGCGTTGTCACCGAAGGAAAGAGAAACTCCGACTGGGAACACAGCGTATCGGGCTCGGCCGGGAATACGAACAAAATTCTCGACGACGGTGACGATGGGCTCGAATACTTCGAGAACTATCTGCCGTTGTACCGGCAATGCCTCGAAAAATACAACCTCGGAAAGGCTGAGATCGCCGCGCGCGAGTACAGCCAACTGTGTGCGCTCTATGACGCAGAGAGAGACATGGACATCGAGGCGATCGAACGCATGTCTACGTTGCTCGCATCCACTCTGCCGAAGCTCTATACCGAATTGGAGAAGCAGCAAACTCAGCGGAACGCGATCCAGAGCATATGGCAAGGCGACGCCGGTGATGCGGCTTTCACCATGCTCAACGAGCAGGTTCGGCGAGCTGACGCGGACTACAACTCCGCACGCATTGCTTCTCGCGAATTGAGCGAGCTCGCCACAGCCCTTCGCAACATTGTTTCCGAGAAGGCATCGGACGTCAAAGGGTACTACCGCCCCGCGGGCACCGCTGACTTCAAGATGGAGGGCCGCAACGAAACGTTTCTAATCGAAACTATCAAGAATTGTATTAAAACCGCGGACAGTGTCGATTATCAGATGACATTCCTACGCGATGTGTTCGTCCCGCAGGTCGAAGCCACCGTTCTGCATTTCGAGGAGGTATGCAAAGAAACCTCCACCGTAGTTCGCGAAGCCTTCAAACAGGCAACCACCGCGCTGGGCGATGTGGAAGCTGCCGCATACCCGATGCCACAGGATGCCGCGGCACCGGATAATCCCACGAAGGAAACGCCGTCGACGGGCAATCCATCCGGTGGTGACACCTCCACCGGCGACAAGACCACCGCGGCCGGTACTACTCCGGATACGACCACCGACGATACGAAGACGGACACTTCGGGTAAGAAGCCCACGACCACCGATGATGATGACGACGACGACGACACGTCGACCGACCTGAGCAGCTTGCTGTCGACCGTCTCGAGCGGACTCTCGACGCTGAGCTCGGTGGCCAGCGAACTGTCGAGCCTCACGTCGGGGTCGACCGATACGGCAGAGTCCATCGCACAGTCGATCGGCACGGGCCTCAGTTCGCTCGGAACATCAATCACCAGCGGAATCGAGCAGCTCAGCGCCTTGTTCAGCGGGAACGGCTCCACCGAGTTCACCATCGCCGGGACGACTCTCAGCTTGGAGACCGGCGACGACGGACAACTCAAGCTCACCACCACCGACTCGGCGGGCACCGCCCACGAGTACGGCCTCACCCTGAACGAGAACGGCATCCCGGTGGTGACCGACAGTGCCGCCCCGGTGGAGGCCGAAGAACCAAGCACGCCCGCCGTGCACGGCGAAGCCACCAACGATGGCAGCACCGGAGAAACCTCTGCCTCGGAGACCGTTTCAGCACGTCCCGGAACTCCGGCCAACAACTCCGGTCAGGCGTCCGACATCGAGCATTGGTCGGTACCGCTCGCCGACCCCGAGCCGGAGGCCCCGGCTGATACCGGCGCCGAACTCGCGGAAGCAGGACCGCTGTGAGCAACTCCCCGATCGAAGACCTGGTCGCCGAACATCTCCGCCGAGTACGCATGCTGCGTGTCGAGTTCGAAGACGAACGCGCGCGCCTGCAAGCCAAAGGCGATGCGTTGCTCGCCGCCGCGCAAGCAGCCGAACAGCGGGCAGCGGAAGAACGGGCAGCAGAGGAAGAGGCCGCCGCACGGGCCGTCCAGCCCGAGCCGGATAGCGACGAGATCCTCCGTCGTGAGGCAGCACGACGCGAGTGGGTCGCTCCGGCACCGGCAGAGCAACGCTGGCCGGTCACAACCAACAGCGAAGTCCAAGCCGCCGCACCCCGAGCCACCGAGCAGCGCTTCGCCCCCACGGCCCCGCCAGTTGCCGTGCCCGGGCCGCCGCAGTCAGACGACGAGGCCGCGCGCCGCGAAGCCGAGCAATACGAGGCACGCGAAGCGATCGCGCGCTCGATCGCGGCGCGACGAGCGGCGGCAGTCGTCGAGCCGGTCGACTACGACGGCTACGACCAGGAGAGTGAGTACTTCCGCGGAAAGAATTGGTTCGGTTAGGCGTGAGCATTCGTAAGCTACAACGACTCGGCGCCGAGATGGCGAGCCGCAGGTCGTGGTGTAAATTCCAGGCCGGGGCGGGAGCGGACCGGCCCGTGACCGGAACGAGGAGTAGATCATCGATGAACCGCGGTGCAGTCGTACGAACACTGGTCGTCGGCGCGGCGATTTCGAGCCTCGTCGGCGGATGCAGCTCGGGGAGCGACGGGGAAACGCAACCGAGCACTTCGGCGGCGGCCACAACGCCGGAATCGGTGCTGCCCACCGGGTTCGATGGATGCGATCTGCCGCAGTCGGTGATCGACACGGAAGAGTTGAAGAACCCCAAGAAGGACGACGGGTGGACAACGGGCGCCAACAAGTGGCTGGGTTGCCGATGGGTGCAGTCCGGCGGCTACGGTGCAGCGATAACCGTGTCGACCATCACTATCCAGCAGGTTCGTGAGAATTCCGAGGTCACTGTCGGCGAGGAACTGACCATCGATGGCCGTCAGGCAATCACCCACTACAAGCCCGCCCAGGCCGATAAATGGTGCGATATAAATGTCGAGATGAAGAACGGTAGCATGGAGATTTCGATTGGGAACCAGCCGAATCGAGAAAAATCCGGCCACCGCCATCCATGCGATATCGCAAAAGATCTTGCGAATATGCTCGCACCAACAATTAACTCAGCTAGCTAATCCGTCGTCGACAATGGGAGGGGACCCGTGGCAACACCGCTAGAAAGCCTGGTTCAGGAAGCCAAGAACGGTGGATTGACTGTATCTTTCAGTCCCGACATCCGAGTCAACGCAGACGAGTTCGTATATATGGAGCGAGACTGCACCGCATTTCTCGACGAGATAATCAGTATGCAGACTCAGGCTCAAGCTATCGCCAGCCGCGAAAAATGGGGGCTCGGCGAATCTACCGAAGGTTTGTCGTCGGCTGCAACATTGGTGGGCTGGTTCCGCGGTAAGGCCGGAAAGACCGGTGCCGCCACCGATTCCGCAAACAATGTCGCCGATATCCTCCAGCAGCACTACGATATCGTTGTCGACATCCGCGATATCCACCGCGAGATCGCAAAACGCTACATGGCACAGGACGAGGAATTCGCCGCCCGCTACAACGAGCTTTCCGCGAACGTTCCCCCCTCAGCCATCGGATCGACGGAGGGCAAGGCCTGATGGCTGGTACCGAGAACGCTCGCATCGGCAGCCCGGAAAAGCCTGACACTTGGGCACACTGGGCCATCTATCGAGCCTTCAACCCGCTGGAAACAACCGAAGCGAACAACGCACGATCCGAATACCAGAAACTTGCATCGGATTGGTCCGCCGCGGTAGAAACGTTCGCGGCCAGGATTCGCCGGTCGAGCACATCGGCCTGGGAAGGCGCCGCCGCGACGGCATCACAGAACGCCATCGCCGACTACGCAACTCGGGCGCTGGAACTCACTCCGGCGTTGAACGCTCTGGCGCAGCAGGTCACCACCACCGTCACCGGCGTGGACAACACCCGGCTCAATGTCGACGAGCCCGAGAACTCGACGTCGAACCCCTTCAATATCGATAGCTGGTTCGGCGGAAAGCGATCGCTTTCCTCGATCGAAGACGCCCGCGACAAGGCGCGCGAGGCGATGCAGAACTACTACGTCACCAGCTTCACCGCCGCCGATCAGCAGATCCCGGTACTGCCGCATCCGGAGAGTCCTACCTCACCCCTCACCTCCTGGAAGCCGACCGGTGGCGACACAGGAGACAACGGCGACGGTAACGGTGGTGGCAACAACACGAACCCCGCGGGCACGAACGGCCAGCCGACCACCGAGGACCCGGCGACCACGGAAGAACCCACGACCACCGAAGAACCCGATACTGACGATCCCGGCAATGACGAGACGAATCCGTCGACGACCGAGGAGCCGGAGTCGCCGGACTCGACGACACCCGCGACCACCCCGGATACCACCCCCGCCGGGACCACACCCGCCGGATCGCCGAGTCCTGGTTCGCCCGGTTCGCCCAGTGGTGGTTCGCCCGGCGGTGGCAGCCCAGGCGGTGCTGGAACCCCGAACGCAGGCACCCCCGGTGCCGCTGTCCCCGGCTCACCGGCCGGGGTGGCGAAGGTACCCGCCGGTGTCACGGCGACGGCGGCGGGCGCCGCCGGTCGAGCGGGCGCCGCAGGCATGGGTGGCATGGGCGGCGGCCGCGGCGGCGGCAAATCGGAAGACGACGAGACCCATCAGATCCCGGACTGGCTGAAGACCATGGAGAACACCGAGGAGCTGCTCGGCGAGATGCCACGCACGATCAACGGTGGTGTGATCGGCGGAGACTTCAATGAGTGACTGGACATGGGAACCCGACGATTTCGCCGCGCTCTGGTTGAGCGAGGCACACGATCGCTTTCCGCGGCCACTCGGCTACACGAGCCGGATTCCGACCATCGCCGAGGAACGTGTGCATCGAGAAGCTGTGCGCGCACGGTATGACCGTGAGGAGACCGAGCTGATCCAGCTCGCCTTCCATACGCTCAGCAACTGCGACCTGCAGGTCAGGATTGTCGGCCAGTCGACGCGACTGGGCGGCAGCAAGCTGAGGACATACCGGCTTCTCGCCGCCCAAACAGCTCACCACGCGGTGCTGCTGTCCCAAGCAGTCACCGATGATGTCGAAGAACGCATCCGGTGCAGGTTGCTCCGACCGGGTAATCTCCCCGCCCGAGTCGCGAACCTGCTGCCCGAGTTCGCCGCGGGGCGAGTGCCGGGACAAGTGTTCTACGCCGACGACATCGCCCCCACACGGCGAGACCGCGGCAACGACAGCTACCGGGATTCGCCGCGCAAGCAGTTCGAACGGATCCTCGACCGGCCACTCGACGGCGGCGGATTCGTCGAGCTGCTCCCCGGCCCGCTTGAAGCCAGGGCCGATTCCTGGTTCGACGCGCAATGGTTCGATGTCATCGATGACGGCCGCTACGTGCTCCAGCGAAACCGCGATCAGGTCAAAGTCCAACCGGCCTCCGGCGACGACATGCGAGCCCTTCTGACGACCTGGATCGACCGAACCACGACCAGGCTGCGCGAACGCGAGAACGAACACGCGTGGTAACCCCGGAAGCGGGCCCGCTCTGAGCTGGTTCGGATCTTCGCACGACTGCATGATGAAGGTAGGCAATGACAAAAGAACTCAAAGTTGAGCCGGACAAGCTGGATACGTTCGCCGGCGTCTTGACGACGCTGGCGAACGACCATGCCAAGGCGGCTCCGTACGCGCAGAGCTGGCTGAAGGTCGATGCCGATACCGGTGGGTTGTTGTTCCCGACGATCGCGGGGACGCTGAATCAGCTGCTCGGCGAACTGGAAACGAACCTGGCATCGCTGGGCACCGCTACCCAGGGATCGTCGGCTGAACTGACGAAGGCCGCGCAGATGTACCGGACGACGGACTACGCCAACGCGGCCGCGCTAGACGCAACCTACGTGGACGGCACCAAATGACCGGCAGTACAGTAACCGACTCCCCGGTCAGCAAACTCGCCGATCCGCAGCCCAGCGATCCGATTCCGGATCTGGTCGAGCTGATCATCAACGGTAACGCGGTTTCGCCGTCGTACTGGATCAACTACGTGCTGAAGTCCACGATCGGGTACGACCCGCTGACCTACACCACGAATTCGATCAGTGGTGACTGGGAGGCCATGCAAAAGGCCGGAACAGCGATCGGCAATCTGTCCGATTACCTGGTGTCGTACAAGTTGGACGTCTCGCAGGCGGCGCGGACTGCCAACGAGACCTGGGACGGCAATGCCGCCGATTCCGCCATGGACTACTTCAAGGAACTCACTGCGGCGATATCGACCCAGGCGAGTGCGCTGAAAGACATCAGCACCACGATCGAGGAATACTCGCTCTCGTCCTACGCCATGGCACAGGTCGTCTGCGGCATGCTGCAGGAAGTATTCGACTACGTCATCATTCTGGCGATCAAGTACGCCGCGTCGGCGGTGATGGCGAGTACCGGAATCGGTGCGGTGGGGTCGGCGGCCGCGATCGCCTCCAGCGCGTTCGAGATCGCCATGATCATCGAGCGCTGGCAGGACGCGCTGGGTACCTTGACCACCTGGGTGATGAAGACCGAGGCCGCGGCTTCCGTCGTCGTCGGCGGCGCCGCCATGCTCAGCGGCACCTCACTCCCCCAAGTCCCTGGTGGCGGGTATGACCACCCTGGTGTCTCATGAAGGAACAAGAGCCGATTCTCGACGTCGCTCGAGGCGATGCCGCGGTATCACGGCAGGTCGGTGATGCGCTCCGGACCATCGCGCGTGGCACCGGTGACCCCGCCCTGCGGCGGCAGATCAGTGACATCCTGGCCGGTCGCAGCAGTGCTCGGGATCTCGCGAACGGTGACGCGTTCAATCGCCTTCTCGATGCCGCGGTTCCGGATGCCCTGGCGAAATACCACGCGATGTCGGATGAGGAGCGCGCTCGGGAGGTCGAGCAGGGCAGGGCCGAACTCGAGCGCACCCGTCGTGAGCTGGAGCGGGAAGCCGCGGCCGAAGCTTCCGCGGCGAAATCCGGCGGGCCCAGTGGGGACCCGTATCCGCAATCCCAACAGCATGCTCCGTCGAACCAGCACGTCATCTCGGGAACGCGTAAGCCGAATCGCGACCGCGTCGTCACCCCGGATGACCTCGACGAGGACGACCTGTACTTCCAGGAACGCAATCAACGAGGCTGGCTTTCGTGACGCCCTTCGGGCACAAATCGGAGGTGGTGCTGCCGACGACGCTGAGTGCGGCCGGAAGCAACCCATTGGACCGACGAGGGCTCACGAGGCTCGCGTTGGTCGATGAGCTTCCCCCGCTCTGCCTGCAGCACGGCAGGGAAACCGGTGATCGATTCGCAGCCAGTATCACCTTCTGCGGGACGGCGGAGTATCAGTCCGCCGCAGTCTTCTGGCGCGGGCTCGGCAGGCGGCTCGGTAGGCGTGGGTACCTGCCCGGGATGGGGGGACCGCAGCCGCAGGCGGATGCCATCCTCGACGTGAGCCTACCCACGTGCCGCCGCTGCCGACTGCGTGTGGGCGTGTTTCAGTTCCTGTGCCTGGCAATGGTGTTCGTCGGCCTGCTGATGGTGATCGGGGCGCTGGCGTCGGCCCAGCAGGGGGCCACCCACCTCGTCAAATACTTCGCCTTCGGCATCTTCCCCGGCTGGATCCCCGTCGGCTTGCTGCTCACAGTCCTGTTCTTCAACCAGGCGCGGCCCGCCTGGCGCGCACGCCGCACCGAGGATCGTGGCTCGGTCGCGTTCCACGCTCACCCACGCTTCCTCGAACGCATCGCCGCGAATACCGACGGCTGAGCCTCGCCCGCACCGAGCGGGCGGTGTGCCAGCGCTCCACGGCGCTGCGCCATTCCAATGTGCCGTCAGAATTCGGTGGTACTCCCAGACGACCTAAGTCACCATTTCCCTCGGCCGCCCAAATGGAAGGCGACCCGGCAGGGCGCTGAGATTTCGCGGTAGGTCAGACCAGCCAAGACCGGGGCTGATTGTCGTCATCATCGTCCCAATCGCTCGGTCCGACGATTTGGCCGCGACGGAAGACTGTGCCGTAGGTCAGAGCCCGAACAGGTTCAGCGGGCGGTGTCGGCCTGGGGGCTGGGTGGTAGAGCCACTCGTGGCGCGGCGATGCCTTCAACTCCGCGACCTCTGGCGGCTGCGGGTCGGCCCACAACTCTATGTCGTTCCAGCGTGCTTCGCCGAAGGCCACGCGCTGGGCGTACGCCTGCAATGCCGCCGACGCGGTGGGAGATGCCGCTAGGCGATTCATGAAGTCGTCGGTGACCGGAACAGCGCACAACTCGTCCACGGTCATATTCTCACTACGGATTCGGAGGGTCGACAGCGCATCGACCGCTCCCATCAAGCGCTGGAACGCTCGCAGCTGTTGCGGGTCTGCATCTCCGACCGGGTTGCTCATCATGAATCCCATGGTTGCGTTCCGCTGCCGACCTCGTAGGCCGAATCCGGCTTGTTCTTGATCGTTTCGATGTTTCCTGCCGCAGCTATATCCTGCGCCATGGCCGCCTTTTGCTGAGCGTCTTCGATCTTATCGGTGATCGGCTGCAGCTTGGCTTCCAGACCCTGCTCGACATTGCCGACCGGATCCTTGACGAATTCGATGAAGTCTTTGACTGCGTCGACCGTGGTTTCGATGGATTCGACCAATTGCATCACGTGATCCATCACCGTTTTGAGCTGAAGGGCTATGTCACCGAGCTGGTACGCCCATCCGATGACCGGAACCTTCTTCATGGCGAACTTGAGGGTCGACTTGACACCCTTGACATCGACCTGACTCTTCAGCACATCGATGATCTTGTTGACGGCTTCCGTGACGGCCTTTTCGATCTCGTCGGCGACTCGCTCGAGCGCCAGGCAGATCAGTCTGCCGACCGGTCCTTCCCACCGCATTCCAGCGGACAGTCGGGCCGCGAAGTCCTGGAAGCTGGTCGAAGCTTGCCCATCCCAATGCGAGTCGACAGTCGTCCTGCCCCACTCCAGATTCAACCCACATTTTTCGAAATTGTCGCCAACTTCCTTGTGGACCCCACCAATACGCCGCAAGTCGTTCCAGTTCCCGGCGATCTTCTCGAGCACATCAGTGAGCGGGTTGTAGCCGATCTCGCTGAAGTAGTCCAGAATATCCTGGACCCATTCATTTCCCTGAGACAGGATCTCATTGAGATTGGGCGGAACCGAGACCGTGCAGGCAGGAACCGAAATCGTCTCCGGACCCTGATACGGCACTGCGTCAACGAAGTCTTCAGTGGCGCCCTGCTCCTCCGCATTAGGATCGCCGGTATCGATCCCATTGGTATGAGCATTCAGTGCCGCGTAATTCTTGACGTCCTGGTCGACATACATCCACGCAGCCTTGTTGAGCTCGACGCCTGTGTTCTGGAGGACTGTCGTCATCTTTCGCTGGCGACCACTCGTCGCGTCTCGCAGCGAGGTCAGCGGCGTGACAAGCAACTGCATGATGCCGGTGTAGCCGTCGGTCGCCGGCCCGCCCATGATCCCGCTTGTGCGCGTGAGATAGTCGGCGCTACTGCCGATTTCATCGATCAGATTGCCCAGCCCGGCAATTTCCCCAGCTGCAGCTTTGAAGGTTGTCCCCACGGTTGTCCCCCTCCAGGGATCGTGCCCTAGCGGTCGATGCTAATTCCAAGGAACCTTTGCGAAAACCTGTTCGAGAAAGCCCTTCTGACGGGCACACACGTCATCTTCAAGAGACGATGATCGTTGTTCCGCGGGCGGATAGATCTTCAAATCAACCATGCGATCGTCGCCGTACCAGACGTACGCATGGCACGCACCCGAGATCGTGTTCACCCGGGCGGGATGCCCGAGTTCATCCGTCCATACCTGATCTAGATCGCTAGCAGGTGAGGTCGGCGGTGCGGTGAACGACAGCTGAATCCCCAAGTCGTTGCCTGGTCGCCACGAACAGGCGACCATCGAGCCGGATTGCCCACCGGCCACAATCCGTCTCGGAGCTCCGATACTCGACGAACCGGTGGCCTCTCGCGCCTCCTCCACCGACACCAGCGCGCACGGATCCAAGCCTTCGAACACGGCCGGAATCGCAGACACGGGTTCACCTTCAACGGCGACACTCGTGGACGGCGTTGTGTCACTGCTGGATTCGCCAGAACTGCAGCCCATGACGAAGCCCGCGACCGACATCGCGACGACAAACGTGTAGAGAGCAGGTGCAGGACGAACCACGAGACTCCTCCTGTCTGAAATAGGCTGCGTTGCCACCGATTCAAGCAGACGGTCGTTACGCGCGCAAACAACAGCGGCGATGTGGGACGCGTGGTTCAGCGCTCCAGATTGCCCTGGTCGGTGCGGCGCCATTCCGAGGTGCCGTCGGGATGACGGTGGTACTCCCAGGCCGCGTAATCGCCGTCACCCTCGACGACGGTGACGTGGTCGGCGAAGCCGTCGTGGTCGTAGTCGGACCAGATACTGGTCGAGTCGGGGGTGGTGTCGGTGATGGAGTCGACGACGCCGTCGCCGTCGAGGTCCTGGCTCGGATGATCCAGCTCGACGGGACCGAGGTCGTTCAGTGGCGAGTGGGCATCGATATCGGGCAGGCCGAGGCCGAAATCGCCCGAGGTGACCATGACTCCTCCTCAACGGAAAACTCGCGGACGAGAGTGCGGCAATGTCTGTCACCATCCTGTCATCCGCGAGCCCTCCACGGGGCGGTCGGGGCCTACTTCTTCGGCATGATCACCCACAGCAGCAGGTAGAGCAGGAACTGGGGACCGGGCAGCAGGCAGGACAGGACGAAGAGCAGGCGGACGACGTTGGCGTTCCAGCCGAAGTACTCCGCGATCCCACCGCAGACGCCTGCGATCCAGGAGTCGCTGGTCGAACGGGTGAAGCGGCGGGCGGGGGCGGTCATGGTTGGCGCCTTCCTATCGGGGCGGGTGATGACTCCACTGTGCCGGGGAAGAGCGGGTACCCGCATCGGTAGCAGGACCGATACGCACCCTGATTTCCACCCGCCCCGGCCTCAGGGTCGGACCCCGAGACGGGCAGAATCACCCCGGTGAGTGCCACCTTGCAAGCGACCGGTCTGTCCGCGGGCCATGCCGAGCGGACACTGTTCGCCGACCTCGATTTCACCCTCGCGCCCGGTGATGTGATCGGGCTGGTGGGGGTGAACGGCGCGGGGAAGTCGACGCTGCTGCGGATGCTGGCCGAGCGGGCGCCGGGCGAAGGGGCCATCTCGTTGAGCCCGCCGGACGCGACGGTCGGGTATCTGGCGCAGGAGCCGGAGCGGATCGAGGGCGAGACGGTGCTGGAGTTCCTGGCGCGGCGCACCGGGGTCGCGCAGGCACAGCGGGTGATGGACGAGGCGGCCGAGCGGCTCGGCGAGGGCGGGGACGACGACTACTCCCCCGCGCTGGAGCACTGGCTGGCGCTGGGCGGGGCCGATCTGGATCAGCGGGCCGAGGAGGTGGCCGCCGAGCTGGGGCTCACCGACGGGCTGGCGAGCGGGCTGGCCACGCCGATGACGGGGCTGTCGGGTGGGCAGGCCGCGCGGGCGGGGCTGGCCTCGGTGTTGTTGTCGCGCTTCGACATCCTGCTGCTCGACGAGCCGACCAACGATCTCGATCTGGACGGCCTGGACCGGCTGGAACGCTTCGTCACGGGGGTGCGGGTGCCGCTGATGGTGATCAGCCACGACCGGGAGTTCCTGGCGCGCACCGTGAATCAGGTGCTGGAGCTGGATCTGGCCCAGCAGCAGGTGGGGCTCTACGACGGCGGCTACGAGGCGTATCTGGCCGAGCGTGAGATCGCGCGCAGGCACGCCCGCGAGGCCTATGACGAATTCGCCGACACCAAAGCGGGTTTGGAGGCGCGCGCGCAGATGCAGCGCAACTGGCTCGAGCACGGGGTGCGCAACGCGCGCCGCAAGGGCAAGGGCGATTCGGACAAGATGGGCCGCAAGACCCGCGCCGAGTCCACCGAGAAGCAGGCGGCCAAGGCCCGCCAGACCCAGCGCCGGATCGAGCGGCTCGAGGTGGTCGAGGAGCCGCGCAAGGAGTGGGAGCTGCGGATGTCGATCGCGACCGCACCCCGCAGCGGCGCGGTGGTGGCCACGGCGGCGAACGCGGTGGTGCGCCGGGGCGAGTTCACTCTCGGCCCGATCACCACCCAGATCGACTGGGCCGACCGGATCGTGCTCACCGGCGCGAACGGCTCGGGCAAGTCCACCCTGCTCGGCCTGCTGCTCGGCAAGATCGCCCCCGATTCCGGCACGGCCGCGCTCGGTTCGGGCGTGCTGATCGGCGAGGTCGACCAGGCGCGCGGACTCTTCCGCGGCCCGGAACCGCTGGCCGCCACCTTCGGCGCCGCCATGCCGGACTGGCCCGACGCCGACGTGCGCACCCTGCTGGCGAAGTTCGGCCTGCGCGGCCCGCACGTGACCCGCGCCTGCGACACCCTCTCCCCCGGCGAACGCACCCGCGCCGCCCTGGCGCTGCTCCAGGCGCGCGGGGTGAACCTGCTCGTGCTCGACGAACCGACCAACCACCTGGACCTGCCCGCCATCGAACAGCTCGAACAGGCCGTCGAATCCTTCACCGGCACATTGATTCTGGTGACACACGACCGCCGCATGCTGGATTCTGTTCGCGCGACCCGTCGCTGGCACATGGCCGCGGGCACGCTCACCGAAGGATAGAACGATGGACCTGGGGATCGATACCCGTCTCACCCTGCTCGTCACCGGGCTGATCTTCCTCAGCGCCCTGCTGCTCGGGGTGTGGAAGTACCACGGCATCCGTACCTCGCCCAGCGGCGTGGCACACGTGTATGTCGACATCGCGCACCGCGCGGCGCTGATGTATTCCTTCGCCGGGGTGCTGCTGGCGGTGTTCACCGAGCTCAGCGCCTGGCCGACGGCGGTGAACCTGATCGCCGACCTGATCGTGCTCGCGTTCTTCGTCGGCGCGATCGCCAGTTATGTCCTGCACGGCGCGCGCCGCGACACCACCAACCAGTTCGCGGGCGCTGTCCCCGCCGCGCTGCGACTGTCCATGTACGGGCTGATCGCGGGTGAGGTCGGCGGTTTCCTCGTGCTGTTCACCGGCTTCCTCGCCGGTCAGTTCTGAGCGCGAAGCCGGACAGAACGGGCCAGCCCACTCGGAGCTGGCCGTGGTCAGAACGTCTGCACCACAGCCGTTTCCGGAGCGCCGAACAGGTCGATATCGGAGCCGAGCTTGGCGCCGATCAGTCCGGCCAGCGCGGTGGTCAGCAGAACCGCGACGACCGTGATGAGCGAGCGCGAGCGCGGGGCCCGGGGCGGCGCGTGGGGGCTTCGCTGCGGCTGCGCGGGTGCCGGTTCGTAGAACTCCGGCTGGCCGTAGCCCTCGTCGCGGATGGGCACGGTGTGCGAATAGCCCTGCGGCACTTCGCGGCAGCCGGGTCGCCCGCAGGCGCCGCCGCAGCGGTGCGGCTGGTCGGCCTCGCCGTACTCGTAATACTGACCACCGTAGTTGCGAGCAGGCAGCATGACCCGTCCCCCTTCGAATAGTGCTGCGCGCCAAATCATCCGCCTGCGCCTAGCAGCACACGCGCCACGAGCACACAGGTCCTGATGGCGTACGCCGATAGTAGATGGGCCTGCCCGGACACGCCACCAGGTCGACCGGCGTCAGCGTGCGATTCGGCCGCGCCCAATCGATATCACGCGTGCGACGCGACAGAATGCACGATTACGCCGGTCGGATCGGCTCAGACCGCCGCGACTCGTTTGGCGAGGTCGTCGGCCAGCTGATGCGCCTGCTCGGGATCGGTGGCCTCCACCATCACCCGCACCAGCTGCTCGGTTCCGCTGGGCCGCAACAGGACCCGGCCCGTCTCGCCGAGCATGCGCTCGGCCTCGGCGACCGCCTCGCGCACCTCCGGCGCGGCGGCCACGGCGGCCTTGTCGCTGACCGGCACGTTCACCAGCACCTGCGGCACGGTGGTCATCACCGAGGCCAGTTCGGCCAGGGTGCGGCGGGTCTGGGCCATCCGCGCCATCAGGCGCAGGCCGGTGAGCACGCCGTCACCGGTGGTGCCGTAGCGCGGGAACACCACGTGCCCCGACTGCTCGCCGCCGAGGCTGTAGCCGCCGCGACGCAGTTCCTCGAGCACGTAGCGGTCGCCCACGGCCGCGGTGACCATCGAGATCCCGGCGGCGCGCATGGCGATGTGCAGGCCGAGATTGCTCATCACGGTGGCGACCAGGGTGTCACCGACGAGCTCGCCGGATTCGCGCATGGCCAGCGCCAGCACGGCCATGATGGCGTCACCGTCGACGACCTCGCCCGCCGCGTCGACCGCGAGGCAGCGGTCGGCGTCGCCGTCGAGGGCGATGCCCAGGTCGGCGCCGTGCTCGCGGACCGCGCGCCGCACCGCGTCCAGGTGCGTGGAACCGCAGCCGTCGTTGATATTGAGGCCGGTGGGTTCGGCGTTGATCGCGATCACCGTCGCGCCCGCCTCCCGGTAGACCTGCGGGGCCACCTCGGCGGCCGCGCCGTGCGCGCAGTCGACGACGACGGTGAGCCCGGACAGGTCCTGACCGGTGGATTCGAGCAGGTGCTCGACATAGCGTTCGTGGGTGCCCTCGACGGTGTAGTCGCCGCGCACC
This sequence comes from Nocardia sp. SSK8, assembly GCF_037034205.1. Classification (NCBI taxonomy): domain Bacteria; kingdom Bacillati; phylum Actinomycetota; class Actinomycetes; order Mycobacteriales; family Nocardiaceae; genus Nocardia; species Nocardia sp. SSK8. The sequence goes on from NZ_JBAGKD010000007.1 coordinate 246,526, forward strand.
CGGCCGATGCCAGCGCCGGTGGGGCGCACGGTGACACCGTCGGTGATCTGGGCCTCGATGCGCTGTTCGACCGCGTCGTCGAGCTTGTGCCCGCCCGCGGCGAAGATCTTGATCCCGTTGTCGGGCATGGGGTTGTGCGAGGCGGAGATCATCACGCCGAAGCACGCGTCGTAGAGGCCGGTCAGGTAGGCCACGGCCGGGGTGGGCAGCACGCCCACCGAGAGCACGTCGACACCGGCCGAGGTCAGACCCGCGGTCACCGCCGCCTCGAGCATCTCGCCGCTGGCCCGCGGATCGCGGCCGACCACGGCGACCGCGCGCTTCTTGCCGCGCGAGAGCACCTGTGCCGCCGCACCGGCGACGCGCATCGCCAGTTCCGGGCTCAACGATTCGTTGGCGAGTCCACGAACACCATCGGTGCCGAACAGCCGTCCCATAAAACCCTCTACTGGTAGTAGGTCCCCGAATACAGCACGAGAGCAGGCGACCAGCCGTGCTGGAAGCCTGCTCTCGCACACGTGCTCCGCCGACCTGTGGTCTCGTCCCCGCTCGCGCAGGGAGCATACCTAGCGTAAGCGAACGACCGTGGTCGGCAGTGCGTAAATCAGCGCTTCGAGTACTGAGGCGCCTTACGGGCCTTCTTGAGGCCGTACTTCTTGCGCTCGGTGGCACGCGGGTCACGCGTCAGGAAGCCAGCGCGCTTGAGCGCGGGGCGATCCTCCGGGGTGACCTCGATCAGCGCGCGGGCGATGGCCAGACGCAGCGCGCCAGCCTGACCCGACGGGCCGCCACCGACCAGGCGAGCGTAGATGTCGAAGGACTCGACACGCTCGACGGTGACCAGCGGGGACTTCACCAGCTGCTGGTGCACCTTGTTCGGGAAGTAGTCCTCGATGGAGCGGCCGTTGAGCTCGAAGTTGCCCGAACCGGGCACCAGGCGCACGCGGACGACGGCTTCCTTGCGGCGGCCGACGGTCTGCACCGGGCGATCGATGACGATCGGCGCGAACTCGGTCTCCTCGACGTACTCGGCCTCGTAGCCTTCGCCGTCTTCGACGACCTCGACCACGGCCTCCTCGGCCACGTCGAACTCTTCGTTGGTGAACTCTTCAGGAGCGGTCACTGGGCCACCTGCTTGATCTCGAACGGAACCGGCTGCTGCGCGGCGTGGGGGTGGTTCGGGCCTGCGTAGACCTTCAGCTTGCCCGCGATCGCGTTGCCCAGCTTGTTCTTCGGGATCATGCCCTTGACGGCCTTCTCCACGAGACGATCGGGACGGGTCGCCAACACCTCGCCGACAGTGCGCGACTTGAGGCCGCCCGGGTGTCCGCTGTGGTGGTGGATGAGCTTGTCCTGCTTTTTGTTGCCGGAGATGGCAACCTTGTCCGCGTTGATGATGATGACGAAGTCGCCACCATCGACGTGCGGGGCGTAGGTCGGCTTGCCCTTGCCGCGCAGCAGGCCAGCGGCCTGCACGGCGAGACGGCCGAGGACTACGTCAGTGGCGTCGATGACGTACCACTTACGGGTCACGTCACCCGCCTTGGGGCTGTACGTAGGCACAGTCGTTCCCTGTCTGTCGTCGGTGTTGCCAGCCACGGGTGTGGTTCGAGCTGCCCCGGCGGCTGGTGGAGACCCGGAGCTTCGAGGACACACCGATCCGCGAACGGTTCGGCGTTCCACACGCCAGCGAGCCACGATACCAGCCGCGTATCACCGACCCACAATCGGCTAGATGACCACCGGCGGTCCGGGGTCGGTCGCGCCCGCGGTGCCCGGGATCAGGTAGCGCAGGGTGTCGATGCCGGGCGCCACGCAGGTCCGGTCGCCGACCAGGCGGGCACCCGCGGTCGCGATGCCCTCCGGCGGGACGGTGTTGGCGTAGGGGGTGAACGCGCAGTTGCCCGCGTCGGCGGTGGTGGTGACCACGTCGGCCTGCCAGCCGGTGGCCGCCAGCGCGAGCGCGCCCGCCACGGCCGGGGCACCGAAGAAGCCCTTCTTCACCTTGCCGATGAGCTTGCCGCGGCGGTCGTCCTCGTCATCGAGGGCGTGCCGGGGCGCGCTCTGCGGCTGGGCGGGCGGACCGGCGACGAACCCGGCCGGGCCCGGCGGCTGGGCCGCGGGCGGGGCCGAGGGCTGCGCGCCCCAGCCCACCTGGGCGGCGTAGGCCGCGCCGGGGTGCTGGGGTTCCTCGTACTCGTCCTCGTCGAACGGCTCGGTGACCAGCAGATGCGACGCGCCGAGCACCAGCGCGTGCATCGGATGGTCGGCCACGTGCAGGCGCTGGCCGAGGTGGTTCTGGAAGGCCAGCCGCAGCGCGTCGTTGAAGCAGACATTGCCCGCGAGCAGCACCGTCGAGGTGTCGGCGCCGATCGAGCGGGCCGCGGCCATCGCCTCGATCACCACATTGTCGGCCGAGCGGGCATCGCGCAGCGCCTCGGCGCTGACCGAGACCTCCACCGATTCGGTGGGCTGTTCGTCGTCCCCGTGCACCGCGACCACCAGCAGCGTGCGGCCGTCGGAGTACACGCCGGTGGCGCCGACGCCGGTGCGGTGCCGCTCGCTCGGCGGCGACACCAGGCCGAGCGCCCGCACGTACCCGGACAGCGCGACGCTCTCCGGCAGCGGCTCGACGGTGACGTCGAGCTGCTCGACCAGCGCCGCGTACACCTCGACCTTCTCGTCGGGCCAGCTGTCCGGATACGGCAGCGCGACCAGCTGCGGCTTGCCGCGCAGGTACTTGCCGATCGCGGCCAGCGGGTTGTAGAGCCGGGCCCGGAACACCAGTTCGGCGGGCCAGGTCGCCCCGGCGATCACGATCTGCGGGTGCCCGAGGATGTCGCGCACGTCGGCGATCGCCATCCCCAGGTCGGGTCGCTGCCGGTCGACACCGGCGGTGTGCAGCCTGCCCGCCGCGTCGGCGAGCAGATAGGCAGGCGGGGTATAGGTGCCCTCGACCTGAACCGGGCGGATCGGCGTGTCTCCGCCACCGGCGGCGACGGACACCACATCCCACCCCAGGTGCAGGGCGCCAACTCGAACGGTCACAGGCTCAAGTGTGCCCGGTCGGCGGACGACACGCGCATCGTGCCCGCGGATAGCGCTCTGACCTGGCTCACGACTGGGTCTTCTTCAGTCGCAGGCGGGTCCAGGTGATCGCCGCCAGCACCGCGGTGATCACGATGACCATCACGATGTCGAGGATCCAGATACCGATGGTGTGTTTCCAGAGCGGATCGTCCTGGGCGCCCCAGAAGATCTCCGTCAGGTTCACCGTCGAGGCACCGGCGGCATAGCCCCAGCGAGCCGGGAACAGGTACGACACCTGCTCGAGGCCGACGCGGTCGGTGACCGGGATCAGGCCACCGGCCATCACCAGCTGCACCATGATCATCACCACGAGCATCGGCATGACCTGCTCGTTGGACTTGGCCAGGCTCGACATCAGCAGGCCGAACACCACACAGCACACGGCGGTCATCGCGATATCGAGGTAGAGCTCGATGCTGCCGTTGGGGATCAGCGACCCGTCGCCCGGCGGCTTCTTGCCGATCAGGGTGATGCCGATCAGCACCGCCGACTGCAGGAACGCGACCACGCTGAACACCGCGATCTTGGCCAGCAGATACGCCGAGGGCATCAGCCCGACCGCGCGTTCGCGGTGGAAGATCGACCGCTCGCCGACCAGGTCACGCACGCTCAGCGTGGCACCCATGAAGCAGGCGCCGAGGATGAGCACCACCAGCAGCTGCTGGGTCTCGCTGCCGCCGGAGCGCGCGAAGGACCCGTCGGCCTGGGCGACCAGCGCGCCCGCGGCGAAACCGTTCTTGCCCGGCACCACCAGCGACAGCGCGCCGAGGATGAACGGCAGCACCACCAGGAACGCCAGGTACCCGCGGTCGGCGAAGATCAGCCGCAGCTGCCTGCGCACCAGCGTCGAGAACTGCCGCATGCCGTTGGACTGCGGCGGCGCGCCCATGCTGCCGCGTTGCGGTGGCGCGGGCGGTGGCGGCGGCACATAGGCCTGCCGCGAGCGATAGGCCGCGAAGGCTTGGTCCGGATTGGCGGCCACATTCGCGAAGATCTCGGCCCAGTCGCTGGTGCCGAGCGCGGCGCCGACACCACCCGGATGACCGGCGAAGGCGGTCTTGCCGCCGGGGGCCAGCAGCACCACCTGGTCACACATGTCCAAGCAGGCCACCGAGTGGGTCACCACGATCACCACGCGACCGGCGTCGGCCAGTTCGCGCAGCATCTGCATGACCTGGCGGTCCAGCGCCGGGTCGAGGCCCGAGGTGGGCTCGTCGAGGATCAGCAGCGAGGGACCGGTGAGCAGCTCCATCGCCACCGAGGCGCGCTTGCGCTGACCACCGGAGAGCCGGTCGACGCGGGTATCGGCGTGCTGGGTGAGCGAGAGTTCTTTGAGCACGCCGTCGATCACCTGCTGGCGGTCGGCCTTGGTGGTGTCCGGCGGCAGCCGCAGTTCGGCGGCGAAGCCGAGGGCCTGGCGCACGGTGAGCTGACGGTGCAGCACGTCGTCCTGCGGGACCATGCCGATACGCGAACGCAGCGCCTCGTACTCGGCGTGCAGGTTGCGGCCCTCGAAGGTGACCACACCGCCGGAGGGCTGGGTATTGCCCGCGATCAGCTTCGACAGCGTCGACTTACCCGCGCCGGAGGGGCCGATCAGCGCGGTGAGCGTGCCGCGCCCCGCCTGCATGTTGACGTCGACGAGCAACTGCTTGTTGCCCTCGACGGTGAAGCCGACCCCGTGCACCGTCAGGCCCAGCTCGGCGACCGGCTTCTGCCGGTGCGTCAGCGCGCCCTGGGTGACGACGAAGTCGATATTGCCGATGGTGACGATGTCGCGCTCGCGCAGCACGGTGCGCTGCTGGCGATGACCGTTGACGAAGGTGCCGTTGGCCGAGCCGAGATCCTCGATGACCAGGCCCTCCGAGGAGGACACCAGCCGCGCGTGCCTGCGCGAGGCCAGCGGATCGTTGACCACGATCTGGTTGTCGGAGGTACGGCCGATGCTCAGGCCGCCCGCGGGAATGCGGTCGCCCCGCGCGACCGGTTCGGTCGAGGCCGCCTTGCGCACCGGCGGCAGCATCGAGGAGTCGGCGCGGCGGGTCATGTTGATGTTGTCCTGCGGCGCCATCGGTTGCGAGGGCAGCTGCGAGGTCGGGACGTACTGCGGCGGCTGGTGCGGCTGCTGGGGCCGCTGGGCTTGCGGATTCGGCCGCGAGGGCGGCGGGAACTGCGGACGTTGCGGCGGCCGGGGCTGTTGCTGCTGCGGTGGTTGTGGCTGCGACGGCGGCGCGAGCACCGTCGCCGCGTGCCGCGACCCCAGCGCGGCCGGGACCAGGTGCAGCAGCGGGCCGGTGATCGCGTCGCCCAGGCGGACCTGGGTCGGCCGGTCGATCGAGACGGGCTGGTTCAGCCTGCGCGCGTCGACGAAGACGCCGTTGGTACTGCCGTTGTCGGCGAGCACCCACGCGCCGTTCTGGAAGCGCAGGGTGGCGTGCACGCGCGAGACCAGCGGACTGTCCACGAACAGGGTGACCTCGGGCGCACGGCCCATGGTGATCTGCTGGCTCGCTTCGAAGACTCGTTCGGTTCCATCATGGCGCACGGTGATGGTCTGCGCCCCCGGTGAAGACATGGAGCGGATACTATGCCATCGCCCGGACATCGGCGGTGCCCCCGAGACGGCTTCAGTGCCGATCCGGTGATCGACCTGCACACGGATCCGGCCGACCAGGGGGAGAGATGCCGAAAGGCCAAGTGTTCGTTGTGATCACCGCCGTGCTATGCGCGCTGGCCGGTGTGGGGTGCACGCGAGCGGTCGACGGCCACCCGGTCTCGATCTACGACGACCCCTTCCAGGTCGCCGGTCTGCCCACCACCGGCGGACCCAACGGGCCACGTCCGGGGGTGCCCGACACCGATCTCACCGCGACCAACGGCGACGACGGCGAGGTGGACCAGCTGGCCCTCAACGCGATCGCCGACATCCAGGCGTACTGGCAGTCGGTCTTCGGCACCGAATTCCGCGACCAGACCTTCGATCCGGTGCAGAAGCTCATCTCCTGGAACGCCCGCGCCCCGCGCAGCCAGGCCGTCGAGTTCTGCAAGGAGACCACCTATCACCTGGTCAACGCGGCCTACTGCCGCAGCGACAACTCCATCGGCTGGGACCGCGCGATGCTGCTGCCCACCATGAGCGAGACCTTCGGCACCATGTCGGTGGTGATGGTGCTGGCCCACGAGTACGGGCACGCCATCCAGACCATGGCCGGGCTGGCCACCAAGAAGACGCCGGTGCTGGTCAAGGAACAGCAGGCCGACTGTTTCGCGGGTGCCTTCATGCGCCATGTCGCCGAGGGCAAGTCCGAGCACTTCACCATCAATACCTCCGACGGCCTGAATTCGGTGCTGGCCGCGACGGTTTCGATCCGCGATTCCGACCCCGACGACCCGGAGAGCGTGCACGGCTCGGCGTTCGAGCGGGTCACCGCGGTGCAGATCGGCTTCACCGACGGCCCGCGCGGCTGCAAGGGCATCGACTCCGACGAGATCGAATCGCGCCGCGGCAATCTCCCGCAGAGCTTCTCCGGCGACACCGGTCGCGGCGAGTACCCGATCTCCGAGGAGAACCTGGTCGAGCTGAGCAAGGCGCTGCAGGCGATCCTGCCGGTCGAGCAGAACCCCAGCTACGACTACTCCGGCGCGCGCATCGACTGCGCCGACGGCGCCGCCACCGAACCGGTCACCTACTGCCCCGCCACCAACGTGATCGCCACCGACGTGACCGGCCTGGCCGAACGCGGCGCGGTCGACACCGAGGACGACGGCCCGCTGCCGGTCAAGGTCAGCGGCGACTACAACGGCTACGTGGTCTTCATCTCCCGCTACACCCTCGCCGTGCAGCAGAGCCACGGCCAGGCACTGACCGGCGCGAAGACCGGGCTGCGCGCCGCCTGCCTGTCCGGGGTGGTCACCGGCAAGCTGGCCGAGCCCGGCCGCCCGGCCAGCCAGGGCGACATCCAGCTGTCCGCGGGCGACCTCGACGAGGCGGTCTCCGGCCTGCTCACCGACGGCCTGGCGGCCAGCGACACCGAGGGCAACACCGTCCCCAGCGGCTTCTCCCGGGTGGACGCCTTCCGCGCGGGCGTCCTCAACGGCGAAACCACCTGCCTGTCCCGCTACAGCTGACCCGTCAGCCGAAGGGGGGCGGGGCGGCGGGTTCGTAGCGTAGGACGCGGTTGCCGATCATCACCTCGGTGCCGAGGACCAGGATCATCGGCTGGTTCGGGGTGAGGCGGATCCAGTCGCGGTAGCCCGGCAGGCGGGAGCGGGTGCCGTTGGTGGAGCCGCGGTCGAGCAGTTGCACGTCCCAATTCACCAGGTGCACTTCGGCGTGCGCGCGGGACATGCCGCCGGAGGTGTCGTCGACGCGCAGCGGGATGAGACCGCGCTGGGCGGCTTCGGAGTTCTCCGGATCGCGGCCGATGACGGCGTCGGCGGCCAGCAGGAAGGTCATGCCGTCGTCGAGGACGAGCATGCCCAGCGGCGGGCGCACGACCTCCGCGAGCGCCTGGGTCTGGTCCACCGGCATGCCGCACACCGTGCAGAACGCGGCGCGCGGATCGCTGGGATGCGCTCGCGCGCACTTGAATCCCATCACCTTGACCGCGAGCACGGTCGAGCGCGCGGTGGCCTCCAGCCTGCGCTGCAGGTTCGGATCGGGTTCGGGGGCGGGATTGGTGCCCCCCTGCCGGGTCTCGGCGTGGTGCGGATCGACGGTGGCGTGGGCGGGGCCGGTCGCGCTGGTGACCGCGTCCATCATCGAGGTCGCGGGCTGCATACCGGTCGCGGGCGGCTCGGCCGGGCGCGAATCCTGCTGCGGCGCGGGCGGTTCCCGGTCGATCCGCGCGGTGGGCAGCGGCGGGCGCCGGGTATCGCCCGCGGGCTCGGCGGTGCGGACCCGACTGCGCACATCGTTGGACCACATCACGGCCCCACCGGCCTGGGCGATCCCCTCGACCAGCCAGCCGATGCCACGCTCGGGCGGCAGGTCGGGGATGCGGCCCTTGGCGTCGTCGATGAACAGCGCCACGCCCCTGGCCGGTTCGGAGGCCACCCGGTCGACGGTGAAGGCCGCGTCGCTGCCCCGGTAGTACTCCGGCGCGTGCTCGCCCGCGAGCACGGCGGTCACCGCGCCGTGCAGGAAGATCGCGATCCCGCCGTTCTCGGCCGCCGAGAGCACCCCGAAATCGATGGGGACGCCCGGCGAGATCTGCTCGGCGTACTTCATCAACCAGCGAGTGGCCTCGCGCGCGACCACCGAACCGGGGCCCGCGGGGGCCTCCTCGGCGGCCCCGCGCACCAGCTCGGCCAGCGATTCCAGCGCGAGAGCGGCGGTGTCGCCCGGGCCGGGTCTGCCCTGCCCGCGGTGCGCCACCACGATCACCGCGCCCGCGACCCGCGCGACCGCATGACTTCCGGGCACCACTTCGACCTGCCGATCCTTCACCGGTATCGGCCTCCACCGGAACCACACAGCAGGGTCGTCGCCATAGCTTCCAGACTATGGCAAAGCTCCACACATAGGTCCCCCTGGGCGGGATTGCTGCGGTAACTTCACAGGTATCGCGCGAGAACGCCGAGGGGGCGCTGTGATGATCTGTTCGACCAGGATCCGGCTCGCGGCCGTGGCCTGCTGTGCCGCACTCGCCACACTCACCGGCTGCGCGGTCGGCGGGACGGCGGTGCCCGGCGAACCCGACGTACGCGGGCTGGAGACCGGCACCTACGCCGTCGACCGGCACCACTTCGACGGCACCGCGGGCACCAAAGGCGCACTGGTGGAAGGCATGCGGATGTCGGCGGCGGTCGCCCCCGCGGTCCGGATCGATGCCTCGCTGGCCTACGGGCGCGGTGGCGCGGTGGTCGGGGATGTCACGCGCGCACTGGATTTCGTCGCCCACGTCTCCAAACCCGTCCTGGAGAAACGCGAGTACGTCACCGGGTACGCCGCGCTCGGCGCCGACAAGCCCGACCCCGCCGATTCCAAGCGACCCGCCGCCGACGCCACCGCCGTCACCATGTTCGTGCTGCGCTTCCCCGACGCCGCGGCCGCCACGCTCGCCGCGCGCGAGCTGGAGGACGTCGACCTGGCCGTATCCCCCGACAACCGCAAGCTCACCTCGAACCGCTACCCCGCGGCCTACCTGCACTGGCGTCCCGGCGTCCCGACGATCGGCGCCTTCCACGCGCACGAGCAGTTCGTGATCTCGGTGTTCATCCAGCGCCCCCGCGCCGAGGCCACCGACCTCACGAGCTGGGTCGACAAGGCGCTCGCCGCCGAGATCACCCAGCTCGCCGGTTTCACCGCCACCCCCGTCGACGAGCTCACCGACCTGCCCGTCGACCCCGACCGCCTGCTCTCCCGCGCCGTCGTCGAGGACCGCCGCGGCCTGCGCCCCGACCAGAACGTCTTCGGCGTCTACAGCACCGCGCACCTGGTCAACCGCGCCTACGACCAGACCGCCCGGCAGACCCTTGTCGACGCCACCGGCGCCGACCTGATCGCCGTCGTCCAGGGCGGCTCGATCACCCGCACCCGCGACCAGTCCGCCTCCGAAGCCCTGATGAAGGGCCTGATCGACACCGCCGACCGCTACGACACCCTCCCCGCCCCCAGCGACGTCCCCGGCGCCCGATGCCTCGAGCTACGCGCCCCCGAGGACGACACCTACAACTACCGCTGTTACATCCCCTACAAGCGCTACCTCGGCATCGTCAGCGCCGAACGCGAACCCGAAGTCCGCCAGAAGATCTCCGCCCAGTACGCCCTCCTCGCCAACAGCCTGTGACACGGTTGCCCGATTCGCGCTACCATCCCTGCGATTCACCGTGGGCGGGAGGGGTTTCGGACCATGCGGGGGACAATGCGCGGCGCGTGCCTGGCCGTATCGATGGCGCTGCTGGTCGCGGCGTGCGGCGGTGAGACCGAGCCGGACGGGCCGATCGAGCCGGTGATCGACCTGGCGGGCCTGGATGTCGGCAACTACGCGACCCAGCCGCGCGATCTCGGACTACCGGACAATCCCGAGCAGGCGCGGTTCGTCGAGGCCGAACGGCTCGGCAACCACGTGCCGACGCCCGCCGAGATCGAGCCCGGCTTCGTCCACCCCAATCCGTTCATGCCGCACGTGTTCATCGATCCCGAGGCCACGCTCGGCCGGATCATGGCGGTCGACCGATTCGCCGAGGCCGCACCGGGTTTCGTCGGCGGTTTCGTCAGCGGCGCGGGCAACCATCCCCGCAACGACGGCATCGACCTGCTCAACGCGGTCATGATCTTCCCCGATCCGCAGCAGGCCACAGCGGCGGCCGCGGCCCTGGAACGTGTCGACTTCGAGGCGAACACCCGCAACGAACCGATCGAGATCCCGCGCTATCCCGGCGCGCACGCGCACTGGCAGCCCACGGAGCAATCGATCGGAGTCTGGTACGCCACCGGCAATCTCGTCGTCTACACCTGGGTCTACGACTATCTGAAGATCCACCTGAAGAAGGTGGACCGGCCCGCGCTGCTGGAGCTGGTGCACAAGAGCCTGGACACGATCGTGCCCGCCGTCGCCGCCTTCCGGCCGACGCCGGTCGACGCGCTGATGACCGCCCCGGTCGATCTCGACGGCATGCTCGGCCGCACGCTGAAGCGCCCGGCCGAGGACTCCTGGACCAACCCGCCCGGCGCCTACGCGGGCCGCGCGGCCGCGCACTTCGGTTCCGAACCCGACGACGTAGCCCGCACCGTCGCCGAGAACGGCGTCGACCGTTTCGCCGCCGACGGCGCCGATGTCTACCGTGCCCGCGACTACGCCGCCGCCCTGCGCGTGCAGGAAGACCTGGGTGGTCTGAGCCGGAAATTCCAGCGCGTCGAGTCACCGGTGAACCTCCCGACCGCCCTGTGTAAGGAATACATCGGCCGGGAAATGCTCGCGGTCCGGTTCTACTGCTCGGTCACCGCGGGCCGGTACGCGGCCTTCACCTGGGCGTCGCAGCTGCTCGACGCCCAGCAGCGCGTCTCGGCGCAGTACGCCCTGCTGGTGAATGCCCGATGAGGCCGCCCGTACGCCTGCGCGCGTTCGTCCTCGCTGTGGTGCTCACCGGCACGCTGACCGGCTGTGGCGCCACCGTGCCCGGCACCGCCGCCCCCGGTGAGGTCGATCTGGGGATCCTGGACACCGGTTCCTATCGCGTCGAACCGCTCGACGCCCACGACGACCCCTACATCCCCCCGATCTACGACATGCCGATCGTGGCCGGTGTCCACCAGTCCGATTACACGGTCACGGCCTACGACATCGACCCCCGGATGACCTTCCAGAACTACGCCGGTCACGTCTCCGGCGGGCTTCCCTCGGCGTTCGGGGACTACGAGACGGTGGACGCCGTGCTCGAGCGGCACCCACCGCTCTACGGGTTCGCCACCAGCGGCGTCTCGGCCGGGATGAGCGATATCTCCCGCGGCAAGTGGCCAGCCCATGGCAGCTGGCCGACGAAGAACATCCCCAACGAACTGACCGCCGATATCGCGGTCATGCAGTACACCGACCCGGCAGCCGCCGCGGCCGCCGCCAGGGAACTCCACGACACCGACTTCGCTGCCTACCGCGAGCACAACGAGCCCGTCACGCTGCCCGGTCATCCGGGCGCGCACGCCCAGTGGCAACCCGGTTCGCCCTATCTGCGGGCGTTCCTCGCGCACGGTCCGTACGTCATCGGGCTGCTGGTCTCCGCGGCGACTCCCGACCGCGACACCGTCGCCGCCCTCGCCGACACGGCCCTCACCCGCCAGCTCGAGGCACTGACCAGGACCCAGCCGTTGACCGACGAGCAGGTCCACCGGCTGACCTGGGACGCCGACGGCCTGCTGGCCGCCACCCTCAACCCGAACCGCGTCCCCGTCGTCACCTCGGACGGCAGCAACACCGTCACCGGCAGGCAGGGCTTCCTGCACTACCTCGACGAGTACTCCTATCCCGACCTCGAGCGTGCCCGCGCGAGTCTGGACCGCATGGGCGCCGAGCGTGTCGCGCAGTCGTGGGGCACCCTCGCGATCCAGGTGGCCGATCCCGAATCGGCCCGTCGCGCGATCACCGAGAAACTGTTTCTCGTCCCGTTCCTCGGCGACGCCGCAGCTCCCGCGAACGTGCCGGATTCGACCTGTGTGGAAACCGAGATGACCGCGACCGACCACCGCTTCCGCTGCCTGATCGCCTACCGCGACCGGGTCGGCATCGTGAGCGCCGATCAGCTCCTCGACGCGCATCAGCGCGCCGCCGCCCAGTTCGCGCTCTTCGCCAACAGCAGGTAGCGGGCCCTGAGTGCCCGACGCGCATGTCGTGGCCGTGACGTACGATTCCGCCGACGAACGATTCCGGGGAGGGAGATCGCCGTGGTGATACCGATTCGGGCCAGGGCCGCCTGTGCCCTGCTCGCGGCCGTGCTGGTGGCGGGGACGGTAGCCGGTTGCGGCTCCGGGCCGGACGCGCGGGCCGCGGTCGATCCGCCGGTCGACCTTGCCGCCCTCGATGTCGGCAACTACCCGACCGAGCCGCGCGAGGTCGGTCTGGTCGCCAACCTCGACCAGGGCCGGTTCATCGAGGCCGAGCGCCTCGGCGACTACGTGCCCACCCCCGCCGACATCGATCCGCGATTCATCCACACCAATCCCACGATCGCCTCGGTATTCCTGGATCCGGAGGCCGCGCTCGGCAAGATCATGGCGGTCGACCGGTTCGCCGAGGCCGCGCCCGACTTCATCGGCGGCTTCGTGAGCTCGGCGCAGACCGAGCCCAACAATCGCGGCATCGACATGGTCAACGCCGTGATGATCTTCCCCGACGAGCAGCAGGCGGCGACGGCAGCGACCGAGCTCGAGCGGCTCGACTTCGGCTACGCCCCCGGCAACGAGCCGATCGAGATCCCCGGCTACCCGGGCGCCAAGGCGCACTGGCAGCCCGACCAGCAGTCCATCGGGTCCTGGTTCGCGACCGGTCACCTGGTCGTCTACACCTGGCTCTACGACTACCTCAAGATCTATCTGGAGAAGGTCGACGAGCAGGCCCTGCTCGACCTCACCCGCAAGAGCCTCGACACCCTGCTGCCCGAGCTCACGAAGTTCACCCCCACCCCCAGCGACCAGCTGATGACCCTGCAACGCGATCGCGAGGGCATGCTCGGCCGCACGGCGCCGCGCCCGCGCGAGGACTCCTGGATCAACCCGCCCGGCGTCTACAACGGCCGCACCGCCCGGCACTTCACCTCCGATCCGGTGTCGCTCGCCGAGGTCATCGAGCAGGCGGGTGTCGACCTGTACGCCAACGACGGCGCCGAGGTCTACCGCGCGCGTGACATCGCGGGCGCGCAGGCCGTGCGCGACGAGATCGGCGGGCTGACCCGCAAGTTCACCGCCTCCGAACCACCGAAGAACCTGCCCTTCGCCCAGTGCAAGGAGTACATCGGCAGGCAGCGTTTCGCGATCCGCTTCTACTGCGCGGTCTCCTACGACCGCTACGCCGCCTACGTGTGGTCACACCAGCTGCTCGATGCCCAGCAGCGAATCGCCGCCCAATACGCCCTGTTGGTGAATGCCGCATGAGAACTCCGACGCGCTTCGCGAGCGCCCTGATCGCCACCGCTCTCACCGCCGTGCTCACCGCCTGCGGGTCCACCCTGGCAGGCACCGCGCTGCCCGCGGAAACCGATTTCCGCACCCTCGACACCGGCTCCTACCCCACCGAGCCGCTCAACGCCCACGACGACGACCCGGTGCCGCCGTTCTACGAGATGTACGAGGTGGCCGCCATGCGGATCGCCGACTACGTGATCACCGCCCACGACATCGACCCGCAGATGGGCTTCGGCAAACGCGCCCGCACCGTCTCGGCGGGCGTGATGCCCTGGGCGCTCGGCGACGACACCGTGATGTCGGACATCGCCAAGAAGCACAAGCTGCTCTACGGCTTCGAGTCCAGCGGCGCGGCCAAGGACACCAGCGTCAACACCCTGGGCGGCTGGCCGTCCAAGCAGGCCAACAACCGGTTCACCGCCACCAGCATGGTGTTCCAGTTCCCCGACGCCGAGCGCGCGAACGCGGCCGCCCGGGAGTTCCACGACGCCGATCTCGCCGCCCAGGAGGGCAAGAACCAGCCGGTGTCACTGCCCGGATACCCTGCGGCACTGTCACATTGGCGTCCCGATTCGCCGTTCCTGCGCACCCTGCTCCCGCACGGCCCGTACGTGATCGCCTTCCTGCTCTCGGTCGACCAGCCCGACCAGCAGGCGCTGACCACCCTCGCCGAGACCGCCTACGCCAAGCAGATCGCGGCGTTGGACAAGACCACCCCGCTCACCGACGAGCAGGTCATGACCCTGCCGTGGGACCCCGAGCACGTGCTCATGCGCGCGCTCAACCCCGAGGAGCTGTCCAGCCCGGAGGGCTCCGGGCAGTACCTGCTCGTCGGCAAGCAGGGCATCCTGCACTACTCCGGTGACCCGCTGCCCAGCGACCGGCAGTACATCGACGAGCAGCTCACCAAGATGAACGCCGAGCAGATCGCGGTGTCGTGGGGGTCCTACGTCATCCGCACGCCGGACGAGGAGAGCGCCCGACGCGCGGTCAGCGAGAAACTGTTCCCCTGGCGCACCGAAACCGAGGCCGCCGCCCCGCCCAATGTTCCCGATTCCGCCTGTGTGGAGAACAAACGGCTCTCGGAGCCCAAACGCTACAGCTGCGTGCTCGCCTACCACCGCTATGTCGGAATAGTAAGCAGCAACCAGCTTTTGGACGCTCAGCAACGTGCGGCCGCGCAATATGCGGTATTCGCCAACACCCGATAATCCCGCACCTGCCCGTCCCCGCCGAGTCCGATATGCTCCAGCCGGGAAAGCGGCAGGGTGCGGCACCGAGTCAGGAGATCGTGAAAGATGGCGATGAGCCCCGGCACCATCGTCGGCGGGTACCGCGTGCAGCGCGTGCTGGGCGCCGGCGGCATGGGTACCGTGTACCTGGCCAAACACCCGAGTCTGCCGCGGATGGACGCCTTGAAGGTGCTCAGCGCGGAACTCAGCCGCGACCCCGAGTTCCGCGCGCGCTTCGAACGTGAGGCCAATCTCGCCGCCGGGCTGGACCACCCCAACATCGTCTCGGTCTACAACCGCGGCGAGGAGCACGGTCAGCTCTGGATCGCCATGCAGTACGTCGACGGCACCGACGCCGCCGCCGAACTGGCCCGCGACCAGCACGCCATGACCCCGCTGCGCGCCCTGCGCATCACCACCGAGGTCGGCAAGGGCCTGGACTACGCGCACCGCCGCGGCCTGCTGCACCGCGACGTGAAGCCCGCCAACTTCCTGCTCGCCAAGACCGACGACGACAACGAGGAAGAACGCGTCTTCCTCACCGACTTCGGTGTGGCCAAGTCCACCGACGACGCCACCGAGCTCACCCAGACCGGCAGCTTCCTGGCCACCATCGCCTACGCCCCACCCGAGCAGCTCAGCGGCGCCCCCCTCGACCACCGCGCCGACATCTACAGCCTGGCCTGCGCCTTCTACAAACTCCTCACCGGCCAGAACCCCTACCCCGCGGCCCAACCCGCCATGGTCATGATGGGCCACCTACACGAGCCCCCACCCCTGGCCACCAAGGTCAACCCCGGCCTCCCCCACGCCATCGACCACGTCTTCGCCCGCGCCCTGGCCAAAAACCCCGCCGAACGCTTCGCCACCTGCCGAGAATTCACCGACGCCGCCGCCAACGCCCTGGTCCCCGGCTTCAACCCCACCGGCCACAACACGTCCCCGACGTACCCGATCCAGGTGATGCCACCGCAGCACACCACCGATCCCCGGACCTCGCTGTCCGGCCCGAGCCAGGTCTTCCAGGCACCCCCACCCCCACCCGCTCCCAGCAAGTCCCGGCGTTTCGTGCTGCTCGGCGCCGCGGCAGCGGTAATCATCGCGCTGGCCGCGGGTATCGGCATCTGGGCCACATCGACGGGCGGTTCCACCACCGAGACGACGGCGACAGCGCCCACAACGACCTCGGGGCGTCAGTACAACCCGGCCTTCGCCGGGAAGACCGTGACGATTCTCGATGTCGGGTCGACGAACAAGTTCGGGATATATCTGACCGGTAGCCCGCAAACCGAGTTCATCGAGAAGCTCGGTTTCGTGTACAACAACAACTACGTGAACACCGAAGGTGAATCCTCGCCGAAAGTGGTCACGGACGGATACAAATCGCTGGAAGCGCCCGACAACAGCTACATCCTCGCCTTCCGGTATGACGACAAGGCTGGCGGCGGGGGGCTGCTCGGACTGCCTTCCGGTATCACCTCGTCACGCGCGACAGTGATCCCGGTCGACGACCCTATGGTCGTCGCAGCCCTCCGGAATTGGACCTCCGACTCCGAAGCGGTACTCACGGAGAAACTCGTTCCGATTCTGGAGAACCGAATCAAGTAGTCGCACCGAGCGATTGATTACAGGGGGAGCCTTGGCCAACCATGACCGAAGCCTGATCTCAGCGAAGCATCGGGTCCTACATATAGCAACCAGCCTGGTCGCCATTTCTGTGCTGGCGGCATGTGGCAGTCCGCCCGAACAGGCCGCAGTCCCCGACCCCGTCGTGGAAACCGAGAAGATCGACGCCGGAAACTACCCCACGACACCCATCGATCCGGCATCGCTCGGCGACGCCACCGGACCGCGGGTCATCGAGGCCGAGCGACTGGCGGAGGCCATTCCCCTGCCGACCGAGATTTCTCCGGAACTCGCGTATACGTACAGCTACGACAAAGTCCGGATCTTCACCGGTCCGGATTCATTCGCGGTTGCCCGTATCCTCAACCTGAAACCCGAGGAATTCACCGCGGCGGCACCAGGTTTCGTCACCGGATTCCGGACCTCTGCCCGATCGGACAAGCATCGACGGCTCTCTTACGAGATCGAGAACCTCGTGATGCTGTTCGATGACGAGCAGGCAGCGAAGAACGCCGCCGTCGGGCTGGGCAAGGAAATACCAGGATCGGACGCGAGCAAGTACAGCACCACATCGTTGGCAAAGTACCCCGAGGCCACCGCGTTCTGGAGTCCGGAGTACGCAACGTTCCATTCCGCCGCGGCAACCGGTCGTTTCGTCATCTATACGTATCTGTCCGACCACTTGTCGAACGAGCTCTCGACCTCCGACCTTCCGACGATGACGCAGAAGGCCGAGCGGAGCATCGAGGTCATCAGTTCGGGGCTGACGAAGTTCACCCCGACACCACGCGACCAATGGGACCAGCTCCCGCGTGACGTCGATGGAATCCTCTCGATGACGGTTCCTTCACCCAACGAATCCCAGACCTATGCCATCGAGCCTGCTGTCTACGGTCGGCATGCCGCACTGCATATCTCGGAAAAAACCGACGAAGACAAGAAGCTTTTCGAAGAACTCGGCGTTGATCTCGTGAGCTACAACGGCGGGCTTCTCTATCGAACCCGGGACAATGAGGCGGCCGTGAAGCTGGTAGAGAACCGATCAACGCTCGGGAAGCTGTACAAGTTCGCCAGCCCACCTCCCGGCCTGCCCGCCGCCAAGTGCTACGAATACAAGGGCACCGCCTCCGCCGTCATCAGATTCCAGTGCAGTATCGCGTCCGGCCGCTTTGCGGCCACGATTTCCGCAAACCAGCTGGCCGACGCTCATCAGCGAATTTCCGCCCAGTATCTCCTACTGGCCCAAGGAAAGTAGACGTTGATGAACGCTAAGGAACCCCGAACCATGCGGAAACTGACCACATCCCTCGCGCTCGCTATCTCTTTGTTGGCCGCAGCTGGGTGCGGCTCGACCATCGACGGGGTCGCAGCACCGGGCGAGATCGATGTCCGCCAACTCGATATCGGACAATACCCGACCGATCCCGTGAGTGAGTTCTCCGAGTACAGCTATTCGTTCCAGTCCGGCCGGGCGCTGGCCGCAATGCGTTTGGCAGACCATGTGGTACTCGGCGAAGATGTCGACCCGAAGTTCACCTTTGGCTCTTTCCAGGCAATCACCTCTGACACGCCACTGGTCATGTCGAAAGCCGTTCATCCGGCTCTGGAGGAGAATCGGATACTGTTCGGCTTCGCCACCGGCAACTCCGATATCCAGGAGTTTTCCTCGATGGCGCTGGCACCCGGCGACGAAGCCCTAGCCGACATCATGCGCGTCCGAAAGCCGACGTACTTCGGACTCACCGTCATGCAGTTCCCGGACGCCGCCACTGCCGAACGAGCAGCGACGGGGATCGAGCAGCTCGATTTCGATGTCGCGCCCGATCAGAACATCCGGGTCGCAGTGCCCGATTACGCAGGCGCACACGCACACTGGCGACCCGGTGTAGCCAGTATGGTAGCGACACTCGCGCACGGCAGTTACGTCTTGAATGTTCAAGTGGGCGTGCCGGAGCCCGAGGAGAACACGCTGACGGAATTGATCAAGAAGGTGTTCGACGCCGAGCTACCGCGTTTGGACAAGCTACCCGCGCTGTCACCGGTGGATGTGGTGAAGTTGCCCAATGACCCCAACCAGGTGCTGGAGCGTGCGCTCAACCCAAAGCAGCTCGCAGGTCCTGACCTGAACAACTTCGCGTCGTTCGGTCTGCAGGGCTTCCTGCAGACGCGCCGGGATCTGCTGAACATGCGAGACCTGTACACGAAGGTCGGGGCGGACCGATTCGGCACCTCATGGGACTCCTACATCATCCGTACCAGGGACGACGATGCCGCGAAGGAGCTACTGGAGGGCACGTTCGTGGGTGACGCATTTCAGGTCGCGGACGCGCCGAGCAACATTCCGACTTCGAAGTGTGTGGAGAACAAAGATCCAAAAGGAAGCATCAAGCGTTTCGCTTGCGCTGTCCAGTACCGGCGCTACGTCGCGCATGTGCAGAGTCACCAGTTGTCCGACGCCCAGCAGCGTGCCGCCGCGCAGTACGCGGTGCTGGCGAACAGCCAGTAAGGTCGGGCAGAACCTTCTATTGAAAATAGTTCGGGCCCCTGCACCTGAGGTGCAGGGGCCCGAACTGGTTCGAGATCAGAACAGGCCGGCCAGCGCCTTGTCCTTGTCCTGGAGCTCAGAGTTGCCGGTGTCGACCAGACGGCCGGCGCCCTGCAGGGTCTCGTTCAGCTGCTGAACGTGCTGGTTCCAGGTCGCCTGGTAGGCGATGACGGCTTCCTTGGCCTGACCACCCTGGGCCTGGAAGAAGGCGTCGACCTGCTTGTGGAAGTCCTGGAGGTCGGCAGCGAGCCGCTCAGCGTCGGCAACCAGCTTCCGGGCATTCTCCGCGACGCCGTCGAAATTGGCAGAAATCACACTGGACATAAGGTTCTATCCTCTCGAATTTCGTGAGTTACGGATCAGACGGCGGGGAGGTCCAGGCTGGAAACCTGGGCGTTGACCTGGGCCGAGAAGGCCTCGTCGTGATCGGTCAGGGTGCCGCTCATCTTCCGCAGGTTCTCGGAGGTCTGGATGAGCTGGTCGTTCATCTTGTCGGCCTGGAAGTAGTACCGCTCCATGAACTGGTTGAACGCGTTACGCGCCGCACCCTGCCAGTTGGAGCCGTTGGTGATGTTGTCCTCGACGGCCTTGAGCGCCTTGATGGCGGCCGCGATCTCGTCGTGGCGCTGCACAAACCGAGCGACCTCTGAATCGAGGCCATCGATTTCGGCACTGAAGTTCGTAGTCGTCATTGCTTTGCTCCCTGCTCACGGCCAACGTCGCGGGTCGGTTTGGCCTCGTTCATATGGTTGGACGCACTCGGTGCCCGATCGGTTCCCTCGACTTCGAGAAATTTTCGGCTCACGGTCACTGTCGCTCCATCGTCAGCACGCAGTGGGTCTGTGCCGAGCACAGGATCACCAAGCCGTCGGCCGGATGCGGGCCGACGGCCGCAGCCTCAGGCGTCGCCTTCTGCATGACGTTCAGATCTCCCCCCACTACTCCCCTGACATGTGTCCGGCTCTGGTCTGCACGAGCCAACGAAGCCACCTTAGCTGAACCCCTGGTCGCGCCGCTACGCCTCGACGGCATGACTCGAGGTCGCCACGACCGGGTCGAATCCGGCTCAGAGCCCCGCGCGCTCGACGAATGTCAACGCCGATTCCTTGTCTTTGAATCCCGACATCAGCACGTAGAGATTGGTCGAGGTGTTGAAGGTCTCCACGGTGGCGCCTCCGCCGGGGATCGTGTCGTCCACGCGGACCTTCTTCTCGCCCTTGTCGATAAGCCATTCCGGGTGCTGGCTGCTCCATTGGCGCAGCCGCTTCGCGGGGTCGGTGTCGATCCAGGCGATCGGATAGCGGTCGATGTCGATCTTCCGCAGCAGACCGACGGTCAGGCTGTTCTTCGCGGGCACCGTACACAGCAGCTGCACCGTGTACGGGTCTTTGCCGACAGGGGCCTTCTCGGTGATCTTGTTCGCGACCACTACCTGGCGCAGGGCATCGGGCATCACATCGATCACCGCCTGCGCATCCGGTGAAACAGACTGCGTTACAGCCTTACTCGTGGTTGTGGTCCGCTCGACCGTGCTCGTCGTCGGCGTGGAGTCCGCCGACGGCTCCTGCGAGGTAGTGGTAGCAGCGGCGGCGACACCGGCTTCACTATCACCGCCACCGGAGATCGCGACAACCCCGACGACAAGTACGCCGACCAGAACCACAGCGGCACCCACCAGCACGGCGGGTGACTTCCACCACATAGTCTGTGGCACTGGCTGCTGCGGCCATCCCTGCTGCGGAGAAGGCTGACCCCAGGCTTGCTGCTGCGGGCCGCCGTGCGGCGGATAGGGCTGCCCCACCTGCTGCGGCGGCATTCCGTACGGCTGCTGACCCGGGAGGCCAGGGTACTGATGCACTGGACCCTGCCCTGGTGGCTGATTCGGCATCCAGCCCGGGGCCTGCGGCGGTGGATTGGTCATGATTCCCTCCCGATAGTCCTTGGCGCACCGTTGAGATTCGGCACGAGGCGAGCGTACTGGGAGCCGTCGGTACCCGATTACGGACCGACCTGGCCTGGCCCTCCGACCGGCACGCGGCGGGGTGACACGGACACGGCGGTGAAGCGCCGGGGGTGGAGGCGGCCTACGCTCGTCGTTGCTCGCGCTGGTTGGAGGTCCGGGAGCGGACTGTCGGAGGACGCGGCGATGGTGGTGGCTGGGCTCGGGTGTGGGACGGGTTGGGCGACAAGGCTGTCGGGGGTGCGGGATGTGATGGTCGAGGCGGGGCGAGGGTGGGCAGTGCAAGGGGGGCAGCCGCCGCTGCTGGAGCTTGCGGCGGCCGATGGGTGTGACGAGATCCGCGCGGGTGCGGACTGGATCGAATTCGGTGCTCGACGACGCCCGGCACGCCGACGACGACACCTTCTGAGCCGGTCAACCGCACCGATATCGAGGTCACCGGCCGGTCGACTTCGTGATGAAGGAACGCGTCGTCTACAAGCGGCCTTGACCGGTCATCTTCACAGGGCACATAAGTTTAAGTATAGTTCGTTGAACTGTAGTTAAACTATGGAGGCACGGGTGATCGACAGACCGGCGGACATGTTCGATCGGGTGCGGGAGTGGGAGGCGCTGACGCGGTTCGCGACCAGTGGGCAGCCGCACGCCACGCTGGGGGTGGTGTCGGGGCGGCGGCGGCAGGGGAAGTCGTTTCTGCTCGAGGCGTTGTGCGAGGCCACCGGGGGGTTCTACTTCGCGGCGGAGCAGGCGGCCGAGGCGGAGTCGTTGCGGCACTTCTCCGCGGCGGTCGGCGAATTCACCGGATCGGCGTTGCCGGTGCGGTTCGGCGATTGGCGGGAGGCGATCGATGGGCTGCTCGCGGTGACCGCGGATCGCGAGATTCCGGTGGTTATCGACGAGTTCCCCTACCTGGCCAAGGCGTCGCCGGCGCTTCCGTCGGTCGTGCAAGCCGCGCTGGGCCCGCGGCGGGCCGAGCGGCTGCGCTCGCGCGGGCGGTTGCTGCTGTGCGGGTCGGCGTTGTCGTTCATGGGGTCATTGCTGTCCGGCGAAGCACCGCTGCGCGGCCGGGCCGGTCTGGACCTGGTGGTCCCGACCCTCGACTATCGGCTCGCCGCGGAGTTCTGGGGAATCGATGATCCACACTTGGCCATTCAGGTGCACGCCATTGCCGGCGGCACACCCGCCTACCGCCGCGAGTTCGTCGAGGACGACACCCCGTCCGGGCCGGACGATTTCGACGCCTGGGTGCGGCGAACGGTGCTCAATCCGGCCAGTCCGTTGTTCCGCGAGGCCCGGCATCTGCTGAGCGAGGAGCCCGGCCTGCGCGACCCCGGGCTCTACCACTCGGTGCTGTCCGCTGTGGCGCACGGCAATTCGACCAGCGGCGGGATCGCTACCTACGTCGGCCGTAAGGCCAGTGATCTCGCCCATCCGCTGGCAGTACTGGAGGACTGCGGACTGCTGCGGCGCGAACCGGATCTGTTCCGCGGCAACCGGCCCCTGTACCGGATCAACGAACCCCTGGTGACGTTCTATCAGGCGATCCTGCGGCCCGATTGGGCACAGTGGGAACGCGGACGCGATACCGACCGCCTATGGCGGCGGCGCCGGGCAGCCTTCCACAGCAATGTCCTCGGTCCGCACTTCGAGCAGATCTGCCGTGACTGGGTGACCGGGTACGCACCGCCGGACCTTCTCGGCGGGTACCCGAGCACCGTGGGTTCCGGAGTCGTGAACGATGCCGCCCAGCGGACCACGCACGAGGTCGATGTCGTCGTGTTCGGGGAAGGAGCCAGCGGCGAGGAGTCCCTGCTCGCGATCGGCGAAGCGAAATGGAACGACACCATGGGGATGGGGCATCTCGACCGGCTGCGCCGGGTTCGGGAGCTGCTGTCCGCACGCTACGACACCAGCCACACCCGGTTGATCTGTTACAGCGCCGCGGGCTTCATGCCTGGACTGGAGAATGTGGCCGCGCAGGCGGCGGACGTCGCACTGGTCGGTCCCGCCGACCTTTATCGCGGTTGAACCATCTACAAGCGGCCTTGACGGGTTTTCCTAAGATGCCATCTATAGATGGTCGACGCGGACGCGATGGCTCGGAAGCCTCGTTGAGGTGTCCGAATCCGCCGTCGAGAAGCAGCTCGTGGCGATTTTGGGACAGCATCTCGCCTCACTGCGCGTGGCCAAGGGCCTCACCCAGGAAGAGGTCGCGCTCGCCGCGGGGATCAGCCGCCAGCACTACCAGCTGCTCGAGATCGGCCTGCGCGCCCGCAATCCCCGGAAACCGGCCAACCCGACACTGTCGACCTTGCTCGCACTGAGCAACGTCCTCGGCACACCGCTGCCCGTGCTCCTCGACGAGGTCCTCGCCCGCACCGGCACCGGCGACTGACGTCTCTCATGGCAAGAAACTTCGCATGATGGCCGCTGCCCACTATCAGTTCGAGGCCATCCACCCGCTCTCCGACGGCAATGGCCGGACCGGCCGGATCCTCAATGTGCTCATGCTCTGTGAAGCGGGCCTGCTGCACCTACCGGTGCTGTACCTGTCGCGCTACATCATCGAGACCAAACAGGAGTACTACCAGCGCTTGCGCGCCGTGACCGCCGACAACGCATGGGAGCCGCGCCGTGAACCGGGCTACAACCCCACCCGGACTCCGGCGACGACCTGTTCGCAGGCCGATCGCACTCCCTCCCAACCGTTTTCGGCGTACTGGCAGCCGATGCTGACCTGTATGCCGCGGTCGACGATGACGTGCCAGCGGACGGTGGAGCCGTCGGCGGGGTGTTCTTCGTAGGAGAGGCCGGGGCGGTCGGCGAAGACGACGTCGCGGCGGACTTCGGTGACGGTGCCCGCGGGTTTCTTTTTGATCTGGGCGTCGAGGTCGGCGGCGATCTCGTCGTAGCCCGCGCCCGCGTTGACCGTCTTCTGGGCGACGGTGATGCGGCGGCGGGCGCCGTCGTCGGGGACCAGGTCGGCGCGGACGGTGGGGTCGGCGGCGGTGGAGCGGTGCCAGCCCGCGGGGACGTCGACGACGACGCGGCCGACGGTGACGGTGGTGGGGACCGCGGTGGTCGTGGTGGCCGGTGGTGGGGCCTGGGTGGTGATCGCGGCGGTGGTGGTCGCGGTGGCGGCGGTGGCTTCCTTGTCGCCGGAGCCGCCGAACAGGAAGAAACCGCCGACCGCCGCGGCCGCGATGACGACGGCCAGCGCGGCGGCGCCGTAGTAGAGCGGGCGGTTGTCGACCGGGTTGGTGGCCGCGGCGCGCTCGCGCAGGGGCTGCATCCACTCGGCGGCGGGCGGGATGGTCGGGGTGTAGGCGGGACCCTGCGGGGCCGGGCGGGACAGATCGGTGCCGGTGAGCGGGCTGACGGCGGTCTTGGCGCCGCAGACGCTCTCGGCGGCGGCCGTGATCGCCGACAGCACCGCCGGATCGGTGCTGCCGAAGACCTGGACCACATCGGCGGGCCGGTCGGTGAGCAGCCGGGTGAGCAGCGCTTCGAGCCGGTGCCAGCCGTCCTCGGTGCCGAGTTCGGCGGCCGAGAGATCCGGTTCGGCTTCGACGGCCTCGACGAAGGTGCCGTTGGTGTCGTAGCCGACCGCCGTGGCGGTGGTGGAGAGCAGGCCGAATTCGATAACCGCGGTGCGGCGGCTGCGCCTGGTCGCGTCGTCGACGTCGGAGGCGCGCACCGCCAGCGGCTCGAAGACCACCTCGTGGGTGAATCGCTGGGCGACGGAACCGAACAGGTCGAGGGCGCGCGGGCCCCAGACCGTCGGATGGATGACGACGATGCGATCGCAGGGCACCGCGACGCCGAGGTTGTCCATGATCGCGCCCAGCACCGCGGACAGCGCCTGCTCGGTGCTCGGCATGCCGGGCGGCATGGCGATCCGGTCGGCACCGAGGTACTGGATCGCCGAGACCACCTGGGTGGGTGGAGTCAGCGGCTCGCCGACGACGAGATCGGATCCGTTGCTGCCCAGTACCACCGAGGGCGGGCCGTCCCAGTGCGTGGTGGTGCCCCGGGCCCAGACTTTGGCTTCGCTGACGACCAGCTCGACGATGGTCATTCCGGCTGCGGCATCCAGGCGGTCTGGATCAGGCCCTCGGTGTTGCGGGTGACGTAGGTACCGCGGCCCGGCGGCTTCTGGCCGGGACGGGTGGTACCGACCATCACGCCCTCGTCCTTGCTGCAGCTCATCACGAGCGCGGCCGAGCCGAGGTCCTTCATCCGCGCCAGCGTCGCCTCGTACATGGCGCGGCTGGCGCCACCGGAACGGCGGGCGATGATCAGGTGGAAGCCGAGGTCACGCGCGTGCGGGAGATGCTCGACGAGCGCGGCGACCGGGTTGCCCTGCGAGGTGGCGACCAGGTCGTAGTCGTCGACGATCACATACAGCTCCGGACCGCTCCACCACGACCGCTCACGCAACTGCTGCGGCGTCACATCCGGGCCGGGCGTGCGCTTGGCCACGTAGGCGGCCAGGTCGTTCATGTTGGTGGTGAATTGCGGTGCGGTGGAACCGTATCCGGCCTGGTAACCCTCGGGGATCAGGCCGAGCATGGTGCGGCGGTAGTCACCGACGATGAAGCGCGCCTCGTTGGGCGTGTTCGAGGCGGCGATGCCGTCGATGATCGAGCGCAGCAGCGTGGTCTTACCGGACTCGGAGTCACCGATGATGATGAAGTGCGGGCTCTCCGCGAAATCGATGTAGACCGGGGCGAGCTCGGACTCGTTGATACCGATCGGGATCCGCAGGCACTTGGTGGCCGGATCGACCCGGGAGGGCCAGTTGCCCGCCAGGTAGAGCAGCTGCTCGCGCGGCAGCTGATCGGGCAACATGCGGACCTGCGGGGCCGGGCGGCCCGGGGTCATCCGGGCGATCGTCTCGACCGCGGCGGTGACCGCCTGGCCGAGGTTGGACTGCTCGGCGGAGCCGTCGATGCGGGGCAGACCGGTGAGCATGTGCAGGCACTCGGCGGTCATACCGCGACCGGGGCGGCCCTGCGGCACCAGCGAGGCGAACTTGCGGCCCAGGTCGGAGTCCATCGGGTCACCGAGGCGCAGCTCGATGCGGGTACCGATCTGGTCCTTGAGCGCGGGGCGGGCCTCGGCCCAGCGGTTGAGCGCGATCACCACGTGCACGCCGTAGGACAGACCCTGCACGGCGAGGTTCATGATGGTCTGCTCGAGCACGTCGAAGTCCTGGCGGATCGAGCCGAAGCCGTCGATCACCAGGAAGACATCGCCGAACGGGTCCTCGTGCGCGCCTGCGGCGGCCGGGCTGGACGCGGGATCGGTGGCGCGCAGCCTGCGGAACTCGGTCATCGACTCGATACCGAGCTGACGGAAGCGCGCCTCGCGGGTGCGCACGATGGTGGTCATCTCGGAGATGGTGCGGCGCACCAGATCCTCGTCGAGACGGCTGGCCACCGAGCCCACGTGCGGCATGCCCTGCAGGCTGGCCAGGGTGCCACCACCGAAGTCGAGGCAGTAGAACTGCACCTGCTCGGCGGTGTGGGTCAGCGACATCGCCATGATCATGGTGCGCAGCGCGGTGGACTTACCCGACTGCGGACCACCGACCACGGCGACGTTGCCGCGCGAGCCGGACAGGTCGACCACGAACGGATCGCGGCGCTGGTCGTAGGGACGGTCGACGATGCCCATCGGCGCGCGCAGGGTGGACACCGGGAGCACCTCGCCGGTGAGGATCGAGCGCGGGACCAGCTGATCCAGGGTGGGCGCCTCGTCCAGCGGCGGCAGCCAGATCTCGTGGGCGGGGCGGCCGTGACCGGCGATCCGGGCGACGAGCATGTTCAGATTCGACATCTGCTCGCCCTCCTCGCTGATCGGCTCGGGCTCGAAGCTCGACTCCACCGGCACCGGCACCCGGTCGGAGGTTCGGAAACCGACGTGCGAGGCGTTGAACGGGCGGGCGTTGACATCGATCTCGCCGCCGACGATGCCCGCGCTGGTGACCTCGCGGGCCGAACCGCCACCGACGTAGGGGCCGGAGACGTAGGACGCCTGGAAACGCTGGATCTCACCGGAGTCGGACTTGAGGTAACCGCCACCGGGCGAGCTGGGCAGGTTGTAGGCGTCGGGGACACCGAGGACCTGCCGGGACTCGTTGGCGGAGAACGTCTTCAGACCGATGCGGTAGGACAGGTGGCTTTCCAGGCCCTTGAGCTTGCCCTCTTCCAGACGCTGCGAGGCGAGCAGCAGGTGGACCTGCAGCGAGCGGCCGAGGCGGCCGATCATCACGAACAGCTCGGCGAAGTCGGGGTGCTGGGTGAGCAGTTCGGAGAACTCGTCGAGCACCACGAACAGCGCGGGCAGCGGGTCCAGGTCGGCACCGGCGGCGCGGGCCTTCTCGTACTCGGAGACGTTGGCGAAGTTGCCCGCCTGCCGGAGCACTTCCTGGCGGCGGTTCATCTCACCGGCCAGGGCGTCCTTCATACGGTCGACCAGGTCGGCCTCGTCCTCGAGGTTGGTGATGACCGCGGCGACGTGCGGGACGCCGTCCAGGCCGAGGAAGGTCGCACCACCCTTGAAGTCGACCAGGACCAGGTTGAGCTGGTCGGGCGAGTGGGTGGCCAGCAGGCTGAGCACCAGGGTGCGCAGGAACTCCGACTTACCGGAACCGGTGGCGCCGATGCACAGGCCGTGCGGGCCCATACCGTTCTCGGCGGCTTCCTTGATATCGAGCTCGACCGGGGCGCCGTCGGCACCGAGGCCGAACGGCACGCGCAGGCGCTCGCGGCCGTAGCGGGGACGCCAGGCGCTGGCCGGGTTGAAATTACCGATATCACCGAGGTTCATCAGCTGGGCCCAGCTGGAGATGGTCTCGGTTTCCTCGGTCTCGATATCGCTGCTGCGCTGGCTGGCCGCGCGATAGGGGGCGAGCCTGCGGGCGGCCTGCTGGGCCTGCTCGGCACTGACCCGGTCGATGGTGGCGAAGCGCTCCTGGTTGCCGGTGGCACCGCGGCCCAGGCACTCGCCGTCCTCGACGACCATCTTGATGCCGCGCGAGACGGCCAGCCGCGGGGCGTAGTTGCACAGGTCGATGATGGTGACACCCTCGAAACCGGACTCCCGCAGCTGGTCGTCCTCGGCTTCGAGCAAGCCACCGTCGACCACGATCACCACGTGCACCAGGTTGGGGTTGTTCGGCTGGTTGCGCGAGTAGCGCACCCGGTTACCGAGCAGCGGGTGCAGGCTGCTCAGGGCCTCGCGGATGGAGCCGTAGAACATGCGCTGGGTGCCGACGCCGTCGGCCACCTCAGGGTGCTGGGTGTGCGGGAGCCACTTGGTCCACTCCCACTCGCGCGCGGTGTCCGGGCCGCAGACCACGGCGACGAGCACCTGGTCGGGCGCCTGGAACATGCACAGCTGCAACAACATCGCGCGCGTCATGTCGCGCGCCTGGGCCCGGTCGCCGTCGAGGGCGACGGTGCCGAAGCCCTTCACCGCGATGGCGGTGGGCAGGTCGGGGACCGTGGAGTGGGCGCGCACGAAGCGGCGCAGGGAGACCGCCGCGATCGGCTCGAGTTCCTCGACCGGACCGGTCTCGGGGGCCACCAGGCGGGTGGCCAGGCGCTGACCGCCCAGGCCGATGCGGGCGTGGCAGAAGTCCTTGTCGCCGGAGCGGCGCTCCCACATGCGGCTGGTGCCCGCGAGCATCCAGATCAGGCCGGGCTCGGGGTGGCTCCACTCGACGGCGGCGCGCTGCTGGGTGGCGGTCTCGTCGACATCCTTGCGGACCTGGTCGAGGTAGCGCAGGTAGTCCTTGCGGTCCTCGTTGGCCTCGGCCGCCTTGGCACCCTTGCCGTTGCCCTGGCCGAACATGGTGACCATCGACATGATCATCATCATCGGGAACATCATCGACATGGGATTGGACAGCATGCCGCTGCCCTGGGTGAACATCAGCGCCATCATGCCGACCATGCCGACCACCATGACCACGGGCATCAGCTTCATCAGCAGGTTGCCGGGGGTGATCCGGGGGATCTCGGGCGGCGGCTGCAGGGTGACCTCGCCACCGGGCGTGCGCGGCATCTCGCGCCGGGCACGGCGCTGGAACCGTACTGTGCTCATGGTCGAAGACTCCCCCTGCTTGACTACTCGCTGTCTGTCCGCACGACGGGCTCAGTGTAGAGGTCGCGGCCGACATGTCGTATGGTTCGTCAGGCATTCTGCTGTCCGAGCGGTGGGTTCCGCAAACTGTCGATCATCTCCAGTGGTCGAGCGGAAACACGAGGTAGAGACGGAGTTGGGGGAGTTTTGACGCACGCGCGACTCGATCATGTGGATGAAGACTCCGCGCGCGGTATCGTTCGCGCGCCGGATCTCGCCCGGGTGACCATTCTGGCCAAGCACACGCAGGTCGATATGGCCATCCCGGTCGATGTGCCGGTGGCGCTGGTGATTCCGAGCGTGGTCGACATGGTCGCTCAGCACAGCCGATCCAATACGTTCGACAACGAGGGCGAGCGCTACGAGCCCGCCGAATGGGTGCTCGCGCGCATCGGTCACCCGCCGTTCTCGAACTCGCTGAGCCTGGGTGAGCAGGGCGTGCGCGACGGCGAGCTGCTCATGCTCGAGAGCGCCTCGCACACCGCGCCGACGCCGCTGTTCGACGACATCATGTATAACGTCGCGATCGCCGACGCCGAGCACTACCGCAGCTGGACGCCCAAGACCGCCCGGATCACCGGCTCGGTACTGGCCGCGGTGACCATGCTGGTCGGCTGCTTCGGTCTGCTGGCCGCGCCGGGCGCGCTGCCGTCCTGGATCACCGGCTCGGTCGCACTGTTCGTCGCCATCCTGTGTGTGGTCGCGGGCACGGTGCTCAGCCGCATGTACGGCGACACCTCCGCGGCGCTGGTCCTCGGCGGCTGCGCGCTGCCGACCGCGTTCACCGGCGGCATGCTGCTGGTCCCCGATCACTACGGCTGGGCGCATCTGCTGCTGGGCGGGGCGCTGCTCGGCGCCACGGCGGTGCTGGCCTGGCGCGTCACCGGGGTCGGCCTTGCGCTGTTCATCGGCGCGGCGACCGTCTCGGTCTTCATCGTGCCCGCGGCCTTGGTCGGACTGCTCTCGGATCAGCCGGTCAAGGCGGTCGGCGCGGTCGTGGCGGCGCTCGGCCTGGCCGCGCTGTCGCTCTCGCCGCGGGTGTCGATGCTGCTGGCCAAGCTGCCGCTGCCGCCGGTTCCCTCCCCCGGTACCCCGATCGATCCCACCGAGGACGATCCCGACGACCACCGCGCGCTGCCCACCCTGGACGCGCTGCGCGCCCGGTCCGAGCGGGCCCGCAACTACCTGGCCGGACTCGTCTCGGCGACCACCCTGGTCACCGTCGCCGGTGCGCTGCTGGCCACCGACGCGGGCGCCGACGATCCATTCTGGCCCGGCATCGCGCTGGCGCTGGTGTGCTCGGTGGTGCTGATGTTCCGCAGCCGCACCTACGCGGGCGCCGAACAGGCCATCGTGCTCATCGCGGGCGGCGCGGCGATCGTGCTGCTCATGCTGATCGGTGTCTCGGTCGAGATGGAACAGCCGCTGATGGTGTTCGGCGCGGCCGTGACGATCCTGATCGCCGCCCTGGTCATCGGCCTGATCGTGCCGAACCAGTCGGCCACCCCGCCGATGCGCCGGGCCGCCGAACTGCTGGAATACGCGTTCGTCGCCGCGGTACTGCCGCTGGTGTTCTGGGTCGCTGATCTCTACTCACTGGTCCGCGGGCTGTGAGGCTGGGCCTTCGGCTGACGGCGGTCACGCTGGCCGTCGGCCTGAGCGCCGGGGTCGGGCTGAGCGGAACCGCGTCGGCCGACCGACCACCGGCGATCGATATGGGTCTGCTACCCGCCGGTGATCCGGCGGCGCCGCCGGACAAGACCGAGCAGGGTAGCGGTGTGAACGGCATGTGCTACCGCACCCAGCCGACCACCGAGGTCGCCGTTCCGACCAGTCAACGTTCCCTCGACCTCGATCGCGCATGGGAATTCTCCCGCGGCGCGGGGCAGCTCGTCGCCGTGATCGACACGGGGGTCGCGCCGCATCCGCGACTGCCGGATCTGTGGCACGGCGGCGACTATGTGGCGGCGGGCGGTGACGGCACCGACGACTGCGACGTGCACGGCACCGTCGTCGCGGGGATCATCGGTGCGACCAAGATCGACGGTCAAGGTTTCGCCGGTGTCGCGCCAGAAGCACGCATTCTCAGCATTCGCCAGACCAGCGCGCTATGGCAGGCAGAAGGCGCCGGACGTAACAAGTCACCCGACGACTTTCCCGACAGCTACGGCAAGGTGTCCACGCTCGCTGCGGCCATCCGCCGAGCGGCGGATTTCGGCGCAACGGTCATCAACATCTCGCTGGTTGCCTGTACCGACGAGTCGTCGGTAAAAGACGCCGCCTACGGTGCCCTCGGTGCCGCGGTTCGGTATGCAGCGGTGGAAAAGAATGCCGTCATCGTCAGCTCGGCAGGCAATTCTGACAGCTGCAAGAATGGCAATCCGACTCCGGATCCGCTCAAGCCGGCGCAGGACCTGTGGGAATCCATTCGGACCTATGTGAGCCCGGCTTGGTTCGACGAATATGTGCTGTCGGTCGGCTCGGTCGACAACAACGGCGCACCGTCCTCGTTCACTGTGCCCGGCCCGTGGGTAGGTATCGCCGCGCCGGGTGAGGGCATCACTTCGCTGGATGCTCGCACGACCGGCATCTCCAACGGCAAGTACGACAGCCAGGGCAAGTATCTCGCCTACAGCGGCACCAGCTTCGCCTCGCCGTATGTGGCGGGTGTGGCCGCGCTGGTTCGTGACCGGTTCCCCGAGCTGTCCGCCAAACAGGTCATCGAACGACTGGAAGCCACCGCCCACGCACCTGCCGAAGGATGGAACCCCTACATCGGTTACGGCACAGTCGATCCCGTCGCGGCGTTGACCAACGAGGTTCCCACCGAACTGCCGCCCAAGCAGGCCTCACCGCCGCGCAGCGTCCAGCTCGCGGTGCCCGCGCCCGAGCCCGCCCCGGATCATCTGGCCCGGAACGTGGCGCTGATCGGCACCGGGGCGATTGCGTTGATCCTGACGCTCGGTGTGCTTGCTTCGTTCCCGATCCGCCGCAAGTTCGGGATGTCCTCGGACGATCTCTGATCTACGACAAGGCCGTCGGGACTGTGCCGGGTTTTCACCCGAGCACAGTCCCGACGGCCTTAGTCGGTGACGCGATGAGGCAGTCGGCCTCCTATCGCGGCGACCCGCGGATCAGAAACCCAGGGCGCTCATGCTCCACGTTCCATCACCCGCGTACTCACAGCTGTAGATCGGATCGTTGGCTGCTTTACGAGGCGGCTTTGCCATCTGACAAGCTTCTTCGGACGGGTACCGCGTCCGCGCCCGATCATGCTACGTGACCTGGATCACAGCCAACTCCGGAGCCGGGTTACCCTGCTCGCACAAGCGAGGGCAACCGAACTGCCGCTCATTGACAAATAAAAGCCCGCAGCCGGTCGGTCAGGACCGGCTGCGGGCTATCCCCCGACAGGATTCAGTTGACCTGGGCGACCGGCTTCTTCGCGGGTGACGGGTCCGGGGCGATGCCGTCGTGGGCGACCATGGCGTCCTCGCGGCCCAAGCTGGGGCCACCGGCCAGCAGGCCGATGATCGGCCAGGGGGCCGGTTCGGCGGTGACCGATTCGAGGCCGAGGGCCTTCACCGCGTCGGCGTTCTTGATGCCGAAGCGGACGCCGGTGTCGGCGATGTAGAAGAGGCTGTCCTTGCGGCGGCTGTCGGGCTCGATGCCGGTGGACTGGACGTAGGCGCCGGAGGCGGGCGGGATGTAGACCGAGTCGGCGTTGGGGCCCGCGCCGTCGGCCTGGGCCAGGTCGACCAGCTTGGCCTTGTCCGGGATCGGCAGGTCGATGCCGGTGAGCAGCTCGAGTTCCGCGCGGGCGGTGCCGTCGGCATTGTCGGTGGCACCGGCGATGGGCTTCCAGGACATGCAGCTGACAGGCTTGTCCTTGTCGGAGACCAGGTTCGGGCGGTCGGCCGGGTAGTGGTCCACCTTCAGCGGGTTCTGCACCTTCGGCGCGTAGGTGCGGTCCGTGGACTGGATGGTGGTGCCGTTCATGATCGTCGGATAGAAGTTCCGGATGATCTGCGCGGTCAGCGCGGAGATCGGCTGCAGCCCGTCCTGGAGCACCACGTAGTTCTGGTTGGACTCGTTGAAGACCTGCACGACGTCACCGATCCGGTGACCGCTGACGTTGTAGGTCGGCACACCGCCCGGGTTGTCGATGGTCGGGGTGATGATCGGCAGCACCTCGGGAATCGCGTTGAGCAGACCCTCGCTGATGGTGCGCGGGGTCGCGCCGCTGATCCCGAGCGCCTGGACGACGGGGGCATCGTCCATCTTCACGCGCGCCCGCTTGCCGTCGTACACCAGGTAGACCGCGTCCTTGCCCTGGACCAGCAGCGCCTTGCCCGCATCGAGCTTGGCCGCCTTGGCCCCCAGGTCCAGCGAACCCGCCAGCACCGAGGTGGTCAGATCGGCGCTGCCGTCGGCCTTGAGCCGGTCGCACACCGTCCAGATCCGGCCCTTGCCGTCCTTGTCGTAGAGGATCGACGTGGGCGCGCCGGGAATGCCGATGAGCTGGCCGCGCGGCTTCTTGCTCAGCTCGGATTCCTTGACCACCGCGGCCTTCGACGCCTCACCGGCGGCCAGCCGGGCGGAGGCGAGGTTCAGCGCGGGGTGCACGACATTGTCGATGACCACGTAGACGCCGCCGGATTCCTTGGCGATCAGGATCTTGTTGTCGCCGATCTTGTCCTGCGGCTTGAGCAGCGCGAGCACGCCACAACCGGCCAGCACGACGATGCCGAGCACCAGTCCCACCACATAGGCACGGGTCTGCGCGCGCATCGGATCGTGCAACATGCGCACGTCCCGGCGCACCAGGGCGTGCTCCATCCGCCGCACCAGGAAGCGGTAACCGCTGACCTGCCAGCGCGTTGTGGGTTTTGAAGGCATGGTTCCTCCCCCGAACAGTGCTCTCGTCCGGGCAACACAGTACAGTTCCCCGCAGCACTTGTTCGCATTCGGCTGTCGGCCGGGTACCTGGGGGAGGAACGAATGGCCGAGTTCACCGGTACGGGACCGCGCCCGCTGTTCGGCCGGATCACCTTGCCGCATCTGCTGACCGCGCAGGTCATCGGCCTGATCGTCGGGGTGATCGCGGTGGTGGCCGGGCTGAACCCGTGGATCGCGCTGGGCATCGGCGTCGTGGTCGCGCTGATCCCGCTGATCCCGCTCGGCAAGCGTCCCCTGCTCGACTGGATCGCCACCCTGCGCCGCTACTTCGGCAAGCGCGAGTACACCCTCGGTGACACGGTCGACTTCCGCGACACCGACGGCCGTTCCCTCGGCCTGTACTGGGACGGCAGCCGGGTGGTCACCGTGGTCGAGGTGCTGCCGCCGCGCGGCGGGCTGACCCGCATCGCCCGCACCACCGTGCACGCCTCGCACCTGCTCCCGCTGCCCGAGCTGGCCGCCTGCCTCAACCAGCACGACATCCTGCTCAGCGGCATCGACATCATCAGCCACGGCCACCGCAGCCGCTCCGGCACGCCCGCGGGCGCGATCTACGAATCGCTGCTCGGCCCATTGCCCGCGACCGCGCACCGCACGGTCTGGCTGGCCATCAGCTTCGACGCGGTGCGCTGCCCGGACGCGGCCGAGCGCCGCGGCGGCGGCACCGACGGCGCCTCGCGCGCGGTCACCATCGCCACCCAGCGCATCATGCGCACGCTCGAGGACGCCGACTGCAACGCCCGTATCCTCACCGCCCCCGAGATCCGCAAGGCCGTGCAGCAGATCACCGCGGGCCTGGATCCACGCACGCTCAGCGAGCGCTGGAAGTACGCCGAGATCGGCAACGCGGTCAATATCGGCAGCGCGGTCGACCCCAAGCAGCTCGGTTCGGACCTGCTGGCCCAGCTGTGGGTGGCGCCCTCGCGCGGCACCACGGTCTCGGTGCGGCTGCGTCCCGGCAGCGACGCCGAATCGGTGAGCGTCGGCGCGGCCTGGCGGCTGACCGCCCGGGAGCTGCCGGAGAAGGCCAAGACCAAGGGCATGGTGTCGATGAACGGCCGCCACCGTGACGCGCTGCTCGCGCACCTGCCGATCGCGGTGCCCGGCCTGGACGACACCATCCCGACCACCGAGTACCCGATCGACGTCATCGGCGCGCTGCACCTGCCCTCGGCGGGCTGTGGTCAGCTGCTCGGTTCCGACGACGAGGGCAACGGCGTCGCGGCCAGGATCATCGGTTCCGGCATCTCCACCGTCTACGTGGCGGGCGAGCTGTATCTGGCCCAGCAGCTGGTGTTCCGCGCGCTGGCCGTGGGTGAGCGGGTGCTGGTACGCACCGACCGGGCGCAGGCCTGGGAGCACCTGGTGAACACCGTCGGCAACCCGGAACGGCTCACCATCGCGGTCGAGACCCACCAGTCCGACGCGGGTTTCACCGCGACCATCGTCGACGGCGTGCTGGCCCCGGCCCCGCACGCGGGTGTCACCACCATCTACCTCACCGGCGACCCCAACGGCTGGCCCGCCTCGCGTCCCGACCTGGAGATCTTCCAGCCGGGCGCGGTCGGCAACCGGGTGGTGCTGCGCACCGGCACCACGCGGGTGAACCTGAGCCTGGTGTCCATCCCGCGCGAGGCGACCTACATCGGTCAGCCGCGCGGGCAGCGCCAGATGGCCAGCGCCTAGCCCGGATAGGGATCGGCGGTCCGCGCAGCGCGCAGCGTCCGCCCCCACCAGGCCAGCTGGCCGAGCATCCGGGCCGACGCGTCGGTCGCGGCGCGATCGTCGGTGGCACCGGCGGCGTCGAAGCGGCGCTTGGCCTGTGCGAAACTCACCGACTCGCGCACCGAGACCATGTGTAACTCGGCGACCACCTGCCGCAACTGCTCGACCGCGCGCAACCCGCCGGAGAGCCCGCCGTAGGACACGAACCCGATCGGCTTGGCCCGCCATTCGTGTTTGACGCTGTCCAGCGCGGTTTTCAGCGATGCCGGATAGCCGTGGTTGTACTCCGAGGTGACCGCGACGAACCCGTCGGCCGCCCCGATCCGGTCCCGAAACCGCGCCACCTCCGGCGTCTCGACCAGGTCCCCCGGGAGCACGAGCTCACGCAGATCCAGCACCCCGACCTCGAATTCGGGCCGCTGCCGCGCCGCCGCGAGGAACCAGTCCGCCACCACCGGCGCGAACCGCTCGGGACGGGTGCTGGCGACGATGACCTCCAACCGCAACGCTGTCTCCATCCGCCGAGCCTATCCCCGCGCGCGCCGGGCTTGACCTTCACGCATACGTGAAGCTTTAGCGTCGGGCCATGATCGAGACCATCGCCCGCACGAGCAGTGCGATCCAGCTGATCACCCGCCCCGCCGGTTTCCCGGCACCGACCGATTTCGCCCTCGTCGACCTGCCCGTCGCCGAACCCGCGCCCGGCCAGGTCCTGATCCGCAACCTGTTCACCTCGCTCGACCCCGGCCTGCTCATGCGCATCGGTGACTATCCGGGAATCCCGCTGCCACCCTTCGGGATCGGCGAACCGCTCAGCGGTGACGCGATCGGCGAGGTGGTGGCGTCACGGGACGCGAGCCTGGCGCCGGGCACCCTGGTGGTGCACCGGCTGGGCTGGCGCGACTACGCGGTGACCGAGGCAACAGCGGTGCGCGCGGTCGACGCACACGCCTACGACTCGCCCTCGACCCATCTCGGCTTCGGCCTGGCCGCCTACGCCGGACTCACTGAGGTGGCCGGGATGCGCCCGGGCGACACGGTTTTCGTCTCCAGCGCGGCGGGCGCCACCGGCGGACTGACGGGTCAGCTGGCCCGGCTGCTGGGCGCCGGGCGGGTCATCGGCAGTGCGGGATCGGCGGCGAAGGTGGCCTACGCCGTCGACGAACTGGGCTTCGACGCCGCCTTCGACTATCACGACGGCCCGGTCGCCGACCGGCTGCGCGCGCTCGCCCCCGACGGGATCGACGTCTACTTCGACACCGTCGGCGGCGACCAGCTGCGCGCCGCCGTCGAGGTGATGAATCCGGGCGGGCGCGTCGCCCTGTGCGGCGCCCTGGCCCGCCAGCGCGCGGGCGGCACACCCGATGCCGGGCCCGGCGACCTGCTGCCGGTGATCGGCAAGCGGCTGACACTGCGCGGGTTCACCGCGTTCGACTACCCGCACCTGGTCCCGGAATTCGGTACGCGCCTGCGGGAATGGCTCGCCGAGGGCGCGATCACGCAGACCGAGACGGTGGTCGACGGCCTGGCGAACGCCCCGCGAGCGCTGCTGGATCTGGTGCGCGGGAGGTATCGCGGGAAGGTTGTCGTGCGGCATTCGCGTTGACCCGATCACCACAGCGGCGAAGGGATGATCATGCTCATCGGGGAACTCGCAGCGCGCACCGGGGTGACGCGGCGGGCACTGCGCTTCTACGAGGAACTCGGCCTGCTCACCAGCGAGCGCACGTCCGCGGGCTATCGCCGCTACGACGAGGAGGCCGTCGCGCGGGTTCGCAATATCCGCGAACTGCTCGAGATCGGCTTCACCGTCGAGGACGTGCGCGCCTTCCAGCCGTACCTGGATCGCGAACTGCCCGAACAGTTTCCGTTCGAACCGCGCTGTGTCAACGGGTACGCGGCAGTGGGGCGACCGCGGGTGGCCGAGCTGAACCGCCGCATCGCCCGGCTCACCGAGCTGCGCGATCGGCTGGTCGAGCGGATGCCGTGGCTGGCCGGGGAGGATCCGGCACGCTGAGCCGCCCCGTCCACACCGCGCGCGATCGATCGGGCACGATGGTCCGGTCGTGAGTCGTAGGCGGGGTGGTGACGCGAAGGGGGAAGTGGTGATCATCGGGCGATGGCAGCTGGTGGAGACCCTGGGGGCACCGGATACCTGGTCGATGCTGACGACCGGGACCACCCCCCGGGACTGGGCTTCGTATCAGCGGGCGATCCCGGCCCGGCTGCGACCGCTCGTCGCCACCGCGCACGCCACCGGGGCGCCGGTCGATCAGGTTCTGCCGAAGTCGCGAAATCCCTGGTCGGAGGCCAACTTCCGAGCCGTTCCCGTGCTGTGGGCCGATGCCGGGGTACACGCCGTGCGGGTGTGGGTGGGTCCGCAGGCCCCGGCCGAGGAACTCGGGGTCGCGCCGTTCGAGATCGACGCGCGCGCCCGCGTGGTCCGCACCATGCCCTCCGGGCTGGGCCCGCATTTCGGGTCAACGCCGGTCGAATACACCGGGGCCGAACAGTTCCAGCGCATCGAGCGCTTCGACGGCGCGCTGGACGTGGTGGCGGCGCTGACCCGTTCGGAGCCCGGCAGCCGGTGGTCGGCCATCGCGACGGTGCGCTCGGCGAGCGGACCGCGCTCGCTGCTGCTGGCGGCCCGCAACAGCGCCGCCGAGCGGCGCCGCTTCGACTGGCGCGGCCTGGCCGTGGATGTCACCGACAGCGTTGTCCCCCAGCCCAAATCGTTCGAGGCGGCCACGCTGGAACTGCTGCGTGACACCCAGCCGGGGCTCTACCTGGTCATCCTGGACACCGCCCAGGTGCGGGCGGTGCGCTGGGTGACCGAGCCGGTGCCGGGCCTGCGCTGGCGCGGGGTCGACGAGCGCACCGTGCCGCATCCCGACGACCGCGCCCGCATCGCCGCCGTGCGCGCGCAGATCATGGCGGGCGCCACCAGGGCCGCGCTGCCCGCGCTGCGGCTGGCCGCCGAGAACGGCGGCTGGCTCACCGCCGACGTCGAGGTCTCGCCGCTGCCCGGCAGCGACGTGGTGCCCACCTTCGTGCTGGCTCAGCTGCAGGTCACCACGCCGCCACGGTGAGCGGGGTCAGGGCAGTTCGAAGGGCAGCGAGACCCCGGCGTGCACGCGGCAGCGGTCGCAGGTCTCGGTGCCCTCGACCGCCGAGACGGCCCGGCGCAGCAGTTCCTTGAACGGGCCCAGGTTCTTCTTGAACTCGGCGAACACGTCCACCGCATGCACGCCGTCGCCCTCTTCGAGACCCGCGTCGAGATCGGTGATCAGCGCGACCGCCGAGTAGCACATCTCCAGCTCGCGGGCTAGCACGGCTTCCGGGTGCCCGGTCATATTGACCAGGTCCCAGCCCTGCCCGGCGAACCAGCGGCTCTCCGCGCGGGTGGAGAAGCGCGGGCCCTGCACCACGACCATGGTGCCGCCGTCCTCGACGCGCAGATCGTCACCCGCGGACTTGACCGCCGCGGCACGCAGCTCGTCGCAGTACGGATCGGCGAAGGAGACGTGCACCCCGCCGCCGTCGAAGTAGGTCTGCGGGCGGCCCGAGGTCCGGTCGACGAGCTGATCCGGCACCGCGACGGTGCCCGGCCCCCAGTCGGCGCGCAGGCTGCCGACCGCGCACGGCGCGAACACCCGGCGCACGCCCAGCGAGCGCAGCGCCCAGAGGTTGGCCTGGTAGGGCAGGGTATGCGGGGCGAACTCGTGCTGTTTGCCGTGGCGCGGCAGGAAGGCCACCGCGCGACCGTCCACCTCGCCGATCGCGACGGGCGCGCTCGGGGCGCCGTAGGGGGTGTCGACCTCGACGTGGGTGGCGTCGTTGTCGAAGAAGTCATAGAAACCGCTGCCGCCGATGACGGCGAGGGCGGGCCGGGGAAGCGAACTCATACCGGTGATTCTCCCGTCTTGGCTGGTCGGGCGCGGCACCGGGATCCGACCTGACAATACCCGCCGGATTCTGTACCCTAGGGGGGTATCAGCTCGCCCGGCGAGCACCCCGGCAGGCGAGGAGACCACGGTGACCGCACCCACCCCCGAGACCGAGCCCGGCTGCGACCACGCGGCCCACGGCTACATCACCGCCAAGGACGACTACCTCAAGCGCCTGCGCCGCATCGAGGGCCAGGCCCGCGGCCTGCAGCGGATGGTCGAGGAGGAGAAGTACTGCATCGACATCCTCACCCAGGTCTCGGCGATGACCAAGGCCCTGCAGGCCGTCGCGATGGGCCTGCTCGAGGACCACATCAGTCACTGCGTCGTGGACGCCGCGGTCGCGGGCGGCCCCGAGGCCGAGGCCAAGATCAAGGAAGCCACCGACGCGATCGCCCGCCTGGTCCGCTCCTAGGTGTGTGCGGGCTCCCGGCGGGCGATCCGGCCGCTGGGGGTGCGGAAGGAGGTCGGCCGGTCGGTGTGCGGGGCCGGGCGCGGCGACCGGTTGACGTCCAGATCCGCGAAGATCACGCCCTCCTCGCCCTCGCCCAGCGGCGCGGCGAGCTCCAGCCCGCCGGGCCCGAAGATCCGCGAGACCCCGCCGCCGCCGTGCAGCAGCCGCCGATCGGGCATCCGCGCGTCGACCACCTCCCAGCCCGCCACCGGCACCACCGCGACCGGCGCGATCACGTGCGTCGCGCCGTCCATGGCGTAGCGCACGCTGGCGGCGGTATTGAGTTCCGGACCCCACTCCTTGCCCTCGCCGTAGTACACCGTGAAGCCCGACCAGGCCGCGATATGGATCTGCTCGCGTTGTTCGTGCATGCGGGCCCGCAGTTCGGCGCGCAGATGATCGGCGCCGCCGAGCACGCCGACCCGGCCGTGTTCGGTGTCGCGGACGAGCAGGCCGCCGTCGGACGGGCTGAACACGGTGCGTTCCAGGCCGGTGGGCTCGGCCTTGCGGACCACCGAGATGGTGCCCTCGCCGTCGATCAGCGCCTGGGCCATGAATACCTCGCGCCCGGCCCGTTCGGCGAAACCGATCGAGACGTGAATGCCTTTCCGCCGCGCCGCGTAACCGATCGCCCGGAGTTCGGGTCCGTCGGCGGTCAGCGCGTTCGACAGGTACCTGGCCAGGAACTCCTCACCCCAGTCCACCGAGTTCAACCACATCCACCACGGAAATCCCGGCAGGAATGTCTCTGGAAAGGCCACCAGCCGCGCACCCCCGTCGGCCGCCGTATCGATGTATTCGATGGCCTGCTCGACCCCCGCAGACAAGTTCAACCACTTCGGCTCGGCTTGCACCGCAGCCACGCGTACTCGGCTCATCCCGTGACCCCTGTCGCTCATCCGTGAAAAGTGTTCGATTCACTCTCTCGCAGATAGGCGCGCACCAAACTGTCATACCGTGCCAGGCGACTGACCGTCCGTGCCAACCCGCCGAAATGCGACCGGCATCGAATTCGGCAACACCGACAGTATTCGCCGCGAACGTATTCCGATCAACCGGCGGGGCACAGCGAGATGGCCGCGCGATAGTCACCGGGGGTCATCCCGAGCTCGGCGTGGAATACCCGATAGAAGTGGCGCTCGGCGCTGAAACCGGCGGCCGCGGCCACTTCCCGGACGGACCGCGACGGGCAGTCGCGCAGTAATGCGCAGGCATGGTCCAGCCGCATCCGCAGCAGCCGCCGGGCCGGGCTCTCCGCACCCTCGAACAGCCGGTACAGCGTGCGCGGGGAGACCGCGAAGCGGCGGGCGACGGCCTCGACCGTCAGTTCGGCGTCGGCGCAGCGTTTGCGCATGAAGGCGAGCACGCGCGCCCTGGTCAGCTCGGCCGTGGGCGGCTCGCCCGGACCGGCGAGCAGGTGCAGCGCCGAGGCCATCAGGCCGGGCCCGTGCGTGGCCAGTTCGGCGGCGCGGACCGGGTCGGTGCGCTGCAACCGGGCCAGCCCGCGGAAGTACGCGCCGACCGCGGCCGCGGGATGTTCGGGGCCGACCGCGATCGCGGTGGGCACGGTGCGTGCCGCCGGACCGGCCGCCGCGGCCAGCCGCGCCATCGGCACCTGCACGACCACCTTGTCGAACGGTTCGTCGATCTCCCACCGGTACGGCCGGGCGCTGTCGTAGAACACCATGTCGCCCGCGCCGATATGGGCCTCCCGGCCGTCCTGGTGCATCACTCCGCGCCCGCTCAGATAGATGCTGGCCAGGATGTAGCGGTCCGCGGCGGCCGCGACCAGGCGGGGCGTGCGCCGCACGGTCTGCGCGGCGGCCTGCACCGAGGTGACCAGCAGCCCGTCGAACTCGGTGGCCGCGATCCGCCCGCCGAAACCCTCGACGCGGTGCGGCGCGACGGCCAGCGGGATGTAGGTCTCGCTCATCGCCGCTTCCCACCGCTCCAGCGCCACTTTCGGCGCGAGCTCGGGGCCGCTGCGCACGTCGACGAGCGCGCTGCGCGCCGCGCTCATGCGGTAACGCCGCGCAGCCCGCCGCCGGTCGGCGTCGCCGCGAGCATCCGGTACTCCCCCGGTGTCATGCCCATCTCCAGCCGGAATGCCCGGAAGAAATGCCGTTCGGAGGCGAAACCGGCCGAGAACGCGACCGAGGAGGCCGGGCGGCCTGGTTCGCGGGCGAGCAGCGCGCGAGCGCCGTCGACCCGCATGCGCCGCAGCACGGCGCTGAGGCTCTCGCCCACATCGTCGAAGAGCCGGTAGAGCGTGCGGCGCGAGACCAGACAGGATCGGGCGATCTCGTCGACGGTCAGGGCCGGGTCGGCGCAGTGGCTACGCATGAAGGCCAGCACCTGTTCGCGGGTGAGCGCCTGGGCGGGCTGGCCGGTCGGCAGGTCGCCCGCGGCCAGGCGCACGGCCGAGGACAGCAGGTTCACCGCGTTGCCCGCCAGCACCGCGGCCTGACCGGGCGCTTCGGCCTGGATCCTGGCGAGATCGCGGAAGAACCCGGCGACCACCCCGCCCGCGCTGTCGGCGGCCACCCGCACCGCCGTGGGCAGGTGCGCGCGATCGGTGCCGAACTGCTCCTCGACCACGGCCATCGGCAGCCGGATGACCACCTGCGACCAGTCCGCGGCCGACAGATCCCAGTGGTAGGGCCTGCTGGTGTCGTAGAAGACCATGTCACCCGGGGTGACCTCAGCGACGCGACCGTCCTGATGCAGCGAGCCCAGGCCCTCGGTGAGGATGGAGACCAGCAGGAACTCCTCGTCGGAGCGGCCGATACAGCGCTCGGTGCGCCGCACGAACTGCCCGCTCGCGCCGAGCGTGGACAGGTCGAAGTCCGGCATGCTCGCGCGTTCGATCCAGCCGTGGAAACCCCCCTGCCGGTCGGAATCCACCGCCAGTGGCACATAACTGGCCGAGAGCATCGACTCCCACCGCGCAAACGATTCGTTCGCGACGTGAGGCCCCGACGAGTCCACGCCAACCACCTCGCTCCCCAATCCGAACTGATCAGCAAACAATGAGCGTCCCGGAATAGACCGACGCTCCTGGTCGCTGAGCCTGCCAGATCATCCGATCCGTTTCCACCGAAACGCATCCATTCGCGCTCACCGCGCATGCTCAAAGATTCAACTAGCACGGGCTACTACTGGTGATATCCGTTCGGAGAACAACATATTCGAAGCTCTCGACGTGAGGTATATCACCTCGAACCCCCGCGCATCGGCCGTTCAGGCGACGGCGGTACCACCCCGAGCAACAATCCGGTATTCACCCGGCGTCATGCCGGTGGCGGCCCGGAAGGCCCGATAGAACTGACGTTCGGTGGCGAAGCCCGCGGCGAGGGCCACCTCC
Source organism: Nocardia sp. SSK8 (assembly GCF_037034205.1). NCBI lineage: Bacteria > Bacillati > Actinomycetota > Actinomycetes > Mycobacteriales > Nocardiaceae > Nocardia > Nocardia sp. SSK8. The sequence goes on from NZ_JBAGKD010000007.1 coordinate 290,197, forward strand.
GCGATCGAGCGCGGATCCCCGGACTCCAGCAGCGCCTGCGCGCGCTCCACCCGCAGCCGCCGCACCAGCGCCCCGAGCCCGCCGTCGAGGTCCTCGACCAGCCGATACAGCGTGCGCCGCGACACCCGGCAGCCGGTCGCGATCCGGTCGGCCGAGAGGCCGGGATCGGTGAAGTGCGCGTGTACGAAATCGAGGACCTGCTGGGCGGTCACCGCGTCGGCCTGGGCCCGTCCCGGCTCGCGGCCCGCGGCGATGGCGGCGGCCGCGCCGAGCAGATCGATACCGCCCGCCGCGAGCACCGCCGCGGCCGCGGCGTCGGTGGCGTGCAGGTCGGCAACCCTGCGGAAGAACCGGGCCAGGGTGAACCCCACTTCGCCGCCGCCGATGACCCGGCCCGCGGGCAGCGCCTCGGCCCGCACGCCGAGGAAGTCCACCACGCGCTGGCGCGGCACCCGGATGGTGAGGTCCTCGATCGGGGCGTCCGCGCGCCAGCGGATGGGCTGGGTGGTGTCGTAGAAGATCATCGAGCCCGGGGTGAGCTCGACCCGGTGACCCGCGTGTTCCACCTGGGCCGAGCCACCCAGCACCACACTGCCGATGACGTGGAATTCCCCGGCCCGGGCGATATGGCGGCGATTGCGCCGCAATTCGTGGCCCTGGGCGACCACCGTGCCGATGGCTACCTCGCCGAAATCGGCCGATCTGATCCGCCCCGCGAAAGTGCGCGGCACCGTCGGCGCGATGGCCACCTCGGTGAGCGCGCCGGTGACCAGTTGTTCCCAGTATCCGAACGCGTCCGGGCCCGGGATCTGCTCGGTCGAGCAGACCTCGGGGAATCCCTCGAACGCCATGGCGAGATCATGGCATGAACTCAGCCCAGCGCCTTGGCCTTCAGATGATCGAATTCGGCCTGGGTGATCGCACCGGAGTCGAGCAGCTTCTTGGCATCGGCGATCTGCGCGGCGGGGCTGGTGCCCGCGGTCTCGCGAATGTAGTCGTCCTGCGCGGCCCGGATCTGTTTCGCCTCGGCTTCGGCGCGCTCGGACATACTGCCGCCACGCACGATCAGATACACCAGTGCGGTGAGCAGCGGCAGGATGAACAGGAACACCACCCAGATCGCTTTCACCCAGCCGGAGGTCTTCTTGTCCCGGAAAAGGTCGGAAATGATCATGAAGAGCAGCAGCAGATACGCGATGAATGCGAAGCTCATGATGATGAGCCAGACAACGTCCCAGAACGACATGGTGTTCCCCTGAATCGTTTTATCCGGCAATGATTTCCCGGGCGATTGCCGATGCACCCGCCTTCGAGGGGGAAGTTAGCACCGAATGGTTATATCGACCAAGGAGAACCGCCGCGACCGCTCTCACCTGCGCGGGTAATTCACCACCGGCGGGTTGCCGATGGTTTGCGGTGCAGGTGAGGTCGGCCCGTGCGTCTCGAAGCGGCATCGATGTCGGTGCGCCACTGGCGATCACCGCCGACGGGGGCGCACAATGCGGCGCGCACCGGGAAATCAGTCCCCGCAGCATCCCTCGTCCGGCGCGGGCACCGTACGCAGTTCCCGGGTTTCGGCATTGCGGGCGGCCAGCTCGGCGTCGGCGGGATAATCCACCGCGATCAGGCTCAGGCCGTGCGCGGGCGCCACGGTGACCGAGCTCGACCGGGCGGTCTCGGCCAGCAGGCCGCCCACCCACTCCGGTGTCCGACGGCCCTCCCCGACGGCCAGCACCGCGCCGACCAGACTGCGCACCATCGACCAGCAGAAGGCGTCGGCGCTGACATGGGCGGTCAGCGCGTCGCCCTCGCGCACCCAGTCGAAGCGCTGCAATTCACGCACGGTGGTGGCGCCCTCGCGACGGCGGCAGAAGGCGGCGAAATCGTGCAGTCCCAGCAGGTTCCGCGAGGCGGCGCGCATGGCGTCCAGATCGGCACCGGGCTTGCAGGCCACCACACTGCGCGCACGCAGCGGTTCGGCGCCGTAGGGGGCCGTGGTGAGGCGGTAGACGTAGTGGCGGCGCAGGGCGGAGAAGCGGGCGTCGAACTCGGCGGGCGCCGGGCGCGCGGCGGTGATGCGCACATCCTTGGGCAGGAAGCGGGCCATCCGGTGCAGGAGTTTGGCGCCGTCGAACTCGGCGGTGGTGTCGAAGTGCGCGACCTGGCCCTCGGCGTGCACCCCGGCGTCGGTGCGCCCGGCCACGGTCAGCTGGATCGGCTCCCGGAACACCTTCGACAGCGAGTCCTCCAGCACGCCCTGCACCGTGCGCAGGCCCGGCTGACGCGCCCAGCCGGTGAAATCGGTGCCGTCGTAACTGATCCCGAGCCGCACCCGGGTGGTCTCGCCGGTCTCCTGCATCGCTTCCTCTCCGCGTGAAAAGAACCGAGCCCGCCACCCACGCGGGGTGACGGGCTCGATCGAACTACCTGAAGATCAGGCGTCCTTCTTGTCCTCGGTGGCCTCGTCGGCGGCCTCGGCGACGACCTCTTCGGTCTTCTCCTCGGCGACCTCGGCGGCGGGCGCCTCGGCCTTCTGCGACGCGGCGACGCGACGGGCCCGGTCGGCCTCGTTGGTCACGGTCTTCTCGCGGACGAGCTCGATGACGGCCATCGGCGCGTTGTCACCCTTGCGCGGCAGCGCCTTGGTGATGCGGGTGTAGCCACCCTCGCGACCCTCGAACGAGGGGCCGATCTCCGCGAACAGGGCGTGCACGACGTCCTTGTTGCGGATGACCTTCAGCACCTCGCGACGGTCGGCCAGGGTGCCGCCCTTCGCCTTGGTGATGATCTTCTCGGCGTACGGACGCACCGCCTTGGCCTTGGCCTCGGTGGTCGTGATCCGACCGTGCTCGAAAAGCGCCGTGGCCAGGTTGGCGAAGATCGCCTTCTGGTGCGACGCCGACCCGCCGAAGCGGGCACCCTTCTTGGGCTTAGGCATGGGATTCTCCTTGGGAAAGATCGTCCGGGGTGCCCCCCGGAGATCTAGAGCTGTTCGGTCTCGGCGTAGTCCTGCTCGCCGCCGTCGGTGTCACTGAAGGTGCCGGAATCGCTCCAGGTGCCGGTGCTCGCGTCGTAACCCACCACGGAGGACGGGTCGAACGAGGCGGGCGAGTCCTTCAGCGAGAGGCCGAGCGCGTGCAGCTTGACCTTGACCTCGTCGATGGACTTCTGGCCGAAGTTGCGGATGTCCAGCAGGTCCGACTCGGTGCGGGCCACGAGCTCGCCCACCGTGTGCACACCCTCGCGCTTGAGGCAGTTGTAGGACCGGACGGTGAGGTCCAGGTCCTCGATCGGCAGCCCGAAGGAGGCGATGTGATCCGCCTCGGCCGGGCTGGGGCCGATCTCGATGCCCTCGGCTTCGACGTTGAGCTCACGGGCCAGCCCGAAGAGCTCGACCAGGGTCTTACCGGCCGAAGCCAGCGCGTCCCGGGCCGTGATGGAGTTCTTGGTCTCCACGTCGAGGATGAGACGGTCGAAGTCGGTGCGCTGCTCGACACGGGTGGCCTCGACCTTGTAGGTCACCTTGAGCACCGGGGAGTAGATCGAATCCACCGGGATCCGGCCGATTTCCGCACCGGTCGCCTTGTTCTGCACGGCGGGCACGTAGCCGCGGCCCCGCTCGACGACGAGCTCGATCTCGAGCTTGCCCTTGTCGTTCAGGGTGGCGATGTGCATGTCCGGGTTGTGCACGACGACGCCAGCGGGCGGCACGATGTCACCGGCGGTGACGGTGCCCGGGCCCTGCTTACGCACGTACATGGTGACCGGCTCGTCCTCTTCGGAGGACACGACCAGACCCTTGAGGTTCAGGATGATGTCGGTGACGTCTTCCTTCACACCGGGAACGGTGGTGAACTCGTGCAGGACACCGTCGATGCGGATGCTCGTGACCGCGGCCCCCGGGATGGAGGACAGCAGGGTACGACGCAGCGAGTTGCCGAGGGTGTAACCGAAGCCCGGCTCGAGCGGTTCGATGGTGAACTTCGAGCGGTTCTCCGCCACAACCTCTTCGGTCAGTGTCGGACGCTGGGAAATCAGCATGAGGATCTACTTCCTGTCAGGGCGTCCGCTATTTGACGCCTAATCAGTGATTGCAGGGGCCGCCACTGGGTGCGGCCCCTACCTCCTGCGGGTGTGCCGCCCATTGTTGGACAGGACGGCCCACCAGCGGCAGCAAATTACTTCGAGTAGTACTCGACGATGAGCTGTTCCTGCAGCGGCACATCGATCTGGGCACGCTCGGGGAGCTGGTGCACCAGGATCCGCAGGCGGCCGGGGACGACCTGCAGCCAACCGGGAACGGGACGCTCGCCCACGGTCTCGCGCGCGACCTGGAACGGCAGGGTCGGCAGCGACTTCTCCTTGACATCGATGATGTCGTACTGGGAGACCTGGTAGCTGGGCACGTTCACCTTGACGCCGTTGACGACGAAGTGGCCGTGGCTGACCAGCTGGCGAGCCTGGCGACGGGTACGCGCCAGACCGGCGCGGTACACGACGTTGTCCAGACGCGACTCGAGCAGACGGAGCAGGTTGTCGCCGGTCTTGCCCTTGAGGCGGTTGGCCTCTTCGTAGTAGCGACGGAACTGCTTCTCCATGACGCCGTAGGAGAAGCGAGCCTTCTGCTTCTCCTGCAGCTGCATCAGGTACTCGGATTCCTTGATCCGCGCGCGGCCGTGCTGGCCGGGCGGGTAAGGACGACGCTCGAACGCCTGGTCGCCTCCGACGAGGTCGACGCGCAGACGACGCGACTTGCGGGTGATGGGGCCTGTATAACGAGCCATTTTTTAGCTGTTTCCTTTCCCGCTAGACGCGACGGCGCTTGGGCGGCCGGCAGCCGTTGTGGGGCTGGGGGGTGACATCGGAGATCGAGCCGACCTCGAGGCCAGCGGCCTGAAGCGAACGGATCGCGGTCTCGCGGCCCGAACCCGGGCCCTTCACGAACACGTCGACCTTCTTGACACCGTTCTCCTGCGCCTTGCGGGCAGCGTTCTCGGCGGCGAGCTGCGCGGCGAACGGGGTGCTCTTACGCGAACCCTTGAAGCCGACGTGACCCGACGAGGCCCACGAGATGACATTGCCCTCGGGGTCGGTGATCGAGACGATCGTGTTGTTGAACGTGCTCTTGATGTGCGCGTGGCCGTGCGGGATGTTCTTCTTATCCCGGCGACGCGACTTCTGAGTCTTCTTCGGGCCAGCGGCCCGGCTCTTCGGAGGCATACGCTATCCCTACTTCTTCTTGCCGGCGACGGTCTTCTTCGGACCCTTACGCGTACGCGCGTTGGTCTTGGTGCGCTGACCACGCACGGGCAGGCCACGACGGTGGCGGATGCCCTGGTAGCAGCCGATCTCGATCTTGCGGCGAATATCGGCCTGGACCTCGCGGCGCAGGTCACCTTCGACCTTGAACTCCGACGCCTCGATGTAGTCGCGGAGCTTGGTCAGGTCGTCGTCGCTGAGATCCTTCGAGCGCAGGTCCGGGCTGACGCCGGTCTGAGCCAGGATCTCGGTGGCGCGGGTGCGCCCGATTCCGAAAATGTAGGTCAACGCGATCTCCATGCGCTTCTCGCGCGGGAGATCGACGCCCATCAGACGTGCCATGTGGCAGGTTCCTTAATGGTTGCGGAGGTCTGCTCCCTGTCCGTCCCCCCGTCTTCGCAGTGGGGGCACCGGCCTCCGTACCGATGGTTGGCGCGCACAGCCTGCGTGCGTGCTGGAGCTGGGAGTTCTTCTTTTCGGTCAGTCCGATCAGACGATCGGTGCCCGGCGGTGCTGCTGGATCAGCCCTGGCGCTGCTTGTGGCGCAGGTTGTCGCAGATCACCATGACCCGGCCGTGACGGCGGATCACCTTGCACTTCTCGCAGATCTTCTTGACGCTCGGCTGAACCTTCACGTCCGTCCAATCTTTTCTTGGCCCACAGGGGTCTGTGAACACAGTTTTTCCCCAGCCGACGACTGGGGAAGTCTTGTTACGCGCTCCGACCAGGGCCGGAACACCATGCGACGCCGCGTGCCGGTTCCGGCTCGCGGCGTCAGGCAGGTCTCACTTGTAGCGGTAGACAATCCGGCCGCGTGAGAGGTCGTACGGCGACAGCTCGACGACCACGCGGTCCTCCGGAAGGATGCGAATGTAGTGCTGCCGCATCTTTCCGCTGATGTGCGCGAGAACCTTGTGACCGTTCTCGAGCTCGATCCGGAACATCGCATTGGGCAGCGGCTCGACAACTCGACCCTCGACCTCGATGGCCCCGTCTTTCTTCGCCATATCCTCCGCGATCCCGGTTATGCTTCTAACCTGAGTTTGGATTGCCTCGTAGCTGCTCGCTGGCACGCGAGCAGTCGGCGCATGGGTGCACCGCCGCTCAAGCTTACCGGGCGTGCTGTCCTGAGGCAAAAACGCCCCGGACCGTAGCCCGGATGCGGCGCAGTGCCCCGCCCTGGACCGCCCGTCACGACCCGCGGGTTGTCGCGTAAACTCACCGGCGTCCAGATGTGGGTCGAGCAGATCGGGGGACCCTGGTGAGCGAGGCGCGCCGGTGAGCCGCAACAACGACAGCCTCCCCATGTTGCCGCCGTGGCTGTCGGAGAGCGACGTCACACAGGTCGGCTACGAGGCTCCGGTCGAGAACCTGCCCCAGGACGACCTGATCGACGAGGCCCCCAAACGCCGCCGCTTCATGAGCCGCGGCGACGATTCGGGCCGCAAGGACAAGCGCGGCCGCCGCCGCAAGGACCGCGAGCCCGAGGACGTGGCCCCCGAGCCCGCCGACTCCGGTCGGCAGAGCTCCGGCCCCCAGGGCCCCGGTTCCGGCACGCCACAGTCCGGCGCGCACGACCCGCAGAGCGGCCGAACCACCCGCGACCCCAGCGCCGCGCAAGGCTCGCCCCAGCGCGCCCACGACCCGCAGTCCGCCCCCCAACAGGGCTGGGGCGCCACCCCGCTGACCCCGCCCGGCCAGCCGCCGTACCAACAGCCCGCGGACCAGTCCGCCCCCGGCCAGCCCTGGCCGCCCACCGACCAGGCACCGTGGAACACGGCCCAGCGCGCCACCCCACCGACCCCGGCACCCGGCCCCGCCGACCAGGCCCCCTGGAACGCAGGCCAGCCGCCGACCGCGGGCGCACCCGACCAGGCCCCCTGGAACAACGGCCAGCCGCCTGCCACAGCACCCAGCGATCAAGCACCTTGGAACAACGGCCAGCCGTCGACCACGGCACCCAGCGATCAAGCACCCTGGACCACCGGCCAGCCGTCGACCGGCGCCACCCCGCCGATCGCACCGAACCCCACCGCGCCTGACCAGGCGCCCTGGACCACCGGCCAACCGGCGACCGGCGCCACCCCGCCGAACGCAGCACCGAACCCCACCTCCCCAGACCAGGCGCCCTGGAGCACCGGCCAGCCCTCCACACCGACCTCCGGCTCGCCCGACCAGGCACCGTGGACCACCGGCCCCACCTCGGCTCCCGGACCCGGCGCCCACGATCAGGCACCGCGGACCACCGGCCAGCCGTCCTCGGCATCCAGCGCACCCGACCAGACACCGTGGACCACCGGGCCGACCTCGGCACCCGGCCCCGGCACCCCGGATCAGGCACCGTGGAACGGCCAGCCGTCGACGACCGGCCCGCAGGGCGCGGCACCCGGCCCCGGCACGTCCGGCCAAACACCGTGGAACACCGGCCAGCCGACCTCCACACCCGGCACCCCAGACCAGGCACCGTGGACCACCGGCGACCCGTCGGCCGCCGCACCCAGTACCCCCGGTCTGCCCACCCGCACCCCGGCCCCACCGTCGAACGGCTTCACTCCCCTGGGCCCCTCCGCCCAGCGCGAACGCCCCGACCTGCCACCCCCACCACCCCTCCCGGACCCGCCGACCCCCCGCCCCACCGAGGCCCCACCCCGCCTGACGGCCCCCACCCCGCCCCAGCCGACCACCGGCCCAACGGACGGGCCGACAGACACGGCCTCCACCCCCGGTGACGCCCCGGCATCGCCGACGAGTTCCGCAGCCGCCCCCCAGCGCCTCACCGACCCGTCGACCCCCGCCGAGTCGTCCCCACGCATCGCCGCAGCCGAAGCCGCCCTGTCCGCTTCAGCCCAAGCACCCCAGCGCCTCACCGCCCCCTCGGCCCCCGCGGAATCCTCGCCCCGCGTCGCCGCGGCCGAAGCCGCTCTGGCCGCCGCAGCGCAAGCACCGCAGCAAACAGACGCACCGTCAGCCGAAGAGCCCAACCCCCACATCGCCGCAGCGGAAGCGGCATTGGCCGCCGCGGCCCAGGCACCTCAACAAACTGGCGACGCGGCCACCCGCGAGCCCAACCCGCACATCGCCGCAGCCGAAGCGGCATTGGCCGCCGCGGCACAGGCCGGGCAGCGGACCGGGGATTCGGCGGGTACTCGGGAGCCGAATCCGCATATCGCGATCGCCGAGGCCGCGCTGGCGGCGGCGGCAGCCGCTGGGCAGCGGGCAGCTTCCACTGCTGGAGCTGAGAGTGCGGCCGCGGGCGACTCGGCCGAGGCCGAGCAGGCGTCGCCGCGGCTGGCCGACCCGACAGCCGGGCGGCACAGCGCCAGCGGCCCCGATCTCGCGGATGGCAGGCAGCAGGACGGGGCCGGTTCGCGGATTCCGGCCGTTCCCACGCAGTCGGCCAATGCTTTCCGGCAGGCCGGGGGCGAGGTCCCCGACCCGGTCACCTCGCCCGCCGACACCAAGGCCACCGAGGTACACCCGACGGTCGCGGACGAGCACCGCCACTCCAACGCGGTCGGCACGAATCCGGCCACCGGCAGCCTCGGTGACCGGCCGACCTCCGCCACCGGCGGAACCGCCGACCCGCAAGCCTCGGCCACCGGCGTCTCCAGCGACGCTCAGAGCCCGTCCACCAGCGGACCCGGCGACATCCAGGCCGCAGCCACGGGCCTGCCCGGCGATACGCAGGCTTCGGCCACCGGCATGCCTGGCGATACACAGGCGGCCGTCACTGGCGGGCCACGCAATGCGCAGGCCCCCGCCACCGGCCTGCCCGGCGATACACGGGCTTCGGCCACCGGGATGCCCGGTGACGCGCGAGTCTCAGCCACCGGCGCCGGAACCAGCTCGCGTACCGACGATGCCCAAGCCGCCGGTTCGGGCGCAGCCGCCACACCCACGCAGCCCGCTGACATCCCGACGTCCGCGCTCCCCCCGCAGCACTCGCCCTACAGCTCCGCCCCGCAGCGCGCGCCTGGCCCGGACGACCAGTCGCCCTACGCCTCCGGGCAGGCCCCGGCTCACCCTGCGACGCAATACAATTCGATCCCCGGCGACCCCACGCACGACGTGCAGGCCTCGCCCGACGCGCAGACCGAGATGTTCCGTGCCGATGATCCGCGGCTGCAGCCGGGCCCGAATCAGGCCGGTGAGTTCCAGTCATGGCAGGGGCAGCAGGCGCAGCCGCAATCCGAGTACGGCGCAGGCGCTTACGGGCAGGGTGGGCCCACGCAGGACCCGAACCAGTCGCGGCAAGGGTCCGGGCCCGCGCAGGGATCCGGCGAGTTCGCGATGCCCGATGGCGCGCAGCAGGCGTGGCAGGGCCAGGCACCGAACAGCGCGCCGCAGCAGTACCAGCAGGGCGCGCCGCAGCAGTTCGCCGCGCCGGACGGCGGTCAACCCCCGTATCAGGGGAACCAGCCGTATCAGCAGGCCCCGCAGCAGTATCAGCAGCCGCAGCAGGGCTGGGGTGGCAACCCGCAGCAGCAGCCGGGTTTCCAGGCTCCGTCGCTGGACAATGTGCCGGTCAAGCGGGCCAAGAAGGCGCCGGGTAGCGGCTGGCGTAAAGCGGTGCACCATGTTTCGGGTGGTGCGATCAACCCGGGCATGTCCGCCGAGGAGCTGCGCCTGCAGGAACTGGTGGCGCGCATCCGCCAGCCGGTGCGCGGTGACTACCGGATCGCGGTGCTCTCGCTCAAGGGCGGTGTCGGCAAGACGACCACCACCACCGGCCTCGGCTCGATCTTCGCCTCCATCCGTGGCGACCGGGTGATCGCCGTCGACGCCAACCCGGACTTCGGCACCCTGTCACAGCGCGTCGCGTTGCAGACCCGTTCGACCGTGCGCGACCTGCTGCTCGATCCCTCGATCGAGCGCTACTCCGATGTCCGCAGGCACACCTCGCAGAGTTCGAGCCGCCTGGAAGTGCTTGCCAGCGAACGGGATCCGGCCGCGTCGGAGTCGTTCAACGACGAGGAGTACCGCGCGGTCGCGCGGATCCTGCAGCGCTTCTACAACATCATCCTCACCGACTGCGGCACCGGCCTGATGCACTCGGCGATGACCGGCGTGCTGGATCTGGCGCACTCCCTGGTGCTGATCTCCTCGGCCGCGATCGACGGCGCCCGCAGCGCCGCCGCGACCCTGGACTGGCTGTCGCTGCACGGGCACGATCACCTGGTCCGCAACGCGGTCGTGGTGATCAACCTGCCGCGTGAGGGTTCGCCGAATGTCGGTGTGCAGCAGCTGCGTGAGTACTTCCTGTCGCGCTGCCGCGCCGTGCACATCATCCCGTTCGACGAGCACCTGTCCGAGGGCGCCGAGATCGACCTGCACCGCCTGCACAAGACCACCAAGCGGGCCTACGTGGAGCTGGCGGCGACCGTCGCCGACGAGTTCGGCGTCAGCCACCACCGCTTCGGCTGAGGCGCGGCTGCCGGACTACCACTCCGGCAGCCTGCGCCGTCCGGCCAGCACATCGCGGACCAGGTCGTCGTAGGCGTCGGCCAGTTCGGCCAGGTGGTGCCAGGCCGAGTGCAGCATCTCGTCGTGGGCGGCCAGGGTCATCAGCGCGTGGTGCGCGCGCACCGAGGACTCGGCCAGCCGGTCGATGACCGCGCCGATCGTCTCGGTGTGCAGGGTGGCGCCCAGGCGGTGCTGGGGGACGCCGCGCAGCACCCAGTCGTCGATGGCCAGCACCAGTTCGCTTCGGCGGCAATCGATCTCACGCATCACCAGGGGATCGGTGTCGACGCACCCGCCGCGGCCGACGATCCGTTTCTCGTGCAGCACAGCGAGATCGCGCGCGAACCACAGCAGCGGTCCACCGACCACCCGATGTCCGCGACACGCCCGGACGAGAAGATCGGAGAGCGGGAGCGGACCGGTACTCGCCGGCGGCCCGGCGGTATCGACACACCGGAGTGTGTCGGGGAAAGCCATTACGACCGTAGAACTCTCCGAACCAGCCACGTTGCCTCGCCGTCATCGCCGCACAGCACCGGATCAGGACGTTCATTACAATAAACCTCGCAAGCTTCCTGTCAAGCATTACTCGGCCGTAGGTAACCCAGACGAGTACACTTCGTTACCTGCACGACCTACCGAGGAGCACGATGGCGGACGGTCCTACCTACCTCCGGATCGCGAACCTGCTCCGTGAGGAGATCCGCGCCGGCACGTGGAAACCGGGCGACCGGCTGCCCAGCCACTCCGAACTCGCCGAGCAGATGCAGGTCTCGATCACCACATCGCGCAACGCGATTCAGGTGCTGGTCGCCGAAAACTTGGTCTACACAGCGACTTCCCGCGGCACCATCGTGCGAAACCAGGAAGTGCTCGAATCCGTGGTCACCGACCACATCCGGCGCGACCGGCCCAAGTCCTCGCACGACATCTTCTCCGAGATCGCGCGCGCGGCGAACCGTGAGCCGTCCAAGGAGTTCAGCGCCCGGATGGAACCGGCCGACGCGCAGGTGGCGCAGTGGCTCGGTGTCCCGGTGGACTCCTGGGTGCTGGCCCGCACCGTCGTACAACATCTCGACAACGAACCGTGGTCGTGGGAGGTGAGTTTCTACCCACGCGATCTGGCCGAGGCCGCGGGCATCGATTCCCCGCGCGACATCCCCGAGGGCACCACCCGCCGCCTTGCCGACCGCGGCTACGGCGAGACCGCGCATCGCGACACGGTGCTGGCCCGCCCGGCGACCGCGGACGAGGCCGCGGTCCTCGGCGTCGCCACCGGCACCGTCCTGCTCGACCACCTGCGCATCGGCGCCAATCACGAGCGGGTCACCCGGGCGACCCGGCACCGTTCCCAGGCAGGCCGTAACCGGCTGGCCTACCAACTCGGCGACGCGGCGGGCACCGACGTCATCGCCCGGACCCTCGGCATCGCACCCGGGCCTGCCGTCGCCCTGCCATGACGGTGGGCATGCGCCCGGCCATCCTGGGCGACCTGTCGCTGATCTGCCGCCTGCGCGTGCAACGCACCGCCTGGCTCACCGCCCGCGGCTCCGATCAGTGGACGGTCGCGGGCCGCGGCCGCCCGATCGAGATCTTCGCCGGGGCGGTGGGCCGCTCGCTGGACGCGGGCGAGACCTGGATCGCCGAGGTCGACGGGGAACCGGCGGGCACCATCACCGTCAACCACCGTTCCGATCCCGGGCTGTGGTCGGCGAGCGAGCTGGCCGAATCGGTCATCGTCCATTTCATGATCGTCGACCTGCGTTTCGCGGGCCGCCGGATCGGTCACCACATGCTCACCCACGCCGCCGAGCTGGCCGGGCGCGAGCATCGTCACTGGGTCCGGCTCGACGCCTGGACCACCAATACCGAACTCCACGACTACTACCGCAGGGCCGGTTTCGCGCTGGCCCGGATCGCGGGCCCCGGCGCGGTCGGCCCGTCGCGGGCGCTGTTCGAACGACGCACCGACGACTGGCCGATAGCGCAGGTCGTGATCCCGGCACTGCGCACCCGCTTCGGCTGACCGCTAGACCGGGGGCAGGTCGGCGATGTGGACGAGTTCGATGCCTTGGCTGCGGGAGACCAGGGTGCCGCGGCCGGGGGGCATCTTGCTCGGGCGGACGTCGCCGATGAGTTTGCCCTCGTCGCGGGAGCCGCTCATGATCAGCGTCTGGACCGAGAGGTTCTTCATGGCGCCGAGGATCGGGTCGTAGAGGGCGCGGGAGGCGCCGCCGATGCGGCGGGTGACCACCAGGTGCAGGCCGATGTCGCGGGCCTGCGGGAGGTACTCGAGCAGCGGGGCGAAGGGGTTGCCGGAGCCGGTGACGACCATGTCGTAGTCGTCGACCACCACGTAGATCTCCGGGCCGGTCCACCAGCTGCGTTCGCGCAGCTGCTGCTGGGTGATGTCGGCGCCGGGGATGCGCTTGGCCAGGTAGGCGGCGACCTCGGCGATCATCGGCCCGCAGGTTTGTGAGGAGGTCGAGTAGCCCGCGAGCTGGTCGCCCTCGAGCACCCCGAGCATGGTGCGCCGGTAGTCGATCAGGATGACTCTGGCCTCGGACGCGGTGGACTGCTCGGCGATGCTCATGACGATATTGCGCAGCAGCGTGGTCTTGCCGCACTCCACGTCGGCGAAGGCCATGAAGTGCGGCTCGAGTCCGAAATCGAGGACCAGCGGCTGCAATTCGGATTCGCCGAGCCCGACCACGACCTTGGTGCGGTCCAGCGTGTGGCCGTGCTGCCGGGCCGCCTCGAGTACCTGCTCGCGCGGGAAACTCAGCGGCAGCATGCGCACCTCGGGCGCGCGCCGCCCCGGATACAGCGCGACGAGTTCCTCCCTGGCCCGGGTGACACCGTCGGCGATGGTCGACGGATCGGAGTCGGAATCCAGACGCGGCAACGCGATCAGCATGTGCAGCTGCTCGGGAGTCAGACCGCGACCGGGCCTGCCGACCGGAACCTGGTGCGCGGTACGGCGATTCATCTCCGAGTCACCGGGGTCACCGAGGCGCAACTCGAGCCGGGTGCCGATCTGGTCCTTGACGATCGGGCGGATCTCGGCCCAGCGCGACGCGCCCAGCATGAGGTGCACACCGAAGGACAGTCCCTGGGTGGCGATGGCGTTGATCAGCGGTTCGAGCAGGTCGAACTCTTCGCGGATCGCGCCCCAGCCGTCGATCACCAGGAAGACATCACCGAACTGGTCGGCGGCCAGCGGATCACCGGGCGCGGCGGTGGTGCCGTTGATCTGCCGGGCCTCCAGTGCGGAGAACTTGCGGCGACGGAACTCGGCCATCGACTCGATGCCCAGCTCGGCGAAGCGTTCCTCGCGCTGGCGCATGAGGGTGGTGAGCTCGGCGATGGTGCGGCGCACCCGGTCGCCGTCGAGACGGCCCGCGACCGAGCCGACGTGCGGAATACCGGCCAGACCGGCCATGCTGCCGCCACCGAAGTCCAGGCAGTAGAACTGCACCTGCTCGGGGGTGTGGGTGGCGGCCGCGGCCAGGATGATGGTGCGCAGCGTGGTCGACTTGCCCGACTGCGGACCACCGACCACCGCCACATTGCCCTGGGCCCCGGCCAGATTGATGGTGAGCACGTCGCGGCGCTGCTCGTAGGGCTTGTCGATCACGCCGATCGGCATCCACAGCTGACCGTGCCGGTTCACCGGCGAGCGCCAGTCCGGGTCGGGCAGCAGCATGTCGGCGGTGGGCGATTCCTCCAGCGGCGGCAGCCAGACCTCGTGGGCGGGCCTGCCGTGGCCGGTCAGGCGCTTGACCACCACGTCGAGCAGCGAGTCCGGGATGCCCTCCTCGGCCGCCGGGCCACTGGGCGGGGGCGGCGGCAGTTCGGGCCTGCCGCGCAGGATCGGATCCTCCTCGGCGGCAGCCTCTTCGGCCTCCTCGACCTCGACCGGCGCGGCGGTGAACACCACCGGCCGCTGGCCGCCGACCGGGGCGCCGTCGTCGTCGACGACCGTGCCAACCGGCGCCACATACGAACCCGACACATAGCTGGCGTTGAACCGGAGCGGTTCGGACGCATCGCTTTTCAGGTAACCGGCGCCCGGGATGCTGGGCAGGTGGTAGGCGTCGGTGATGCCGAGCACCGCGCGGGATTCGTTGGCGGAGAAGGTCCGCAGGCCGATCCGGTAGGACAGGTGCGATTCCAGCCCGCGCAGCTTGTTCTCCTCGAGCCGCTGCGATGCCAGCAGCAGGTGCACGTGCAGCGAGCGGCCCAGGCGGCCGATCATTACGAACAGCTCGGCGAAATCGGGCTTCTGCGAGAGGAGTTCGGAGAACTCGTCGACCACCACGAACAGCGCGGGCAGCGGATCGAGCGGTACACCGGCCGCCCTGGCCTTCTCGTAATCGGTGACATTGGCGTAGTTGCCCGCCGAGCGCAGCAGCTCCTGGCGCCGGTTCATCTCACCGGCCAGCGCGTCCTTCATGCGGTCGACCAGCGAGAGCTCGTCCTCCAGGTTGGTGATCACAGCCGCGACGTGCGGCAGCGAGTCCAGGCCGAGGAAGGTGGCGCCACCCTTGAAGTCGACGAGCACCAGGTTCAGCGCGTCCGGCGAATGCGTGGTGACCAGCGACAGCACCAGGGTGCGCAGGAACTCCGACTTGCCGGAACCGGTGGCGCCGATGCACAGGCCGTGCGGGCCCATGCCGTTCTCGGCGGACTCCTTGATGTCGATCTCGACGGGCGTGCCGTCGGGGGTGATGCCGATCGGCACCCGCAGCCGCTCACGCGCGGTGCGCGGGCGCCACACCCGGGCCGGGTCGATCTGGGCGGCGTCGGGAATGCGCAGCAGCGCCATCAGGCCGGGGTCGCTGGTGGTCCCCTCCCCCAGGCTGACGATCTGCGCGGCGGTGGCCAGCCGGTAGCGGGCCAGGGCGCGGGCGAAGGATTCGGCCTCGGCGTGGCTCACCTCGTCGGCGGTGGCGAAGCGTTCCACCCCGGCCGCGCTGCGCGCCGAGACCGCGCCCTCACCGACGACCAGTTGCAGGCCGCGCCGGGCGGCCAGCCCGTTCTCGGGTGCGGTCAGGTCGAGCACGGTGACCGAGTCCAGGCCGGATTCGCTGATCAGGCGTTCGTTGCCGCTGATGTAGCCGTCGTCGATCACCACCACCACGTGCAACCGGCCCTGGGTGGGCTGCGGGTTGCGCATGAACCGGCCGCGTTCCATCAGCTCGGTCTGCAGCGCGGATTCGAGTTCGCCGAGCGAGGTGTACATCATCCGGGCCGAGCCCAGGCTGTCGCGCACCGACGGATGCTGCACGTGCGGCAGCCATTTCGCCCACGACCAATGCGTATCCGGGTCGGCGCAGACGATGGCGACGATCAGGTGGTCGGGGCCGTGGAAGGTGGTGAGCTCCATCAGCATGGCCCGCACCAGTTCGCGGCCCTCGTCGAGGTCACCGCCGATATTGATGGCCGGGAAGGCGCGCAGCGAGACGGCGGTGGGCAGTTCGTGCACCACCGAGTGGGTGCGCACGAAGCGGCGCAGGGCCACGGTCGAGACCGGTTCGAGGTCTTCGAGCGGGCCGGTCTCGGGCCGGGCCAGCTTGGTGGCCAGGCGATGACTGCCGACGCCGACGCGCACGTGCCCGAAGTCCGGGTCGGCCGGGCGGCGCTCCCACATCCGCCTGCTGCCGATCAGCGAGGGCAGGTCGGCGGGTTCCGGATGACTCCAGCCCAGGGTCTCGAGCTGCTTGATCCCGGTGCCGCGCACGTCTTTGCGCACCTGGTCGAGGTAGCGGAAGTAATCCTTGCGTTCCTCGTTGAGCTCGACCGCGCGCTTGGGGCCGCCGCCGCGCATCCCCGCCATCATGCCGACCATCGACATGAGCATCATCATCGGGAACATCATCATCATCGGATTCGCCAGCAGATTGCGGCCCATCGAGACCATCATGGCGATCATGCCGACCACCGCGACCACCATGATCACCGGCATCAGCTTCATCATCAGCGGCGACGGGATGGCGCGCTGGATCTCCGGCGGCGGGGTGAGCGCGACTTCACCGCCCGGGGCGCGCGGCGGCGCGATCCGGGGGCGGCGGACGAAACCTTCGGTGGCCATCGATCCCTACTCCTCGAATTCCTGATTGAGATCGGCGCGGCGCCTGCGGAACGGGAAGCCGAAGGCGGCGCCGATCCCCAGCGCGGCCAGCAACGTCAGCGAACCGGCGATCGCGATCCGGCGCGGGCGCGGGTCCGGTTCCGGGGCCGCGTACGGCGTCGGGATCGGGTGGCCCACATCGGCGCCGCGGCTCGGCGCCTCGTCGGCCAGCGGTGCGGTGAGCGCGGCCAGCGGGTCGATCAGGCCCGCGCCGATCGCGTCGTCGCGGCCACGGCCAGGGGCGTGCGCGGTGCGGGTGATCCGGTCGATCACCTGCTGGGCGGACAGTTCCGGGAAGCGCGCGCGGACCAGCGCGGCCAGGCCCGCCACATACGGTGCGGCGAAGCTGGTTCCGTCGACCGGCTGCACGCCGTCCATGGTCTGCACCCCGTCGACCAGGCCGGTTCCGCCCGGCTTGCTGTCGAGCGAGACGATATTGCGCCCGATGGCGGCGGCCCCGAGCCACGGCCCGCGCAGCGACAGGGCCGAGGGCTTGCCGTCGGCGTCGACCGACCCGACCGCCAGCACATACGGGGTGAACCAGGCCGGGGACGGGATGGTGCTCACCGAACTCCAGCCCGAACCCTCGTTCTGGTTCTGGCACGGCCCGCCCTGTTCCACATTGCCCGCCGCCGCCACGACCACCACATTGCGGTCGTAGGCGTATTTCACGGCGGCGCCGAGGGAGGCGTCGGCCGTATCGGAACCCGCCGCGGTGCAGGCGACTTCGGAGATATTGATCACCGTGGCGCCCATGTCGACCGCGCGGACGACGGCGGCCGCGAGGGTGAGCACGCTGCCGTAGCCGTCGTTGCGCAGCTCGCCGGAGCGGTCCGGCTGGCGGTCCTTGGTGTCGTAGGCGAGGCTGAGCTGACGGATGGTCAGGATCTCGGCCTCGGGCGCGACACCAACGAACGCATCGTCAGGTGACGGTCGCGCGGCGATGATCCCGGCCACCAGCGTGCCGTGGCCGTCGCAGTCGACGGTGCCGTCCGAGTCGCTGACGTAATCGCCGCCCGCCTGGAGCGCGGGCAGACGCGGATGCCGGTTGACGCCGGTATCGATCACCGCCACCTTCTGGCCCGCACCCCGGCTGAATTGCCAGGCGGCGGGCAGGTCGAGCACCCGCTGGGACATCGGCGGTTCGCTCGGCGGGCTACCGCGCAGCACCGGTTCGGCGCACAGTTCCCGCTGTTCAGTGGGTTCCAGCGGGGCGGGCCTGCCGCTGAGCGCCACCGCCGCGTCCAGCGCGCCGGGGTCGATGCGCGGCGGGGAGACCGCGTTCGCCGGGGCCGGGAACCCGGCGGCCGCGCCGAGCACTGCCGCCGCGCAGGTCAGCCGGAGCAGCGCCCGGCGCAGGGGTGCGCGGGTCATAGGTTGCGTGCGGTCGAGTACACATCCATGACCCACAGCGCGAGCGGGATCATCGTGATGATCAGCAGGTACTCGACGATCTCGATCATCCGGCGGGTCACCGGGGTCACCTCGACGTGCGGGCCGATCACGCCGAACACGATCACCCCGCCCGCGGTCACCAGCAGCAGCGCCACCGCGGCGAACCGCATCGCATCGTGGCCGAGGCCGAGGCCGGTGAGCAGGGCGAGCACGGTGAGCGCGCCCGCGGTGATCAGGGTGGCGGCCTGCACCAGGTCGGCGTAGGACCGGCCGCGCAGGCACAGCACGCTCGCGGTGACGGCGGCCAGCGCGACCCCGCCGGAGTGGAAGGTGCCGAGCGGATCGGCCGCGCCGACGGCGCCGACCAGGGCGGCCAGCGCGCAGGCGATCACCAGCCCGGTCTGGATCTGATTGGCGACGCGGGCGCGTTCGCCCAGACCCGCGGCCGAGGGCAGGGCGATGGCGCCGACCGCGCCGATGCCCTCGATGGTCGGACGCTGTTCGTGGTCGGCCGGGTCGATCGCGCCACCGGCGGTGGGCACCGGCGGGATCGGCAGCCGCGCGGCGACCGCGGCCAGTCGCGGCACCGACGACAGCAGGATCACCGCGGCCACCAGCACCCCGGCGAACAGCTTGGCCAGCCCCGGATGCCAGATCAGATACACCAGCCCGGTCACCGCGCCGAAGACACCGAGCGTGATGGCGGCGGCGAAGATCCCGGCACCGATCCCGGTGACCCGGTACCCGAGCACCCCGGCCACCAGCAACACCACACTGCCCAGCAGCACCTGTCCGGCGCCGAGCGCGCCGGGCACGATGAGCGCGCCGCCACCGAACAGCAACAGCAACGCGTCCAGCGACAGCCAGTGCGCGGTGACCGGATCGGTGAACTTGCGCGCGGCGATCCCGGCCGCGGCCATGGCGGCGATCCCGGTGCCGAGCAGCGCGAACGCGGGAATCAGCGGGTCGCCGCTCGACCGCGAGACCGCGAGCAACCCGAGCGCGGCGAGAATCGCGACGGTGGCCAGCACCAGGCCGGTCCAGCGGGCCGAGGAGCCCGACCAGCCCCGGAATTCGCCTGCGGTGAGCCGGGATACGGCATCGATGACATCGTCGAAGAGCGCGGGTGACTCCTTGCGGGTCACCGGGCTCAGTACCAGCAGCTCACCGTCGTAGACCTCGGCCTCGGTGAGGGTGCGGCTGGGCGCGAGCGGGTCCTGGCCGAGCCGGGCCAGGGTCCAGTGCTGGGCGCGGACCGGGGCCGAATCCTCGTCGCCGTCGGGCAGACGCGGGTTGCGCGAACGGATCAGGGCGACCAGATCACCGATGAATCCGGCGATCGGCACGGTGGCGGGAAGACCGATGTCGAGCTGCGTATCACCCCCGATCACCGAAACTCGGCACAGCTCGGGCTCATTGCCTAACAACGTCGACACCAGTGATGAACTCTCAGTTGTAGCTGACTACTTCCGTTGCGACCACACGGCAGCGTTACCTAATCTAACGGACAGGGCAAACCGGCGCGATCGAAGTCTTGGGCGCCGGATTGAACAGAAGTTGTCCACCAGAGGAAGATTTCGGGGTCCGACACCACATGCCAGACATTCGCCAGGCGCAGCGCGCGTTCGACGCGGGCGTCCTCTCGCTCGGTCTGTCCATCGACGGTCAGGAGTCCGCGCGCGACGACGAGTACGCGAAGCTGGCCTTCCAGCGTGCGACCGAATGGGATTCGTCGATGTGTGACGCGTGGCTGGGCCGCGCCGCCGCGGGCGAGCTCACCAAGGAGGTGCTGTTCCATCTGCACCGCACCAGCCTGGACTCGCTGGGCCGCGAGCAGCGCAGGCTCGGCCTGGCGCCGCGGGCGATGGCCGGGCGCTTCCTGCCCGGGCTCTACATCGACTACCCGCTGGCCGGTCTCACCGAGATCTGGCTGGCCTGGGCCAGTCAGCTGATCGCCGACAAGGACTACGACCAGGCCGAGCAGGTGCTCGACAAGCTCGCCGAACTGCGGCGCGGCCGCGCCGAGGACCCGGACAAGCAGATCGATGACCGGATCAGCGCCTACATCCGCGGCATCCTGCACTACAACACCCAGCGCTGGCCGGACGTGATGACGGTGCTGGCAGGCTCGGCCGAGTGGAAGGATCCGTACCTGGCCACCGGCGCGAACGTGATGGTCGGCACCGCCTGCGCCCAGCTGGGCCTGTTCGGCGAGGCGATCCGGCGGATGGAACAGGCCGAGGCGGGCCCGATCCCGTCGGCCAAGTTCACCGCCATGTACAACCGCGGCCTGTGCCTGCGCGAATCGGGCAACGAGGCCGAGGCCCAGAAGCTGTTCGAGCAGGTCTACTCCCAGCTGCCCGATTTCGCCGCCAACACCTCGGCCATGCGCGACCGCACCTTCCGCATCGTGATCACCAGCCGCGAGGTGATCGACGCGCGCACCGACAAGTGGGACCCCACCTCGGCGCCCTCGCTGGCCGCGATGGACGAGGCCGCCGCCGAGGACCGCGCCAAGACGGTGCTCACCGAGGCGCGCGCGCAACTCGACAAGCAGGTCGGCCTGGCCTCGGTGAAGAACCAGGTGGCCAAGCTGCAGTCCTCGGCGCAGCTGGCCAAGATCCGCGCGGGCAAGGGGCTGTCGAGCCAATCGCGCGGCCAGCACCTGGCTTTCACCGGCCCGCCCGGTACCGGTAAGACCACCATCGCGCGCGTGGTCGCCAAGATCTACTGCGGTGTCGGGCTGCTCAAGACCGACAAGGTGGTCGAGGCCAAGCGCGTCGACTTCGTGAGCCAGAACCTCGGTGGCACCGCCATCAAGACCGAGAAGCTCATCGACAGCGCCATGGACGGCGTGCTGTTCATCGACGAGGCCTACACCCTGATCCAGACCGGCCTGTCCGGCGGTGACGCGTTCGGCCGCGAGGCCGTCGACACCCTGCTGGCGCGCATGGAGAACGACCGCGACCGGCTGGTGGTCATCATCGCCGGTTACGACGGCGA
This sequence comes from Nocardia sp. SSK8, assembly GCF_037034205.1. NCBI lineage: Bacteria > Bacillati > Actinomycetota > Actinomycetes > Mycobacteriales > Nocardiaceae > Nocardia > Nocardia sp. SSK8. The sequence continues at coordinate 311,450 of NZ_JBAGKD010000007.1, forward strand.
GATCGACCGTCTGCTCACCGCCAATGACGGTCTGGCCTCGCGCTTCGCCAAGCGCCTGCAGTTCCCCTCCTACACCGCCGAGGAACTGGGCCGGATCGGCGAGATCGTCGCGGGCGGACGCGATTCCCAGCTCGCGCCCGAGGCGCTGGCCACCCTGGTCGAGACCTGCCAGTACCTCTACGACCTGGAGAGCACCGATCAGAGCGGGCAGCCGCGCCGCGGTGTCGACCTGGCGGGCAACGGCCGGTTCATCCGCAATGTGATCGAGGCGGCCGAGGAGGAGCGCGAGTTCCGGCTGGCCAATACCGAAGGCATCGATCTGACCGAGGTCGACGACGATGTGCTCATGCGGATCGAGGAGCCGGACATGCGGACCGCGCTCAGCGGGATCGTCGCCACGCTCAATGTGGGCAAGGTGCCCAACCTGGACTGAGTTCCTGGAGTGCCGGGCCGTGGGCGGATTCGCCCACGGCCCTTACTAATTCGCGGAGGGTAGCGAATCGTAGCTGGTCAGCGCGTCTTTCGCGGACAGCGTCGGCCCGGGGACCAGCTGGCCGACCACCGACCACGGCGCGAGCCGGGGCTTGTCGCCCAGGCCGAGCACCGCGGCGGTGGCGGCGTCGGGGATGCCGTAGCGAATGCCGTTGTCGGCCACGTAGAACAGCGATTCGCGGCGCAGGCTGCCCGGCTCGGCACCGGTGACCTGCACGTACTCACCGGTGCTCGGCGGCAGGTAGACCGCGTCCATCCGGTCGCCGGTGCCGTCGGCGGTGGCCAGGGCCACCGGCTTGGCCGCGTCGGGCAGCGGCAGGGTCATCCCGGCCAGCATGGTCACCGTGGCGCGCTCGGCGGGACCGTCGACGGATTTGCCCGGCGCGGTGGCCGCGCCCGGGTCCTTGGCCCAGTGCACGCAGGCCACCGGGGCGTCCTCGGCGGACAGGATGCGCGGGGCGCGCTCGGGGAAACCGTCGATCGGCAGGGTGTGCCGGATCGGCATCTGGTCGAGGATGTCGGGGGCCAGCTCGGCGATCTCGCGCATGCCACGCGAATCGGCATTGCGCAGCAGGTCCGCGGTGAACTCCGAGACCGGCTGCACGCCGTCGGCGAGCACCACGTACAGCGTCTCCTGGTCGGACGCGCGCACCCCGGTGACCGAGATGATGCCGCCGATCGGCACATTCGCGAGTTTGCCCGGGCCGGGTTCGCCCGCGCGGTCGATGGTGGGGACGGTCAGCGGCGGGGCCTGGGTGGTGGCGCCGAGCACCGCGCTGCCCAGCGGGCGGGCCTGCTCGCCGGTGAGCCCGAGGGTGCGCGCGACCACCGAATTGGCCGGGTCGACCTCGGCCCTGGTGCCCCGGTAGACCAGGTAGGTCTTGTCGTCGCGGCGCACGAGCAGGGCGTCGTCGGCGCCGGTGACGCCGATCCGCTCGCCGGTCGCCAGCTTGCCGACGATCGCGGTGGTCTGCCCGCCCGAGGAACCCGAGGCGCTGCCGGAGGCGGAGAGCTGGGTGGTCTCGCACAGCGTCCACTGCGAGCTCGAGCCCTGTCCGGAGCCCGGCATGGCCGCGGGGGCGCCGGGGATGCCGAGCAGCGGGCCGCGTGGCAGCGAGCCGAGCTTGTCGTCCTTCACCGATTTCGGGGTCTGCGCGTCACCCGCGATCAGCCGGGCCGAGGCCAGGTTGAGCACCGGGTGCAGGGTCTTCTCGCCCGCTTCGGCCTCGACCACCACATACATGGCGCCGCTCTGCTTGCCACTCACGATCAGCGCGTCACCGATGGCGCCCTGCGGCTTGAGAAAGCTCAGGATCGCCGCACCCGCCACGATGATCAGCCCGAGCACCGCACCGACCATCATCGACCGGCTCTGCGAGCGCATGGGATCGTGCAGCATGCGCACATCCCGGCGGACCATGGCGTGATCGAGCCTGCGCAGCAGAAAACGATAACCATTGACCTGGGCTTTGGTTGTCAGCTGTGCCGGCACAGGGACTCCATTGCTGCGTTGATCACCATCTCGTCGGACACGGTACCGTAAATCCGGAATTGTCCTTCACCATGAATCGACGGATGCCGAGCAGGGACAACGATTTTGAACAACAGTATGAACGCCGGGCGAACCGGCGGCGACAATGCCTATGACACACTGCGCGATCCGGAATTCTGGTTGTTCCGCATGTATCCGCTGCGGGCCTGCGTGCCGGTCGCGATTCTCGCGGCCGGGCTGGCGTGGGTCGTGCTGGCCACCACCGGCAATGGCTACGGGGCGATCGGCGCGGCCGCGGCCGTGCTGTTGATCGGGCTGGTCCCGATCCGGCGCCGTCCGCCCGCCGTGCGGGTCGAGGGCTGGCTGGCGCGGCGGCTGCGCGCCCGCGCCGACACCCTGGACCGCGCGCCCGCCTTCGATGTCCCGCTGCCCGAGGGCGGCGGCTGCGGCGTGCGCTGGGACGGCGATCTACTGCTGACCATGCTGCGTATCGATCCCCCACCGGACACCCTCACCCTGCTGCGCCGTGGCGCCCTGAGCGCCGATCAGCTGCTGCCGCTCACCGAGGTCGCCCGGTGCCTGGACCAGTTCGACGTGGAGCTGGTGAGCATCGATGTGATCGCCACCGGCGCGCGCACCGCGGGCACCGGCGCGGCCGCCCACCTCTACGACCGCATCCTCGGCCCGCTGCCCGCCATCGCGCACCGCACCTGCTGGCTGGTGCTGCGGCTGGACCCGGTGGCCAACGCGGCCGCCGTGGACAAGCGCGGCGGCGGCGCGACCGGCGCCCTGCGCACCATGATCATCGCCACCCGCCGCGTCGCCAATCGCCTGGCCACCCACGGCATCGACGCCGCCGTGCTCACCGCCACCGAGATGAACAGCGCGGTGCGCGAGCTCTCGCACGGTTTCGATCCGCTGCGCCTGACCGAGTCCACCCACGGCCTCGAATCCGAGTTCGGCAGGCACCTGACCCACTATCAGCTGACCGCGCCGATGATCAGCACCGGCGGGCTGGCCGAGATCTGGTCGCTGCCGACGCTGTCGACCACCGTCACCCTGCGCCTGCACCCCGGTGCGCGCCGGGTCGGCCGGGCCGACGACAAGGCGGGCACGGTCGTGCTCAACGCGGTGGTCCGGTTCGACTCCCCCGCCCCCTACGACGAGGTCCCGATCGCCGGGCTGCGCGAACTCCCCGGCAGCCAGCGGCGGATTCTGTTGGACGCCTTGCCGATCGGCGCCGCCGAGGATCTCGGTGGCCGCGACGGCTATCGCGGCACCCTCACCGCGCTGACCGATATCGCCGTCCCCACCACCGGCTGCGGTCAGCTGATCGGCGCCGACGAGCGCGGCCAGGGCATCGCGGTGCCGCTCATCGGCGCCGGGACCCGCCATGTCGACGTGATCGGCAATCTCGACCTGGCCCAGCAGGTGGTGCTGCGGGCGACCGCCCTCGGCGCCCACGCGGTGGTGCACACGACCCGCCCCCAGGCCTGGCACTCGATGGTCGCCAATCTGGCCACCCCCCAGCTGCTGTCGATCGCCCCCCGCGCCGCCGGTGCCACCCCGCAGACACCACCCGGCCCCCCACCGGCCCCCGCCGCCCCCTATCCGACGACGACGGTCCTGGTCTTCGACGGCATCGCGCCGACCAGTCACATGGGTGGCGCCACCATCGTCGAAGTGCTCTCGACCGAACGCGATCCCGAGGCGATCGCCCCCGATGTCACCCTCGTCCAGGACCCCTACGCGCCCAACCGGATCACGGTCCGCACGGCAACGGGAAGCGCGACGGTATCAATGGTGACGACCCCCGACGAAATGCATTACATCGGAGAATCCCTGGCGGCCCGCTGATTCAACCAACACCCCAAATGCCGCACCATCCAGCAATTCGCCACCACCCACAGGCCGACCTCGAGGAGGCCCCGCCCGCGCAGCGGGCGTAGCGGCCCGGCCCGAGGAAAAACGGGGCGTGACAAAGTGCCGAAGGCACGAGTCACGCCCCGTTTTTCATCGGGCCCCAAGGGGGCCGCGCTCGAGCGCGCCAGCGCTCCAAAAACACAGCTCCCTAGAAGTCAGCGAACCCGTCGCCGACCTTGCCGTCGGCCTCGAGAGCACGGTTCAGCGCGGACTCCACCTGCGCCGCCAGCTTGTCGAGCTTGTCGAGCGTGTCGGTCAGCTCGGTGGTGACGTTCTTGTGCGCGGTGTCGAAGTTCGTGATCGCGTTGTCACCCTGCAGGTTGTTGCGGAAATCCGAAGCGGCGCCCTCGAGTTCGTCGATCTCGCCCTTCATCTTCCCGCCGTAGGTCTGCAGGTCGCTGAACAGCTCGTTCATCGCCGCGGGATCGTAAAGAATGGTCATGAGCTCAGTTCCTGTTCGTGCTGATTCGCGTCAGAGGTTGGTGTAGGTGCCGCCGCCACCGGAGGCGCCGCCACCGGACAGGCCTGCGCCGTCCATGTTCACCAGGGTGGACTTACCGGTGTTGACGGCCTCGGTGAGGCGGTCGAACTTCTTGTTCAGCGCGTCGGCCTCGTCGTGCCAGGCCTGGGCGACCTTGACGAATTCGTCGGAGGCGTCACCCTTCCAGCCGCGCAGCACGGCCTGGGCCGCGTCGTCGATCTGGCCGACCGACGTGCGCAGGTTGTTGATGGTGCCTTCGAGCTTGGAGACGACGCCGTCTACGCCGCCTGCTTCTACACCTACTGGTCCCTGAGGGGGCATGTGCCGAGCCTTTCTAACTTGATGGTTGAAACTTCAGAGATGGCTAATCGGGCCGCCACCCCCCACCGGGAAGCCCCTCGAGGAGCGCACCGACCGCCTGGGTGAGGCGATGGTCGGTGCCCGGCGTGATGGTGGACCACACCTGCCCGTCGGGCGCCGTCATCGGCGCGACGACGATCCGGCCGCGCGCGGTGTCGTACACCGCGACCGCGCCAGGAGCCCGGGTGGTCAGCCCGTCGTGGTGGACGGTGGCGACGATCTCGGTGTACCCCCGGCAGCTGCCGAAGGCCGCGCCGAGCACGGTCGCCTGATGCGCGTCGATCCCGAGCGCGTACATCGCGTCCACGTAGTGGGAGGTGGTCTCGGCGGCGTCCAGCCGCGCGGCCAGCTCATCGGCCGCCACGCTCACCCCCGCCACCTCGGCGGGCGCGCAGGCGGGCAGCGCGGCCAGCAGCAGGCGGGCCAGTTCGCGATCGGATCCATCAATGGTGCTGGTAGTGATGTCGAACGAGGCGCCGGTACGCACGGCATGCGCGTGCCCTGCGCCGCGCCGGGCCAGGCAGATCCGCCGCCGCTCGCCGTCACCATAGCCGCGGGCGACAAGCTCGGCATCGGGCTGGGCCAGAATGTGCAGTGCGTCGGCCAGCCCGGGCTCGACATCCCCGTAAGCATCGAAAACCCCGGTGGCGGTGAGCTCGTCGACGGCGGCATCCCGAGCAGCGCGCCACGCCTCGATGGTGTCCTGCTGGGGACCAACGGCCAGCACCAGCGGCAGCGTCTGCACACCCAGCCGGTCGGCGACGGCCAGCAACGAGTCATTGGTGAGGGTGGTCATCGCGCGCCCTCCGCGCTGGCGGTAGCAGCACCGGCCCACACGGCGAAGCGCTCAGCGACAGTCGCCAGCGGGCCGCAACTGGCCACGGCCTGTCCCCAGGTCGCGGAAGTGCCGTCGATCCGCACGGCGCGGGGCCCGACGATCGGCAGCGAGTAGTTGGCGCGGGCGGTCACGGCGTGCCCTCCCCCGTCGTGGTGGTGCCGGTCTGTGGGGTGGGGCGTTCGGCGACGCCGAGTACGGCGGGGGCGGCTTGGATTTCGCCCTCGGCGACGAGCTGGTCGGATTCCTCGTAGGCGATGCCCGCGCGGGGGAAGACACTGCCGCTGCTCTGGCCCGCGCCTGCGCCCATGGCACCGGGGACGATCGGGGCGTGGCCGGTCGGTGTGCTCACCGGCGCGGCCTGCGGTGTCGTAGTGGTCACGGCGGCGGTGGACTGTACGAAAGTAGGTGCGCGGTAGGCCGTTTGGACGGGGGCGGGGATGGCGGGAAGCATGCCGAGTCCGGCGGTGCCGAGGCCCGGCAGGGCACCGGTGCCAGGGGCACCGGGGGCGGTGGCCTGGGCCGATTGTTCGCCTGTCAGGGCGGTTTCCGGCGCGATGGACGGCGGCGGGGCGTGCAGCCAGGGGGTGGCCAGGGGTTCGGTGGCGGCCTCGTAGCTGCGCATCACCCGGGAGGCGACGGCTTTGGCCAGGTCGGCCTCGGTGTCGGTCTGGGCGGCGATGGCCTTGATCGGCGCGCCGAGCGCGGCGCCGACCTGTTCGAGTGCCTGCTGCATCGCGGTGATGGCGGCGATATCGGCGGTGGCGGGCATGGCCAGGGCCGCCACCTCGTAGGCGAGGACCTGGGCTTGCAGGCGCGCGGCATTGGCCGTCGCGGCGGCGGCGGTCTCGATCAGCCATTCGCGCAGGGTCGAGATCCGTTCCCACACCTGCTCGCTGCGCCCGGAGGTCCAGGAGCCGCGCAGGGTGTGCAGCACCTGCTCGTAGTCGAGCACGGCCGCGCCGAAGGCCGCGGCGAGCCGCGTCCAGGCGGCGGCCGCGTCGGCCATCGGCATCGGACCGGCACCGGAGGTGAGGTCGGTGGCGAGCTTCTCCGGCTCGCGCGCCTCCCACACCACTCCGGTGAAGCCGGGCTGCGGAGGTTCGATCATCGTCCGGTGAAGCCGCTGGTGTTGTCGGTCTCCATCTGATCGAATTCGCTGACCTGCGCGCGCAGGGTCGCGGCCAGCTTGCTCATCTCGTGCGCGCCCGCCTCGGCGCCGGTCAGGTAGTCCTGCGCCACACCGTTGGCGGTGGTCGCGGCGCGCGCGGACACCTCGTCGGTGCCCGCGGGCGCCACCTGCAGCGCGGGGGCGACCGCGCTCAGCTCGGCGGTGAGCCGGTCGGCGATGCCGTCGAGCGCGGCCGCGGCCTTGCCCGCGGCGGTCGCGTCGAATTCGAAGGTGTCGGTCATGTGCCACTCCTGTCGTGCTGATCCCGCGTCACAGTGAGAGTTCTTTGTCCGGTGGCGCTTCGGTGCTCACCGTCTCGGCGGCGCCCACCACGGGTGTCGCCACCCCGGCGATCGGCCCGACGACCTCGTCGCCGTGGTTGCCAGTCACCAGCTGCGAATGCACGGCCTCGTTGCCGCCCCCGTCGACCGCGCGCGCCATCGGCGCGCCCGCCGCACCCGCCGCGCCGCCCATCGGCATATAGCCCGGTGAACCGCTGGCCGAGGCCGTGGTCATGGCCCCGCCGGAGCTGGTGGTGCCCCCGGCTCCGCCGAACGCGCCGGTGCTGGTCAGCCCGCCGGTGCGGCCGCCCTGCCACGGGCTCAGCGGCGTCGAGGCCGCCCCCGCCGCGCCGATCGCGCCGACACCGCCGACCATGCCGCCACCACCACCGCCGCCCGCGCCGGTCAGAGCGTCGGCGGATTCCTCGCCGGTCAGCGCGGTATCGGTGGTGGTGGAGGTATCGGTGGTCGTGGTGCTCGTCGACAGCGAACTCACCTGCTGGGCCAGCGTGCCGATGGAGGACACGGCCGTGCTCGCGGTGCTGATCAACGGCGAGATCAGGCTCATCAGCTGGCTCAGCGACTCACTGCTCGCGTCCACCCCGGTGGGCGCGTTGGTGACCTGGACCTTCTCCCCCGCCTGCGCCATCTCGCCACTGCGCGCGACCATCTCGGCCTTGGTCTCGGCGGTGATGGCCAGCCCTTCGGCCATGGCCTCCATGGTCGCCGCGATCAGCACCGCCTGCCCGCCCGGCGTCGCCGCGTAGAGCGGGGCCAGGGCCAGGGTCGCCGAGTAGCGGGCGATCACCGCGGCCATCTTGGCGCCGCCGACCGCCACATTGCCCGCCGCGTGGGTGAGCACCGCCTTCTCCTGGGTGCTCTGCGTGGCCAGCTTGGCGCCGTCGGCCTGGGCCGCGGTCGCCTTGGTGGTGGCCTCGGTCGCCGCGGCGCTCTGCCACAGCTGCATCACCGTCTGCAAAGCGGTCGACCCGAGCGACATGGCCGTCTGCAAGCCCGAGGTGATGGCCGAGAGCGCGTCGACCGGATTGGCCGATGTGCCCGTGTCCGAGGCGGTTCCGCCACCCAGCGCGCCGGTGCCGAAGGCCGAGGCCAGCTCGGTGAGCGGTTGCATGAGCGCGGTCAGATCGATCGTCGGCAGCGGCGGCAGCTCGGGCAGCTGGATGAATTCCGGCAGCGCGGGCAGCTGGGGCAGCCCCATCGAGCCGAGCACCTCGCTCACCGGCTGGTCCAGCATCGGCGCCAGCGAACTTCCGCGCAGCAGCTCGAGCACCGTCGGATCGACGGGTACCGCCGCGCTTCCCCCGGTAGTCGTCATGGTTACCGATCGACCGAGGCGATGCCCAGCTTGGCGGCCCCGTCGGCACCCTCGTAGGTGCTCGCGGCCTGGGCGGCGGTGAGCGCGGTGCCCGCGTGCACCGCGGCCAGCTCGGCCACCGAGGTCAGGTGATTGGCCTGGGCGTAGGCGAACGAGAGCAGGAACTCCTGGCCGATCAGGCCGAAGACCGGCACCGCGGCCGCCATCGTGGCCGCCTGGTCCACCGCACCGGCCTGGGCGACCCCCGCCGCCATGGTGGCCGACGCGCCCGCGTACGCGCGCACCGCTTCGGGAACTACCGCAACGTGATTCATGGCTCTCGTCCAATCTCGAAACAGCCCATGGTGTTTCGTTACTCTATCTACCCGCTGGAAACCCGCACCATGCGTATACGCGGTGAAGATCAGGGGAAATCTCAGGTACCGCTTTGGTTGAACGCCTCGACGAGCTCGGCGCGTTCGCCCAGCGCGCGATGCGCCGCCGCCCGTGCCGTCTCGACCAGCACCCGTTCGAAATCGGCGGGTGCGAGCTTGCCGATCGCCGCGGTGAACTCCAGTCCGACCAGCGCGCCAGCGCCGTCGACGGTGGCCGTCACCGCGCCGTCGGGCGAGGTCTCCCGCGCCCGGATGCCCTGGGTCGACTCGCTCAGGTCCTGTAACCGGTAGAGCTGCCCCTGCACCTTGGCGATCAGTTCGTCCATGGTCTCGACCATCGCCCGCCCCTCTCTCCCTCGTCAGACCGAGCGCAGCCAGCTCTGCGGTTCGGTGTCGTACTCCTGCTCCTCGACGATCTCCGCCGCCGCCACCTCGGCCGCCGTCGGCAGACCGGTCGCCGCCAGCAGCGCCGGGTCGAACCCGGCCTCGGCCAGCTGATTCCGTCGCGCCAGCCCCGCCCGCTTGGCCGATTTCTGGCACAGCCGCAGGATCTCGGCGGCCAGTTCGGCGGGGTCGCGCCGCAATTGATCGGGGTCCACCGTGACGCCCAGCGGCAGCCCCTGCTCGGTGGTGCGTACCGATATCGCGCCGGTGAGCGAGGCCGCGGTGAACTCGGTCGGGAACTGATCCATCGCGTTACGCCCGATCATCTCTGATGGCTCTGACAACTTCGGCGATCTGGCCGTTGATCAGCGAGACCACCCGCCGCCGATCCGCGCCGACGGCCACCCGTGGGGTGCCGGGCACCAGCACATAGCGGCCGTCGTCGGTGAGATCGCGCCAGCCCAGCCGCAACCGCACCACCCCGCGCGGACCGAACCGCGACCAGCCCTGCTCGATATCGATGAAGCCGTCGCGATCCAGGGCCGCCCGCTGGAAGGTCAGCGTCTGGACCGCGGCGTCGTCGTCGTAGTGCTGCACCAGCGAGCGGCCGTAGCTGTGGTCCAGCTCGTCGTCGGTGGGTTCGTCGAGCCGGATCTCCTGGCCGCGGCCCGCGGGCGCGGGGGGCAGTTCGTCGGCGATCACATCGCCGAGGGTGAGCGCGCCGTGGCGGGTGATCTCGAAACCGTCGGCGTGATACAGGGTCTCGCCGGGCCGCTGCTTCACCAGATACCCGACCTCGCCCTTGCGCACGCCGAGCAGGCGCACCGAGCGGGCCGGGTCGGTCAGCCGTTCGCCGCCGCCGTAGCCGCGCACGATCACCCGCAGGTCGGGCTTGGTGAGCACGTCGATCAGCTCGTCGAGCTCGTGCCCCCACCGCTGCTTGAGGTCGACCCACCGCTGCCTGCGGGCGAAGTCGGCTTCCTCGGCGTCGGCGGCCTCGCTGGTGTGGATGAACGGCTCGGGCAGGTACTCCGCTTCGAGCCCGATCCACAGCGCCTCGAACTCGTCGGCGGTGAATTCCCAGGTGGACGTCACTGTTCCACCACCGGGCGGGCGACGATCGGAGCGTCACCGAGCGCGTCGTCGAGGTGCGTGGTCGAGTCGAGGTAGTCGGCCCGCTTGTGTTCCTTCTGCTGGCCCTGACCGCCCGCGCCCGCGCCACCCATCGGCGCCATCGGCATACCGCCCATCGGCGAGCCCGCCGTGGCGGCGAGTCCGGCCCGGATGGCCGACTCGGCGCCGGTGCTCACCGAGGCGCGCGGGAACAGCTTCGACGCGCTGTCCAGGCTCGGCGAGAGACCGCCCGGCCCGGCACCGGCACCACCGGCGCCCGAGCCGCCACCACCGCCGCCGCCCTTGCTCGCCGCGCTGAGCGCCTTCTTGGCCTGATCCTGCAGCGAGCTGAGCGCCGAGCCGGGGATGCCCGCCAGCGAACTCTGGTCGGCGGCCGAACTGGCCTGTTCCAGGGCGGATTGGGCGGCCGAACTCGCCTGGTCCAGCGCGGATTGCGCGGCGGAGGTCAGCTGACCGGCCGAGGACGAGCCCGACGAATCGGTGGAACTGTCGCCGTTCCCGCCGGTGCGGCCGTCCTGGCCGCCGTTGTCCTTGCCCGCACCGGATTCCTGCTGCTGGAGCTGGGACAGGGCCCGGTCGAACGCCGCCAGGGCCGCACTCGAGCCACTGCCTGACCCCGAGCCGGACCCCGCCCCGGAACCTGAACCGGAGCCGCTTCCGCTGCCGTTCCCATTCCCGTTGCCGTTGCCACTGCCGTCACCGGTGGTGGGCGCGGTCGGCTCGGGCAACGTGGCGATATGACTGGTGGTGCTGTTGACCCCCGGCACGTAGACGTTCCACATCACCTCGCGGGCGTTCTTGGCGCAGTTCTCCTTGTCGGTCTGCGCCTGGGTGCCGTTGGGATCGGAGTAGCAGCGCGGCAGCATCAGCGCCGTGGCCAGCTGCTTGGCGGTGGCGTCGGTCCACAGCACCGAGTACTCCAGCGCCGACTTCACCTGTTCGACCTGGTCGACCAGCGTCTCGTTGCCGGAGTGATAGGCCGACATCGCCGACATGGCCTTGGTCGCGCCGCCCGGGCTGGTCCAGCTCTTCTTGCTGGCCTCCACCTTGGTGTTCAGGTCGTCGAAGCCGGTCTTCAGCGAAGACGCGAGCGTGCCCCAGAACAGCGCGTTGTGCGCGAGATTGCCCGGCACGGTCGACAGCGAGTTCCGGATCGTCTGCAGCTGGTCGTAGTTGTAGCCGGTGGGGCTCTCGGCCTTCATACCCGCCGGGTCGAAGGTCTTGCCGTCGGCCAGATTCGCGGGCAGCGTGACCGCGGTGCCCGGCTCGGGCAGCAAGCCCGCGGTGGGCTGCGGCGCGGGCAGCGTCATGCCCTCGGTCTTGCTCTTCTCGATCTCGGTCCGCAGCGCGTTCATGTCGACCGAGCTGTCGGATTCGGCGCCCTCGTAGTGCCGGGCCGCGTCGAGGAACGTACTGCTGACGTCGTCGAGCACCGTCTCATGCTTGCCGAGAATGGTTTTCAGCTCTTCAGCCTTGGCCTCGAACTGCTTGGACAGCTGCTTACCCGACTCCAGCGAGGAGAAGTCCACCAGCTCGGCGACCGTGTCGACCGAGCGTTTGACCGTATTGACCCAGTAGCGCGCGTTGGTGGCGGCGTCGACCAGATCCGGCAATGCCGAGGGCTCGAGCATCAGCGTGCCGTCGGCGGCCGCCGAACGCAGACCCGCCCACTGTTGCTGCGCAGATGGTCCCGTCATGCAGTAGGCCCTCCCTGTCCGTACCCGTTATCAATTCTAAGGGTCTCCGGATGAATCCCGCATGTACAGCAGCGTTCTCACCGGTGACCACGCATCGACCATCGCCGGAGCGAGGTCACCAGCCCGAGTCGGTCGCGGTGCGCGGACGCGCCGCGGCGCCGTCCTCGGGGCGGGTCGGATCCGGTTCGCGCTCCGGCGAATTGGGCGGCGCGAGGGAGGCCTCGACCGGCTGCGGGATCGCGAATTCGTCCATGTCGTCGACCAATTCGGTGATCTTGGGCAGGCGGGCGCGTTCGCGTTGCAGCGGCGCCATCAGTTCCTGGGTGCGGCGGGCCACCTCGGTCGCGGCCTGCTGGGCGGCTTCGGTGACGGCCTTGGCGATCTCGGTGTAGGTCAGGTCGTCGATATCGGGGGTGAACTTCGTCTCGATCACCTTGTAATCGGCGTTGACGGTCACCGTGACCCGCTTGCGCACGGTGGCACTGGCGACGATCCGCGCGCGGTCCTGCTGCACCTGCGCGATCGCGCGCATCTGCTCCTGGACGGTCTCGAGGATGTCCGCCATCTGCGCCTTGGCGTGCTCGTTGGCCATTCCGTTCTCCCTTCGGTCAGCGAGCACACCACACCCCGGGGTGCCCCGCAACAGCACGGCGGTGCTTACCCTTTCGCGAGCCCCGCGGTGGGCGCGCCGGTGAGTCCGGCCAGTGTCAGCTCGAACCAGGCCGCGTCGACGTGATAGCTGTCGGCGGGGAAGACCCGGGTGAAGGTGTCGCGGGCGACAGCGGCCCGCTCGGCGGCCTCGACCAGGCCGAGGACGGCATGACGCCGTTCCTCGGGCGCTTGGTCACCGAGCAACCCGGTCAGCACGCGCACCACGGTCGCGGTGTCCCACATGCCGGGTACCGCCGGGGCGAGCGCGTCCGAGCCGGGCGAGGCGCCGCGATACCAGCGACCGCCCTCCCACCAGTAGCAGAAGGTGAGCAGGCCGTTGTCGGCCCGGCGATTGATCACCGGCGCGGCCACCCAGTCCGGCGCGCCGAGATACAGCCGCGGCGCCTGCGCGTCCCGGTTGTAGACGGCGTCGAGTTCCGGTGCGTCCCAGACCCCGCCGGACAGCACCGCGCGATCGCCGGGCAGCAGGCACAGGGTCGAGCCGCTGAACGAGGACCCCTCGAAGACATGGAACGCCGGGGTCACCCGCGGGCCCCACTTCGAGCCGACCGCGACGAAGGCCGCGGCGATCAGCGCCCACCGGCGGGCCATCGGCTCGAGAGCGGGGAACTCCACACCCGGTGCCGAACCGACCGCGTGCCTGCCCGCGGCGGTGTCGGCGCGCGCCTGCTCGGCGGCGGCCACCGGACCGCGGATCTGACGGTCGCCGTGGCCGATGTAGGCGGCCAGCCAGACCGGCAGCCGCTCGCGCGGGTAGACCTCGATATCGGTGCGGTACACCGTCGGCGGGAACAGCTGGTCGTCGGGGAAGGGCTCGTCGCCGTAGTCGTAGTCGACGTCCATGCGGCCCGCGTTGGTGAGCGTCAGCAGGTAGCGCCACCAGGGGCCGTCACCCAGCGACGCGGACAGATGCCGGTGCTCGCGCAGCAATCCGAGCAGCTCCGGGCTCGGGAACACCCGCGCGAACCGGTCCTGTTCGTCGTGGAAGACCACCATCGACACCTCGGCCGCCGCCGACATCGCGAACGACGCCTCGACTTTGGTCCACCCCGGCGGGCCCAGCGCCGCGACCGTCTTCGCGATCCGGTGACTCAGCGCGGCGGCCTGCTCGGTCACCCCGTCCTCGGCCACCACCGTGGTGAGGGTGAACCCGACATCCGGTTCCTCGGCCACTGCCACACTCCTTGCCTAGTCCCGGCTCTCGCCGTGCTGCGCGATCAGGGCGCCGGTCTCGTCCCATTGTCTGCGGGTGCGCAACGCGCCGTCCGGGGCGAAGACGGTTTCCGCTTTGCGGGCGCCGGTCGGGAACCACTCGAGCCAGGTACCCACCTGGCGGCGGTCGGCGTATTCGCCGGTGTAGCGCGGGGTTCCGTCGAGGTACCAGCCCCTGGTCGGCCCGTCGGGGTAGCCGTCGGTGTAGCTCGCCACCTCGGTGATCGGGCTGCTCGGTGCGGGGCGATGGTATTCCTGGCCGGTGAACGGTTCGTCGCCGTAGTACCTGCGGTTCTCCTGCTCGTCCCAGCGCAGGTCGTCCGCCGGGATCGCCGTCGCGGCGACGCCCTTGCGGGTGCGCTCGTCCTCGAATTCGACCAGCTCGCCCGCCCGGTTCCACACCGAGTGGGTGAGCAGGACGCCGTCGATGTCGTAGACGTCCTCGCGGCCGCGCGTGCCGTCCTGGTACCACTCCTGCCAGGTGCCGACCGGGCGGTTGCGGTAGAACTCGCCGTTGTAGCGCATGGTGCCGTCCGGGTACCAGCCGGTCCAGTCGCCGTCGCGGTCGCCGTCGTCGTAGCTCCAGTACTCGCGCCAGGAGCCGTCGGCGTAGGACTGGGTCACCGCGCCGCTGTACGGCTCGCCCCGATACGACAGGGTGCCCGTCGCCGGATCGAACACCGCATCCGGATCGCTCGCTTCGATCGGATCGTCACTCACCTGGAAAACCTCTCCGATCGGTCAGGCTCGGTCACTGAAGATTGTCATCCGGCTCGCCGGATCGGCCACCACGTTACGGACCAGCAGCCCCAGGTCCAGTTCCGGCGGCAGCACCCCGTAGATCAGCTCCCCCATCGGCCGCCCGTCGACGGCCACACTGAACCGCGTCCGCCCCTGCGCCGACCGCTCCCACCCCACATGCGCCCCATAGGTCACATCGATGGCCTGACTCCCGACCTGCACCAGCAACCGATCCCCGAGCCGATAGAAGATCACCGTCACCCCACCGAGATCCCCATACACCCCATCGGCCCCGACCATCCCCGCCGCCGCGGCCCGCAGAGCCCCCGACCGGGGCTCGAACTCGGCGAGCACACCCCCGCCATACGCCCGCACCACCAACACCACCTGCTCCACGGGCGCCCGATACTCGGCCCGATAAGCCCGGCGCTCACTCCCCTGCGCACCCCCCGGCGGCACCATCGGCGGCGGATACATAGGCGCCCCCTGCACGGGCCCCTGCTGCCCACCGGCCTGCGCGCCCTGCTGCCCACCGGCCTGCGCGCCCTGCTGCCCACCGGCCGAGGAACCCTGCACCCCACCCGACACGGCCCCTTGCTGCCCACCCGGCGCATACGATTCACCGTTTCCAGGCCCATAAACCTGGTTCCCCAGCGGGTACGACTGACCCGCCCCCGGACCAAACGCCTGACCGTTCCCCGGCGTAGTCACCTGACCATTACCTGGCGAATACGGCTGACCACCCCCAGGCCCATACGCCTGACCAGGCCCCGGCGAGTACGCCTGATCAGTTCCCGGTCCATAAGCCTGACCAGGCCCTGGCGAGTACGACTGATCAGTTCCCGGCCCATAAGCCTGACCAGGCCCTGCCCCGTAGGACTGACTGCCCCCAGGCGAGAACGGCTGACCGTTCCCCGGCAAGTTCAGCTGCCCGTTCCCCACTCGGGAATCCCGACCAGTCCCCGGTTCGTGCGACTGACCGTTCCCGGGCGCGTAGGGCTCACCTGTCCCAGGCGAGTACGGCTGCCCGCCAACTGGCGTGCCGAACTGACCGTGTCCCGACGTGCCGAACTGCCCATGTCCCGGCGTGCCGAACTGACCGTTCCCCGCCGGGGCATCCTGGCCGGTGCCAACCGTGTGCGGCTGGCCGGTCCCATACGGGTACGGCACGCCGTGCCCAGGCGGGTACGGCACGCCGTTCCCAGGCGGGGAGGGCTCACCGGTGCCAGGCACATAAGACTGACCGCTTCCTGGCGCCGAGAACTGATTGTTCGCCGGAACATTCGGCTGCTGACCATTCCCCGGCGACTGGCCGCTCCCGGTTGGCTGAGGCTGACCACCATTCCCCGGTGCATAAGGATCGCCAGTTCCAGGCGGATACGGCTGGCTGCCGAGGGGATACGGGTGGCCACCGTCCGGCTGGTAGGGCAGGCCGGGCCCGGGGGGTTGAGCCACCCACGGCGGGAACGAAGGCATCGAGGAGCCACCACCAGGCGGCACGGGTTCGGTTGGAACCGGACCCGGCGGGACCGGAATTTGCGGCGGCAAGGGAGGTTCGGTCGGCAATGGCGGGACGGGCGGCAGCGAGGGTCCGGGCGGCAGCGGGGGCCACGAAGGCGCGGGTGGGTCCGTCGGGAATGGAGGCTGCGGCGGCGCCGGAGTACCCGGCGGGTCCGTCGGCACGGGGGGCTGTGGCGGCACAGGCGGGTCCGTCGGCGCGGGCGGGTCTGTCGGCACAGGTGGCTGTGGCGGCACAGGCGGGTTTGTCGGCGGCTGCGGCGGTGCGGGTGGGTCCGTGGGGACAGGCGCGTGCGGCGGGGCCGGGGGGTGTGGTGGTTCGGGGGTTTCCGGGGGGCACGGCGGATCCTGGTGGCCCGGGGGTGGGGGTAGGGGTGGGGGTAGGGGTGGGCGCGGGGGTTGTGGGGGGTCCTGGGGTTCCGGGGTTACCTGTAGGGGTGGGACCGGCCATTCGACGGCGTCGAAGATCGGGACGTCGAGCTCCACCTCGTATTCGTGGGGCGGGTGCGGGATGTGGGAGCGCAGGGACGAACCCGGCAGCTGTCGAGGTGTGCCGGGCCGGTCTCCCTCGGGCGAACGCGGCGGTTGTGCAGGTCCACCTGGATCGAACCCCTTGTCCGGACTGTCACCGTCCGGATCGGCGTCCGAGTCGGCGGACTTCACCGGATCGTCACCATCAACGCCGACACCCGGATCGGCCGACTTCACCGGAACACCACCATCAACGCTGGTATCCGGATCGGCCGACTTCGCCGAAACACCACCATCAACGCCGACATCCGGATCGGCCGACTTCACCGGAACACCACCACCATCAACGCTGGTATCCGGGGCTGCGGATTTGTCGGGACCGCCGCTGTCGACACCGGCATCGGGATCGGTGGGTTTGGTCGGATCCCCGCCGTCGATGTCGGTGTTCGGGTTGGTAGGACGTCGCGTTTCCTCGCCGGGAGGCGGGCCGTCTTGATCGGGTCGAGCGGGCTTGCGGGACTCCTCGGGGCCGTGCACCGGGTTCGACGACGGGCGGGGTGACGATCCGTCTCCCGAGTCCGTTCGGGGTGTGCCGTTGGCGGGGAGCCCGGCGTCGGGGCGGCGGTTCTCCTCGTGCGGCCGGAGATCCGTGGGGATACCGGGGTCGCCGGGGTCGGTGACCGGGCCGAGCAACGGTGGCGTCGGCGAAGGGCTGTCGGTCGCGACAGCGTCGCGGCCGTCGACCGGCGGATGAGAACCGCGCGGTTCGGTACCCGGGTGATCGGCGAGGTTTCCGTTCGAGCCGGGGCGCTCCTCCCGTGAACGGCCGGCGGGCGGAGTTCCGTTGTCGCCGTTGGTATCCGGGGAGGCAGGCAGTTCCGGGCGCACCGGTGCACCCGGCACGGCGGGGGCGGACGGCTCCGAACTCGGTGAACGGTTCGGATCGGACGGGGGTGCGCCGTCGGCAGGGTCGACGGTGGGTGGGGTGGTGGTGCCGATTTCGGGGTCGGTGACGAAGGGTTCGTTGAGCAGGGTGCGCAGGCGGGCGATATCGGCGGCGCGGCGGCGGATCTCGTCGCGGATCTGTTCGTGGACCTCGGCGAGGCGGTCGAGGGTGAGGCGTTCGTGTTTGTCGATGCGGCCGTCGCGGAACCAGTCGTAGACCTTGGCGACCTTCTCGTCGTCGGCGTCGGTGAGGTCGGCGCCGAGCAGGCGGGCGTGATCGCGGCTCGGGCCGGGGACGGCGTCCGGGGGCGCGGCGGGGCGGGGGGCGCGGGAGGTGAGGTCGTCGGCACCGACTTCGCGCAGGAAGTCGAGGGCGTCGCGCGGGTGGACCGGCGGGTCGTCGCCGATGGCGCGCGGGTCGGTGGCCGGGTCGTAGACCAGGTCGTCGGCGTACGGGTCGATCTTGGCCAGTGCCCGCACGTAGTCGGTGAGCGGGCCGGTGAGATCGTCGAGATCGCCGCGCGCGGCCCGGTTCGACACGGCCTCGGCCAGGGTCGCGGCATCCAGCGGCAGCCCGCCGCGCGGGAATCCGAGGTGCGGGGCGAGCGCGTCGCGCGCGGCGTCGACGGCGGCCGGGTCGAGGGCGTGCAGCAGTTTCGCGTACTCGGTGAGGTCCTTGGCGCGCTGCCGATGCAGTTCCACGCGGGTCGACGGATCGGCGAGACCCTCGGCGACCACTTCCGGACCGAGATCGCTCGGGTCGACACCCAACCGCAGCGCCAGCGCACTCCGGGCGTTGTGCAGCGCGTTGAAGTTGTCGACCGCGTCCACGCTGAGCGCGTAGTCGACGAGCCCCTCGAGCTGCCTGGCCCGCACCTGATTCTCGCGATCCAGCTCGGCGAGCAGATCGTGCAGCCGCTCGGGCGAGAGATTCGCCGGATCGTCGATCCCGAGCCGCGCCGCGACCTCGGCCACCTCGGCCCGCACCTCCGCCAGCGAACGCGGCTGCGGCACAGTCTCCTCGGCGACCGCGGGCAGGTTCGCCTCCGCCGCGCCGTCCCGTGCAGACGCCTCGACCATCCGCCACGGCCCGGCCCCGTCCCGCACCATGGTCGCGTCGACGACGCGCCCGTCCACCTCGGCCCGCACCTGACGCACCTCGGGCGCGTCGACCTCCGCGACCCGCACCAGCCCCCGATCGTCCACCCCGACGATCCTGATCCGGATGTCGACCTCGCCCCGGTTGAGCCGGTCGATGAAGTCCGCGTCGGCATCGGCGAGTGCCCGCGCCAGCGCGGCTTCGTGCCCGGCCCCGGTGTCGACGATGGCGATGGTGCCGTTCTCCGGATCGAGCACGAGCCGGTCGCCGGTGTCACTGTCCAGGAATTCCGCTGTCCGCCGGGCGAATTCGTCGAGCACCCCGACATTGCGGTCGAGCTGATCGCGCAGCCGAGTGATCTCGGCGTCGAGATTCCCGGTCAGCGCCGCGAGATCGGCGGCCGCCAGATGCGCCCAGGTGGACCGCTCATCGCGCAGACCCGCGCGGCGCAGGGCGTCGTCGAAGATCTTGCGCGCGTCCTCGGCGTGGATGGTCGGGGAACCGTCGTCGCTCAGATCGGGCCACAGGTCGACCCATTCGCCACCGTTGTTCACCCCGCGCCAGTTCAGCATGTCGAAGCTGAACTTCTCGCCCCTGGCCGCGACGACTTCCTTGAGGTAGGCGCCCAGCGGGTCCTTGCTGAAGAAGTTGGCCGGGCGGAACGGGATGTCGGCGTGCTCGGCATTGAAGAACCGCGCCGCGGCTGCCAGCGCCTGGATCACCCCGTCGCGGCGCAGCAGCCGGTACTGCGCCTCGGCGAGCGCCTTGCGCAGACCCTCCTCGCTGAAATCGGTGATGCGCATGCCGAGTTCGGCGGCGAGCGCGTCGAGCACGGTGGCGTCGGCGATGCGCTGGTTGACCGCGTCGACCACCTCGCTCAGCCACGGCGGCAGCGGCTCGGCCGGTTCGGGAGCCCGTTCGGGTTCGGCGGGAAGCTGTTGCCGCTCAGCGGTTTCCGGGATTTCCTCGGCCTGCCGGGCCGCGAGTTCCTCCGGTGTCAGGCTTTCCGGTTCGAGCAGGTGCTCGAGCCCGGCCTCGCGCAGTTCCTGTTCGATCTGGCGGCGCAGTTCCGGGTCGGCGTCGGAGATCCACGGCTTGTATTCGGTGCCGTCGAGATTGCGCAGCGGCAGGAACTCGCCCGCCTGATCGGCGATCCGCGCCGACAGGTGCCGCAGGATCGGCACCAGCTCCCGCTTGCGCCACATCTCCATGCCCTCTTTGAGGATGCGCACCGGGTTGAACTTGATCTGCAGCTGGTCGTATTCGCCGCCCGGGGCGTCGGGCGTCGCGTCCTTCACCGAGGTCAGCGGCAGCCCGGCCCCGTGCCCGAGCATGGACTGGCCCGCGCTGTCGATGCTCGAACCGGACGGGTACTTCGGGTTCTCCCCGTAATAGCCCCGGTTGACGATCCGATCCCAGAGCCTGCGCAGCCAGTTCTTCTTCGGCGCCACCTCGACCGCCGTGTCGGTGGGATGCCGGAACGGCTTCGGCGCGCGTCGCTCGAGCGGTTCCAGATGCCAGGCGTCGGGTCCGTCGGCCACCAGCCGCACCAGCGTCTTGTCGCCGTCGACATCGAGCGACAGGACGCGGTCGTCGAGCTGGTGGCGCACCATCTGATACAGATGCGCCATATCCCCGGCATCGCGCGCGACTCCCGCGCGCAACCGGTTGATGTCGTCGGCGGCGCGGACGAGACCGGGATCGGCGGGCAGACCCAGCCTCGCCGCCCACCGCCGGGCGACGGCCTCGCGCAGGGCCCGCTGCTGCGGATCGGTGGCGGTCTCGGCGTGCCGGACCGCGGCGGCGAACGCCTCGACCGCGCCCGCCCGCAGCAACTGGCGGTACCGCGCGGCATCGAGGGCACCGGCGTCGGTGAGATCCACCCCGAACCGGGCGGCCAGGCGATCCATCGCCTGCCGCGCGGGCTCGAGCCGGGGCGCGCCGGGCTGACGCGTGCCGTCGTCCGGCGGCAGGATCGCGGACGGGCGCAGCGGCGTGGCCTGCGGATTCGGCTCCGGTTCGGCACCGAGCGCGGGGCGGGAATCGTCGTCGAGTCCGGCCAGCCGGAGATCCTCGGCCAGCTCGTCCCGCACCCGCGGATCGCCTTCGACGCGCCAGTGGTCCAAGCCATCCTGGAGCTCGTCGAGATCGAGCGGCTCGTAGTCGTCCGGGTATCGCATGGGTTTGCCGAGGTCGGCGTCGGGATCGAGGGCGCGGTCGAGGAATCCGCGCGCCCGCGCCATATCGGCGATCTCGGCGAGCGCGCCGAGCGGATCCCGCTGACGGGTGAGGGCGTCACCGAGCCCGAGCGCCTCGGCGAGAATCCGGACCTGCTCGGCCTGCTCCGGGGTGAGCGGCGGGGTGTCGGCGGTGGTCGAGGGCGGGAGATCGCCGAGTTCCCGCAGGAACCGGTGGACATCGTTGAGGAAGTCCCGGCGCTGGTAGGCGCGTTGCGGGGGATCGCCGGGAACGCTGTCGTCGGCGACCGACCCAGCCAGGGTGTTGTCGCCGGGGACGGCCAGCTCGGCGGGTGCCTTGGGCAGACCCGAGTTCAGCGGGGACGAATTCCTCGACGGCTCTTCCGGTTCCGGAGTCGGCGCCGTCGGTGGACGTGACGGAGGCTTGGACGGCGGCCCGCCGGGCTCGGCTGCTGCTGGTGGCTCGCCGGAATCATCGTCCCCACGGGAACCGTTGTCGCCGTTATCGACACCGTCACCATTGTCGCCCCCCTTGGCATTCTTGCCATCGGGACCTTTGCCGTTGTTGCCGCCGTTGTCAGGAGCGGCAGCGGCAACGGACTCACTCGGCCCCTCGCTGGCGGCCAATTCCTCGAAACGGCGGGCGATCTCGGCCTGGGCCGCGTCGAGCTCGCGCTGGGCCCGCGAGTGCTCCTGCTGGGCCGCGAGATCGTCATCGACACCGTCGAGGGCGCGCATCGCCTCGTCCAGTGCCTCGTCGGCTCGGTCGGCGCGGCGTTCCTCGGCCTGGTCGGCCAGCTTGTTCTGCCGGTCGACGGCTTCGTCGATCCTGGCCAGCGGGTCGACCGGATCGCCGGGGCCGACGAGATCGTCGAGCGTCGGCAGCGGTTCGGCGAGCTCATCGGCGACCGCGTCGAGCTTGCGCATGGTCTCGGCCAGTTTCGCGGCGGCCCGGTCGTCGAGATCCTGACCGCGCTCGGGCACCGCATCGGCGTCGGCCCGCGAATCCGGTCGCGCACCATCCGGAATCGCCCGCGGCCCACCAGCAGGACCGCCGTCAACCGGTTCCGAGCCCGTGGATTCCGGCCCAGCAGGCAGGCCCTTCTCGCCGTCGCCCAGCGCGTCGGGCTGTCGACCGGGATGCTCCCGTCCGGGCGACCCGGCGGGCAGATCCCCCACCGGCCGATAGAACTCGTCGGCCAGCTCCCGCAACCGCCGGAGCTGCTCGGTCCTGGTCCGGATCTCCGCGCGGATGGCGGCGATCTCGGCCGCCAGCTTCTCCGGGCTGAGCCCCTCGTGCTTCTCGATCTTGCCGTCGCGGTAGGCCTCGTAGACCTTGACGAACGTCGCGCCGTCGGCGGTGGAGATGTCGACACCGACCAACCGCGCCCAGTCCCGATTCGGTTGCGGGCGTGGCTCGTTCGGGTCCACGGGCAGATCGGCCCCGTAGGCGTGCGCGAGGTTCTCCGCGATCAGGGCGGCGAAATCGAGCGGGTCGGCGCCGGGCCGCGCGCTGTCGGTCACCTCGCGCAGCGCGTGCACCGCGTCGGCGTCGTAGATGTGTGGGTCGCCGGTGGTGCGCGGGTCGGCGGACGAATCGCCTTTGGGCACATCCTTGTACGGGTCGAGCGACAGCAACGCGTCGGCGAAGGTGGTGAGCGCGTCGAGCACCTGATCGCGCTGCCCGAGCCGGTGCATCCGCATGACCCGCCTGCGCAACGCGGTCGGGTCGATGCCGGTGTCGGCGGGCCGCACCTTCGACCTGCCGTGCCGGTCGGTCTCGCTGATCAGCGGGCGCAGCGCGTCCGGATCGCCCGGGCTCAGCGCCCGGATCAGCGCCTCCTGCGCGGCCAGGACCGCGCCCTCGTCGATATTCCGCAGCTGCTGGGAGTACCCGGCGGTCCGTCGCGGATCGCGCTGCTGCCCGTCGAGCAGATCCTCGAACTGCTGGTTGCGCAGGGCCCGGCGCTGCTTGGGATCGGCCAGCGCCTCGGCGATCCGGCGCGGGGTGAGTTCGGCCTCCGGGATACCGAGCCGGGTCGCCAGCTGACCCCGCGCGTCACCGATCAGGTGGAAGCTCTCGATATCGGACATGGTGCGCGCGTAGTCGGCCAGCGCCTCGGCCTGCCCGGCGCGGACCGCGTTGTCCAGGTGCAGCGCGCGCACGGTGTCGGCGATGGCATCCGGATGCACCGCGGCCGGACCGAGGTTCAATTGCCGTGCCAGATCGACGATCTCGCGCGCCATCTCGGCCCGGTCGCGCGGCGCGGGCGGCGGCTCGGGAGTCGTCTGGACCGGACGCCACTCGCCGTCCTCCCCGCGCAACATCGTCACCTGCAGTTCGGCGCCGTCCACCGTGCGCCGGATGTGCTGGACCTCCGGGGTCGCCAGCGGATCGAGGAATCGCTGCCCGGCCCCGTCGTCGTGCGAGGCCCGGAAATCCGGCTTCAGCACCCCGCTGTTCACGTCGACGGCCAGCTCGGGATGATCACGCAGGGCCCGCGCCAGCGCCTCTTCGCGGGCGAGCGCGCCGTCGAGCACCAGCAGCCGGTCGGGCCCGCCGTCCGGATCGGGCACCCGCGCGACCTGATCGCCGTACATGGTCCCGACCGGCGGGGTGCCGTCCCCCTGCAGGATCGGCTGCGCGGCGGCGACGAAATCGGCCAGGTGCCGCGCCCGCTGACGCGCCGACTCGCGCAGTTCGTTCAGCGTCGTTTCCAGCCGATCCCCGGTCAGATCGCCCAGGTCGCGGCCGAACATGGCTGCCCAGCTGGACAATTCGTCGCGCAGCTGGTCGCGGCGCAGCGCGTTCTCGAAGAACTCGCGGGCGCGCGCCTGGTCCCGGCCCGGTTCGCGGTCGTCCAGGAAGCTGGCCCATTCGGGCAGCCGGTCCGCGCCGTTGCCGACCCGGTCGTAGTCGCGCAGCGCGGTATCGCCATCGAAGGCGACGATCAGATCGCGCAGGAAGCGACCGAGCGGGTCCTTGTCGAGGAAGCTGGCTTCCGCCGAGAACGGCACCGGCCGAGGCGCACTGGTGTCACCCCAGTAGCTGCGGCGTGGCGGCGCGGTCTCGTCGTCGAGGTCGTCGTAGTCGGCGGTGTCGCGGCGCGGTTCGCCCGAGTCGAGCTCGGAGCGGCGGTCCGGTCCCGCCACGGTCCGCTCGTCCGGCGCGGGTTCGGGGTCGACGGGGTGATCGGCGCGCCGGTAGGGCCGGGTCTGTTCCGCCTCGGCGCGGTGCGCGGCATCGGCCAGCCCCTCGATGGCGCCGAGCTCGCGCAGCACCCGGTGGGTCTGCCGGTCGATCGCGGCGCGCACGTCCTGCGGGCTGTCGCTGTCGAGGTCGATACCGAGGCGCTGGGCCATGTCGGTGAGCGACTCGCCCTCCGGCGGCGAGCCCGGCTGTTCGGGCGGCCGGGGCGGATCGGGCAGCGGCGCGTCTTCCATGGCCCGCGCCGTGTCGGTGTCGATGAGGCCGTTGAACTCCAGGTCGTCGATCAGGTCCTGGCGCAGTCGCGGATCCCGGCTGGTGGCGAACAGTTCCTCGAGGATCGCGCGGGCCTCGTCGGGATCCATCCGTTCCGCCCGCAGCTCGCTGACCACGGTGTCGCGCACCGCGTTCGGGTCGGCGTCGGTGATCCACGGCCGGTACTCGGTGCCGTCCGGGAAGTAGACCGGGTGATAGGCGCCCGCCGTGTCCTCCTGGCGGCCCATCATGCCGCCGATGATCGGCAGATGCTCCCGGTTGTGCCAGATGGTCACGCCTTCTTTGCCGATGCGCGCCACATTCAGCGCCGGGTCGCCCGGCCCCGGTGGCGGGGCACTGATCACCGGGCCGTCCGGCACCGGCGAGGCAGGTGTGGGCGCGGGCGGCGGATCGGTCACCATGCCGATGCCGCCGGTCACGCCGTCGCGAATCGCGGTCTGGCCACGTCCGTCGAGCCCGGACCCGGACGGGTACTTGAGATTGAGCCCCTCGAACCCGCGATTGAGCCGATCCACCCACTTGCGCAGTTCACTGCGGGTATCCAGCAGCTCGGGGTCCTCGCGCCGCGCGAGGGCGCCCTCCTGATCCGTCGCACCATCGTTCCGCGCGACGATCCACTGGCCGTCATCGAGCCGCACATGCAGCGCGACGACCTCCCCGTTGTCCCCGAGTTCGACGCGCACCTCCCGCTCCGGCGGTTCAGGTTCGGCGAAATCTGGTCTGCGCGAGGTGGATTCGTCATCGGTGCCGAGCCAGTCCATGTCGTCGGGATCGGGCCGTGTCCGGTCGGTGCCGTCGGTGTCCGGTGTCCGCGACGTATCGGGCTCGCCCATGTAGTCAGTGGTGACGTCGTCGTCGCCGGACCGGTCGAGCGTGGCGGGGTCGATGTCGAAGGGCAGCGGCACATCGGCGAGCTGGTCGACGCCGTCGCGGTCGAGCAGCAGCTCGGTCACCGTGACTTTCCCGTTCTCGTCCGAGTGCACGAGCCGGTACTCCACCCGCAGCGTGCCGTCGTCCATGGCCGCCCGCAGCTGATCCACCGCGGCATCGACGCCCCACGCGCGCAGCTGCTCGGGGGTCTCGTTGAGCAGGCGGACGAGGTTGCGGTCCTTGCCCAGGATGTGGCGCAGGTACTCCGGCGATCCCTGTTCGGCACTGATGACCTTGGACCCACCGAGTGTCGCCCCGACACCCTTCGCCTCGACGACCAGCAGCGTCGGCGGCGAGTCGCCATCGGCGGGGATGAAGGCCGCGATATCGACCACGCCCGCGCCGTCGAACGCGCCGTCGAACGGCGAGAGCTTGACCGCGCCCGGCCGGGCGAGGGCGTAGTCGGTGCCTGCCACCTCACCGAGCTTCTTGGAGAGCTCGACCATCTCGCGGCCCTGGTCGTTGTAGTCGGTGGCGACGTCTTCCAGATCGTCGAGCAGCGCGCGCTTACGGGCGCGCTCCTGCTCGCTCAGCGTGGTGTCGGCGAGCAGCGCCTGCCGCAGGCTCTTGATCTTCTCCGGCAGTGCCTTGGGCGCGAGTTCGTGCTTGTCCTTCAACGCGAACTCTTTCATGAGCTTCGCGAGTTCTTTGCCGGTGTTGTTCCGCTCGGTCTGCAGCTCCACCCGCCGCGTGGAGGCCTCCGCCATCTCCCGCGCGCGCTCCGGATCCTGCACGATGTGCGGCTCCGAATCGCCCTTCTGCACGCGATGCTGGTACTCGCCACCGGTGAGGTGGTCCTTGATGAACCCGCCGGAGTCGTAGAGCCGGAAGTCGACATTGCGCTTGGTGCCGGGCGGGTCGTCGTTGTGGTGCCAGGTGCCGTCCGGGTCGCGGAAGCTGTCCGGCCGGTCGCCGGGACGATGCAGCTGTCCGTCGTCACCGCGGACCAGGCCGGGCGGCACCGGATCGTCGTCGCCCATGAAGTCGGTATCGGCCGGATACTCGGGCGAGACCAACCGGGGGTCCCGGGGTTCGCCGTCGCGCGCGGCCTGTTCGAGATCGGCGTGGCGCAGCGGGTCGACCCGGGGCTCGCCCTCGTCGATGATGTGGCCCGCGGTGCTCTCGGTGCCCTGCACCACCCGGGTGCAGTTGGCGCAGCAGGGCGCTTCGACACCGCGACCGGGCACATACGGCGAGTTGAGAATGGAGGCCAGGCCGTCGAAATCGGTCGGCAGCGCCGCCTCGCCCGGTTTCCGGCGCTGGTTGAACAGCTCCCGGTCGTGCAGGGCGGCGTTGGTGCCGCGGATCTCGGCGTGGCCGAGCGGGTTGTCCGCGTGCGGGAAGTGCGCCGGGTCGCGGTTCCCGTGGTAGACGTCCAGCGGGTCCTGGTAGCGGGCGACATTGTTATGCAGCGTCGGGTGCAGCTCCGACGGATGGATGCGTTGGTCGGAGGTGCCGTTGGCGGCCTCGTACACGCGGCCGGTGAGACGGTCGATGGTGATGGACGAGACGTGGCCGCGCCGATTGGCGGAGAGCCGGTCGGCCTCGGCCTTCGCCAGGCGCTTGGCGGGCGAGTTCCCGGCCTCGCCTTCGGCCTTGTCGGCAGCGAGGAAATTGTCCAGGGCCGCCTTGGCCGCGGTGGCCTTGTCCTTGGCGGCGGTGACCGCGTCCTCGGCGGCGCGCACCCGCGCGTCGGCGCCCTCGACCCCGGCGTCCCTGGCCTGCTTGGCGTCCCTGAGCTCGATATTGGCATCGCGAACGCCCCGGCCCGCCGCCGCCCGCTCGGCCTCGAGCGCCTTCTGCTGGGCCTTGTGCTGCTCGAATTCGGCGACCAGGGCCGCGTCGGGTTTGGCCGCGTCGTCGAACGCCTGGCCGCGCTCCTCGCTGAGCCGGTGCGAATACTCGTCGATCGGTTCCCCGCCGACATGGGTGATCCGGCGCGGGTTTCCCCCGGTCCGCACCATCGGGTCGTTCAGGTCGAGCACGCCGAGCAGGTGCGCGTCCACCCCGGGTGTGCGGCTGAACGGCGCGTGCGGGGTGCCGATCTCGGGTGTCAGGAACGACATCGCCGTCGGGCGGGTGGGCGGATCCTGGTCGCTCATGAAGTCGACGAGTTCGCCATCGCGCGCGCGGGTGTCACCGTCGAGGGTGTCGCGGGGCACGTCCGGATCGGAATCCGCTCTGGGCGTGGGTGTCTCGCTGGGCGTGGTCGCCGACTCCGGCCGGAACCGCTCCCACTCACCACCGCGATCGATCACCGGCTCCGAGCCCGGTTCCCGGCGCACACCGACCCGGTCGGTCGGCGCGATGACATCCACACCGAGCTGATCGGCGATGTGCTGCGCCCAGCCGGAATCGTTGCCCGCGTGACAGGACAGCAACCGGATCGGCGTGCCAGGAACGTAATGTGGATTGCGGTTGATCGCGTCGACGATGTCCTGCGGGCTGACCGCGTCCTTGTTACCCGGCGTCACCGAACCATCGCTGCGCCCGTGCACCACCACGTCGTGCGCGCCGTCGTTGCGGACGTTCTGGCTGACGCGATGGGTGCGGGCATCGTCACCGATCGCGGTGCCGGTCGGATTGTGCACGACACCTTGACCATTGGGCAGATAGTCGTCGGGCACCGGCAGGGTGTCGTCGCTGTCGGGGCGCGGTTGCCCGTTGTCGTCGGCGCGGTCACGCGGCGAGGCGGGATCGTCACCCGGGCCGTTGTCGGTGCGGTCACGGAGCGATGCGGCGTCGTCGCCCCGGCCGTTCGGCCGACCGCTATCGTCGGTGCGGTCACGCGGCGAGCCACCGTCATCGCCCGGGCGTGGACGCGACGAGGAGTCAGCGGGGCGTGCCGGACGGCTCGTCTCCGAACCCGGCCGCGCAGGGCTCGCACCCGGATCGGCGCCGACCAGCGGCACCACGGGCGCGAGGTCAGCGAGCGGGTCGGACCGGACCTCGGGTTCCCCGGCGCGCACCGGAGTCGCGACGTCCTCCCCCTCGCCGCGCGTGGGAGTCGCAGCGTCCTCCCCCTCGGCCCGCATCGGAGTCGCAGCTTCGTCCGCCCCGGCACGCACCGGAGTCGCGGCGTCCTCCGCCTCGCCGCGCACCGGAGTCGCGGCG
Source organism: Nocardia sp. SSK8 (assembly GCF_037034205.1). Lineage (NCBI taxonomy): Bacteria > Bacillati > Actinomycetota > Actinomycetes > Mycobacteriales > Nocardiaceae > Nocardia > Nocardia sp. SSK8. The sequence goes on from NZ_JBAGKD010000007.1 coordinate 339,794, forward strand.
TCCTCCGCCCCGGCACGCACCGGAGTCGCGGCGTCCTCCGCCTCGCCGCGCACCGGCGGCGCTTCGCCCGGCGCGGCTTGCAGTCCCTGGAGCGGGGTGTCGGCCAGACCGGCGCCGCGCTGTTCGCCGACACCGGCGCGCGATTCCTCCTCGGACCGGACACTCGGCTCGTTCACCTGTTCGGCATCGGAATCCACCGTCCGCGACGCATCGGCGCCGAGTTCCGGTGCACTGGAACGGATATCGGAGCCCTGGACGCCGTCCGGCATCCCGGCCCGGACATCGCTCGCCCCCGGCCGCGCCGCGGGAGTACCCGCCTGCTGGCCCGGCGTTGACGTGGACTGGGCGGGAGCGCCGGACTGCGCGGGCGTGGCGGCGGGCTGGGAGGTCGCGGGTGCCGCCTGGCCCGTGACCGGCGCCTGCCCCGTCGCGCCGGGCGTTGGCCCACCCGTCGCCGCCGGACCCGCACCGGTCATCCCGGCGGCCACCGGCGCGCCCCCGGCCTGGGTGGTCATGTCCCTGGTCGCCGTCGGCGCGTCGACCTGGGTGATCGGCTTGCCGGTGGAGTGCGCGTCGGTGCGCGTTCCGTCATTGACGTTCGCACCGTCGGCCGTCGAGTCGGCCTCTCCGGCCCGCGAACCGTCCCTCCCCGAATCGCCCTGTGCGGCCGGGCTTTCCCCGTCCGCCCTGGCCCCGGAGTCCTGGCGGCCACCGTCACCGGACTGCTGCGTGTCGCCGCCGGTCTGCGCCTCCGGCCGGGCATCCTGACGCCCACCCCCGGCGCCGCCGTCGGCGCCACTGTGCTGCCGATCGCCGCCGGAGTCCTGACGTGCTTCGCCCGCACCGGAATTCGTGTCGGTCTGCCCGTCGGCCTCCGGCGACTGAGTGGCGCCCGCGGGCCGCATCGACTGACTGTCGTCACCAGCACCGGCGCGCCCCTCGCCGGAGCCGCCGTCCATGGTGTCCTCGCCCGCGCCGACCCGCACCTTGCCGTCGTCACCGGCCCCGGTCGCCCCGTCGTCGGCGCCCGCCCGGTTCTCGTCCTCGCCCCCGGGCCGGGTGGACGACCCGTCGCCCGCGCCCGTGGACTCGTCCACACCGAAACTGCCCAGGTCATAGCCGGGTCCCATGGCCTCGCGAATCCGCGAGCTGAAGCTCGGCCGCTCGAACAGGCCCGGATTCATCTTCTGCCAGGCGGAATTCGCGCCCGCCTTGTTCAAGCCGGAGAGCCCACCGTTGGTGGCGCCCGCGCTCCACATCAGCGGGTCCGAGGCCGCGGCCTGCAGGTTGTCCCAGGCCTGATCCCAGCCCTTGGTGAAGCCGTCGTAGGCGAACTGGCCGAGCATGCCGCCGCCCGCGCCGACCAGACCCGCGCCGGTGCCGGTGATCGCGCCGCGCAGCCACGGCGCCATGCTGTCACCGAGCCGCTTACCGAGGAAGTCGCCGAACGGACCCGCCGCCAAACCGCCTGCGGCGGAACTGATCGCGGCCGACTTCACCTGATCCCAGTTGATCTCCTTGCGGTGCCCCTGGTCGACCTGCCACTGCTGCACACCGAGTTCCTGCAGGGTGCCCAGCGCGGTGTCGATCGCCACGTGCTGACCGACGAACTTCAGGACGCGGGTCAGCACCGCCTTCGCGCCGTGCCGCAGAATCGCCGCCAGCACCCGGCCGAAGATGGTGCGCGCCACCACCCGGGTCGCCGCGATGGCGGCCGCCTCCACCGCGGGCGCCGTCGGCGGAAAGATCCACGCCGCGGCGATTTCCAGCGCCAGCAAGCCCAGCGAGGACAGGAACATGATCTTGGTGTATTCGATTTCGGTGCCGGTCTGATACACCGAGTCACCGAGGAGATCGAACAGCTCACCCAGCTTGGTGACCGACTGGTCACCGCGCGCCATGCTGTCGAAGGCCTCGAGCATCTTGTCGACGCCCTCGCCCTGCGGATACGCCTTGAAGGCAGCGTCTTTGGCGGCATCGATGTCGTCGACGAGCCCGCGCAGACTGTCGGCGGCCGCGCGCCAGTCCTCGGCCATGGCCCACATCTCGTCTTCATTGCCGTCCGGCCATTCCATGCCGGCGAGAATCGAGAGCCAATGCAGCCCGGATGGCAGATCGATCATGGGGCGCTACGTCACCAGCTCGCGTCCGTGAACGTCGCCATCGCCCCTCATCCTCCAGCAAGTGGTGCCCATCCGAAGCACACCACAAGTCGTTCGCCTGTGCAACAGAGTGGCAGCTATGGGCGAATCCGCCGTGACCGCAGGATGAACGGGAAACGACCGCGTCGGCGAACTTGACGACCATGCGGTGCACGCGAAGGATCGGGGCCATGGAATTGCAGCCGGTGGCCATGTACCGCGAGATGTACGAGGGCACGCACGACGAACTGCCCTCGGTCCACACCGCGCCGACCGGCACCGTCGAACCCGATCGCGAGCAGATCCTGAACTACATGCGCGAGGTCCGCGCCATCTTCGATGTCATGGGCTCCTCCGACCACCTGTTCGTCGAGGGCGCCGATATCGAGGGCGGGCCGTCGCTGTATTCCGATGGCGTCTGGATCTGGCGCGAGGATTCTCTGGAATACCTCGCCGAACAGCCGCTCACCCTGCCCGCCGAGTTCGTCGACCGGGTGCGCGCCTTCGACTACACCCCGCAATCGTTCGACACCCGCGATCCCGACTTCGACGCGGCGTTCCTGTCCTATTTCTGACCGAGAGGAAAGGCAAGCCCATGGCGAACTGGCGCGTGCTGCCCGCCGACGAGGCAGCTGATCTCGCGGCCGCACTGCACACCCTCGAGTGGTCGTGGACCCTCGACGACGCACCCGCCGTCGTCGAGAAGTTCGGCTGGCAGACCCTCTCCAGCCGCCCCCGCCGGATCATGCTCGACATCGGGTTCGGCCCGGACAGCGGCGCCATCCGCGCCAAGGACGGCCAGGTCACCGGAATCGAGCTGCAGATCAGCGATTTCGCGGGCGCGGGCCAGGAGGCCGAGGTCGGCCCGGCCTTCGACGGCATCGCCGCGGCGATCACCGCCAAGCTCGGCGCGCCCACCGCGCGCGTCGCCGGTCCGCCGCCGCGGCTGCGGTGGGCCGGGACCGCGGCCACGGTCGTGCTCGAACGCTCCGCCGCTTCGGTCTGGCTGTATCTGACCGCCAATGCCCGGCTGGCCGCCGACGACCGCAATATCGCGCTCGATGAACAGGGCCTGCTGTGACCGGCTGGACCGCCTTCGCCCACGGGCTCGCCACCGAACTCGCGGCCGCCCCCGACACCACCGTGCTGGTGATCGGCGAATCGGCCGCCCCCGGCGCGCGGCGCTTCGCCCAGTTCCGCAAGACCGGCACGGCGGTCGCGGCCGAACTCACCGGCGACGAATGGCTCGAACCCGCCTTCCGCCCCGACGCCGACGGCATCCGGGCCATCACCGAGGCGGGCTGGCAGACCCCCGACGAGGCCCACATGGACAACTGGTGGGCCGAATTCCCTTGGCCGACAACCACCGAGGACTACCAGCGGCTGGCCGCCATGACCGTGACCGGCCTCCGCGACGGCTTCGGCATCGCCGCCCCCACCACGCTGGTCTACCGGGGCTGGGTGGAACAGGCGGGCAACAGCGATCTCCACCTCCCCGGCCTGGGCATCCCCGACGCCCCCTGAGACCGGTGGCTAGGTCAGGCCGTTGCGGTTGCCCTGCTCCATCTTGTCGATGTAGTCGGCGCTCTCGGTCTGGCCGTCGGCGAAATCGCCCATGGACTTGGCCATGGTTTTGACGTTGTCGCTGGTGTTGGTCCAGGACGAGTCGTAGCCGTCGTCGCCGCCGGGGCCGTCGTTGAAGCTCTGACCGAGTTTGTCGTTGCCCCAGACGTTTCCGCGGCTGTTGAGCGAGCTGTTGAGCGTGTTGATGATGGTCGTGAGCTGATTGCTCACCCCGCGTGACTTGCCCGCCGCGGTCCGGAAGTTGTCGGCGTCGTATTCGAACGTGCCCATCGCCCTCATCCCTCCACGAGTGGTGTTTCGAGCACACCACAACACTTTCCCGTGCGCAACAGCCTCACACAGCCGCGCGAATCCCGCATGGCCCCATCATGAACGGCGGGTGCGGGTCAGACCCCCGCCTCCCAGTGCGCCTCCACCCGCGACATCATCCGCTCGATCGAGGCATTGATCTTGTCGATCAGATCGGTGCGCGACATCGGTGTGGCCGTGGGGTTCTCGTTCGGCAGTTCGATGACGTAGCGGCCGTCGGCGGGCAGGTCACGCCACACCAGGATGTCGCGGTGCATGCCGCGCGAACCGAACATCGACTGGTTCTGCAGGATATTGATGGTGCCCGTGCGCTCGGCCGGGCGACTGAAGAACTCGGTGCTGCGCTGGACGATCGAGGTGTCGGCCTCCTCGAAGAACATCGAGGAGCGCTGCCCGTAGTCGTCACGGTCGCCCGCGTCGGTGACGAGCGGAATGAGCCCACCGGTGCCCGCGCCGGTGCCCGGCATCAGGTCGACGATCGCGTCGGCCAGCCCGTACGGCCCGATATCGACCACCGTGTAACCGCCACTGTGCGTGGGTGTTTCGCCCGGAAGCTGGTAGATCAGGTACCCATTGGCACCGGCTCGTGCCGCGCGCGCCTTCAGCCAGTGCGCGGCCTGGTCGCGCTCGCTGTCCTTCCAGCCGCGCAGCCGCACATAGACTTCCGGCCGTTCCAGCACATCGAACACCGTGCGCAGGGCCGGATCGACGGAGTGCTGCAACCGCTGCCAGGTCTGGTACTTCTCTTCCTCGTAGTCCTCGTGCAGGCGCGTCGTGGACTGGAAGGTCAGCGGGCGCGGCAGGTCGGTGCCCACGAATCGCTGCCACAGCACCCGGAACTCGATATCGGTGAGTTCCCACTTCTGCGTCATGCGCGGGCCTCCGGGCGGGCGTGCGCGATCGAGCCGGTGGCTCCGGCCTCGACCGACTCGACCGGGGCCTCGACCTGCTGGACCGGCGCTTCGGTAGCCAGCGACTCGGCGACCAGGCCGGTGAGCGGGGTGACGACCTCGTCCAGCCCGGATAGGTTCGAGAAGTCGGGCAGCGAGGCCCGCGGGAACGCGTCGGCCATCGCGGGCTCGGTGGTCTCCCCGGCCACCGCAGCCCCGTCGGTGGCCGGTGCGGCGGTCTCGATCCCGAGCATCTCCGCCAGCGGGGACAGCGCGGGGTTGTCCGCGATCAGCTGATTGATCTCGGGTGACTGCGACAGCAGTTCGGCCAGATCGGGGAACTGCCCGAACAGCGTGCCGAGCTGGGTGAGGTCGGGCAGGCCCGAGGTGGCGCCGGTGTCGGTCGTCGGCAAGGACACCTGCTGGAGGGCGGTGGCCAGCGAGGGCAGCGCCTGGGTGAGCGAGGAGACCGCGCCGGTCACCGCCGACATCACCGAGGACAGGATGCCGGACATATCGCCGGACCCGGACCCGCTCGACCCCGACGCGGACCCGGTGGAACCGGTCGACCCGGCGGCCTGCCCGTTCGCGTCCTGCTGGGAACCGCTGTTCTGCTGGGCGCCACCGGTGCCGTCCTGCTGCTGCAGCGCTGCCGCCGCCTGCTGGGCGGCTTGCTGAGCGGCCTGCTGCTTGGCCGCGTCGGCGGCCGAGATGCCCTGCTGCTGACTGCCACCGCCGGAGTTTCCGCTACCCCCGGAATTCCCACTACCGCCGGAATTACCACTGCCACCGGTGTTTCCACCGTTGTTGTTTCCGCCGTTGTTGTTATTTCCGTTGTTGTTATTGTTGTTATTGTTGTTGTTATTGCCGTCGTCGGGCTTCGTCACCGGACCCTTCGGCGCCGCGGGCTCGGCCGCCGCCGGGAACAGCTTCTCGGTGTTCATCACCCCGTTGACATAGTGCCGCTCGTACCGATCGCGGTTCTCCTGCAGATCGTCGTCGCACTTGTCCTCGGTCTCGATCGGCATACACACCTTGGTCGCGTACAACCAGTCCGCCGTGTATTCGAGGTTCTGCTGCATCATCGTGAAGGAGTCACTGGCCACCATCGCCGACTTGCCGAAGGTGCCGATCGCCGCCAGCGCGGCGTCACCGCCCTGACTCTCCCACCGGTCGCTGGTGATCTCGGCCAGCTTCTGCTCGAGGTTGTAGGCGGCGCCGTGCACCGCGTGCGCCATCGCCTCCCAGATCGGCGCGTCATTGGCGACCTCCGCCCAGGAGATCCGCTGACCGAGGTCGTACATATCGCGCCAGGACATATTGTCCGCGGCGCGGACCGGGATCCGCACACCGACCGGTTCCGCCGTCGCGGTGCCCGCGTGCTTGGGCACGTCCGCGGTCTCGATGTCGTAGTTGTGCTTCTCCATCTTGATGTTCATGGTGTTGCCGGAGGTCGTGACATCGACCTCCCAGTGGTCCGGCAGGTAGGCACCGGCCCGGGACACCTCCCCCGCCATGTCCTTGGCGCCGGGCGAGGAGTTCACGCTGCCGAGTTCGCCCTTGAGCGAGGCGAGATTGTCGGCCGAACCCTGGTCGGTGTCGGTGTAGGACTCCCCCGCCGCCTTGAACAGCGAGACCAGGTCCTCGAGCGAGTCGATATAGCGGCCCAGCAGATCCTTGGCCTGGGTGGCCTCGGCGATGAACTTGTTGCGCAGGGGCGGCCCGGCGTCCACCTGGCTACCGCCGAGCTTGTCCTCGTCGTAGTTGTTGAGATCGTCGGCGAACAGGTCCTGGCACCCCTTGAACACCTCGATCGCCTGGCTGCACGCCTTGGCGGCCTCGAGCGCGGCCCCCGTCTCGACCTTGACTTTCGCCTTGCCGGCCAACCCCGACCAGGGAGAATCGCCCACGCTCACCGCTCCTCGAAGCACCCCACCGACGACCCACGCAGCCGGTTCGATCGTCTCGCATTCTAGTGAGCAATGCGAAATATGCACAGCCACAAAGAAACAGGGCGACACCGCTGGGTGAACATCGGGTTCACCCCAACGATCCGGCAGCGCGCGCCGATCTGTGACAGACTCGATCGAAGCTGCAACGGCCGCTCGGCGGCCGGATACCGACGAGTGATGAGGCCGGAGATTGACGTCGCGATGGAACTGCTCATGACCGATCTGAGTAGCCTCGAGCGGCGTGTCGCGGCCGACCGCACCCGGACCCGCAGCCAGCAGCCCGCCGACTACCTCCAGCTCGCAGGCGCGCTGAGCGAACTGGCCCAGGGCCTGCTCGCCACCCGCGAGGACCCCACCGGCCGCGACCGCACCGCCGAGGCGCTCGAACCGGCGCAGGAGGCCGTGGCGATCCGGCTGCACTGGCTGGTCGAGGGCTGGGTGTCCTACGAGTACGCGGGTGCCCTGCAGGACGCGCTGCGCCTGTTCGAGCAGGCCACCCGGCTGGTCGGGCACCGGCAGCTGGCCACCAACACCATTCGCAGTGCCTGCTCGGCCTATCGCCAGGTCGCCCAGGACTACCCCGAGGTCTCGGCCATGTGCGCCGACGGCCTGTCCAAGTGCGGCGTCTGGCTGATGCGCCTGGACCACGACGCGGCGGTGGCGGCCACCGAGTCGGCCGTCCGCATCCGCGCGGCCATGTACGCGCGCGCCCCCGAACAGCCGGGCAAATATCTGGCCAGCCTGAGCACCCTGCTGCGCACCATGATGGTCGGGCGCTCCCGCAAGCAGGCCATCGCGAGCTATCGCACCCTCTACTCCGAGCTCACCTCGGCCACCGCCACCGCGCGACTACGCGAAACCCGCGTCGAGGAGCTCGATCTCACCCTCAAGACCACCCAGGCCCTGGTGAAACTCGGCGCCACCACGCTGGAGAAGGCCGGGCGGCTGACCCAGCAGCAGATCCTCTACCAGTCGGGCGGCGACCTGGCCACCATCGACGAGATCAACTGGCGCCTGGCACTGGTCGGCCTCAAGCCGCTGGCCGCGGGCGCCATGCCGGAACCGCCCTCGCGGCCGGTGGAGATCTCGGCGACCTACGGCGCGCTCGCCGTGCGCTGTTCGGCACCGGACGCGCTGGACCAGGTGCGCGCCGCCATCGTCGCCGCCTACGCCCAGGACGGCGCGACCCCGGTGGACGCGGGCCGCTTCGCCGGAGTCCACGAAAAGCACTGGGGCGTCAAGGAACCGGTCACCAACTCGGCCGCCGAACTCGGCGCCGATGTCGTACTGGTCGAAAAGGCCTCGGGCAGCTGGATTTCGGTGAAGAGCCTGAACTGGGAGATCGGCGCGCTCGCCGGACATCCGCTGGCGGTGCGGCTTTCGGAGAAGTGGCCGGTGCTGACCGTCGCGACCATCGAGAACATCTCTTATGAGCTGTGCCTCTACGACAGCGGCGTGGCCACCCAATACGCCGCACTCGGCAGACCCGCCGGACAGGCCCCGCTCGACGCGCCCCTGGCCCCGCTCGACTTCGCCACCCTGGCCGACTACGGCGCCGACTACGCCTCGGAGACCCAGGTGCGCGCCGCCTTCGGCAATGCCCCGATGTTCGCCAAGGTCACCGAACTGCCCGGCAGCGGTATCCGCCAGGCCGCCGAGAAGGGCCCGCTCACCGACTTCGGCCCGAACATCCTGTTCTTCGGCAAGGACTGACCCGGCGGGTTCCCGCACGCCGTCACCCGGCATGATCGGTGGCTGTGCGAGTACTGCTGCAGCGGGTCACCAGCGCCCAGGTGAGCGTCGACGGACAGGTCGTCGGCCGGATCGAGCCCACCGCCGACTCCGGCGGGCACGGCCTGCTCGCGCTGGTCGGCGCCACCCACACCGACACCGAGGCCACCGCGAAAGCCCTGGCCGACAAGACCTGGCGGCTGCGCATCCTCGACGGCGAACGCTCCGCCGCCGATCTGAACGCCCCCATCCTGGTGGTCAGCCAGTTCACCCTCTACGCCAATACCGCCAAGGGCCGCCGCCCCTCCTGGAACGCCGCCGCCCCCGGCCAGATCGCCGAACCGCTCGTCGACACCTTCGCCACCACCCTGCGCAACCTCGGCGCCACCGTCGACACCGGCCACTTCGGCGCCCACATGCAGATCCAGCTGACGAACGACGGCCCGGTCACCATCCTGCTGGAAGGCTGACCGGGCCGCGTCGAACGAGTGAACTACTCCGGGCGGAGGGTGAGGATGCGGGGGCCGTCCTCGGTGACGGCGACGCTGTGTTCCCAGTGGGCGGCGCGGGAGCCGTCGGTGGTGACCACGGTCCAGTCGTCGTCGAGGGTCTTGGTCTCGACGGTGCCGAGGGTGAGCATGGGTTCGATCGCCAGGACCGAGCCGACCACCAGGCGCGGGCCCTTGCCGGGCGCGCCTTCGTTGGGCAGGAACGGGTCCATATGCATCTCGCGGCCGATGGCGTGGCCGCCGTAGCCGTCGACGATGCCGTAGGCGCGGCCGTGCGCCTGCTCGGCGGCGCGGGTGCCCAGCTCGATGGCGTGCGAGACGTCGGTGAGGCGGTTACCGGGCAGCATGGCCGCGATACCGGTCTCCATGGACAGGCGGGTGGCCTCGCTCAGCAGCTCGTCGGCCTCGATGATGGTGCCGATGCCGAAGGTCCAGGCCGAATCGCCGTGCCAGCCGTCGAGGATGGCACCGCAGTCGATGGACACCAGATCGCCCTCGGCGAGAATGTCACTCGCCGAGGGGATCCCGTGCACGACCCGGTCGTTGACCGAAGAGCAGATCGAGCCGGGGAAGCCGTGGTAGCCCTTGAACGACGGGACCGCGCCCGCGTCGCGGATGGTGGCCTCGGCCACCTGATCCAGCTCCAGGGTGGACACGCCGGGCTTGGCCGCGTCCCGCACGGCGACCAGCGTCCGCCCGACGATCGCGCCCGCCGCCGCCATGGCGTCCAGCTCGCCCGCCGTGCGGAACGGCACGACCTTCTTCTTCCGGTTGAAGACCATCCGGCCTCAGTACTCCGATCGCTACTTGCCGAGGGCGGACAGTGCCCGCCCGTTGACCTCGTCGACCTCGCCGACGCCGTCGACGGTCACGACGAGACCGTCGTAGTACGCGAGCAGCGGCTCGGTCTCCTCGCGGTAGACCCGCAGCCGGTTGCGGATGACGTCCTCGGTGTCGTCGGCGCGGCCACGGGCGAGCATGCGCTCGACCACGGTGTCCTCGGCGACCACGAAGCACAGCACGGCGTCGAGCTCGGAGCCGTTGTGCTCGAGGATCTTCTTCAGCGCGTCGGCCTGGTCGACCGTGCGCGGGTAACCGTCGAGCACGAAGCCGTTGGCGGCATCGGGCTCACCCACGCGGGCCTCGACCATGCGGTTGGTGACGTCGCTGGGGACGAGGTCGCCCGCGTCCATGTACTTCTGCGCTTCGCGACCGAGGGCGGTCTGCTGGCTGATGTTCGCGCGGAAGAGGTCTCCGGTGGAGATGTGCGGAACGCCCAGCTTTTCCGACAGCAGGACGGCCTGAGTACCTTTGCCGGCACCCGGCGGACCGAGCAGAACAACTCTCACTTGAGGAACCCTTCGTAATTTCGATTCATCAGCTGGCTCTCGATCTGCTTGACCGTGTCGAGACCCACACTGACCATGATGAGCACCGCGGTACCGCCGAACGGCAGGTTCGCCACCGCGCCCGAATTGCCCATGTCCAGGAACAGGTTGGGCAGTACGGCGACCAGACCGAGGTAGATCGAGCCGGGCAGCGTGATTCGGCTCAGGACGTAATTCAGGTAGTCCGCGGTCGGCTTACCGGGCCGGTAACCCGGGATGAAGCCGCCGAACTTCTTCATCTCGTCGGCGCGTTCCTCCGGGTTGAAGGTGATCGCGACGTAGAAGTAGGTGAAGAACACGATCAAACCGAAGTAGATCGCGATGTAGACCGGGTTGGACGGGTTCACCAGGTACTTCTGGATGATCTCCTGCCACCAGCTCGGATCCGTGGCCGTGTTCGACCCGGTCAGCTGCGCGATCAGGTTCGGCAGGTAGAGCAGCGAGGACGCGAAGATCACCGGGATGACACCGGCCTGGTTGACCTTCAGCGGCAGGTAGGTCGAGGACCCGCCGTACATCTTGCGGCCGACCACGCGCTTGGCGTACTGCACCGGAATCCGGCGCTGGCCCTGCTCGACGAAGATGACGGCCACGATGATCACCAGCACGGCGGCGCAGACGAGACCGAAGACCAGGCCACCGCGGGTGTCCAGGATGGCCTTGCCGTCGAGCGGGATGCGCGCGGCGATACCGGCGAAGATCAGCAGCGACATGCCGTTACCGACACCGCGCTCGGTGATCTGCTCGCCGAACCACATGACCAGCGCGGCACCGGCGGTCATCACCAGGACGATGATGATCATGCCGAAGATGCTGGTGTCGGCGAGGATCGGCTCGTTGCAGTCTCGCAGCAGCTGCCCGCGCGCGGCGAGCGCGACGAGACCGGTGGCCTGCAGGACCGCGAGCGCGATCGAGAGGTACCGGGTGTACTGCGTCATCTTGGTCTGGCCTGCTTGGCCTTCCTTACGCAGCTCCTCGAAGCGCGGGATGACCACGGTCAGCAGCTGGATGATGATGCTCGCGGTGATGTACGGCATGATGCCGATCGCGAACACCGACAGCTGGAGCAGCGCACCACCGGAGAAGAGGTTGATGAGCTGGTAGATACCGGCGGATTCCCCACCGGAGACCAGCTTCACGCACTCCTGGACGTTCTGGTAGTCGACACCGGGGGACGGCAGCGCGGCACCCAATCGGTACAGCGCGATCAACCCCAGCGTGAAGAGAATCTTCCGCCGTAAGTCCGGAGTCCGGAAGGCCGATACGAAGGCGGAAAGCACAAATCCTCCTGGCGAACGACATGGTCAGGCCATCAGCCGATGACGGTCTTGGCAGACAAAGCTTGTTGAGACTCTAACAGTGGCACCGGACGAGCTTTCGACTCGTCCGGTGCCAGCTGTCGACTAGCCTACCGTCAGGCCAGCTCGGTGACAGTGCCACCGGCAGCGGTGATCTTCTCCTTGGCGGAGCCGGTCACCTTGTCGGCGGTCACCTGGACCGCCACGCCGATCTCACCGTCGCCGAGGACCTTCACCAGCTCGTTCTTGCGAACGGCGCCGGCAGCGACGAGCTCGGCCTTACCGACCGTGCCGCCCTCGGGGAACAGCTCCGCGATGCGGCCCACGTTCACAACCTGGTACTCCACGCGGAAGCGGTTGGTGAAGCCCTTGAGCTTCGGCAGGCGCATGTGCAGCGGCATCTGGCCACCCTCGAACGCCGGGGAGACGTTCTTGCGGGCCTTGGTGCCCTTGGTACCGCGACCAGCGGTCTTGCCCTTGGAACCCTCACCGCGACCCACACGGGTCTTCTCGGTCTTGGAACCCGGGGCAGGGCGCAGGTGGTGCAGTTTGATGGTCATGTCAGACCTCCTCAACGGTTACGAGGTGGCGCACGACGTTGATCAGACCGCGGTTCTGCGCGTTGTCCTCACGGACGACGCTCTGGCGGATCTTGCGGAGGCCGAGCGTACGCAGGCTGTCCTTCTGATTCGCCTTGGCGCCGATGGTGCTCTTGATCTGGGTCACCTTGAGATCAGCCATGGTCAGGCTCCCTGTCCTGCACGCGCACGCAGCATGCCCGCCGGAGCGACATCCTCGATCGGCAGACCGCGGCGGGCGGCAACCTCTTCGGGACGCTGGAGCATCTTGAGCGCGGCAACCGTCGCGTGAACGACGTTGATCGCATTGTCGCTACCGAGCGACTTGGCCAGAATGTCGTGAATGCCCGCGCATTCGAGCACGGCACGCGCCGCGCCACCGGCGATCACACCGGTACCGGGCGAAGCCGGACGCAGCATGACGACACCGGCCGCCGCCTCACCCTGAACCGGGTGGGTGATGGTCGAGCCGATCATCGGGACGCGGAAGAAGCTCTTGCGAGCCTCCTCGACACCCTTCTGGATGGCCGCGGGAACTTCCTTGGCCTTGCCGTAGCCGACACCGACCAGACCGTTGCCGTCACCGACGATCACGAGGGCGGTGAAGCTGAAGCGACGACCACCCTTCACGACCTTGGAGACGCGGTTGATCGCGACCACGCGCTCGAGCTGGTTCTTCTCGGCAGCGTTGTCCCGACGATCGCCGCCACCGCGACGGTCGCCGCCGCCGCGACGGTTGCCCTCGGGGCCACCGCTGTTGCTGTTCTGTCCGGCGGGTCCGTTGCCGCCGTCACGCCGCTGACGTCCCGGCATCAGACGTTCCCTTCGTTCGAAATAACAGTCATCAGAACTTCAACCCGCCTTCACGAGCGGCATCGGCCAGCGCCGCGATGCGGCCGTGGTAGTCGTGACCACCACGGTCGAACACGACCGACTCGATACCGGCAGCCTTGGCGCGCTCGGCGATCAGCTGACCGACCTTGGCACCCTTGGCGGACTTGTCGCCGTCCAGCGCGCGCACGTCGGCCTCGATCGAGGACGCGGCGGCGATGGTCTTGCCGACCGAATCGTCGACGAGCTGGGCGTGCAGGTGCCGCGAGGAGCGGTTGACCACCAGGCGCGGACGCTCGGTGGTGCCGACGACCTTCTTGCGCAGGCGGAAGTGACGGCGGGTCTTGGACAGGCGACGCTTGGTCGACACATCCTTGCCCAGCGGAATCCGCTTGGCCTTCTGGTTAGCAGTTTGCGCCATGATCACTTACCCGTCTTTCCGACCTTGCGGCGAACGACCTCGCCGGCGTAGCGGATGCCCTTGCCCTTGTACGGGTCGGGCTTACGCAGTCCGTGGATGACAGCGGAGATCTGGCCGACCTTCTGCTTGTCGATGCCGGACACAGAGAACTTGGTGGGCGATTCCACCGCGAAGGTGATGCCCTCCGGGGCCTCGATCGGGACCGGGTGGCTGTAACCCAGGGCGAACTCGAGGTTCGAGCCCTTGGCGGCCACACGGTAACCGACGCCGAAGATTTCCATCTTCTTCTCGTAGCCCTTGGTGACACCCTCGATCATGTTGGCGATCAGAGTGCGGGAAAGGCCGTGCAGCGAACGGTTGGCGCGCTCGTCGTTGGGACGGGCCACCTCCAGCTCGTTACCCTCACCCTTGGTGACGGTGATCGGCTCGGCCACGGTGTGCGACAGGGTGCCCTTGGGCCCCTTCACCGTGACGACCTGGCCGTCGATGGTGACGTCGACGCCGGCCGGAATCTCGATGGGCTTCTTACCAATACGCGACATTAGTCCTGACCTCCCTTACCAGACGTAGGCGAGGACTTCGCCGCCCACGCCCTGCTTGGCCGCCTGACGGTCGGTGAGCAGACCGGTCGACGTGGAGATGATCGCCACGCCGAGGCCGCCGAGGACCTTGGGCAGGTTGGTGGACTTCGCGTACACACGCAGACCCGGCTTCGAGACGCGGCGCAGGCCCTGCAGGCTGCGCTCACGGCTGGGGCCGTACTTCAGATCGACGACGAGGGCCTTGCCCACCGGCGCGTCTTCGGTGCGGTAATCGGCGATGTAACCCTCGCGCTTCAGGATCTCGGCGATGTTCGCCTTGAGCTTGGAGTGCGGAGCCTTCACCTGATCGTGGTACGCCGAGTTGGCGTTGCGCAGACGCGTCAAGAAGTCTGCGATCGGATCAGTCATGGTCATGGTTAGACCTCGACACCTTTCTCGCTGCGGTTCCCATGCAGCATCCGCGCACTCTCGCGCGCAGACCGTGGGCCTACAACAATTCGGCTGGTCCGGACGGCACTTACCGACCGGATGAGTACTCTTCACGAGCGCTCGGCGCCCGGCAACGACCCGCACACGCCGAGCGTGTAGCGGACACAGATCTGCCCAGGCAACCGCTCTAGTGTAGGCAACCCCGTGGTCAGGACCAAATCCGGGTCCGCCCCCCGCGCCCGGTCAGGTGGCGGGCAGCGGGGTGCGGGTGGCGCGGGCGGTGAACAGGATGCCGATTCCGGCGGCGGCGGCCGCGACCAGCAGCATCTGTTCGCCGCCGACGATCTCGCCGAGGACGCCGCCCAGCAGGGCGCCTGCGGCGAAGGAGCCGTATTGGAGGGCGTAGCCGAGCCAGTCGCGCGCGGCGCTGCCGACGACGCGGACTCTCCACGCCCTAGCCGTGAGAATGCTCACTACGGCGGAAGCAAAGACAGCCACGATCGCGCCACTCGGAGCCGATCGACAGGCTCATCACGCCGCCACGGAAAGCGCCAGCGGGAGCTACTACGGAAACGTCAATGAACACACGGGCTTCTCCTGATCCTGATCGACGAGATGCACTCTAAGGTCCACAATTCCGTCGCACACTACGAAAGTTGTTGCAATAGAGTGGCTCTCGCGGATACGATGCCACCGTGACATACGGTCACAGAACTATTGGGGAGGGAACAATGATCCGGAAGGCAATTACAGGCGGCGCGCTCGCGGCAGGCATCATCGCGGCGAGCGCTGGAACCGCATTCGCCGGGGGATGGCACGCCGTGTATCTCAACGGTGAGGCATTCGCATTCGACGATCCCCGCGTCTGCCAAGATTTCGGCCGGATGCACAGTGGGGCAATCCTCGAGAAGTACTCCGAGTGGCGCTGTGCAAGGATCTTCAGCACTGGCAGATGGGAACTGCAGGGCATCGATCGATAGATCGTCCAGCTCAGATATCTCTTTCGGCTAACGCACAACGTTGAGGGCGCGAACTCCGTGCCCTCAACGCGTTTCCGATACAACAACGCCCGAGATGTCGCGCACCGGACACACTGGCGTTGCGCACTGCAATAATCAACCAAACGCCAGTTCCCAGTATTGGCAGGCATGACGCTCGCAAGTCCGTACGCCGACACCGAAACCTAGGCCACTACGTTGAGGAATAGGCTTGAGCGTTCGCTTCACGAGACTCGCACGATCCGCGCGAGAAGCTCGGCAGGCGTATTCGCGCTCCGCGCGCCGTGGAACTCACCGCGGCTGGACCAACGTTGTCGCTGCTCTACTCAGCCTCGGTGCCCTCGTCGTCCCCTCCCCCGCGTGGGCCGCCGACCCGCATGTCGATCCGCTGGCCGAGGCCGCGAACACCCCCTCCCTGGCCTGGTCGGACTGCGCCGACGGCTTCTCCTGCACCTGGGCGCGGGTCCCGCTGGACTACCACGATCCACACGGCGACCAGATCGACCTCGCCGTGATCAAGCTGCCCGCGACCGACCCCGCCCGCCGCCTCGGCACCCTGTTCGTGAATTTCGGCGGCCCCGGCCCGTCCGGCGTCGACCGCCTGCGCGAGCGGGCGCACTGGCCCTGGCTGTTCTCCGAGGAACTGCGGGCCCGCTTCGACCTTGTCTCCTGGGACCCGCGCTCGGTCGCCCGCACCGCGCCGACCAGCTGTTTCGGGTCGACCGAGGAGCAGCAGGCGTACTTCGCGACCTTCCCCGGCACCCCGACCGGCCCCGCCGAGGAGCCGGAGTTCTTCGCCCGCTCGGCCGATATCGCCGCCCGCTGCGCCGCCGCGGCAGGCCCGATCCTCGCACACGCCTCGACCACCAATACCGCCCGTGACCTGGAGCTACTGCGCCGCGCGGTGGGCGATACGGCCCTGACCTATCACGGCATCTCCTATGGCACCCAGGTCGGCGCGGTCTACGCCAACCTGTTCCCCGGCCGCGTCCGGGCCATGGCGCTGGACGGCTCGCTCGACTTCGAGGGCAATGCGAACGGCCATGGCGCCGACGGCGCGAACCTCCCGCTGGACACCCGCCAGGGCGTGGCCGACGCCGTCGCCGAGACCTTCGACGCCTTCCTGCGCGACTGCTCGGCCGCCGGTCCGGACTGCGCCTTCGCGGCGGGCGACCCGAAGCTGAAATGGATCGCGCTGGCCGAACGCGCCCGGCTCGCCCCCATCGTGGTCGACGGCACGCCGTGGACCTACGGGCAGATCGTCACCGCGGCGGGCAGCCTCGCCCGGCCCGACACCTACGCCGACCTGGCGACACTGTTGCAGCAGCTCTTCGACGCAGGCACCACCCTGCTGCCCGCCGTCACCCACGACGCGATCTTCGAGCGGGAGCATCCGGGCAACCGGGTTGAGGCGTTCTATTCGATCCAGTGCGCCGACAGCACGGTCCCGACGGATCCGGCCGTCTACCAGCGGGTCGGCGCGATCGAGGAGCTGCGCGTCCCCTACTTCGGCCGCACCGCGGTCTTCAACGCCATGCCGTGCGCCTTCTGGCAGGCCCACGACACCGACCGCTACACCGGTCCGTGGAATCGCGAGACCGCCGCCCCGATCCTGGTCCTGAACAGCCGCTTCGATCCGGCGACGCCCCTGCGCGGGGCGATCGCGGGGGCGGACCAGCTGGCGCGGGCGCAGGTGGTGGTCATGGAAGGCGCGGGCCACAGCAGCATGTATGTGGCGAGCACCTGCGCCGAACACGTCAAACGCGACTACCTGTTCACCGGCCAGCTACCCCCGGCGGGACTGAGCTGCGGCATCGACCGCTCACCCTTCAGCTGACCGACCACAGACGACTCAGCGCATCACGCACACCGGACCGAGCAGCGGCCCGTAGGGGTTCTCGGCACTGCCCGCGAGCACCAGGATGCCGCCGAGCGGGCCGCACAGCACGTCCAGGCTCGACGAGCCGGTGTCGGCGACGGGCTGCTGAGCCTGCGCGGTAGCCGCGGTGACAACCGGCGCGAAGACGAAAAGGGCGAGAGCGGAGGACAAAGCGAGCTTCTTCATAGCCTCACCCTGCCCGCATGCTCCCGCCCCACGCACGACCCGACTTGCGGGGGCACGCACCCGACAACTACGAGAACAGGCAGAGCAGGTCGTAGAGCGGCGGCTTCTCCACACTCCCGGTGGAGAACAGGAACTGCGCGATCGGCGAGCAGATCAACTGCGTCTCCGAGGACCCGGACCCGCCCGAACCGCCCGAACCGGCGCCGCCGGACCCGGACTCGGCGACCGGACCGGCCTGGACGGGAGCGGCCGACGCGACAGCGGGCGCGGCGAGAATCGCGCAGGACAGCGCTGCGACGGTGACAAGCTTGTTCATCCGCCCAGCGAACACCACCCCACCGTTTTCCGGAGTGAAACGCAAACATTTCACCGCCGAACCCCCTCGACGATCCGAATCCCATCCGAGGACGGACTCCGACAGGAAGACCACGCCCCATCGCTCGGCGCCCAATGCACCGCCAGCGACACATCCGTGATCATGCGGGAAGCAGGCGCCCTCGATAGGACGATCTCGACACCACGCCGTGACCGGATTCGGTGTCCACCGGTACCAAGCTGGCTCTACCAGCCCGGAATCATCGATGTTTGGAGGGATCGTGAGAAGACTCGCCGCATTGACTGTCGGAGTTTCCTTCGGCGCGCTCACCGTACTCGGTTCGACCGCGTCCGCATCACCCGGTGAAAGCTTTCTGATGGGTGAAACCGCTTCCATCCCCGTTCTGAACTACAACGGCGCCGCGACGACGGTCACCGAGATCACCGTCTCGGACTGGACCTGCGATGCCGCGCGAGACAGCTGCACCGTGTCGGTGAGCTTCGCACATCGTGGCACGCAGTCGACCGACCCGGCGACGATCGACTACAGCCTGTCCTATGCCGACGGAACGACGGTCGCAGCCACCGCAGAGCCGAACGTCGGGTATCTCTACGACGGAAGCATTGTGACGGGGACGGCGGCCTTCCCGTACGTCAGCAAGCCATCGGTTCCGGGCTCAGTAGTCCTACGCGGCGAGGTTTCTGGCGATGTGCTCGGCAAATGGGTGTTGCCCTAATAGCAGGGCGCCATAAACGCCACAAGGCACGAACTCCCTTACGGAAGTCCGTGCCTTGCTTCGTTATTCGCCTAGGTGGCAACGCTCACGAGGAGCGCGGGCTCACCAGGAGCTCTTGTGCACGCCCGGGAGCTCGCCGCGGTGGGCCATCTCGCGCAGGCACACGCGGCACAGGCCGAACTTGCGGTAGACCGCGTGGGGGCGGCCGCAACGCTGGCAGCGGGTGTAGGCGCGGACCGCGAACTTTGGCTTGGCGTTGGCCTTGTTGACCAGTGCTTTCTTGGCCATGTGCTCAGTTCTCCTTGAACGGGAAGCCGAGGTGCTTGAGCAGCGCACGGCCTTCTTCGTTGTTGGTCGCAGTGGTCACCACGGTGATGTCCATACCGCGCGGGCGGTCGATGGAGTCCACGTCGATCTCGTGGAACATCGACTGCTCGCTCAGGCCGAACGTGTAGTTGCCGTTGCCGTCGAACTGCTTCGGCGACAGGCCGCGGAAGTCGCGGATACGGGGCAGCGCGATGGAGACCAGGCGGTCCAGGAACTCCCACATGCGGTCGCCACGGAGGGTGACCTTGGCGCCGATCGGCATGCCCTCACGGAGCTTGAACTGCGCGATCGACTTGGTGGCCTTGCGGACCTCCGGCTTCTGACCGGTGATCAGCTCGAGGTCCTTGATGGCACCGTTGATCAGCTTCGCGTCACGGGCGGCGTCGCCGACACCCATGTTCACGACGACCTTGACGACGCCCGGGATCTGCATCACGTTGGCGTACTCGAACTCGCTGTTCAGCGCGTCCTTGATCTCGGCGCGGTAGCGCGCCTTCAGCCGGGGCTGAGTCTGCTCAGAGGTGGTCATGTCAGATGTCCTTCCCGTTCTTACGGGAGATCCGAACCCGCTTGCCGGTCTCTTCGTCGGTGCGGTAGCCGACGCGGGTCGGGTTACCGTCGGAGTCGACGACCATCACGTTGGAAACCTGGATGGGGGCTTCCTGGGTCACGATGCCACCCGAGGAGGCGCCACGCTGGTTCGCGGAATCCGCCACGTGCTTCTTGATGCGGTTCACGCCTTCGACGAGAACCTTGCCGGTCGCCGGGTAGGCCTGGATGACCTTGCCCTTGGCGCCCTTGTCCTTGCCCGAGATGACGAGGACGGTGTCACCCTTGTGCACCTTCATGGTCAGAGCACCTCCGGGGCCAGCGAAACGAT
Source organism: Nocardia sp. SSK8 (assembly GCF_037034205.1). Lineage (NCBI taxonomy): Bacteria > Bacillati > Actinomycetota > Actinomycetes > Mycobacteriales > Nocardiaceae > Nocardia > Nocardia sp. SSK8. The sequence continues at coordinate 359,719 of NZ_JBAGKD010000007.1, forward strand.
CTTCATGAAGCGCTTGTCGCGCAGCTCACGGCCGACCGGGCCGAAGATGCGGGTGCCGCGAGGATCGTTGTCCGGCTTGATCAGCACGGCAGCGTTCTCGTCGAACTTGATGTAGGAACCGTCCGGACGGCGGCGCTCCTTGACGGTGCGCACGACGACAGCCTTGACGACGTCGCCCTTCTTGACGTTCGCGCCGGGGATGGCGTCCTTGACGGTGGCGACGATGATGTCACCGATACCGGCATAGCGACGCGACGAGCCACCGAGCACGCGGATGCAAAGGATTTCCTTCGCCCCGGTGTTGTCGGCGACGCGCAGTCGCGACTCCTGCTGAATCACTTCAGCACCTCCTGGACCTGGATGTATACGTACGCCGGATTGCCGACCCGACGCACATGGTCAGTCACCACCGGACGCGCGCCTGCCAGCGGAAATACCTACCGCTGGGGGTTCACTGCCGGATCGCGGGCGCAGAGCTCCCGCAGGCAACCGGTCTAGTGTAGGTGAATCCCCAGGTCGACCCAAATCGGGGGTCACCCCGCGTTCTTCTGAAGCGTATATGTTTCAAACCTCTGTGGGCGGGCTCACTCCGTTGCTACGGTCGCCCTGCTCGTCGAGGGACGGGCTGATGAGGAGTCACCATGAACCACGCCCGCCGCCTCGCGACCACCCTCGGCATCGTCGCCGCCACGCTCGCCCTCACCGCCCCGCACGCGACCGCGGGACCCATCGTCGACATGCTCACCGACACCCTCACCGTCGGCTGCACCTCCAAGATCGATGTCGTCGGCCTCGACGACTACGTGGGCGCCCAGGTCGACTTCCTGGCGAACGGGAAGTTCTTCGCCAGCGACACCGTCGACCTCGAGGTGAACGTCGCGGGCGTCACCGTGGCCAAGGCGACGGCCTACTACCACGTCGAGACCGAGGTCGAGGTGCAGCTGTCGCTGCTGCTGCACGCCACCGGCACCCCGCTGGTCACCAAGCGGGTGCCGATCGTCGCGCGGATCCTGGACGCGGGCAGCGGTCTGGCCTGCGATCTGGCCAGCGGCAGCTCCGGAATCTCCTCTCGCTGAGCGACGACCGCACCGTCGAGCCCGCGCGCCGGTAGCCTGTGCGGGCTGGGTCGCAACGAGCACGGGTGCGGATGCCGCATCGGGGAAGGACAATCCTGTGACAATGGATCGCCGCGCATTCCTGATCGCCATGGGGCTGGTGCCCGTGGCGGCAACGCTGGCCTCGTGCGCCACCGACGATCCGAAGGTGCAGCTCACCGGCGTGGACATGGGCGGCGGCGATCTCACGATCCGCCCGCAGGACGACCTGTACCGCCACGTCAACGGCGCCTGGCTGCGTGACTACCAGCTGCCGCCGGACAAGGCCTCGGTCGGTGCGATCACCGACGCCAACGACCGCACGCTCGACCAGCTGCGCGCGATCATCGAGGGCATCCAGGATCCGGAACCGGGTTCGGAGGCCCAGCAGATCAAGGATCTCTACGACGCGCGCCTGGATCTCGACGAGATCGAGCGCCTCGGCATCACCCCGCTGGCCGGTCTGTTCGAGGCCATCGACACGGCGCCGGGCAAGCCCGAGCTGGCCAAGGTGATGGCCGAGGCGCCGATCGCGGGCCTGATGGGCATGGGCATCGGCATCGACCGCAAGAACTCCAAGGCCTATATCGCCAGCGTCGGCCAGTCCGGGCTGACCCTGGGCGAGCAGTACTACCGCAAGCCCGAGTTCGCCGAACAGCTCGCGGGCTATCTGGTCTATCTGGAGAAGCTGGCCGCCGGGATCGGCCTGGCCGACCCGGTCGGCGCCGCCCAGCGCACCCTCGACCTGGAGAAGCGGATCGCGGCCGGGCACTGGGACAGCGTGCGCCTGCGCAACACCGACGCCACCTACAACCTGATGAGCTGGCAGGAACTGACCCAGCTCGGCCCCCAGTTCGACTGGGACCCATGGCTGGCGGGCATGACCGACCGGCCCAAGTCGCTGTTCGACAAGATGGTCGTCGGCCAGCCCTCCTTCGTCACCGCGGCCGCCCAGCTGTGGGGCGAGGTCGACATCGCGCAGTGGCGCGACTACCTCAAGCTGCACGTGGCCAACAACTACGGCCGCTTCCTGCCCGCAGCCATCGCCGACGCGCGGTTCGATTTCGTCGGCCGGGTGCTCAGCGGGCTCGAGGAGAAGCCGGAGATGTGGCGTTCGGCGGTGGGCGTGGTCGACGACAATCTGGGCGAACCGCTCGGAAAGCTGTACGTGGACAAGCACTTCCCGCCCGCGGCCAAGGAGCGCGCGCTCGAGATGGTCGCCGACCTGCGCGCGGCCTACCACGACAATTTCACCAATTCGACGTGGATGTCGCAGCCCACCCGCGAGGCCTCGATCGCCAAGCTGGACAAGATCGTGGCCCAGATCGGCTACCCCGACAAGTGGGTCGACTACTCCGCGGTGACGATCACCCGGGGCAAGCTGATCGAGTCGCTACTGGCGATCAACACCTTCGAGTCCGCGCGCGCGTTCGCCCGGTTGGGGACCGAGGTGGACAAGTCGGAGTGGAGCATGTCGCCGCAGACGGTGAACGCCTACTACAGCCCCACCACCAACCAGATCGTCTTCCCCGCGGCCTACCTGCAGCCGCCGTTCTTCGACAAGGACGCCCAGGACGCGGTCAACTACGGCGCGGTCGGCTCGACCATCGGCCACGAGATCGGCCACGGCTTCGACGACCAGGGCTCCAAGTACGACGGTGACGGCAACCGCCGCGACTGGTGGACCCCGGAGGACCGCGCGGCCTTCGAGGCCAAGACCCAGCAGCTCATCGAGCAGTACGACGTGCTCGTCCCCGAGGGCGCGCCGGAGGGTCAGCACGTCAACGGGGCGCTCACCGTCGGTGAGAACCTGGCCGACCTGCGCGGCCTGCAGATCGCGCTGGCCGCCTACCGCAAGGTTGCCGAGCGCACCGGTGTCGAGCCCGATTACCAGAGCATGTTCTTCTCCTGGGCGCGGCAGTGGCGGGACAAGCAGACCGAGCAGGCGACGCTGCAGGGCTTGCAGGACACCCACTCTCCCAACGAGTTCCGCTGCAACCAGGTGGTCCGCAATATCGAAGAGTTCTACACGACGTTCGAGGTGAAGGACGGCGACAAGTTGTTCATGCCCGCGGACCAGCGCGTCACGTTGTAGAACTCCCCTTCCTGGCCTACGGTAACCGGGTCTATGGAGGGTGTTCGATGACCACTGTTCGGATTTCGCGCGGGTGGCGGCGCGGGGCGGTGGCGGCGCTGGTCGGCGCGCTCGTCCTCGGCCTGGCCGCCTGTGGTACCACCGACGACGACACCGCGGGCTCCGGCGAGCCGGTGACCATCACCCACGCGCGCGGCGAGACCACCGTCACCGGCACGCCGGAGAAGGTGGTCGCCCTGGGCAACCAGTGGCTCGACACCACGCTCGCGCTGGGCGTGGTGCCGGTCGGCTATGTCGACAATATCGCCGCCGTCGCCAAGACCACCCCGCCGTGGGAGCCGGACAGCCTGCGGTCGGCGAAGGCGCTGAACACCACGGGCAATGTGGCCGAGCAGGTCGCCGCGCTGGAGCCGGATCTGATCCTGGTCGACCCGTTCATCGCCGATCAGAAGACCTACGACGAGCTGTCCAAGGTCGCCCCCACCCTGCCCGCGCTGACCGCGAACGCGGTCGCGCCCTGGCGGGACCAGGTGACCGCGCTGGGCAAGGTGCTGCGCAAGGAGGACGACGCGGCCGCGGTGATCAAGACGGTCGACGACAAGATCGCCGCCATCGGCACCGCCAACCCCGGTCTGCGCGGCAAGACCTTCGCCAGCACCTGGCTGGCCAGCCCGTCCCAGCTCATGGTCCTGACCGACCCGAACGACGGTTCCGCCCAGCTGTTCACCCAGCTCGGCATGACCATCCCCGCCAATCTCACCGCCCAGCCGTCCAACCAGGGCCGCCTGGCCCTGTCCCCCGAACGCGTGGACGAGCTCGGCGCCGACCTCCTGCTGGCCGGCTACTCCCCGGGCATGGACGAGAAGTACCGTCAGCTCCCCGGCTACAGCGACCTGCCCGCCGTCCAGAAGGGCGCCGCCGTCTTCCTGACCACCCAGGAGATCAGCGCCGTCAACCAGCCAACGGCCCTGTCGGTCCCCTACATCCTCGACAAACTCGACCCCTACTTCGCCGCCGCCGCGAAATAGGCGCACCCCGTACTCCAGGGTGATGCGCGCGCCGGATCCCGGCTGCCACCGTCGATTCCGTGCGTGCTTTCGAAACCGGCAGAACCCCGACCGCCGCGAAGTTTCGCGCGGCGGTCGGCGGCTATCTGCTCGCCACTCTCGCCGCGTCGGCGTTCTTCCTCGCGGTGCAACCACACTCGGGCATCGACCCCGCGGCCTTGTCGCTGGTCCAGTTCGCTCCGGCGGTAGGCGCACTGGTGACGTGGCTGCTGTGCAGGAGAACGGTGACCGCCTCGCTGCCCACGGCGGTGCCGTCACGGCAGGTCCGCCTGCGCGTCGCGGCGATGATCGCCACCTGCGTGGCGTTCTGGCTGCTGATCACCGCCGCGGCCCTGCTCGCCGGAATCACCCCGGTAGGCCCCGCAGCGGTCGGCGGCGTCCCCTTCGCGGCATTCGTCCTGCTCCAATTACTCGGCGCCGCAGGCGAGGAAATCGGCTGGCGAGGCCAACTCCAACCCCTCCTGGAAACGCGCACAACAAAACTCACCGCTATCACACTCACCGGCATCACCTGGACCCTCTGGCACATCCAAGCCTTCACCGCCACCCCCCTCACCGCCCTCTGCTTCACCCTCTCCACAATGGCCTTCGCATTCACCCTCGGCACCCTGTCCACCGGCACCTTCGGCCAACGAGTCCTGATAGCCACCACCGGCCACTGGCTCATCAACATCGCCTGCTACCTCCTAGCGGGCGACAGCACCCTCACCCACCCCTACCTCCCCGTCATCACCCTCGCCGCCATCCTCACCGCTGTATCCACCTACTCCCTTGCACGTCAGCCCGACCGAACAGGCCAGGGCGTCGGTTGAGACGCGAAAGGCCCATGTCCGGGACATGGGCCTTTCGTGTTCGGGATGGAGTTTCGGTCAGCTCTGGGCTGCCTTGCGGTAGCCGCGGACGGCGAGGCCGCCGAATACCGCCAGGCCAGCGACAGACCAGGCGATCGTTTGGAGGAGGGGGGTGGTGATGGGGCCGCCGAGGAGGAAGGCTCGCATGGTGTCGATAGCGCAGCTCATGGGCTGGTACCGGACGATGGGCTGGAGCCAGCCGGGGTAGTTGTCGACGGCGACGAAGCCGGAGTTGAAGAACATGCCGACCAGGACGACGATGGCGAAGATCTGAACGACCTGGCCGCCGATCTTGCTGACGCCCACCATGACCACCAGCGGCGTGAAGCCGATGATGACGATCACCGGGACGGCGAGCACGCCGAGGACCCCGACCAGACCGGCCTCGAAGCGCAGGCCGAGCAGGACGCCGACCAGCACGACGACGATGGTGGCGGCCAGTGCGCGCAGGCATTCGGCCAGCAGGCGGCCGATCAGCCCCGCGCTGCGGTGGATCGGCAGGACCCAGAAGCGGCGCAGCAGCCCGCTCTCGCGTTCGCCGAACAGCGACTGCCCGGTGCCCATGGCCCCGTACATGGTCCCGGCGACGGCGATCATCGGCACGAAACCGTAGATCGGTTCGTCGCCGCCGCCCATCTCCAGCGTGCGCGAGAGCACCAGCTGGAACATCAGCAGCAGCAGGACCGGCAGCACCAGGGTGCTGGTGAGCACCTCGTGCTGACGGCTCCAGCGCCGCACCAGCCTGCCGGTCTCGGCCAGACTCTGCTCGATCAGCGTGGTCACCGGCGCTTCCTTTCCACCAGGACGGCCAGTACCGCGCCGCCGATCAGCATGGCGGCGATCCAGATCGCCGACACCGTCAGTTCCGCCGGATAGTGTCCCTCGGACAGCCCGCGCAGCGCGCCCGCCACCTGGGAGACCGGCTGATTGCGCACGAACGGCTGGATCCAGCCGGGGAACCCCTCGGCGGGCACGAAGCCGGTGGACACCATCACCAGCAGCAACTGCGGCACGAACAGCACGGTCGCGCCCAGTTCCGGATTCCCGGTGACGGTGCCGAGCGCGTCGGAGGCGATCACCAGCGCCGCGCCGAAGGCCAGCGTGAGCCCGACGAACACCAGCGCGGGCCCCAGCCCGTGGAACCGGAAACCGAACAGCGTGCCGATCACCAGCGCGCCGATCAGCGCCGACAGCGCCCGCACCAGATTGGCCGACATCCGCGCCAGCGGCGGCACCCACGAGCGCACGGGCAGCGCCCGCAGCCGGGTGCCCATGCCGCCGGAGACCTCACGCGCGGCGCGGTCGGCGGCGAACATGGAGGTGAAGAACATCGACTGCACGAGGATCAGCGGCAGCAGGTACTGCGCGTAATCGATCCCGGCCGCCTCCATCGACTTGCGCAGCGGCACATAGAAGCAGATGAAGAACACCAGCGGCGAGGCGAACCCGAGAACGAGGTCGCCTTCGCGCACGGCGGCGCGAATCCCCCGTTCGCTCAACGCACTCCACTGTTCACGGGGTGGAACCCGTACCGGGCCCGCAGGATTCACGGTCGTCATGCCGACCCCTCCCGGCGAGAAAGGACACGGATGGTCGTGACGGGCGCGGACATCGCCGCCCGGCCTCGGTGGCATCGAGTTTCCGCGCCGCTCATGCGACCGGCGCCTGCTCGCCGACGGGCGTGGTGAGCTGGATGAACACCTCGTCCAGCGAGGGCCTGCGCAGCGCGATATCGATGAGCTCGATCCCGGCGGCATTGACCCGGTCCAGCGCCGCGGTGAGGGTGGCGGCGCCGTCGGGGGCGGGCAGCGAGACGCGGTCGGCGGATTCGGGGACGGTGGTCTCGCCGAGGCCGCTCAGCGCGGTGACCAGCGCGGGCACGTCCCCGGCGGCCACCGGGACGACCTCGCAGTAGCTGGCGCCCGCGCGGGCCTTGAGCTGGTCGGCGGTGCCCTCGGCGATCACCGTGCCCTTGTCGACGACGATGATGTTGTCGCTGAGGACGTCGGCTTCCTCGAGGTACTGGGTGGTGAGCAGGATGGTGACACCCTGGTCCTTGAGCTCACGCACGAGCGTCCACAGGCTCTGCCTGCTGACGGGGTCGAGGCCGGTGGTCGGCTCGTCGAGGAAGACCACCTGCGGCTGCCGCACCAGCCCGCAGGCGATATCGATGCGCCTGCGCATGCCGCCGGAGTACTGCCCGACCCGGCGGTCGGCCGCGGCCACCAGGTCGAAGCGCTCGAGCAGTTCGTCGGCCTTGGCCTTGGCGGGCTTGCGGCCCAGGCCCATCAGCCGCCCGAAGAGCACGAGATTCTCCCGGGCGGTGAGCATTTCGTCCAGGGCGGCGTACTGGCCGGTGAGCATGATCGAGGCGCGCACCTCGTCGGCCTGGGTGACCACGTCGTAACCGGCTACGGTGGCGCGGCCCGCGTCGGGCCGGACCAGGGTGGACAGCACCGAGACCGTGGTGGTCTTGCCCGCGCCGTTGGGGCCGAGCACGCCGAGCACGCTGCCCGCGGGGGCCTGGAAGCTGATGCCCCGCAGGGCTTTCACCTCACCGAACGACTTCTCGACGCCTTCGACGGCAATCGCCGTACTCGATGTCAACGCTGTTCTCCGATCGTGATGGTAGCGAGAGTCCTGTGCGTCACCGAGACACCGAGCCCCCTCGTGACTTTGGTAACGCTAACCTAATGGACCTACCCGTGCGAGACCCACGTCATGCTCGCAGCAGGCCGACGACCTCGTCGAGCGAGGCGCCGCCCATGATGGCGGTGACGGGCAGTTCCAGCCGCAGCTCGTTCTCAACGCGTTTGCGCAGGTCCAGGGCTTGCAGCGAGTCCAGACCGAGCGCGACCAGCGGCACGGCGCCGTCGATCGGCTCGGTGGCGTCCAAGCCCATCACCTCGCGCAGGGCGAAGCGGACGCGCTCGGCGGTGTCGACTTCGGCTGCGGGCGAAGGCATTTCGGGCGACACCGTTTCCGGCGCGGCGACGACCACCGGCTCCGGAGTGACCGCCACCACCGTCTCGGGCACCTTCAGATCCGCGAACAGCGCGCCGAGCCCGAAGGCGGTGAACACCTCGGTGACGCGCGGCCAGTCCGCCGCCACCACGAGGACGTTCTCCGCCACGGTGGTGATGCCCGCCGCGACGGCCCCGGCGGGGTCCATCGGCTGGAGGCCGGTGCCGCTGATGGCGGCCAGCGCGTCGGCCTGGTCGGCGCCGACGGCCCGCCACAGTCCCCACTGGACCGAGCTGGCCGCGATGCCTTCGGCGCGGTAGCGCGCGGCGGCCGCGTCGAGCATGCGGTTGACCGCCGAGTATACCGCGTGGCCGCGGCCGCCGACGGTGGCCGACAGCGAGGAGCACAGCAGCACCCGCCCGTGCGGGCTGCGCGGCAGCAAGGTGACCAGGTGATCCAGGGCGACGATCTTGGGCGCGGCGGCGGCGCGGATGGCGTCCGGGGTCGGTTCGGCCGAGGCCGCGTAGTCGACGGCGGCGTGCACCAGCAGGTCGATCTCACCGAGCTCGGCGGCCAGCGCGCCGACCGCGTCGGCATCGGTGACATCGCAGGTCAGCACCCGTACCTGGGCGCCGATCTCGGCGATCCTGGCCTGCGCCTCGGACGAGCCGCCGGAGCGGCTGATCAGGGTGATCCGGCCCGCGCCCGCCCGGGCGAACTCCGCGCAGAAGTCGAGGCCGAGTTTGCCGGTACCGCCGACGATCACGACCTCGCCGAGCTCGGCTGCCGAGAGCCCGCTGACCACCGAGTCGTCGGCGACCAGCCGCTTGCCGTACCAATTCGATTCCCGCACAGCCAGTTCCGGTTCACCGGCGGTGTGCACGGCGCCGAGCACGAGCTTGGCGGTGGCGGTGTGGTCGCCGGTGTCGGCGGGCAGGTCCAGGTGCCGGAAGGCGACGCCGGGGTATTCGGCGGCCAGGCAACGGAATCCGGCCTGCGCGGCGGCCGGGAACAGGCCGGGCAGGTCGCCGTCGACGACCTGTTCGCCACCGGCGGTGACCAGCCAGATGTCCTTGACGCCGGTGGTGTCGGGCAGCCAGGTCCGCTCGCCGAGGAACCCGGCCAGCTCGGTGACCGCGGCGTCCACGCCGTCACCGGCGGTGGGCAGGAGCACGGCGACGGTGTCGTAGACCGTTCCGGCGCTGCTGGTTCCGTGTTCGTGGTCGACGATGGTCGCGCCGTGCCGGGGCGCACCGGCGCGCAGCGCGGCGACCAGCTCGCCCTGCGTGCCCGCGACATCGACCACAGCCAGCGCGCGCGGCGGCACCAGGCTGCGGCGGGGCAGGTGCACCCACTGTTCGGTGATGCGCGGTACCGCGACCGGCTCAGGCTCGGCGGCCAGCTGGGCCGTCTTGCCGGTGTAGTCGTGCGGAGCCCACAGGTGCTTGTCGTTGGTCTGGGTGTTCGGGAAGTCGAACAGCGGCAGCCGGGTGGTGCGCGGGCCGTCGACCAGCAGGCCGTCCCAGTCGAAATCGGTATTGCTCACCGCGATCTGGGCGATGCTGCGGGTGAACTCGGCCAGGTCGGTGGCGGTGCGGCGGGAGGTGCCGGTCACCAGGTAGTCGCGTTTCGGGGCGAGGGTGGCGAGGTTCTCCTGGACCGCGAGCATGAGGGTGGGGTGGTCGGCGATCTCGAGCAGGGTGTCCACGCCGTAGTCGGCGGCGGCCGCGATGGCCAGGTCGAAACGCACGCGGTTGCGCAGGTTCCAGTACCAGTAGTCGCCGGTGGGCAGGTCGGGGGTGATCGGCTTGCCCAGGGCACCACCGAAACTCGGCACGGTGGTCTCGGCGAAGACGGGGCTGTCGAGCTGACCGACCATGCTGCCGCACAGGATGTCGCGGAACTTGCTCACGATGGAGGTGTGCGCCGGGTAGGCGACCTTGATCTCCTTGGCGAAAACGCCCATCCCGGTGAGGGTGTCGACGGTTTCGGTGATCATGGCGCGCTCGCCGGAGATGGCCAGGATGTGCGCGGAGTTCACCACCGACAGCTCGGCCCAGCCGGAGTTGCGGGCCAGCAGCGCCTCGCACTGGTCACGGTCGACGCCGAGCACGGCCATGGAGTAGGCGCCCGCGATGCCGACCTCCTGGCTGACGGTGCCGACCAGCTGGGCGCGGATGGTCACCACCCGCACGCCGTCGGCCAGCGGAATCAGCCCGGAGACCACCGCGGCGGCGATCTCGCCCTGGGAGTGGCCGACGGTGGCGGTCGGGGTGACGCCGACCGCGCGCCACATGGCCGACAGGCCGATCATCTGCATGAACAGGGCGGGCTGCACGATGCGCACATCGTCTTCGAGCTCGCCGTCCTCGTGCAGGAGGTAGGACAGCGGCGAGATGGCGTAGAGGTCCTGGAAAACGGCTTCGGCCTCGTCGACGGCGGCGCGGAAGGCCGCCGAGTGCTGGTAGAGCATCCGGCCCATGCCGGGACGCTGGCTGCCCTGGCCGGGGTAGACGTAGCCAATCTTGCGCGGAATCGCGGTGCCGCGCAGCAGCTTCGGGTGCGAGCTGCCCGCGACGACGGCGTTCAGCGCGGCGAGCAGGTCGGCGCGGTCGGTCACCATGATCAGGGCGCGGTGCTTGCGCGCGACGCGGGTGCGCAGCAGCATGTCGGCGACCGGGCCGGGGCCCAGGTCGGGGCGCTGTTCGCAGTAGGCCAGGATGGCGGCGCCCTCGCGACGCAGCGAGTCCTCGGTGTCGGAGGACAGCAGCACCGGGATGGTGCCGTCGGGCAGACGATGATCAGACATGGGTCACCTCTTGGGCGGGCATCGCCACGATGGCGTGTGCGTTGGTTCCGGCGACGCCGAAGGAGGACACCGCGCCGTAGCGGACACCGTCGACGGGCGTCCAGTCCTGGAGTTCCTGGGCCAGACGCAGCGTCGAGGCGTCCCAGTCCACCTTCGCGGTGGGGTTGGCGGTGTGGCGGGTGGGGGCGATCTGCCCGTGCAGGCCGCTGAGCAGCACCTTGATCAGCCCGAGCAGGCCAGCGGCCGCCTGGGCGTGCCCGAGGTTGGACTTCACCGAGCCGAGCAGCGGGGTGCCGCCTCCGTAAACGCGTTGCAGCGCCGAGAGTTCCAACGGATCGCCGACAGCGGTGCCGGTGCCGTGGCCCTCGATCATGCCGACCAGCTCGGCCGGAATACCCGCCGCCGCCACGGTTTTGCGCATGAGCTGTTCCTGGGCATCGGTGCTGGGCACCGCGATCGGGGCGCCCTTGCCGTTGTGGTTGACCCGGGTGGCCAGCAGCTCGCCGTAGATCCGGTGGCCCAGTTCCTCGGCGCGCGAACGCCGTTCGAGCACGATCACGCCCGCGCCCTCGCCCCAGAGGGTGCCGGTGGCGTCGGCGGAGTACGGCTTGCACTGGCCGTCGGTCGAGAGCGCGTTGGCCTTGGAGAACTCGAAGAAGCCCGCGGGCGAGCCGAGCACGCACACCCCACCGGCCAGCGCCCATTCGCAGTCGCCCGCGCGGATGGCCGAGGCGGCCAGGTGCACCGCCGCGATCGAGGACGCGCAGGCCGCGTCGACGGTCATGGTCGGGCCGACCAGGCCCAGGCCGTGCGAGATGCGCCCGGAGATGGCGCTGTAGGCGCTGCCGGTCGCGCGGTAGCCGGTGTGCTCGTTGACCTCGGCGCCGTGCGGCCCATAGTCGGTGTGCGAGGCGCCCATGAAGCAGCCGACCTCGGCGCCGTCGAGGCTGCCGGGATTGATGCCCGCGTTCTCCAGCGCCCGCCAGGCCACCCGCATGGCGACGCGCTGCTGCGGGTCCATGGCGACGGCCTCGCGCGGGCTGATCCCGAAGTAGCCGGGATCGAAGTGCGCGGCCTTGTCGAGGAAGCCACCGGAATCGCGGACCGGGCTCCAGCCCTCCTGGCGGCCCGCGGCGAACATCTGCGCCAGCGGCCAGCCACGGTCGCGCGGGAACGGGCCGAGCAGGTCGCGCGATTCGGCCAGGGCCGTCCAGTACCCGGTCAGGGTCTCGACGCCGCCGGGGGCCTCCACGGCCATCCCGCTGATGACGATCGGATCGTGCTCGCTCATCGGGCGCCCGCCGTGTTCAGCAGGTCGGCGATGTCGCCGACGTGATCGTGCAGGTAGAAGTGCCCGCCGTCGAACATGCTCACTTCCAGGGGGTGTTCGGTGTGCTGCTGCCAGGAGTAGAGGTCGCCGATGGAGACGAACTCGTCGTCGCTGCCGCCCAGCGCCAGCACCGGCGCGGCGACGGTGACGTCCTTGGCGCAGACGTAGGCGTCGAAGGCGGCGTAGTCGGCCTTGAGCGCGGGCAGGGCCATGCGCATGAGGTCGCGGTTGCCGAGCACGTCGGCGCCGGTGCCCTCCAGGCCCGCCATATGCTCGAGCAGTTCGTCGTCGTCGGTGGGGTGGTTGGGCATGTCGGCGACCTGCCAGGGCGCGACCGCGCCGGAGACGCCGAGCAGCCGCACCGGGAGCCCGGCGGCCTCGGCCAGCCGGGTGAATTCGAAGGCCACCATGGTGCCCATGCTGTGCCCGAAGACGGTCAGTGGGGCGCCGCTCGCGGCGAACGGGGTGCGGGCGTATTCGTCGAAGGCGCCGCGCGCGAGTTCGGCGATGCTGCCCTTGGCCGGTTCGGCGGCCCGGTCCTGACGGCCGGGGTATTGCAGCAGCACCACGTCGAAGTTCTCGGACAGCGCCTTCGAGAAGGGCCGGTAGCTGGAGGCGCCGCCACCGGCGTGCGGGCAGATCACCAGTGGTGGAGCGCCCGCGGTGCGCGGTCGATGGAACTTGCGGAGCCAGCCGGGTGAGCCTGCCATTACCTGTTTCTCCTAGCTAGTGCGGCGGTCACTGCCACATTCGTCTCATCGCCAACATGGCCGCGTCCTCGTCACCGAGGACCTCCGTCGCGCCGATGCGGCGGTCGAGGTCACCCGCGAGCGCGCGCAGGGTGTTGGTGAAAGCGGTTTCGATGATCTCGGCGTCGCCCGCGTCGAAGGAGTCCTCGGCGTAGAACACGACCACCTGCCACGGTTCGCCCGGGAACAGCAGATCCGCGGGGAAGACCATGACCATCAGCGCGTTGTCGGTGGCTCCGCGCCCGGCGAAGTCCACCAGTTCCAGTTCGCGCGCGCCGAGCAGGCGCACCAGCTCGTCACGGCCGGACGGGTAGGACTGGAACACGAACATGCTGTCGAACAGCTTGCGCGCGCCCGTGGCCTTGTTGGCCGTGGTGAGGCGCAGCTGGTGGTGTTCGAGCAGTGCCATCCGCCGCCGCTGCATCTCGGTGACGGTCTCGCGCCAGCTGTGCCGGGCGTCGAGGTCGATGGCGACGGGCACCGTGTTGACGAAGCAGCCGATGGCGGTGTCGACGTCCTCGAGATCGGCCGGGCGGCCCGAGACCACCTCGCCGAAGACCGCCGAGTCCTCGCCGGTGACCCAGCGCAGCACACTGCCCCAGGCCAGCTGGCACAGCGCGCTGAAGGTGGTGCCCAGTTCGGCGGCCCGCTCGGTGAGCGCGTCGGCCAGTTCCGGTTCGATCGGGAACCGGTGCTGCACCGGCACTTCCGAGCCGCCGGTGGCACGGTTGGGGGCGACCAGGCAGGGGCGCACGTCGGCCAGGTATTCGGTCCAGGCGGCTTCGGTGGCTTCTTCGGTGGCGCGGGTGTGGCGCAGGAATTCGGCGAAAGTGCCCGGGTCGCCGAGGGGTTCGGTGCCGTTGTCGGCGTAGTCGGCGAAGATCTCGCGCGGCAGCAGCTGGCCGGACCAGCCGTCGGTGAGGATGTGGTGCGAGGCGAGCACCAGCATGTGCTGGTCCTCGGGCAGGTGCACCACGGTGGCGCGCATGAGCGGGCCGCGGGCGAGGTCGAAGGGCTTGGCCTGGTCCGCGTCGAGGAAGTCCTCGAGTTCGTCTGCGGCCAGGTGGATTTCGTCGACCTGGAAGTCCAGGTGCTCGGCGACGATGGCGTACGGCTGACCGGAGTGCGAGACCGCGACCGCGATGCGCAGGTTCGGGTAGCGGTTGAACACGGTGTCGAGCGAGCTCGTCAGCCGGGTGACGTCGAGGGCGCCGCGCACGGTGATGGTGGTCTGCACGGTGTAGGCGTCGCGGCCCGCGGTGCTCAGGGCGGTGAAGTACAGGCCCGCCTGGAGCGGGGCCAGCGGGTAGACGTCCTCGAAGCGGCCGTACTGCCGCTGCCAGCGGTCCAGATCGAGCTGGGTGACCTCGCTCGCCAGCACATCGCTGGGGGTGAGCCGGGTCTCCGGGTTCTCCCGGACGGTCTTGGCCAGCTCGCGCAGGGCGGTGGTCCACAGCGCGGCGAACTCACTGACCTCGGCCTCGGTGAGCACGCCGGTCGGGTAGCGGAACGAGGCGCGCAGGGCGGGCTGTTCGCCGGTCTCGACCAGGGCGACGGTATTGATGTCGAGGACGGCCGGGGCGGGCATGGCGGGGTCGGCGTGGCCGCCGAGGTAGCCGAATTCCGGGGCGGCGTCCCAGGTGGTGGCGTCCTGGGCACTCGCGAGAGCGAAGCGGCCCATGTAGTTGAAGCTGATCTGCGGTGCGGCAGTGCTTTCCAGCGCGGCACGGGTGTCCGGGTTCAGCCAGCGCAGCAGGCCCCAGGCGATGCCGCCGTCGGGCACGGCGAGCACCTGCTCCTTCACGGCTTGCACCGCGCGCACCATCTCGGGCTCGAATTCCGCACGGCCGCCGCTGATGTCGAGGGCCATCGGGTAGGCGGTGGTGAACCAGCCGACCGTAGTTGCCAGGTCGGCCCCGGCGAAGAGGTCGTCGACGCGGCCGTGGCGTTCCATGGTGACCGACAGGGTGGCGCCGTCGCGGCCGCGATCGCGGCGGAAGCGGTGGGCGGCCACGGCGAGGGCGGCGACCTGGATATCGAGGAAGTCGCAGCGGAACGCCTGGGCGGCGGTGGTCATCAGGAACTGGGTGTCCTCGGCATCCAGCTCGGCGGTGACCTCGGCGACCGTAGCCGCGGTGTCGAGCGCGGGATCGTAGGCGCGGCCACCCAGGAGAGGGTCGGCGGCCTCGGCCACGGCCTGCCAGGTGGGCAGGGTCGCGGTGATCTCCGGGGACTGGGCCAGCGCGGTGAGATTGGTGTTCCACGCCTGGACCGAGGTGCCCGTGGTGTCGAGATCCGTTGCGCCGTCCCAGTACTGACGCAGATCGTCGTGCAGGATGCGCCAGGAGACGCCGTCGACCACGAGATGGTGGGCGACCAGCAGCAGGCGCCCGGCGGAGTTGTCGTCGGCGCGCAGCCAGACCGCACCGACCATCGCGCCCGCTGCGGGGTCGAAGGATTCGGCGATCTCGCGCAGGTGTCGCTGAAGGAGGTCGCCTGCGGTCGCATCCCAGTCCCCATGCGGGACAACCACTTCCACTACGCTCGGATAGCCGACATGCTGCGCGGAGTCCGCTGCCGCCTCGGCGCTCGGTACGAAGTAGCCGAGTGCACCGTCGGGGCCGGGCGCGATGCGGGCGCGGAGCAGGGGGTGGCGGTCGATCAGGTGGTGGACGGCGGCGGTGATCCGGTCGGGGGTGGCGTCGGCGGGGGTGACGACAGCCGTGGCCTGGGAGTAGGCACTGTAGGCGGACGAACCGCTGGTGAGCAGGGTGGCGATGGGCTGGAGGGGAATCCAGCCGGTGCCGTCGCCGGATTCGATCAGGGCCGGGCCCGCCGCCTCGTCGAGCGGGGTGGTCGCGGCGGCGATGGCGGCGACCGTCCTGGCCTCGAACAGGGTGCTGGTGGTGATCAGCAGGCCGCGCTTCTTCAAGGCGGAGGCCATGCGGATGGCGCTGATGGAGTCACCGCCCAGGGCCAGGAAGTCATCGTCGGCGGCCAGGGCATTGTCGATGCCGAGGACCTGCCGGATGACGTCGGCGACAGCGGTTTCCGCGTCGCCGCGCAGCGCGCGACCGTTGCCGGACTCGCCGCCGAGATCGGGCTGCGGCAGCGCCTTGCGGTCGAGCTTGCCATTGGCGGTGAGCGGCAGTTCCGCCAGCCGGACCAGGGCGGACGGGATCATGTAGTCGGGCAGCAGCTGCGCGAGCTGGGCGCGGATGACGCCGGAGTGCTCCTCGGCGGTGCCGGTGGCCAGGGCCGAGTCGGGCTCGGCGACGTAGTAGGCGACCAGCACGGATTCGGCGCCACGCGGCACAGCGATGGCGACGGCCGCGGCGATGCCGGGCACCTGCCGCAGCACGGTGCCGACCTCACCGAGTTCGATACGGTGCCCGCGGATCTTGACCTGGTCGTCGACCCGGCCCAGGTACTCGAGGCTGCCGCTGGGGTGCCAGCGGACGATATCGCCGGTGCGGTACATGCGCGCGCCTGGCTCGTCGGCGAAGGGGCAGGCCACGAAGGTACCCGCGCTCAGGCCGGGACGGCGGTGGTAACCCTGGGCGAGCTGGATGCCGCCCAGGTAGAGCTCACCGGTGACGCCGGTGGGGACGCGACGCAGCTGCTCGTCGAGGACGTGCACATCCGAGTTCCACTCCGGCAGGCCGATCAGCGCCGAGCGGAAGGCCGCCGGGTCGGCCAGCGCACCGGCGAAGTCCTCGTGGGTGATGTCCATGGCGCCCTCGGTGGGGCCGTAGAGACCGAGCACCGTGCCGCCGAAGACCCGGCTCGCCTCGGCCACCAGCGGCGGCGGGACGGCCTCGCCACCGAGGTAGACGAAACGCATGGACCGCAATCGCGCCGGGTCGGGCCCGGCGTCGAGGAAGGCGCGCACCACGCTGGGGACCAGCGAGATCTGGGTGATGCGGTGCCGTTCGATGATGGCGGCCAGCGCCTCCACATCGGCCTGCCACCACTCCGGCGGCGGCAGCACCGTCGCCGAACCCGTGCACAGCGCGTTGACCAGCTCGAATACCGACACGTCGAAGCCGATGGGCGCCTTCTGCAGAATGCGTTCGGCCGTCTCCGGCACGGGCTGACCGAGCACACCCCGGGTAGTGGCGGGGTCGGGCAGCTCGCCGCTCGCGTCAGCGCTGCCGCCGAAGCCGAGGAAGTCACGCATCCACTGCACATGGTTGGCCACGGCGCGGTGATTGATCACCACGCCCTTGGGGCGGCCGGTGGTGCCGGAGGTGTAGAGCAGGTAGGCGGCGTCGAGCGGGTGGATCGGGCGGCCGGGCTCGAATGCGGAATCGTCGAAAGCGGCCAGCGCGGAACGGATCTCGTCGGTGTGCACGTCGATCACCGGCACCGGCAGGGCGCCGAGATCACGGTCGCGCTCCCCCGTCACCGCGCGCACCAGCAGCGCGGGTTCGGCGTCGCCGAGCATGAATTCGATGCGGTCGGCCGGGTAGCTCGGGTCCACCGGCACATAGACCGCGCCCGCGCGCAGCACCGCCGCGAACAGCACTGGCAGGTGCTCGCTGCGCTCGGCGAACACACCCACCCGGTCACCGGAGCCGACGCCACGCTCGGCGAGCAGGCGCGCGAATCGGTTGACCCGCGAATCGAATTCGGCGTAGTCGAGTTCGAGATCGCCGAAGACCACGGCGGTGCGCGCGGGATAGGTGGCCGCGGAGTGGCGGATCATGGCGTCGACGGTGTCGCGCTGGACCGTCACCCGGCCGCCGCGCGACCAGGTATCCAGGGCCGTGCGGTCGCGGTCCGACAGGGTGAGCAGTTCGGCGAGCGAGCCGCGCGCGGTCGCGGCGGTGAGCACCTGGTCGATGTACTCGTGCAGGCGCACGATGGTCGGCTCGTCGAAAAGGTCGGTGCGATAGGTGATCTGGACGTCCACGCGGTCGGCGTGCATGAACGCCTCGACGGCGATGGGCAGCAGCGAGGCGCCGTGGTCGGCGAGCTGCCAGCCGGTGCGGGCGCCGGGCAGCTGCGGGCCGTCGATCTTCTGGTGCAGGAACAGCACCATGGTGTCGAACAGGCGGGAGCCGATATTGCCGGTGGCCTTGTTGACCGTGCGGACCACGGCCTCGGCCGGGAAGTGCTTGTGCCGGAAGGCGTCCGTGGTGACGGTGCGGACCTGCTCGACCATCTCGGCGAAGGTGGCCACCCGGCCGGTGAAGCGCAGCGGCAGCATATTGCTGAGATTGCCGATCAGCTGGTCCATGCCGGACTCTTCGCGATGGGCGACGGTGGTGCCCACCACGATGTCGGACTGGCCGGTGAGCTGGCGCAGTGCCACGTAGTAGGCGGCCAGGAACACCTGGAACGGGGTCACCCGTAGCTGGGTCGACAGGGCGCGCAGATTCGTGTCGGCCTCGGCACTCAGCAGCCGGTCCAGCCGCACGCCAGCCTCGGAGACCACGGCGGGCCTGCGGTTGTACGGCAGCGCGAGCTCGGGGACCTCGCCGTCGAACTGCCCGGCCCAGAACTGTTCGGTGGCACGGTGATCGGCCTCGGCGAAGCGGTCCTGTTCCCATTCGGCGAAGTCGGCGACCTGCAGGGCCAGCGGTTCGGCGGTGATCTCGCCGGTGAGGGCCTGGCTGTAGAAGCGCTCCACATCGCGGGAGAGCGCGGGCAGGGTCATGCCGTCCCAGGCGATGTGCTGGATGACCAGCACCACCACGACGGTGGTGGCGTCGAGCCGCACGAAGCTCAGCCGCAGCGAGGACTCGGCCGACAGGTCGAAGGTGTCGTGCGCGGCGGCGGTGACCAGTTCGGCCAGCGCGGCGTCGGCCTCGGGGCGCGAGCGGTCGGTGAAGTCCAGCACGCTGACCCGGGGCGGCAGCTCGTCGTGGATGCGCTGGTAAGGGTTGCCCTGGTCGTCGTTGTGGTAGGTGGTGCGCAGCACCTCGTGGCGGCGGGGCAGCGCGGTGAAGGCGCGGCGCAGGGCATCGTCGTCGACATGGCCGGTGAAGGTCAACGCCAGGCACAGGTTGTAGGCACTGCTCTCGGGCGAGATCTGCTGGTGCGCCCACACATACCGCTGACCGAACGAGAGCGCGGCGCGAGCGGGATCCCGGCGCCGGGCCACCTGGGGGGTGGTGTCCAGGCCCTCCTGCGCAAGGCGGGCGCGCATTGCGGCTTGCAGGTCTTCCAGGGATCGCATTCGGTCTAACCAATCTCTACTGCGGTAGTTCGGTACTGCGGTGCCCGGCGGGCCGGGCGGGTGCTCAGCGGGCGAGTACCGGTTCCGGCAGGTCGATCTCGGCCAGTTCGCACAGGATGCGCGCCACCTGGAGCAGGCGGGCCGGGACGGGTTCGGCGGCGAGCAGCTCGTCGCTGATGCGGCGCACGGTGCGGCCGTCGAGCACCGCGGCCACCCCGAAGCCGTCGACGGCGAGCAGGCCGCGCACCTTGGCGGTGAGGGTGGTGGCCAGGATGGAGTTGCCGCCGACCTCGAAGAAGTCGGTCTCCACGCCGATCCGGTCGGTGTCGAGCACCTGGGCGGCGATGTAGGCCAGGGCGGCCTCGAGTTCGTTGGCTGGGGCGACATAGGCGCTCACGACGTCACCATCGGCGGCCAGGCGCTTGCGGATGGCGGCACGGTCGAGTTTGCCGTTGGTGGTCAACGGGATGCGCTCGAGGACTTCCAGCGCGTCGGGAATCATGTACGACGGCAAGGCTTCGCTCAGCCGCTCCAGTGCCGTCGCCGCGGTGAGCGAACCGGCGACCGGCGCCGAACCGGCGGCGATCCCCGGCCCGGTAGTGGGCACCGAGCCAGCAGCGACGCCCGCATCGCCTGCGCTGGCCGGGGCGGTGACGGCGGTGGCCGGAGCAGCGGTGGTGACGGCGGCGGCGAGGCGGCCGGAGTCGGTGATCAGGGCGACGGCTTCGGTGATCTCCGGCAGGGCGGTGAGCGCCGACTCGATCTCGCCGAGTTCCACGCGGTAGCCGCGGATCTTCACCTGGTGGTCGGCGCGGCCGAGGAAGTCGACGGTGCCGTCGGGCAGGTAGCGGGCCAGGTCGCCGGTGCGGTACCAGCGCGTGCCCTCGTGCTCGACGAAGCGGTCGGCGGTGCGCTCCGGGTCGCCTCGGTAGCCGTCGGCCACGCTCGCGCCGCCGATCCACAGCTCACCCAGCACCCAGTCGGGGCAGTCCTCGCCGCGCTGGTTCACCACCCGCAGCGCCACATTGGCCAGCGGGGTGCCGTAGGGGACGTTGTCCCATTCAGCCGGGAAGTCGTCGGTGACCTCACAGACGGTGGAGTGGATGGCGGTCTCGGTGGTGCCGCCAAGGCCGACGAAGCGCAGGCCGGGCACCAGCGCGCGCATCCGCTGGGCGAGGTCGGTGCGGACCCGGTCACCACCGGTGAGCACCAGGCGCACGGTGCGCAACTGCTCGGCGGTGCCCAGCTCGAGCAGCATGGTGATCAGGCCGGGGGCGGCATTGACCACGGTGACCCCGGCCTCGGCGATCAGCTCGGCCCAGGCCTGCGCGTCACGCTCGGTCTCGGTGTCGACGCAGACCAGGGCACCGCCGCGAGCCAGCGCGGAGAAGATGTCGTAGACCGACAGGTCGAAGCCCAGGGCGGACAGGCCGATCGCGCGGTCCCGCTCGCCGACCCCGAAGCGGGTGTCGATGGCGTCGATGGTGTTGGCGGCGGCACGATGACTCACCTCGACACCCTTGGGCTCACCGGTGGAGCCGGAGGTGAAAAGCACATAGGCGAGGTCGTCGGGGGCGACAGCGACGGGGGCGTCCAGCGCGGGGCGGGCCAGGGCATCGGTGAGGGTCACGACCCGGACATCCGTGGGCAGGTCGGTTGTCTCCGCGCGCGCGCCGTCGAGCAGCGCCACGCGCACCTCACCGCGCGCGAGGATACGGTCGCGGCGGGCGGCGGGCTGGTCGGTGGCGATGGGCAGGTAGGTGGCACCGGCGGCCAGCACACCGAGGACGGCGGGGATCTGGCGGTGGCCCTTGGGGACGATCACCGCGACCGTATCGCCCTGGCGCACACCGGCTTCGGTGAGGGCGTTGGCGACGGCGAGGGACTGGGCGGCCAGCTCGCCGTAGGACGCGGAGCCGCCGTCGCGCCAACGCAGCGCGGTGCGTTCAGGATTCCGGGCGGCGCGTTCGAAGAAGGCGGCGTGCAGGGTGCGCGAGCCCAGGTCGGCGGCGGTGTTGTTGGCTTCGGCGCGGACGGCGCGCTGGGCTTCGGGCAGGTCGATGGTGAGGTCGGCGTTCCAGTCGGCGCCGTCCGCGACCAGCCGGTCCACGATGCGGCGGAACTCGGTGAACATGGCCTCGGCCACCCCGGCGGGCAGCGCGTCGCGGCGGATGTCCCAGTTCACCAGCAGGCCGCCGTTGAGCTCGGCGACCTGGGCGTCGATATCGACCTGCGGGCCCTGCGAGATGATCCACACCGGCTCACCGAACACCCGGGTGACCCGCTCGGAGAACAGCTCACCCAGGTCGAGGCCGGAGGTGAACACCACCGACGGCGTCACCGGACCGCCACGCAGTTTGCCCAGGTCGCGCAGCACATCCAGGCCCTCGTAGGCGGAATGCTCGGCGCAGGTGTGCAGTTCGCGCTGCAGCTTCTTGGCACGGGCCACGGTGGACTCGCGCTCGCTGGCGTCGACCTCGACCAGCACCGAGTTGGTGAAGTCGCCGACCACCTGGTCGATGTCGTCGTGCAACTGCTCGCGGGCGAACAGCGGGAGGTTGAGCAGGAAGCGCTGCTTGGCCGACCAGCGGGCGAGGGCCTCACCGAAGACGGTGGCGAGCGCGACCGCCGGGGTGACGCCGTTGCGGTGCGCGTTGCGGTGCAGCGCGGCCTTGGTGTCGGCATCGAACCAGTGGTGCAGGCGGATGCTGCGCGCGGCGTCGGCGCGCTCGTTCTCCGGGACCACCGGCAGCGACGGGATATCGGGCAGGGTGGTGATCTTCTCGGCCCACCAGGCGGCATCGGCGCTGTTGTCGGGCGCGCTGCCCGCCTTGGCGGCCAGGTACTGACGGAAGGTGACACCGAGCGCGGGCAGGGTGGCGCTGTCGGCCTCGTAGAGGGTGGCCAGGTCGTCGAGGATGCGGCGGTAGCTCTGGGCGTCGGCGGCGACCATGTCGACGTCGAGGTGCAGGCGGTGCCTGCCCTCGGCCAGGGTGCTCACCGCGATATCGACGACCTGTCCGGCGCCGACGTCCATGCGCTGGTGGCTCTTGTCCTGGCGGATGCGCTCGAGTTCGTCGGCGGCGTCGGCGCGGGCGCTCAGATCGGCGCTGGCGAAGACCGGGACCAGCGGCTGGGGCAGGACACGCTGGGTACCGCTGTCGAGGAACTGGGCGCGCAGCATGTCGTGGCGGCGCAGCAGCGCGTCGACCGCCCGCCGCAGCCGCTCGGGCTCGAGCCCGGCACCGTCGAATTCGACGTAGAGGTGCGCGGCCACGCCACCGAGCGCCTGGCCCTGCCTGCGGCCGACCCAGTAGGCGTGCTGCATGGTGGCGAGCTCGAACTCCTCACCCGCCTCCTCCGGAACGACCGGGACGGCGGGCGCGGGCTCGGGCGCCCCACCCGCCGCGGCCAGCAGCTCGACCCAGGCATTGATGGTCGGCTGCAGGGCGAGGCT
Source organism: Nocardia sp. SSK8 (assembly GCF_037034205.1). Classification (NCBI taxonomy): domain Bacteria; kingdom Bacillati; phylum Actinomycetota; class Actinomycetes; order Mycobacteriales; family Nocardiaceae; genus Nocardia; species Nocardia sp. SSK8. The sequence goes on from NZ_JBAGKD010000007.1 coordinate 382,319, forward strand.
GGAACTGCGCAGGTCATAGCCCTGCTTGCGCCACTTGGCGGACAGGTGCATGAGCTTCATGGAGTGCATGCCCAGGCTGACGAGATCGTCGTCGAAGCCGATGGTTTCGGGCGCGATGCCGAGATCGGCCGCCACGAGCTCGCGAACTTCCGCCTTGCCGAACATCAGACTCCTCAATCAACCAGAACTGTCCCCCAGGGGACACAAGGCAAGCCTTGCCTAACCTTCTGGCATCGTAACTCATGAGGGCTGTCGAAATGAACAATGTGGTTTGCCTAACCTACGTGACTACCCAGATATCGGCATCGCCACACCTCCGGAATCAACGAACGGCCGGTGCCGCGGGATCACCGCGGGACCGGCCGTCCGGAGGGTCAGACCGTGTAGGCCACGACCACGTCGTACCAGCGCCGGGTGAGCTCGACGAGCTCATCCGGCGGGAGAACCGCTGTGTTGCCGTCGAACTGGGCCACCAGGCAGGGGCGCCCGTCGCGGGCCACGACCGCGGTGGTGATGTCGACGGTGAAGCGCAGCGGCAACGCCGGATCGACCGCGACACCGAACTCCGCGGTGAAATCGGCGATCGGCACCGGCGACCACGGACCGCTGCCGAACTGCAGCACGTCGAACCGGCCGAGGTGGTTCAGGCGCAGCTGGGCACGCACCGCCCGGTCGCGCTCCCCCAGCGCGGGCTTGCCCGCCGCCGGGGACCAGTCCGCGGCCAGGCGCCCCGGCACGGCCAGGGTCTCCTCCACCGTGAACCAGCCGACCCGGCGCGAATCGTCGTCGGCCGGGCGGCCGTGGGATTCGCGGGTGAGCGCGATGGCGCCGGACTCGTCGGCGGTGCCGGGGAAGCTCGCGGCGCAGGCCACCAGCATCGCCTCGTCCAGGCTCACCTCGTGCTCGGCGCAGGCCGCCAGCAGCCGCTCGGTGTGCTCCGGGCCGAGTTCCACCAGTTGCTGGGTGGCGTGCACGGCCCGGTCGCGGGCGGGGTCGGTATAGCGGGTGCCGAGTACGCCGCCACGGATCACCGGGGTCACCGGCGCCGAATCGACCTCGGTACCAGCACCTTCCGGGGCGATCTCGCGGTCCTGTTCCAGATTGCGCAGGTCGTCGGCGAGGATCAGCCAGGAGACCACGTCCACCGCCAGGTGGTGGATCGAGAGCAGCAGCCTGCCGTCGAGCACGGTGGCCGCGATCATCCGGCCCGCGTCGGGGTCGAGCCGGTGCACGGTCTGTTCCAGCGCCCGCGCCGGGGTGAGCGAACCGTCGGCCACCACGGTGAGTTCGGCCGCGCTGGAGGTCTCCTCGACCACCAGTACCGCACCCGCCCCGTCGCGCCGCAGTCGCGAGCGCAGGGTGGGATGGGCGACGGCCAGCGCGTCGAGGCGGGCGACGATCTCGGCGACGGTCGCGCCCTCGGGCAGCGTGAGTACCTGGCTCTGGGCCAGATACCGGTAGTCACCGGTGGCGATGATCTCGTTGGCCAGCGCGGTCAGCGGCAGTTCGGTGCCCGCCGCGGTGACCTCGGTCGCCGCGAGACCGGTCTCGCCGTTGTCGATGCGGGCGGCCAGTTCACGCAGATCCGCCGCCGCGAGAACGTCTTTCGCGGCCACGCTGTATCCGGCGCCGCGCAGCCGCGAGACCAGGTCGATCACGCCGATGCTGTCGATCCCCAGGTCGATGAGGCTGTCCAGGATGCCGATGCGCGCGCCAGCGCCGTCGCGCATGGCCGTGATCAGTTCCAGCAGCGCGCGTTCGGTATCGGTGGCCGGTTCGGCCTCCGGGCCCTGCGCGACCGGCGCGGTGAGCAGGGCGGTGGCGGCGTGCACGTCGAGTTTGTCGTTGCGGTTCAACGGGATCTGCGCGACGTGCACGATCCGGCTGGGCACCAGGAACTGCGGCAGGCGCCGGGCGGCGGCCGCGCGAATCTGCGCGGCCGTGCGGTCGGCGACCACCAGCGCGCCGAGGCGGGTGCGGCCGTTGTCGGTGAAGGCCAGGGCGGCGGCGTGGGTGACGCCGTCGATCTCGCGCAGCACCACGGTGGCCTCGTCGGGCTCGACGCGGTAGCCGTTGATCTTGACCTGGCTGTCGATCCGGCCCTCGTAGACGACGGTGCCATCGGTATCGCGGCGCACCAGATCGCCGGTGCGGTACCGGCGCCCGGCCGCCCCCGCGACGAAGGCCGCCGCCGTGGTGGCGGGACGCCCCAGGTAACCCAGTGCCAGCTGACGGCCGGACAGGTACAGCTCGCCCTGCCCGCCGGGCGGCACCGGCCGCAGCCGGTGGTCGAGCACCTCGGCGGTCATGCCGCCGAAGGTGCGGCCGATGGTCGGCGCGACGTGGTCGTGCACGTCGGCCATCAGCGCCTCGACCGTGGTCTCGGTGGGGCCGTAGAAGTTGATCACCCGGGTGTCAGCCAGGCCCTGCAGCCGCCGCCAGGTGTCCTGGCTGATCGCCTCGCCGCCGAGCGCGAGCACGGCGAGGGGGCAGTGTTCGCGCCGGTCGACGGTCTCGAACAGGCCCGCGTCGATCAACCGGCTCAGCATGGACGGTGAGGTGTCGAAGATGTCGATGCCCTCGGTGCGGATGGCCGCGACGATCCCGTCGGCGTCGGTGCGCACCTTGTCGCCCAGCAGCACGACCGCGTGCCCGCTGAGCAGCGCGACCGTCGGCTGCCAGGCGGCGTCGAACCCGGTCGACCAGCCGTGCCCGATCCGCAGCTGCCGTCCGGCGCGCGCGGCGGCGGGGGCGAAGATGCGGTGCTCGTGATTGGACCAGTGGTTCAGCAGGGCACCGTGTGGAACGACGACGCCCTTCGGCCGCCCCGTGGTGCCCGAGGTGAAGATGACATAGAACGGCGTGTGCTCGTCCGGAACACGATGCGCCGCAACATCAACCGAGTCGGCACCGCGCGCAGGCTCGGCGCCCCGCCGTGCGTCGGCTCCACCCGGCCGCGAAGCGGCAACGATGTCGGCGTTTCCCACACCCTCGACCCCCGACGCAAGCGAGGCAGCGCTGATGTCGGCGTCTCCAGCACCCTCGACGCCCGTCACCAGCCCAGCAACGCTGATGTCGGCGTTCCCCGCACCCTCCACACCCGACGCAGGCAAGGCAGCGCTGATGTCGGCGTCTCCCGCTCCATCGGCGCTCGGCGACGGAACGGTGGCGGTGCCCCGGCGGACGACGCCGGAGTTGTCCGGCACCAGGTGCGCGAATTCGCGTCCCTCGGAACGCACGTCCGCCAGCAGTCCGGCCAGCGACTCGTCGGCCAGCACGACGCGCACATCGGCGGTCTCGAACATGTACGCGAGCCGGTCGGCCGGGGTGGCCGGGTCGACGTGCACGCACAGGCCACCGGCTTCGGCAATGGCGAAGGGGGCGTGCAGGACTCGGCGATCGCGCGGCAGTACTACCGCGACGGCGGTTCCGTTTCCGACGCCGTGCGCGCGCAGTCCACCGGCCAGCACCCGCACAGCGGAACCGAATTCGACGAAGGTGTGCTCACCGATCTCGTCGACGACGGCCACCCGTGATCCGGCGGCATCGGCGGCGGCCAGCAAGGCCTGCGGCACATTCTCGAACGGCACCGGGTGCGCGGGACCCACGGCCAGCGCGGCGGGTTCGTCGGCGAGCAGGACGGGGACGGCACAGCCGCGCTCGGCGTCGACGATGGCGCGGACCACCGCGAGCAGGCGGCGGGCGAGCCGGTCGGGCTCGAAGCGGGCTACCAGGTCGGGGCGGATCTCCACGCGGGTGATGAGCTGGTTGTCCTCGACCACGGGGACCACCGCGATCGGGTAGTGGCTCGGGGAGTCGATGCGGCGCGGGGCCAGGGTGGCGCCGTCGGCCAGCGGCATGCGCGCGGTGATCGAGCCCATCGGGGTGTTCTCGAAGACCAGCAGGGTGTCGAAGAGCTGGCCGATACCGGCCTGCTTGGTGATCTCGGCGATGCCCAGGTACTCGTGGGCGCGCAGGGCGGCCACCTCGCGCTGGAGTTCGGCGCCGATCGCGGCTGGCGTGCGCTCGTCCATGCGCACGCGCACCGGGATGGTGGTGACCAGCGCGCCGACCAGGCGATCGGCGTTGGGCAGCGAGGCGTCGCGGCCGGAGGTGGTCTGGCCGAACACCACGTCGTCGCGGCCGGTGAGGCTGGAAAGCACCCGGCCCCAGGCCATCTGGAGCACAGTGTTGAGGGTCAGGCCGTTGGCCCTGGCCCAGCGGGTGACCGTCTCGGTCTCGGCGCGGTCGAAGCGGGCCTCACCGAGCACGGGGATGTCGGCGGGGGCGGGCCCCGCGATCATCGGCATGGGTGCCAGGCCCGACAGGGCGGTGGTCCAGGCGTCGATGGAGGCGGCGGTGTCGCGGGAGGCCAGCCAGGCGGCGTGTTCGCGCAGCGGCGGGGCGGGCGGCAGGGTCGCGCCCTCGCCGCGGTGCAGCGCCATCAGGTCGGCGAACAGCAGCGGGATCGACCAGCCGTCGACCACGATGTGGTGGGCGGTGCAGATCAGCTCGTAGTCCTGCGCGCCGACCCGCGCGGCGGTGACGCGGAACAGCGGGCCGTTGTCCAGGTCGATCCGGATGCGGCCCTCGTCCCAGTAGCGCTGCCGGGCGGCGGCTTCCGGATCGGCGGCGTCGCGCAAGTCCAGCTCGGTCCAGCCGATGTGCCCGGCGGTGGTGGTGAGCAGCACCGGGTGCGGCAGGCCGTCGGTGACGACCGAGCCGCCCAGGTGCGGATACCGTTGCAGCACTTGGTCGAAGGCCTTGCGCAGCGTCGACAGGTCGGCCAGCCCCGCCACCCGCACGGCGAAGGTCACCAGGTAGGGGTCCACCTCGCCGGAGGTGGTGCTGACCGAGTACAGCCCGCGCTGCAACGGCGACAGCGCGACGACATCGAGGATCTGCGTGCTCACTGACCGAGCTTCTTCCCCAGTGCCGCGAGCATGGCCGGATCGAGGCCCGAGGCGCTCAGCGGCGCCACCTCGGCCGGGGCCGGGGCGGGTGCGGGCTGGGCGGCGGTCTCGTCGATCAGCGCGGCCAGCTCGTGGATGGCGGGCGAACCGAAGACCTGCTGCACATCGAAGGTGTAGCCGTTCTCGGCCAGGTCGGTGACCAGGCGCAGCGCGGCGATGGAGTCACCGCCGAGCGAGAAGAAGGTGTCCTCGCGGCCGATCTCGTCGTCCTCGTCGAACTCCAGCACACGTCGGATCGCCTCGATCACCGCGCGTTCGGTGTCGGTCTGACCCGGACCGCCCTGGCCGGGCAGGCCGAACATGTCGAATTGCGGTGCGGGCGCGGCGAACAGGCTCAGCGCGCAGGTCTCGTCGGTGCCCGCGGCCCAGGCACGGCAGCGGCGTTCGAGATGGGCGGCGAAACCCTCGAGCTCCGGCAGGGCCGGGCCCTGGAGGGTCACCACGACACCGTCGGCGTCCCCGGCGATATCCACCACGAGGTCCACGCCGTGCGGCTGGACCAGCCGACGGTCCAATTCCCGCACGGCGCAACCCCGCAGCCGCGCGGTCTGTGCCGCCGCGCGCACGCCGACGAGCACCTGGAACAGGCCGCCGGTAGCGACCGCGCCCGCGCCCTTGAGCTGATGGGTGAGCCGTTCGACGCGGGTGCTCGCGTGGGTGCGCGCGGTAGCGACGAGCTCGGCGGCCGCGGCGACCTGGTCGCGCGGGGTGCCGGTGGTGGTCGTATCGAACCGCAGCACCAGGTGATTGGCGAAATGGCCGATGGTCTCCTCGGCGCCGTCCGCGTCGCGGCCCTGGTCCAGCAGGCCGACGGCCAGATCGGTGCCGAGGCCCGCCTCGCTCAGTGAGCGGGCGACCAGGGTGGCGAAGGCCGCCGCGCGGTCGTGCCCACCGGCGAAGTCGGCCAGGGTCTCCGGGTCGACGCGGAACCGGCGCACCGGCTCGGCGGGCGCGGTGCCCGCGGCGGGCTCGGCGCGCTCGGGCAGCCCGGCCAGGCGGTCGAGCCAGTAGCTCAGCGCCGGGTCGACGGCGGGGGTGGTGGTCAGGCTCTTGAGCTGACGCGGCACGAAACCGGCGAACTGCGCGGCCGCCGGGGCGGCGGTGCCGGTGTTGTAGGCGGTGCACAGGGCCTCGGCCAGCAGGTCGAGGGCGAGGTCGTCGGCGGCGACCGGGTGCACCGTCAGCGCCAGGATCGAGCGCTCCCCCAGCACGAATCGGCGGATCCGCACGGGGATCTGCTCGATCAGGTCGAAGCGGTGCGCGGCCTCGGCGCGCAGGGCGTCGGCGAGTTCGGCGTCGGCGAGCGGCACCGTCGCGACGACCGTCTCCGGCACGGCGACCACACGCTGATACGGCACGCGCCGGTCCGCGGGGAACACGGTGCGCAGCGCGGTGTGCCCGTCCAGCACACCGGCGGCCGCGCGCTCGAGCGCGTCGGCGTCGATCTCGCCGGTGAGTTCCAGGGCGAGGAACACATTGGCGGCCGGGGTATCCCGCAGCCGCTCGGGCAGCAGGGCGGCCTGCTGCGCGGGCGCGAGCGGGACCGGGCGCGCGGGCGAGCTCATCGGCCGACCGCCGCGAAGGTCGGGTCGAGGGTCTCGAGCAGGTACGGGATCGACAGCGGGGTGGGGGTGTTGATCGCGCTGATCGTCTTGGTGTCGACGAAGGCGATGCCGCCGGAACGCACCGCGGGCAGGTCGTTGTAGCCGGGCAGTTCCTTGAACTTGGCCTCGAACTGCGGCATCGCGCCGCAGATGAGCGCGTCGGAGGTCAGCTCGTTGAGCCGCTCCGGGGACAGCGCGAGGCGACCGCCGGTGTTCGCCTGGGCGGCGATGTTGGCGGGGATGCTCATGCCGAGACGGGTGAACATCTCCGAGGAGCCGTCGTTCTGATCGGCCAGCACCATCAGCTGGGCGGGGCCGGTCAGCATGCAGGTGAGGAAGGTCTTGCCCGTCAGGTTCGGGTACTTCTGCGAGACCGCGTCGATCTTGCCGTTGACCCCGGCGATCACCTCGGTGGCCTTGTCTTCCTCGTGCAGCACCTTGCCGAGCACGGTGAGCTGGTCGGACCACTTGTCGACCTGGGCGTTCGGGGTCACCGCGCCGATGGTGGGCGCGATCTGCGAGAGCTTCTCGTACATCGGCTGATCCACCAGGAAGCTGGGCACCAGGATCAGGTCGGGCTCGACGGTGGCGATCTGCTCGGCCATGTCGCCGCCCATCTTCAGGACGGTCGCCTTCTCCAGCTCCGGCGGGGTCCAGGGCAGCTGGGACTTGCCGCCCATGGCGACGCTGTCGGCGTAGGCCACCGGGGTGACCCCCATGGCCTGGGTGGCGTCGAGCCACTGGCTGCCCAGGGTGACCACGCGCTCGGGCGTCCCGGACACGGTGGTCTCGCCGAAGTTGTGCGTGATGGTCACGCCGGCGCCGGTCTCGGTGTCGTCGCCGGAACCGCAGGCGACCAGGCCGGAGACCAGCCCGAGCACCAGCAGCACCAGTCCGGCCCGGCCTGCCGCGCGCCTGCGCGGCGCCTTGTTGTCTCGCCGCATCGTCATCGACAGAGCTCCTCGTGTTCGCGGCCGCGGATCGTTCAGCGGGCCTTCGTCGATAGTAGGTTAGGCTAAGCGAATTTCAGCCAGCCATCGGTGGTCCAGTGCGCACGATCACCTGTCGGCAGGAGTTCGCCGCCTTCCGGCCCCGCCTGCGCGACCCCGCCGACCCACACCTGCCCGGTCACCCCCGGCGGCACCGGGGCACCGGCCGCATCGAGCACCAGCACGCGCGCCCCCGGCACCGGCCGCACCCGGCCGGACCCGTCGAGCGGCCCCCGCGCCGCCGAACCCGCGTACCCGGGAACCACATAGCCGACCATGCCGAGGACGCCCCGCGGCGCGGTGACACGTAAACCCTTGTCACCCAGCACATCCCACCGCCTGTTCCCGGCCTCCGCCGGATCGGTGGGTAATGCGTCGGCCGGGGCCACCACATGGGTCGTCCGCTCGGACACCACCGCCGTCACACCATCGACCGCGAGCTCCACCAGCGCGCCATCGGCCAGTCCGGCCAGCGTCTCGACGAGCACCCGAACCGCCCCGGGCTCGACACCGATCACCCGGCACTGAGCCGTGGACCGCGCCGGGTCCGGCCGCGCGGTGTCCCGACTGGCCGCCACCCCGCGCCGGTCAGCCACCGCGGCGGCCACGGCCGCGGGGCGGAAGGACGGAGCGCCAGGCAGTTCGAGCAGGGTGCCGGTGGCGTCTGCCGCGACCAGCTGCTCGAGCGCACTGAGCAGCGCGTCGAGCGGAGTATCGGCGCCCGTGCACCAATCGGCTGCAGCGCGTGGGGTGTCGAGCACGGAATCCGGCCGCTGACCACGGGCAGCCGGGGCGAGTGGAGTGTCAACCGTGGAATCCGGCCGCTGGCCACGAGTAGCCGGGGCGAGTGGAGTGTCAACCGTGGAATCCGGCCGCTGGCCACGAGTAGCCGGGGCGAGTGGGGTGTCGACCGTGGAGTCTGGCCGCTGGCCACGAGTAGCCGGGGC